>MGGS01000018.1 GCA_001792535.1 Candidatus Woesebacteria bacterium RIFCSPHIGHO2_02_FULL_42_20 | reverse complement strand
GCAACGAGTGGAGCATGAGTAATTTCGTCCGAAGCCCAGAGAATTGTCTGCACGCGGTCACGGCCGATAGCGATAATATTTTTCATCATTTCGCCGATATTGTCTTCAAGTCTTAGAGTGTTGGGTAAAATAGACCTATCGAATTTACCGTCCTTAATTACAAAATTGTCTGCAATTGCAGTTCCGGAAATGATGCCAGATGAATAACCTCCAACTGGGTAGGTATACCATAGGCGTCCTATATAGAGCCCGTTTCCAACGGTTTTTAGTAGTTGGTTATTAAGTATTGGTTTTGAAGAGTCGATTACCAAATTTGTAGCGCTTATACCAACGCCGCTTGATGCAATTCTGCCCCCGCCTCGAGAGAATCTATAGCCGTTTTTTGGAGCAATCGCGTCGGGAATTTTATTCGGATCCGCTCCGATCTTTGTTCTCGACTCATCCTTCTTCGCTAACATCTTATTTCTTATTTTTGTGTCTGAGAGATACCCGACTAACTTACCGTTTTTAATTAAGTCTGTTCTTTCGGTCGGTTTGCCTTCACAAGTAATTCTTTTAGTTCCTGCTCCGCCTTTGAGAGTTGCGTCATCATAAAGATTTAGAAGTGGAGAGGCAATCAATTGTCCGTATTTTCCGAGATAAATGCTGGCACCAAAATCAATCATAGAGAGATTTAAGTGATTAAGCAGCAAACCAAAAAGTTCAGTAACTGCTTGAGGGCCAAAAATTACTGTGTATTTACCCGTTTTGACTCTGGTTCCTCCGATTTGTTTGATTGCGGCCTTCGTCGTTTCTTTTCCGACATTGTATGGATCTTTAGCATTAAGTTTCGCGCTTGCCTTCCAAGCCGAGCCTTTGGCGTTTTTATCCTCAATCATAGCAGTCAGGAAAGACAAAACGACGGTAGTTTCGTCTGTGTCGAAAATCCCGTTTGTAGATCCCACACACATTCTCTCGCGGATTAGGAAATTATCACCACTCAATATAAAACTCATGGTCGATGGTTCATGGTTCATGGCGGCCAGTGCGTCGATTGCCCCCCGGATGGTATTCCAAGACATCTCGGCGAGTAACCTTGCTTCTTTTTTGTAATCCATACTCATTAATTTTCTGTCATGGTAACCTTGCTTGACTTGGTATTTTTTAAGAAACTCCTCCTTTTTTGAAAAGCCAGTAAAGTCCGGATCCTCAACAGCATCCCTTTTGGCCTTTTCAAACGCACGTTTTATTGCATTTGCCGATAAATCGTTTGGTTCTTGGCCAAAGCCGAGAAGTTTTTTGCCGCTTTTTTCAAACCATATCTCGACTGAAACTCCGAAATCTTCGTCGGACTTGGGTTCCTGCAGGCCATTACTCGGAATGTGTCTTGTGTAACAAATTCGCCCGACTGTTCTGTGATTGCTCGACGCGTAAACTACTCCCTCGATTAAATCTTCATCCTGTTTAATTAAGGCAAGTCCTTGGTTTACTGTTTTTTGTAAATCTTTTAATGATTTCATACTAACCATGAACTATTTTTGCCCTTGCCCTTGCCGTCGGCCCGCCGTTGCCGACTTGTTTGCTTTGCATTGGCTGGCCCTTGCCGCAATTTGGAATGGCAAATATCTTGAAATCGGTACCTAGTGCATCAATCGACATAAAGAAATCTTTAGAGTCTGCGGTTAGTCTTCCGTCACGGTAAACTTCGCCGATCCTGCCATTCTTGATTTCATAAATTAACCTAGGAGCTATCTGAAAGTTTTCTCTTGACTCCGAAATCGAGGGTATGCGATGGCCGACACAGTAAAAGCCGTCCTCAACCTCGGAAATGATTTTCTTGGGATTACTCTTTCCCGCCGCGATTGCAGAAGTCGACATGCGAATAAGCGGCACAACCGACGCGTCGTTGGCTTTGTAGTGACCGTTCGGTTCGTTTCCGTAAATAGCAGCGGTTTCACGGCTATTCATAAAGTCATTATAAATACCATTTTTGATATGGTAGACGCGCCTGGCTGGTGTGCCCTCGTCGTCATAAAGATAGTGGCCGTATCCGCCTTTTAGTGTAGGATCCGAAAATGCGGTTAAGATAGCTGAGCCGACTTTTTTGCCAACCATGTTATTTTCAAAGTCTTGCATAAACCAACTTCTTCCTGCGTACCCTGTCTCCATTTTCATGGCGCGGTCAAGTTCACTTGGATGACCTATTATTTCATGGGCAAAAAGCGCGACAAGATCCGGGTCCAAGACAACAACAACTTCCCTTTTTGTTTCCGGTGCAGGTCTTGCTTTTGACAGAAGTACTGTTTCATGGGCAATTTCTTTGGCAAACTCGGCTAACGTCATTTCGTGAGTATTTTTTCCGTTAAGTATTGCTTCATAACCCAACTGGTTACCGGTGTGATGATAGAGATCAGCAGGGGTTTTTCCGCTTTCTTGAGCTACTACAAAGACTGTTCCACCCGTTGAACAACTGCTTTGATCAATTAAAGTACCTTCGCTTGACGCAAATAGCTGTCTCGATATCCCTGTACCTGCCGCTACCTCGACTCTTTTTATACTAGTGTGCGATTTTTTGGCTCCGTTTGCAGCACCGCAGACGCAATCTGTGATCTCTTTCGGTTTGACGTTTCTTGGATCAATTGCAAACTCGGCGGTAATTTTAGTTCTCGTGATTTTTATCGGTGCAAGTTTCGTAGAAATAATAAACTCCGAAAATTTTTGCTTGTGTTTGGAGTTTTCGACGGCTCTCAGGTGGGCAATCTCTATTGCTTCTTTGAGTGTTCTTTCGAAGTGTAAAAAATCATGAATACCAAGTTGTCTGCCGAAAAAGCCGGAGGCAAACATTTTTTTTCCGGCGATTACCCTGACTCCAAGTGATAAATCCCAATCTTTGGAGGCGGCCTTTGGGTTTCCGTCTTCCGAGTAAGCACCAATTCCTTCACCGGCCTCGATTCTAGTATCTACATAAAAAGTGTCTGAAAGGCTTTTGCCGTAGTCCGCGGCTTTTTGCACCAAGGCTTTTAATTTGTCAAGATCATTAACTTTTATCGAGTTTTTCATTAACTTTCTCGAAGATACTCCAAATTCAGATTTTGTTCAAGTTCAAAAACTAACATTCACTGAGATCGTATTGACGAGTCTTCTGGCTAGGTAGATACTGAATTTAAGCCCCAAAACAGGAGGGCTTCTATTACATGAGAGTTTTAATGTTCGGTTGGGAATTGCCGCCCTTCAACAGTGGAGGGTTGGGCGAGGCGTGTTATCGTTTAACCAAAGCATTGGTAGCCAAAGGGGTAGGAATAACTTTTGTGCTCCCAAAACGCCAAGACATTAATTTGGATTTTATGAATGTAATATTTGCAGATTTGCCGGAGGTGGGGGAAGCTTATACCATTTGTTGTGAAAGCGATACTAAAGGTCGTAAACCTGTTTCGATGACTGACGCGGCAGTAATGTACGCTCAAAAAGCGATCCTAATTGCAACAAAGTATCCTCATGACGTTATTCATTCGCATGATTGGTTTACATACCCGGCCGGAATAGCCGCCAAAAGAGTAAGTGGCAAACCGTTTATTGCCCATATCCACTCGTCGGAATATGACAGAACCGGGGGCAACGGCGCTAACAAACAAGTTTGGGAATTTGAAAGAATGGGACTTCTTGAAGCAGACCGCGTGATCGCAAATAGCAAATATATGAAGGGAATAGTTGTCAGAGAGTATGGAGTAGACCCGGGCAAGATTGACGTGGTTTATAATGCCGTTGACAGGGAAAGTGTTAAACCTAAAGGCGAAGTTTCACTTGGGCTTGAAAAGCTGAAAGAAATCGGCTACAAGATTGTCCTTTTTCTTGGGCGTATTACGCTTCAGAAAGGCCCTGAATATTTTTTATTGGCGGCTAAAAAAGTTTTGGAGGCGGATTCAAAATTTGTTTTTGTGGTCGTAGGTAATGGTGATATGTACGAGAAGATGATAATGGACTCGGCCAGGTTTGGCATAGCAAAAAATGTTATTTTTGCAGGGTTTTTAAGAGGGGAGCAGAGAAATAAAGTCATAGATATTTGCGATGTGTATGTAATGCCCTCGGTGTCGGAGCCCTTTGGGATAACAGCGCTTGAGGCGGCGTCACTTGGCAAGGTGGTTATTATTTCCAAGCAATCGGGGGTATCCGAGGTACTTAAAGGAGCATTGAAGGTGGACTTTTGGGATACCGACGAAATGGCAAATAAGATATTGGCAAGCCTTAGATATAAACCTTTGGCCGGACTTATTTCAAAAATAGCCCGAAGCGATGTTGACCGGTTGACGTGGGAAGTTTCTGCCGACAAGTGTATTAATGTTTACAAATCTTTAGAAAGTTGAAAAATGGGAGCAATTTGTTTTTATTTTCAAGTACATCAACCTTCAAGAATTAAAAAATACAGAGTTTTTGACATTGGCCGCGACCACGTATATTTTGATGACAGTTCAAGTGACAATACTAATAACAAAGAAGTTTTCCTGAAGGTTAGCAAGAAATGTTATCTGCCGACAAATGAACTCATATTAAGATTACTTCAAAGATACAAAGGGTTCAAAATTGCTTACTCATTTTCCGGAATTTTTTTGGAGCAAGCCGAGCACTATTCCGCCGAAGTTCTTGATTCCTTTAGGAAGTTGATTGATACCGGGAGGGTAGAGCTTTTGTCGGAAACTTATTACCACTCTTTGTCTTTTTTTTACTCCAAAAAAGAGTTTGAAAAGCAGGTAGATTTACACAATGACATTATTAATAAATTGTTTGGAACAAACACCCAAGTGTTTAGAAATACCGAATTAGCATATACAAATGAATTGGCCCAGTGGGCCGAGAATAAAGGATTCAAAGGAATTTTAGCCGAAGGGTGGGATCCTATTCTTGGCTGGCGCAGTCCTAATTATGTCTATAGCCCAAAGGGCACAAAAAAAATAAAACTTCTTCTCAAAAATTATAAATTGTCTGATGATGTCGCATTCAGGTTTTCCGACCGTAGCTGGGTGGAGTGGCCATTGACTGTCCAAAAGTATGCATCATGGTTGAGTGAAACAGAAAAGGACGCCCAAACGATTAACCTTTTTATGGATTACGAAACTTTCGGCGAGCACCAATGGGAAGATACAGGTATCTTTAGCTTTTTGAATGCGTTTCCTCAAGAAGTTTTGAAAAATAAGGAGTTGTATTTTGCGACTCCAGATGAAGTTGTTACTAAATTTCGTAGCGTGGGGGAAGTAGATGTTCCAAATGTTTTAACCTGGGCAGATACGGAGAGAGATTTGTCCGCCTGGGTGGGAAATGATATTCAAAATTCCGCGATAGTTACGCTTTACGGCCTGCAGGACCGGATATTTGAAACCGGGGACAAAGAAATAATTTCTGACTGGCGGAAATTGACGACCTCGGATCATTTTTACTATATGTGTACCAAGTGGTTTAATGATGGAGACGTGCACCAATATTTCAATCCCTACGACAGCCCGTATGACGCGTACATCAATTTCATGAACATTTTAAGTGATTTAACGCTTCGATTAGAAACAACAAGAGGAGGTGAAAATAATGCAAGGAAATAAGACCCTTGTAAATGCTCCCGAAGACAAAGTTTTTTGGGTTCACGACGGTCCCAAGTTACGAAATTTGGTGGACTTGAGAGACTTATTACAGGGACTTAAAGAAAGTATGTTTAAGTTCCATGTGAGTGAAGCTAAAAATGATTTTGCCAACTGGATAAATGACGTATTAGGCGAAGCCGAATTGGCCAAAAAACTTAGGAAAATAAAATCTAAAAGGTATACGTTTAAAGCACTCAACAATTATTTGGTTGACCATTTTGGGGTTTAATAAAAATGTCGAAGTCACTGGTGCTTGGAAATGGAAACATACTTGTCGGATTTGATAGGTTTGGCCAGCTGAGGGACTTTTATTTTCACTATGTCGGCCTTGAAAATCACGTTGGTCCTCCTTTGGTTCATAAAATAGGTGTTTTGGTCGATGGGGAGTTTAGCTGGCTAGACAGCGTTGGATGGAAAGTGGAAGTGGATTGCCAGCTTGATACGCAAGCTGGTGTAACTGTTGCCAAAAATGATGCCCTCAAGCTGGAAATCGTTTTTAACGACGTTGTCTACAACGAGAAGAATATTTTAATAAGGAAAGTTTCCGTGACTAATTTTACTGGCAGGTCGCGGCAAGTTAAAGTTTTTTTCAATCAACAATTTGAAATTTTTCAGGCTCATAAAGGGGATACCGCGTACTACGACCCCGGCGATAACACTATTATTCATTACAAGGGCAGAAGAGTATTTCTCGCTAATATTCTCGCTGATGAGCCCGGGATAACCGACTATAGTATCGGGCTTTATGGAATCGAAGGCAAGGAAGGAACTTTCAAAGATGCCGAGGACGGCAGATTGGAAAAAAACCCTATCGAACATGGCTTGGTGGATTCAGTTACAGGTGTGGATGTAACGGTAAGTGCTAATAAAACCTCGTATTTTTACTATTGGCTGACGGTTGCTAAGTCTATTAAAAAGGTAAAGGAGCTTAATCGGTACATAATAGACCGCGGACCGGAAAGTATCATCGAGACGACAAAAGACTACTGGAATGCTTGGATAAACAAGCAGAACTTTACTTTTTACGGGCTTGATAAAAGCAATGTTGACCTCTTTAAGAAGTCGCTTGTCATATTGCGGGCGCACGCGGACAATACCGGGCCGATCATTGCCTCAGGCGACTCGGATCTGCTGCAATTTGGTCGCGACACCTATTCTTATATGTGGCCAAGGGACGCAAGTATTTGCGCATTAGCTTTGGACAAAGTTGGCGATCACGGCGTGGCCAAGAGGTTTTTTGAGGTCGCTAATAAAATTATTACCGATGACGGCTATTTTATGCATAAATACAGGTCCGATAAGTCTCTGGGTAGCTCGTGGCATCCTTGGATAAAAGATGGTAAGCCTCAGCTTCCAATTCAGGAAGATGAAACTGCTCTTGTGATTTGGGGGTTGTGGCAGCACTTCGATCGTACTAAGGACCTAGAGTTTATTGAAGATATTTATAATACTTTGATTAAAAAAGCAGCTGATTTCATGGTGGCGTATAGGGAAGAGAAAACCGGGCTGCCGCGCCCAAGCTACGATCTCTGGGAAATGAAGCACGGGATATCGACTTTTACGGCTTGTTCGGTCTACGGTGCACTGTCTGTCGCGGGGAAATTCGCGAAATTACTTGGGAAGGAAAAGGCTGCATCGATTTATTATTCCGCTGCCCAAAAGATCAAAGAAGGCATTTTTAAATACCTTTACAATAAAGAAACCGGTTTGTTTTACAAAATGATTAATTGGGAGGGCAATAAGCTGGTTATCGATGAGACGGTAGACATCTCGTCTGCCCACGGACTCATTAAATTCCGGATGGTAGATATTGATGATGACTTGCTTGCCTCCGTTATGCAAAAAACCATTGACAGGCTTCAGGTCAAGACTGTTGTGGGCGGAATTGCCAGATTTGATGGAGATAGGTATTTCACTGTTGGTTATGAAGTGCCCGGCAATCCTTGGTTTATCACAACCATCTGGGTCGCACAATATTATGTTAAGAAGGCAAAGAGTGAGGATGATCTAAAAATAGTCAAAGATTATTTGTCTTGGGTAGCAAAATATGCACTTCCTTCCGGAATTTTGTCAGAACAGCTTAACCCTTATACCGGTGAGCAAATTTCGGCGGCGCCACTGGCCTGGAGCCATGCAGAGTATATTAAGACAGTTGTCGGTTACCTCGAGAAGCTCGAGAGCTTGGGTATCTGCAAAGCCTGCTATCCGCTTAAATAAAAACTTACAAGTTGAGACAAACATGGAATTTTCTTTTGAAGTTGTTAAGAATGACAAAAAAACCAGAGCGAGACGTGGAGTAATTAAGACTGCTCATGGCCAAATTGCTACTCCGGCGTTTTCGCCCGTGGCAACAAAGGCAACGCTTAAAGCCTTGGACCCGAAGGATATCAAAAAGACCGGCTCGCAAGTAGTTTTGGGTAACACGTACCATTTATATCTTCAGCCGGGATTGAGAGTAATTTCAAAATTTGGGGGTTTTGCGCCGTTTATGGGTTGGGCCGGACCGACAATAACCGACAGCGGTGGTTACCAGGTATCTTTTTTAAAAGATTACAGTCATAAGGATGAGAATGACCGGTCGGGTGGGATTATAAGAATAACCGATGAAGGGGCTGTGTTTAGGTCACATATTGATGGTGGTAAGTACTTGCTTACCCCCGAATTGTCGATGGAAATTCAAAAAATTTTAGGAGCGGATATTATTATGGCTTTGGATGACCCCGAGTCATATGACAGGACTTTGAAATGGGAAGAAAGATCTTTTACTCATTGGAAGAAAATAAAAAGCAAACAGAGTTTGTTTGGAATAGTCCAAGGCGGTATTGATCCGAAGCTTCGCAAAAAATCGCTTGATTTTGTACTCAGTATGGATTTTCCTGGAATAGCCGTCGGCGGCAAGACTATCGGGGCCGATCCAAAGATTACAGCAAAAGCGCTGGATACAATTGTCGATTTATTACCAGAGGATAAACCGCTTCATGCATTGGGCTTAGGCGGAGGTCCGGAGGGAATTTTTGAAGCGGTTGAGCGAGGGGTCGATATTTTTGATAACTCATCGGTTACAAGAATGGCAAGAACCGGCTTATTGTTTGTTTACCCGCAAGACGGCGGGAAAAGAGAAAATAAATTTAGAGTCGATATCGCAAAAAAGAAATATAAAAGTGAATTTGATCCGGTTAGTAAAGTTTGTAAATGTTATACCTGCCAAAATTTCTCGATGGCTTACATCAACCATTTGTTTAAGTCTCATGAAATCCTTGCCCAAAGGCTTGCAACGATTCATAATGTAACTTTCGTAAATGATTTAATGAATCGAACAAGAGAGTCGATTGAAGCAGGAGACTTTTTAGCACTAAAAAGTCACTGGTTGTCTTGACATAACTCTGTTTAATTTGCATACTGAAGCCATGGAAGCTTTGGCGAACCTTTTTGTGACTCTTGTGGCGGTTGCCCACACTGTCCTGCCTCAAGCAAATTTGCCGCAAGTCCTTGGAGTCGAAGTCGCTGAGGACTCTGTCAGAGTAGAAAATAGTGCTCCGGCTGATGTTCGCCAAAGAGTGCAGGAAGCACAAAAAGCCGCGCGAGCCAAAAGAGAGCAAGCCTTAACTGAGTTTAGAGAGAAGAGACAAGAAGCGATAGGTGAGTTGCAAGAGAATAAGGAAGAGTTTAGGTTGAGACTCCAAGAGATAAAGGACGAGCAAAAGCGAAAGATTATAGAAAACATTGACCTGAGATTGACGAGTATCAACGACAAGTGGATTAATCATTGGAATAGAGTACTGTCACGGCTCACCGAGATTTTAGCGAAGATCGGCTCGAAAGCTTCGGTCTTAAGCGAAGATGGGAAGGATATTGCAAGCGTCAGTAGCGCGATAGCTAGCGCGGAGACTGCGATAGCATCAGCTCAGGAGGCTGTAAACGGTCAGGCGGGACAATTATATGTAATCAATTTAGCAGATGAGAAGAATTTGGGCAGGAATGTCGCAAGTACAATAAATGATTTCCATACTGATATAAAGTCGGTTCTCGAAAAAATCAAGGATGCCAGAGTAGCGGTGGGCGATGCTTTAAAAGCTTTGAAAGGAGTAGCCGGTGAAGGGCAGGGATAAGAATTCACAAGGATCTGTCGCGATCATTGTTGTTATACTAATTTTACTGTTAGTGGTCGGCGCTGCGGCCGCTTCGTACTATTTTCTCTGGAGCCAGCAGGCACTGCCGCAACAGGTTAACCAACAGTACACGACGAGCCGGTCCGACGGAGCTTTGGTTCCGACAATGAAACCTATAAGCGACTCTGATGCTATTTCTGACATTGAAACTGAGCTTAAGAGTACTAATGAAGGTACAATTGAAGCTGATATTAACTCCCTCAATTCTGCGGCATCAGCGTTGTAGATTGCCTGGTGTGGTAATATTGAGGTGCTATGGAAGCTGCTGTCCCGCTGCCCTTTAGAACCTTCGATTTTCACATAGGCAAGCTGGCGTTTTCTCCTAATTATTTTCAGGCAGTATTGGTCGTCTTTCTTATTTTTCTGCTCATTTTTTCCTTGGCACGCCTCCGCCATATGTATGTTCATTGGTCTTTTAAAGGGGCCACGGCATATGTGGTTATGGGCTTTTTACTCGCGATTATTGTCGAAGGGTTTATGTTGCTGGCAGGCAGAACTGTGTTTACCGAAATTGTTGGTTGGGAGAATGCTCCGAGGCCATTAGCTGCGTTTATCACGACCGGGCGCGAAAGGTTGGTTAATGTGCTTGGTACGGAAACTGAAGTACCCTTATCCGTGGCTAGTGAGAGCCAGGATGAAGTGGACGAGATAGTGAGCCAGTTTCAAACCCTCTCTCCTGATGCCGCCCGCCGCGCCCGCTACCTTATTTGTGAGCCTTGATGTTATACTAGCTTCATGACCGATGTCAAAGCGAGAATTATCGAGCTTGAAACTCGATTTGCGACTATTAAAAAAAGTCTTAATTTGGATGCCGTGCGACTGGACTTAAAGAAGTTGGAATCGCAGTCAAGCGACCCCGATTTATGGAAAGACCAGACTCACGCCCGGGATCTGATGCAAAGGATTGGCGACCTCAAAAAACAAGTAGAACAGGTAGAAACTCTTGAGAAAGATATTTCGGGGCTTGAGGAGTTATCGGCTGACGAGTCGTTGGCGAGTGACCTTGAAAAAGAAGCAGCCGGTGTGGAAAAAGAATTGGAAAAGCTTGAGCTAGTCACTTATTTGTCAGGCCAGTATGATGACAAGAACGCGGTTGTCGGAATTCACGCGGGCCAAGGGGGTACGGAAGCAATGGATTGGGCAGCAATGTTGCTCCGCATGTATCTTCGGTTTTGTGAAAGGTGGGGTTTTAAAACTCAGATGATCGACGATACTCCGGGAGAGGAGGCGGGAATAAAAAGTGTGATTTTTAAAGTTGAAGGTGGACATGCCTATGGGTACCTAAAAAATGAATCGGGAACCCATAGATTGGTGCGCCAGTCACCCTTTAACGCTGATCGCCTTCGGCAGACTTCGTTTGCCATGGTCGAAGTACTGCCCGATATGGTTGAAGTTGACCTGCCGGACATTGTTATAAAAGATGATGACTTGGAGTGGCAGTTTTTCCATTCTTCAAGTCAAGGAGGCCAAAACGTTCAGAAAGTTTCGACCGCGGTTCGCCTTACTCATATGCCAACCGGTATTGTCGTGACAAGTCAGAGGGAACGGTTTCAGGAAGCAAACCGCAAGCTTGCGTTAGGGTTACTTCGGTCAAAATTGTGGCTAAGAAGCCGGGAGGAGGTCAAAAACGAAAAGAAAAATCTTAAAGGCGAATATAGACCCGCTTCATGGGGAACCCAAATTCGTTCGTATGTCCTGCACCCTTACAAAATGGTCAAAGACTTACGGACTAACATACAAACATCAGATACAGAAGCAGTTTTAGATGGTGAACTTGACGAATTCATCGAATCCGGGCTTAAGTTGAAAGGTGGGGTATAATAAGTTAATGACCAAAGCAAAACTAACGTGCCCGCATTGCGGGGGTACCGAAGAAGTTGAAATGCCCAAGACCTATTGCCAGATTTTTTATAAATGCACGACGTGCAGCAAGCTAATTGAGACCATTGACGGTTTTTGCTGTGTATTTTGCTCATACGCCGATGTTCGTTGTCTTTATAGCGCTAGACACGAAGAGCAAATAAAAACCTTGCGAATGGATATTGTGAACCTCACTAAAGCTTGATATATTAAAACAATGTCGGAGTCAGTCGTTCAAGTGAAGTCGCCTGAGTTCCCTGTTGTCAAAAAATTCCCCAAGGAAAAGCCCAGACTTTCCGGAGTTTTTGCACCCCTGTTGATGTCCGTTACTGTGTTGTTTCTGGGTACCGGTACCGGGTGGCTACTGGCAGGCCGACCGGGTGCAGCGCTTGGCGAAAGGACCGAAAATGTGGCTCAAACAGGAGGTAAACCAAGCGACATGGAAGCTGGTATACAAGATGAGGAAGCTTTTCCGGACACCGCCGAAGGAGAACTTAGAGACGGGGGAATTAGAGGCGAGGGGACACATCATTTGGACCGCGGCTTGGGTGAGGAAAAACATGTTTATTTGACTTCGACGGTGATCAATTTGGATAACTTTGTCGACAAAAAAGTCCAAGTTTGGGGTCAGACAATTGCCGCCAAAAATGCCGGCTGGCTAATGGATGTGGGCAAAATCAAGGTTCTTCAGTAATTTTTGCTGGCGTATATATCCAATATTTGTTAAGCTAGAGAATAATGTCCGCCATTGTAAGGTTTGAAAAAGTGTCCAAAAGATTTGGGAAGATTATTGCTCTTGATGAGATATCTTTTGAAGTTGAGGAGGGTGAATTTGTGTTTTTGACCGGGCCATCTGGCGCGGGCAAGACGACAATTTTGAACCTGCTTATTGGCGATATTAAGGCTTCGTCAGGAAGAGTATTTTTCGACGGTCAAGAGATAACCAAGATCAAAAGAAAAAACATACCGTATCTAAGGCAAAAAATCGGCTATGTTTTCCAAGACTTCAAAGTATTGCATGAGCGAACAGCAAGGGAAAATATTGAAGTGGCCTTGGCGGTAATTGGCGTGGCCAAGCGAGATTGGAAGAAGCGAGTAAACGAAGTCCTTGAGCTTGTGGGGCTAGGTGACCGGTCGGAGCTTTTCCCGCAACAACTTTCAGGCGGTGAAGTCCAAAGAGTTGCGATAGCAAGGGCGCTTGTTGTCAACCCAAAAATTTTGCTTGCCGATGAACCTACGGGGAATCTTGACTGGGATACGGCGCAAAACATTGTGGATCTTTTGTCTAATATAAATAATGAAGGGAAAACCGTGATGCTTGCTACACACCACGAAGGAATAGTATATAGGCTCAAAAAAAGAACTATTAGACTGGAGAAAGGAGCAATTGCCCAATAGATGTTAAATCATTTACGCACCAGTATGAGAAACGTCCGGCGGTCACCGTTCCAGGCAGTTGCAGCAATTTCCGTGCTGGCCCTGACTTTTTTTGTCACAACCTTGATAGTTTTTTTAGTTTACGCAAGCAGTCAGCTGATTAATTACTTTGAGACACGGCCCCAGATTATTGCCTTTTTAAAAGACGAGTCCGATGACGCCGGCATTGCGGACCTGATTAAAGACTTAAGTTCAAATATAAAAGTAAAGGGTGTTAAGTTTGTTACAAAAGAAGAAGCTCTGGAGATTTACAAAAAGGCAACCTCCGATAACCCGCTCTTGAGTGAATTATTGAGTCCTGATATTTTCCCTGCAAGCGTTGAGTTTTCGGTAACTGATCTTTCGCTTGCAAAGGATATTATTGATGAGGTCAAAAGAAACGAAAATGTTGAAAGCGTGGGTATAACTGCCAGCCTGGGTGGGGAGTCCACTTTGGGAGATGTAGTAGACCAACTGAAAACGATTACGGCAAATGTGCGAGTTGGCGGAGCGATTGTGGTATCTGTACTTCTTGCCACTTCGTTTATGGTGCTTTTTGTGGTTATAGGTATGCGGGTTTCAATGAGAAAAGAAGAGGTCGACATATTAAAACTGATCGGTGCGACCTCGGGTTTTATTAGACTGCCGGTCCTGTTTGAAGCTATCTTTTACGGGGTTGTCGGCGCATTTTTTGGCTGGCTGGCAGGTTCGGTGGTCTTAATGTATGTGAGCCCTTATATAATTAGTTACTTTCAGGATATTCCCGTTTTGCCGCGCGACCCCGGTTATTTTTTCGGGATGCTTGGAGCCCTTTTGGCTTTAGAAGCTTTATTTGGGGTTGCCATAGCGTTTGTAGGCAGCTTCCTGGCTCTGACGAGGGTCAGTAAAGGAAAATGAAAAGAGTGTTAAACAAAATTGGTCTTCTTCTTTTTGTTACTTTATCTCTTGTAATGCACTTTAGCCTAACTTTTGTTCTGGCGGATGAGGACAGGTTGTTACAACTCAATAAACAAATAGAAGAATATCAAAATGAGATAAGCAGACTTAAAAACGAGGCAAATACCCTTTCCAATCAAGTTAAACATTTCGATACCCAAATTTCGCTGACGGTGCTTGAGATCGAAAAAACCGAAGAAGAAATTATGCTTCTGGGGGGGCGAATTGATGAGCTTGAGACTTCCTTGCAAAGTTTGGCCGCCGCTTTTGAGACAAGAGCCATTGAGACTTATAAAATGGCCAGGTTGGGCACAGATATCGATATTTTGTTTACCGCGTCTGATTTGGAAAACGCCGTTTCAAGATTTTTTTATTTGAAACGTGCGCAGGAAGCCGATCGTGGCTTAATGCTTAAGCTTCAATCCGCTCAAAACAATTACAAGATCGAAAAAACCGAGCAGGAGGACTTGCAAATTAGGCTTGAAAGTCAAAAACAAGAACTTGACCGCCAAAGAAGAGCAAAGGCAAATTTACTCGAAATTACCCGTAATGACGAGAAGAAATACCAACAGCTTTTAGTGCGGGCCCTGGCAGAGATTCAAGCGATTCAGGCAATTATTGCCGGCAAAGGAAGCGAAGTCGAAGCGGGAGCCGTGGGGGTGGGTGAGCGAATAGCGACCATTATCCCCGGTGCGTCTGTTTGTTCGAGTGGAGGGCACCTGCATTTTGAGGTTGTAAAAGATCAATTACATCAAAATCCGGCGAACTATCTTTCTACAAAGAGTCTGTCTAATGAGTGTTCTCTGGGTGTACCTTGTTGGGATAATAAACCTGATGGACCATTTTCATTTTCTGGTAGTTGGCCTTGGCCGATTAACGATCCTGTAAGAATTACCCAAGGCTATGGTATGACGCATTACGCGGCAGCCCTCAATTATTATGGCGGCGCTCCACATACGGGGATTGATATGGTCAATAATAATGGAGACAACGCCGTCAAAGCGGCGGTTGCGGGGACGCTTTATCGAGGGTCCATCGGTTGCAGGGGGGGAAGTTTAAGATACGTTCACGTAAAGCAAAACGACGGCCTTGATGCTTATTACTTACACGTAAACTATTGAAAAAAATTTAGATTTGCAAACGTATAATGATATGTGAAATAAATGTAAATATTTGTTGTGATGTATCGATGTATCAATGTATTGATACATCGATACAGTAGGGATGAAGGGAATAATAGGGAGTAATGAGAATTTTAAAAATTGGTTTATCAATTTATGTATTTATACTTTGTCTAATTCTCTATTCTCGAGAGGTTTATTCACAAGTTGTGATAAATGAGTTTAGTTCGGGTTCCTCAAGTGACGACTGGGTAGAGATCCACGTTCTACCGCAGGAGTCACCGCTACCCCATGATTTGTCGCTTTATAAACTGGTTGATGCAGCCGATAATGAGAAGATCTTATCAAGTATTATTGACCCCGGAGGATTTGCAGCTTTTGACTGGTCAAATAGATTAAACAATGATGGTGACGAAATAAAATTGATTCTTATTTCCAGCAATGAAGAAATCAATACAGTTTCTTACGGAGATGAGGGCGGAATTTGTGCGGCCGAATCAGGCCAGTCTATAGGAAGAAGTCCTGACGGGTCAGGAAACTTTGTGAGATTTTCATCAAGTACAAAAGCTGCTAGTAATTCAAGTTCAAGTGAGGTACTCTGCTCCACTCCAACCCCTGATCCAACCCCAACAGCAACACCGAAACCCACATCTACTCCGACGAAGTTTCCGACCCCGCCTCCGACTCAAAAACCGACGGCAACTCCAATAGTAACTCCAAAATCTACTCTTAAAGCTACTTCTACTCCTAAGACTAGCGAAACCGAAGAGACAAACCAGGAAGATGAAGTTGCTTCAGTCGTGTTTGAAACTTCCTCTCCCTCACCTATTGGTGAAGTTGCCGGAGTAAGTGATGAACAAAACTCTTTTCCGGTCGTGGCAATTTTACCAGTACTTGTTGGGCTTGGATTAGTTGGATTTTCAGGTGTTAGTTTGTTTAAACGAAGAGCCTTGATAAAAGAATTCATTGATAGCCAAAGTAATAAAACAAACTAGCCTTTTAGACTTTCCGATACTACCAATAGTAGATTGGATAGCAATCTGTCGGGTAGAGACTCAATTCCAAATGCAAAGCCACCACTCATTGTAGCTTGAGTCATTCTCTCTTTATCTTTTTGAGCTTCTTTAGCTAATGCAGCTTTTAATTTGTCGTCCAATTGTGGGTAAACTTCTTCTCTAACTGCCTGTCTGTATGCCATTTCCTCGTCTCTGGTGTCGCTAATGAGTGGTTTGGAGGCGGCCTCAGCTTCGCGTGCAAGCCTTGTTAGCTGATGTCCAAGAGTAAGATCTGAGACATGGAAACGTCTGAAGGCATCCAAGGCAGGTCCAATTGTCCGGTTGCGTGGACGATCTTCCTCTGCAATTTCTTTTAACGCTGCATCTTTCACGGCTCTTACAACCTTTAGATGTATGTCTTTAATGACGTCGGGACTGTTGGCCTGTTGATCGGTATGCATTAAAAGAATTTTAACTGAAATTTGTAATATAATAAATCCACATTGGAAAAGTTTAGAAAATTTTTGTTTTTTTTGGGGCCGGTGATTTTTTGGGCGTCCGTCATATTTTGGTTTTCGTCTCGGCCGACAGGAGCCGTATCCGAAGTCCATTGGCAGGATTTTTTCTTCAAGAAATTTTTACACGTAGCTTTTTTTGGAACTTTGGCCGCGTTACTTTATAGAGCTTTGCTGGGGAATGGTGTAAATAAAATGAGTTCTGTCAAACTTTCTATTTTCTTAACAATACTATACGGTGGTTTTGACGAATTGCACCAATCTTTTACAGCCGGCAGGCAACCTACTATAAGAGATATTGTCTTTGATACGTTGGGTGCACTTATTGCGGTATATATTTTGTGGTCAGTATTACCCAGAACGGGCGGACAAATAAAAAAGCTGGCGAGAGTATTAAATTTGATATGAAAGTATTGGTTACAGGCGGAGCGGGATATGTTGGCAGCCACTGTGTGGAAGAGCTGGTTAAAAATGGCTTTGAAGTTGTTGTTTTCGATAACTTGAGCTTAGGGCACATTGAGGCTGTTCCCAAAGAAGCAGTATTTATCAAAGGTGATTTGGCAAATAAAAAAGCCATCGAGCAAGTTTTTAACGAGCACAAGTTTGACGGAGTACTGCATTTTGCGGCGCGCTCTTTGGTGGGGGAATCGATGCAGGACCCGTTTTTGTATTTGGGAAATAACGTGATAAATGCTCTCAATTTGCTGGCCGTAATGATTAAAAATAATGTTAATAAGTTTATTCTTTCTTCAACGGCAAATCTTTTCGATGAGCCAAAGACAATTCCCATCGACGAATCTGCGGCGATTATACCCGGCAGTCCTTACGGAGAAAGTAAGCACATTATCGAAAGATATTTATATTGGCTGGATAGAATTTTCGGATTTAGATATACAAGTCTCCGTTACTTTAATGCCGCCGGCGCCTCGCCGAGCGGAGAGCGGGGGGAAGACCACAAACCCGAAACCCATTTGATTCCGATTGTTATTTCAACTGCTCTTGGAAGAAGGGATAAAGTGCTTGTTTTCGGCAATGATTATAAAACCCGAGATGGTAGCTGTATCCGCGATTATATTCATGTGTCTGACCTTGCAACTGCGCATATTTTGTCTTTGAGGTCGCTGACTAAAAAAAGCATGGTTTATAACCTTGGGAGTGGAAGCGGTTACTCGGTATTTGAGGTGATCAGTGAGGTTGAAAAGGTAGTAGGGAAAAAAGTCAGATATGAAGTTGGGCCAAGAAGGCTTGGAGATCCTGTACAGTTGGTTGCAAGTAGCAGTAAAATCAAAAAAGAGCTCGGGTGGAAGCCAAAATATGGCTTGGAGGAAATTGTCGAAACAGCGTATAAGTGGCACAAAAATAATCCACGAGGATTTGCTTAGACGAAAATTTCTGGTATAAATCAGTAAACTGCTTTGAACCAAAAAAGTTATTTTAATTTTGAAAAATCGAGTATTTTTGGTATAAAGGCATTAGAGAATGCATGTTTTAATAACAATCGGTGCGGTGATATTGGTTTTGGCCGGGGTGTTTTATACCCGGGTAAGTAAACCTGACGTGTCGCAAGAGCAGGTGCTGTCTATCAAAGCAACGCCGGTTGAAACAGTTGTTCCGATCCCGACGGCGTCGCCTAAACCCCATACTCCCGTGCCAACACAGCAACTTGTCAGTCCGGATTCCTCCGGTAGCTATCACTATCCCGGATCGCAAACGGTTTCGGTCAGTGGTTCTGTTACCGTGTTGACTACCGGGGACGATCCCGAAAAAGTGACAGATTGGTACAAAAACAAAATAAGGTCGCGTGGCATGAGTGTTACTTCGTTTGTCGTAACGAAGACTAATAATAATGTCTTTAACAAGCTTGCTGGCGCATCGGCGGGAAAAAAGATAGAAGTTGAGATTAAAAAAGCCGCCGGTGACCCGGTTGTCACAATTACCGTCAAAGTTTGATATATTAAATTATGCTACGCGCTACTCTTAAAAAGTTTTTACCCATTTTTGGGTTGGCTTTGGTTCTCCCCTTTATGCTTACTTTGATTAGTAAACCGGACACACTGACATTTTTGACAAGGGCGGAAAATGAGCTTAAGTTAAATGTCTGGTTAACGCCCTCCAGAATAATTGCAAGTACTACTCAGCCGGTTGAAGTCGATTTAATGGCTTCTTTTGAGTCGGAGGTGACGCCCCTTAATTATTTGAAGGTTGATTTGCCAGTGGTGGGGGGTGTTATTTTTAGACCCGACTTTTTTGTTTATGAAAAGCCATTCCGTGGCACCGTCAAAATCGGGACTTTGAACCTGAGTCCGTTGGCCGCCGGTAATTATGAAATTACCATTCCCGTCGAAAATGTTGTTTTAACCGTTGGGGGGAAAGTGGATGTTAAGACTGGGAGCCTAAATTTGGTGGTTAAATAAAATGAAATCCCTGCCTGTGTCAAAGAGTTCACCTGCCATGACCCTTATCGAGATATTGGTTGTAATTGCCATTTTGGTAGTGGTGGTCCCAACGCTTTATCTTTCTTTTTCCAAGTATAGAGCCAATCGTGCGCTTGAGACTTCTGCGGAAGCTTTTGCCGATTCGCTTCGTACCGCGCATGTGTTTTCCAGAGAGGCCAAAAATGAAAGCGCCTGGGGTGTCAGGGGTGAGGCAAATGGTTCGTACGAAATAGTTTTTGGCAAGCCTGCCGATTGGCAGGTGGACAAGAGGCTAGTACTAAATTCTCCCGCAACTTTTGAGAATGCTTTTTTCATCTGGTTTGTAGTGGGGACCGGAGCCAAAGATAAAGACAATTCTGATCCCGGTGATCAAAGCGTGAGTTTAGTTAGTCCGGGTGGCCGGCTTATCCGTGTTGCCGTGGCCGATACAGGGGTTGTGGAGGTAAGTAATGAATAAAACTTATAGGCGCAATGGATTTATTCTTTTGGAGGCTTTGATTTCTATCGTGATTCTGTCAATGATCGCGTTTTCTATTCTGCCGATTGTCGGTTTCCTTATTCGGCGGTCCGAAAGGTCAAAGTATGAAGGCCGTGCCAGCCTGGTTTTACAAGAAGGAATTGAGTCTGCTTATAATGTACTGATTTCCGATTGGGACGGTTATCCTGACGGCGACTACAGTGTTTTCGTTGATATGACATTCAGCCCGGTGGCTTGGGAGCTTGTACCGACCACCGGTGTAGATGAAAATATCGATACCGTTTTCAGCCGGTCGGTAAATATCAAGACTATTTGCAGGAATATCTCGACCGGAATTAATGTGGGATTTGCCCCTTGTAGCCCGGTTTCGCACGAAGACCAAAGTACAAGGGTTGTTGAAAGTGCTGTATTCTGGATGGAGGAAGGACAGGCCAAGGAAATTAGAGGAAGTTTATTGGTGGCAAATTTTTAAAATATGCGAACAACTAAGAGCGGCGGATTTACGCTGATAGAACTGATCATTGGAGTTTTGATGACGACATTCATATTTCTTGGCGCTAGTGCTTTGATTCTTACCTTGTTTGGTACCAGCGGAAAGGTCAAAAAGTCCCAAACTTTGGATCAGACAAAAAATGATATTCAGGTTGAGTTGTCCAACAATATCCGCTGGGCGAAGATAATTGACTTTGACAGCAATTCGATAACAGCAGACGCTAATGTTTACAAGTTCGAGAGCGACGGTAAGGTGTACAAAAACGGCGCTGCTTTGACGCCCGGTGACGTTTTGGTAAAGAATGTTACGATTAAAGATTATTCCAGAGCGGTTACGGGTGGCGAAGCACTGTCGAGCCTTAACATCTCACTCGATTTGGAAGATGTCAGGTCTTCAAACACATCTGATCATCTTAGTCTGGTTGTATCGCAAAGGAGGACCAAAATTGAAACAGGGGATTAGTTTAAGAAAAAACCAAGAGGGCATAACAACCCTAATTCTTTTAATGCTTCTGTCCGTTGTTTCAATTTTTATCATTACCCTGATTCAGTCCAGAATAATACTTTCTTTGCGCCGCAGTCTTTCTGCCGCGGACACCATTCTTAGTACATACGCGGCCGAGTCGGAAATAAATGATGTCTTGGCCCGCATCGTGGGGGGGTACGAAAATGTTGGCGACTTGGACGACTACGAGAAAGATCTCATCGACGGATCACACCTTATAGTGGATTTTGCGACCAATGCTGATGTTCAAACAATTGTAGCGACCACTCAAAGGCCGTACGCGGTGAGCAAGATTAAAGCCGAGAGGACCATTCCGCGAGAATTTGTTACCACCGCAGAGAACATTGAAATTGTTTTGGTGATGGATTGCACGGGGAGTATGGGGAGTAAAGCAAGGCAAGGCAGTCAGACAACAAGATTTTATGAACAAAGAGAGGCGGTAAAGTCATTTGTTAAGGGGGTAATGGATTTACCGGACAGTGATCGTTTTACTCTTGGTGTCGTTGTCTATGGTTACACGACGAGTTGGTATAAAGATGCTTCGGGAGCAGAACTCAAGTCTCTTTCTGGAATGGCCAATTTTCAAAAGCTATATAACGAAGCCCATAGCGGATTTGGAAATCCTCCGGAAACTGACCTTAATATTAGGCGCGAAGATACCCGTTGCCCAAGTCTTGTTGAGGATTATACTAATACTGGTGCCGGTTTGAGGAAAGCGGAGGATTATTTCAACGATATCAATCAGGACGTAAGTAAGGCTATAGTTTTGGTGACAGACGGAATTCCCAATTCTAAAACCAAAGACTCGTTTTGCCCAAACAATATAAACTGCCACGGCAGCAACGCTGGCTGTTTTGATGATGCAAGAGATTATTTGAGGTGCAGAATCGCCGACTCTGGTTCGCAATACTTATCGGAAGTAAGCAACAGGAGTTTCTTTGGTGTGCGTGACCCTAATGTAAAAGTTTATGCGGTAACGGTACTGGACAGCCCAAAAAATAATGAGGAAGAGGAGATATTTACGAAAACAGTCGGGATTTTTAGCCAATATTCGAACAGCTATTATAACCTTACGAACGCGACCCAACTGACACAGATATTAGAGTCTTTCTTGGAGGAAATAATAAAGGAAAATTCAGTAATAACCATTGAGCGCATCATCCCCGGCCAATAACCAAATTTCCTCGACAACTTGCCATTATAGGAGTGTCTCTTGGTAGTGGGTATGATAGATTGAGTATCCTATTGATCAAACTTTGTGCTTCTTGACCGATTTTTATGTGTATGATAATCTGATGGTAATATGAATATATTAATGCCGCATACTACCACTGCGACGGAGTTGCAGAGGAGCTATAAGAAGGTCGCCAAAAGAGCAAAAAGGCTCAGCGTGCCGATTGTTGTTCTTTCAAATAACAAACCGGAAGGAATATACATAGACTATGAGACTTTCCAAAAGGGATTATTTAAAAAATTGAGAAAAGGAGAAAAAAAGGATATGGAAAAAGATCTCTCAGAATTCAGCGGACTTTGGACAGAGAAGGAAGCATCAGAATTTAACAAGGTGATAGACGAAATGTTTGAAAAAATAGATTATGACATGTGGAAATGAGTCAGATTCTTCTAGACACCAATTCTTACAGTTTCTTTATAAAGGGAGATAGATCAGTTACAAAAGAAATTTATAATTCTGAGTTTGTATATCTTTCGATAATATCTGTTGGAGAATTGTACGCTGGTTTTCAGAGGGGAAGTAAATTCAGTGAGAATGTAGGCATTTTGGTGAGGTTTTTAGGTAAAGAAAGAATGGGCGTTTTAAAGATATCTATAGAAACTGCAAAGATTTACGGGAGAATAACTAACGAATTGTATAAAAAAGGGACTCCGATTCCAACAAACGACGTTTGGATTGCAGCCCAAGCAATTGAAACAGCATCAGTATTGGTTACCCATGATAGTCACTTTCTGGAGATTCCGAAGCTTAAGATCTGGAAACGTGCCCTTCGCTTGACATTCGTCTAATGTTTGGGTTAATATTGCGCGAATGTAAAACTGCTCAGCTTGGAAGCAGTTTTTTTAGTCAAATGAAATACTCATTGATTCACAAAGCAAAAAAATATAAGAAAATTTTATTTGTTGCAGGAGTGCTTTTCCTTCTGTTTTTGATTGCCCGGTCCATTACTTCAAGGCCCGCCGTGCAGTATTCGGATGTGCGCGGCAATGTCGCAACTGCCAAGGCAAATAAAGAAATAAATAAAGAATTTTTGTTTTCCCTTAAAGACGCTAAAGATAAAGAGATCAGTAAAATAAAATTTTTAGTTGAGAATGCCGAGCTTCGGGATGAAATAATAGTCAAAGGCCAAAAAGCCACATCTATTAAAGGCAGGACTTTTTTCATAATTAATCTCAAAATTACCAACGAACACAGCTCCGCGATTGAGATAAATACCCGTGACTATCTGCGGTTGGCTGTCGGGGACAATAACGAATGGTTTGCGCCCGACATCCATAACGACCCGGTCGAGGTGCAGGCGATTTCGACAAAGCCAACCAGAGTAGGGTTTCCGATTGATGACATTCGTACCAAATTTAGAATTCAGATCGGCGAAATTGCAGAGGATAAGGAGGTAATCGAGTTTGAGTTTTAACATGGTCGACTATTCGACTCAAAAAGTATCGCCTGAATTACTTGAAGAGCTAAAAGGTGCCTTAAGGAGTGTAAACGGCTTCGGCAGCGTGGAAATTTATGTCCAGGATAATACTGTGACTCAAATTACGGTCAGAAATATCAAAAAAACAAACGGTATAAAATCACGGCTTAAAAGTTAAGTTATAGTTTAAGACTGACTAGCTTTAAGTTGGGTGTTGACAACAAACCTGGTTAAAGTATATATATAGGTTACAAAATTAAAGTTAGCTGACCGCCAACGGAGGCTTTCCGATTTTATTTTTAAGGTTATAGAATCGGGGAGCCTCCGTTTGCATTTCTCGATTATTTTCGAGAAAGAAAACGGGGACTAGTGAAATTGGCGACGAAGTGCAAGAGTCCCAATTGGAAAGGGGGTGAAAAGAATATAATGAACTACAAAAAAGTATTAGTTTCTGCAGCAGCTGGCGTCAGCCTGTTACTTAATACGGCTATGCCGGTCTTTGCTGGAACTACTTTGGTAATTAGTGGTAATGGTTCTGATTCGGACAACGAGGCGAAAATAGATGTTGATCAAACCACCACGGTTACTCAGACTAATGAAACTTCCATATCCAACAATGTAAACGCTACGGCAAGCTCTGGTGGAAACTCGGCAAGTAGAAACACCGGTGGAGCAGTTCTTGTTGATACAGGGGATGCTACAACCGATGTTAAGGTAACAAACTTAGCCAATAGCAATGAGGCTACTGTGGACTGTTGCATGGCAAATTCTGATATGGATGTTTTGATTGAGGGTAATGGTGCTGATTCAAAAAACAAGGCTAAGCTAGATATCGATAGCAGTACAAATCTCTATCAGACTAACGATGCCAAGATAACCAACAAAGTTAATGCTGATGCCACTTCAGGAGAAAATCGTGCCAACCGCAACACTGGGGGCGACGTTGAAATTCTGACTGGAAAAGCATCGACTGACGTTGATATTGAGACAGCCGCCAATAGCAACTCTGCATTAGTTAGTAGTAATGGTGGTACTGGGTCAATTAGCCTCAAGATTCTCGAAAACGGAGCCGATAGCGATAACAAGATAAAGCTCGATTTCGACCACGCTGTTTTATTGACTCAAGCTAATGATGCTAGGGTTAAAAACGACGTTTGGGCAAATGCCAATTCCGGTGACAACAGAGCAAATAGAAACACAGGTGGAGACGTATTGGTCGACACCGGTGATGCTCATGCCGGAGTAGAAGTTGACACGATGGTCAACTTCAACTGGGCCGATGTCGATTGCGGATGTCTTTTTGACGTCTTTGCAAAAGTTGCCGGTAATGGCGATAACTCCAAAAACGAGATCAAAGCCTATCTTGATGATACGACTACTGTTTTCCAAGACAATTCCTGTGGAGGCTACAGAGGTCCACAAGGATTTGAATTGCTCTTTGGGAGATTTGGTCGACACCACAAGGATTGTGTAAGCAACTATCTTGACGCCTACGCAGGAAGTGGTGGCAACAGGGCTGACCGCAACACCGGGGATCCGGAAGGTGACCCGTCTGTCTTGACTGGTAACGCGGAAACTCTGGTTGATGTCGAGAATTCCGGAGGCAGCAACGTTTACGGAGCAGCTCCCGAATGGGAGTGGTCAGGCTGGCCAATGGGTGGCTTGAACTTAAGCATAAGCCTGGATTTACACGCATTGCTGGTGGCTTTGGGTTTAGCTTAAGCGAAACGGTAAACAAATGGGTTTAGTTAGGTGGTCTTGCCCGCACTTCGGCAAGACACCTAACACAAATCCAAAAGAACATTAAAAATTAAAAATTGAAGTCTTAAGGTTAAAACCTTGACCTTGGCATTTTGGTTTTTAAAGTATGATAAAAATTAAAAAATTGGTATCGAGCTTGTTAATAGTGTTTTTGCTGTTTGGTAACGGCGGTGTGGTTTATGCCCAAAGTGCACCGACACCTCCGAGCGCGCCGACCGCACCCGCGGCACCTACGCCTCCGCCCATGCCAACACCTCCGAGCGCGCCGACCGCACCCGCGGCACCTACGCCTGCGCCGTCAAATAGTCCGATAAATGAGGCTACTCCAACGCCATCGGCCAGCCCGTTACCGGTTTCGTCGGCCGCTCCGTCTCCAAGCAGTCAACCTTTAACTAATAGCGCCGGAGTTATAGATAACAGTACTGGTGGCCAAGATGGCAATTCTGGCTCCGGGGCGACTATTAATACCGGGGACGCAACAAATAGCGCCGCCGTTTTGACTAATGCAAATAGCAATAGCCTGATATTGGGAAGCGGCAATGGGTCCGGTGTGAGCGTGGTCAATGACGGCAACGGATCGAATTCCGAAAACAATGGGAATGTTAGTACGACTAACGATAGCAAGACAATACAGGACAATGTTGCTGCAGTCGACAATGACTTGGTTTTGACGACTAATACAGGGAACAATTCTGCTTCCAAAAATGTCGGTGGCGACAATCTTATAATTACTGGGGATGCAAATACTTCGGCGACCGTTGTCACTGCGGTGAACACCAATATAGACGGGGTTGCGGTATCCGAATTTAACATTGTGGATGATCATGTGGGGGACATTGTTTTGGATTTTCCCTCCGGTTGTGTCAGTGGCTGCGCCAACTTTGGAAATAGTTCAGCCGTAAACTCCGGTAATGGAGACAGTTCTCAAAATACCGCCGGCATAAACAGTTTGACCAACGACGCGACTTTCCAGACTAATACGGCTGACATTGAAAACAACTTGTACTTAGCTGCCAATTCAGGTGACAACACTGCATCGAGAAACACGGGCGGGGACTCATCGATTACGACTGGTGATGCCAATGTCGTAGCTAACGTTTTGACACTCGCTAATAATAACTTAGCAGGAAATGTAATTTATTCAGTGGTAAATGTTTTCGGGGATTTAGTTGGCGACATTATCATGCCGGAGGAGTACTTTAACGGTTTAGTTGCGGCGAACTCCGGAAACGGTACGGGGAGCACCAACTTGGCCAATGCGTCTTCCGAGACAAATAATTTAATTAACCAAAACAATACCGCAGATATTCAAAACAACCTTAACTTTATAGCCAACACGGGAGACAACGATGTAAGCAGAAACACGAACGGAGATAACTCGGTAACTACCGGCGATGCTTCGGTAACAGCTCAGGTGCTAAATGTTGTCAATACTAATATAGTTGGCGGCGATTGGTGGATAGTTTTGGTGAACGAAGCCGGCAACTGGATAGGTAAAATTTTAGGCGCGACAGAGGGCAGTAACTATGCCGGTTCCAATGATTTCCGGTTTACAGTTGATGAGGCTGGCCAAATAATCGCGACAAATAGCGGTAACGGAGCGGAGTCGAATAATAATTCGACGGTGGATCAATTGGTCAATAATTCAGTAAATCAGACGAATACTGCAAATGTTGTTAATAATCTTAATTTAGTCGCAAACACGGGTGATAATATTGCCTCGAGAAATACCGGCGGAAACTCGTCGGTGACGACAGGCGATGCCAATATAGTGGCAAACCTCGTAAACTTTATTAACAACAACATAACCGGTGGTGGCAGATTATTTGTAACTGTAGTAAATGTCTTTGGAAGTTGGGCCGGCGACTTTGTTTCTCCCGGCACGCATAAGGAAAACACACCTGTGGTAGCCCAAAATAGCGAGTCACCTGGCAACGAAATCGGAGGCTATGTTGCCGAAACGCAAAACGGTAGTTCAAACGGCGGTAATGCATCTTCCCCGACAGTAAGTTATGAAATAGCATCAGGCGAGAATGTTTTACATATTGCGACCAATAATGGGGGGTACCAAAACAGGAATGTTTCCGGAATGACTTCGTCGGTTTTGGAAAACCCGGAAGCAAGTTTGGTAGCAGGCGACAGAGCGGGCAAATTAAATATTAATCTGGCACTCGCTATTCCGTTTATACTCTTGTTTGTCCTGTATCTGGGAATAAAGCGGACAGTGGCAATTAAATTTAATAGTGGGCAGGTTCCCTGGAAAACATGAAAGTACTAGGTCAAAAATATTTGCTGATGGTACTGCCCGCTACACTAATCGCCTTTAGCTCCTCGGCCGCCCACGCCGAGGAATTGGTTATTTCGGGTAACGGATCGGGTTCTGCGAGTGAAGTGACTGTCAATAGCGCGAATACGGCAAGTATTACACAAAGCAATGATACCGGTGTCAATAATGGTGTTTTTGCAAACTCAAATACCGGCGGGAACAACGTGAATGCAAACAATGGAGAAGCCGTATTGGTTGATACCGGAAACTCTCAGGTTGGGGTAACTGTAGTTAACGACGTTAACTCGTCCGTTGTAGATTCTTCAGATTGCTGTGCCCAGCCAACAGATGTGAAGGTAACCGGCAATGGCGAAGGAAGTATAAATAATGTCAATATTCAAAACAGCAGCACAAATACCGTAACGGTAAATCAGCAAGCAAATATAGTAAATACCGTCAATGTTAATGCGAATACTGGTAATAATGCCGCAAGTAATAATTTCGGCAACGTGACTATCCAGACCGGTAATATCAAAGTAGACGGTAAAATATTAAATACGACCGTTAACGTAAGCAAGGTAAATTTTTCTGCCGGCGGACTGTCGCTGTCTGCTTTAATCAACGGAAACGGATCCGGATCAGCCAATTTGATTACTGCCAACTTTACGACTGATACCATTGTATCTGTCACCAACAGTTCGGATATTGTCAATAGATTAGACATTTACGCAAATACGGGTGACAATGTTGCCAACCGAAACGGCGGAGACGTAAGTATTAAGACGGGCGATATATTAATTGGTGCGATTATTGGTAATTTTGCTAACCATAACTTGGTTGACATTGACTGCTGCGACTTTGACCCCGGTGATCCTGCTACCCCGCCGGAAAGCCCCAGAGGGGGAATGGTAGGGGGAACTACAAGCGGCGGCGGATCTTCCTCGGGAGGCGGATCCTCTTTGAGCGGGAGCGTACTTGCGGCGGCAGTCGGAGGTCTTGTTTTGCCGGCCACGGGTAGCAGTGCTCTTCTATTGGCCACAATTGCAAACGTAATAATGTTTTTGATGGGACTATATTTACGCCTCAGGTCCGGGAGATCTCCGGCAAATCTGACTCTGACTTTGCAGTTTTCCTTTTGATGCTGCATAATAACCCGCAAGACCTGCTCCAAGCGGGTTTTTTAATTTCTAAATATGTTACAGCGTAACGCTACACTGGTACAAAAATTTGGTATGTTGCTGATGGCACTGTCAATTATTGGTCTTTTGTATATTTATCTTCCGTTTGTAAAGCTTTTTTTATTTCCAGTAAATATCGTTAACGACATTAATCGGCATGGTTATTTCATTGAAATTCCAAAAATAAATGCCTATGCTCCGATAGTCATCGATGTCGACCCGTGGAAAAAATCGGAGTATTTGGAGAAACTTAAAACGGGTGTGGCTCATGCAAAGGGAACGGCACTTCCGGGCGACACTGGGACGTCGTTTTTGTTTGCCCACAGCTCGGACGTTCCATGGAACATCACGAGTTATAATACTGCATTTTTTTTACTCGGAAGACTTAAGTTAGGCGATGAAGTTGTGATTTATAGAGACAATGAAAAAGTGGATTATAGGGTGACTGAAACCAGGATTGTGTCTCCAACCCAGGCGTCTTTTTTGGAAGATTTGTCGGTGGACCAGCTGATACTTCAGACCTGCTGGCCAGTGGGAACTGACTACAAAAGGCTTCTTATTTTTGCGGAAAGAATTTAAAGAGTTGTTGGATCGATTCTGTCAAAGATGTCACTTTTTAAGTTTATAAGTTTTGCGTCAATCTCTTCAAGTAGATCTTCTTTATGATTTTGAAAGCGTTTGTCTATTCGTTTATCAATTTGGTCTAGATCATGCTTGGTCAACGTCATATTTCCATTAAACCATTCCCCGAAAACTTTTTCAATGACTTTTTGCTAAACTATAATAGTGAAAAGATTGGTTGAGGACACCGGCCTTTTTATACTATCTGTAGTTCTCTTTTTGGGTGGCGCATTTTTGCTTTCTCTCCAAATCCCTTTTTGGAGTATGGTTTTGGGCATAGCTTCCGTCCAGATCGGAATAGTTTTAATTATTCTTACCTTTGATTCGCTGATTCGAAAAAGGAACAAGCCTTTGACCGAAGACTATAAAACGGTCAATTGCCTCATTTGCCGTTCCTCTCAATTTGTTCCCAAATACCAGAAAACAATCATCTGTGATACCTGTATGGCCCGGATTGCTGTTGGTTTTAAAGCAACTGCCATGGTTGTATTTGCGCTTATAACGGTAACAACAATGACTGTTTTGGTTGGTCAAAATCAGGAACTACGCAGACGCGCCGCCGAAATAGAGAAAGTCTATCAATGCATTGCAGGCCAATGGTCGCCCGATAGCTGCGGCTGCGGAGTGTGGCAGGAAAACACCATTTGCACGGAAGGCAGGTCCCGTTTGTGCCGGGACGGCGACAGTTACTGTTGCCTCTGGCAAGAAAATATATGGGTGTGTTATACTAGCAATGTTGACAAGTGATACGTCTTCTTTCGTGTCTTCGTGAAAAAAAGACTTCGAGGAGACTTTTCTTGTACCTAAGGAGGTGATAATCAGTGAATAAAAAATTATATGTAGGGAATCTTTCTTACACTGTAACTTCCGATGAATTGCGGAAGTTATTTGCCGAAGCCGGAACAGTGGTGGACGCGGTTGTTATTTCTTTCAAAGACACAGGCCGAAGCAAGGGCTTTGGCTTTGTCGAAATGGAGACAGAGGAGGCCGCAAAGGCAGCAATTGAGAAATTTAACGGTTCTGACATGGGCGGACGAAAAATAATTGTCAGCGAAGCCAGAGCACAGGAAAGTTCAGTTTCTGGAGTTGCACCTGCAGCCAGCCCGGTTTCAGCTCCGGTTGAACCAGTCGTTGAACCAGTCGAAGTGAAGGCAGAAAAACCTGTAAAGGCAGCCAAAAAAGCGGTCAAAGAAGAAACTAAAGAGGAAGCTAAGGCAGAAGAGTAGTTAGAAATTGTTTACTACTTTTGAAATAGCCTCTGATATTTGGCCTTTTGAAAGATTTGGTTGTTTTTTAGAAACAGACTCAAGTATTTCCCTTAAGGTCGTTATCTGTTTTTGTCTATTAACGAGAAACTTGTAGCCGTGTTTTGATTTTGATAAATATTTAAACCAGGTTGTACTGACCTTCATGTCCAGGGCTTTTTGGGAAATGGCATTTCTGATGTCCCTTAAAAGCCTTTTGTCCACCCCCTTTCTCATTTGTGGGATTGTAGGTCAGATTGAAATTTTCCGCTTGATAATATCCTGACCGTGTCCTGACAGGTTACTTTTTAAGTAGAGTAAACCCGAGTCCTTTATTAGTAAGTATTTTGTAGGCTAATTTATTTTTTCTGATTTTGCCCCTAAGTCTGTGAATTATTTGATCAATTGCCCAATCCGAATAGTTTTCTTCCCAACTGTTTCCCCAAACTCTTTCGGCTATTTCGCTTCTTTCAATAACTTTTCCTACACCTAACTCTAATACATTGAATACAACTCTTTCCTTAGAGCTAAAGACGTAGTCTTTTTTTTCTTTTGAAGAATAAGTTTTTTTATCTTCGCGGATTGCTTGTAGACGCGACTCGATTGATGGCTCTACCCAAATCTTTTTATCCAAGGGTTCGCCCTTTCGTACGCACATGTAAAGTGACTTGATTAGGCCGACATGCCCATCGCTCAATCCGTAAATTTTACGGATCTCGTCAGCAGTTAACTTGTAGGAAAATCTTCTCGATAAGTCTTTGATAAACTTCTCCGCGTCATTAAAAGTGACATTATCAAGGATTTTAATTGACCTCATGAGAGCCTTATGTTTTTGTCCGTACGCATTCGCCACATCTTTGAAGTAAGTGATTACAATATAGTTGAAGGCTGTTCCATTTTTTCTTCTTAGGGCTTCGAGATCATCAAAAAACCATGAGACGTCCTTGCCGATGGAAAGATTAATAATGGAGATAAGAGGCAATGTTTGAGATTTTATCTTGCCTATAAATTTATTTAGTTCTTCTTCGGTGGTCGCTGAAATGTTAAGAAGCGGCGTATCTTTTTTTAGTTTCTCTAATCTTTTAATCAGTGTTTCGTAAATAATGTCCTTCCCGTTGCCGCTAACAGTCAAGACACAAGCGGGTTCTTTGATTTTGATTTTATCCAGGATGAATCGGAGTGCTTCAAAATCTCTTTTCATGCAGATTACCGGCTCAAGCGAATTTTTCATGAACTTTATTTTTAGATATCTTTATTATACACTATCGGTATTATTCATGGCTATTAATGAACTAGAAACAAGAAGAATAGTTGATCATGTTAATGGCGATATTGCGGCCTATAATGCTATTATCCCTGATGAGGAGTATTTGCATTCTATAGGTGTATCTTCGGCTGGATCGGGTCTGGTTTTACCATCAAGCCAATTTAGGCGTCTGGCATATTTGGGTGTTGGCAAAAAGGCGATTCCCGAAATTGAGATTGTGGATGGGGTATATATGGTGGGTTTTGGTAATGATAAACCAGAACCCATGTTTAGCGCCGAGCCGGGTTTAGATCTTGTAATTAAAGCTCATCCGGAGATGGCTTGGTTTAGTCAAGCAGCTGCAGTTGTGGACTTTGTCGCAGGCGGCATTTATCCGGCCAGAAATCAGCATACTCTCTCGCCAAGAATTGTTTTACAGGGACTGGCCGATCTGTCAATTGGTCAACAAATCCGAGATCGCCTGAATGCAGATAGAGGTGAGAGTGGTTTGGACTTGGTTATGAAAGCAGTTGAGGGCTTTGTTGCTGGCCAAGAAAATCTTTACACATCTCTTTGTATTGATAGGGAGACTGCCGAGACATTGGTCTTCAGAAATTTTGTTCTCGAATTTGCACTTATGATTGGGCACGATGGCTTGATAGAAGACTTGATAAGTCAGGATCCAAAGGCTTTAACTGTTGTCCTCGGGACTAAAGCTGCTTGGTTACTTAGTCACCCGGATAAAATTTCCGATGTAATGAGTTCATTTTTGGCTCTCGAATCAAGACACGCCGAGTTCACGCCCGAGGATTTACTAGATTTTGATCAGGTTGGTAGGAATGGGTTTGGGAATGTACTTGGACTGGCTTCGGATTTGACGACTGCTCGTGTTTTCCCAAGGTGTTTTAGATTGGCAAATCTTGTTTCAAGCCTCAAGACTGGGGAGGCAGACTATTTATGGAGACAGAGAGTTGTTACCGGTTCTCCCACGACAGTCGGGTTTTTGGGGCTTGAAAGTTTGGATGGTACTTTAGTTTCTGACCCCCATTTATCTATAGGTATTAAATCTGGTCTGGGATTACTTCGAAAATCGATTAGAGGTAATGAAGACGGATTGTTTAGTATCTGGTCCAAGAGAAGACCATTGGTTAGTTTTTCAAATCTGTCTTTTTTAAAAGGTTTAACTGGATTAGAAGCTTTGTTGGCTACATATAGGCAGGGCGATGACGGTCTCTTAAATCAAATTGTAACTAAAATGCAAAAGAACCCGGATGATATACGAATGAGATTGTTCGTTAGTTCAGAGAGATTTGGTCCAGGACACGCGACTTCACTCACGGGGGCTCGGTATATCAAGCTGTAAGATATCAGAAAGTTGTGAATTCATCCGGCCTGGGTGTGTCCTTACACCTTGGTTTGGACGATCCGGAAATTATTAAAAGCAACTGGGCCACGAGGCCTTTGTATACCCGCCTTTAGTCAGGATTTTGTTAGAGTTTTGGAATATAATTGTGAATATGATTCATACGTGTGACGCCTTGGTTGTTTGTTGTATTGACTTTCGATTTCAAAAATTTATCCGCGAGTTTACCAACGAGAGACTTGTCGGAAAGACTTTTGATTTAGTCGGCTTTGCCGGCGCGACAAAAGATTTGGCGACTGTTTTAAAACAGATAGCTGTCTCGGTCAGGCTGCATCAGATTAAGGAAGCTTATTTAATTCACCATGAGGATTGTGGAGCATACGGCAAGGAGAGTACGCCCCAAAGGCACAGTCAGGATTTAGTTAAAGCAAGGTCAGTTGTATTAGCAAAGTATCCCGATCTTTCGGTATATTTATATTATCTGCATTTAGATGGAAAATTTGAAAAAGTTGTTTAAATTCGTGTTGACTTGAAAGAGCCTCGAGGCTACAATTAGTTGCAATCGGCATAGATTGCCGATTTTTTTTGTACGAGGATATGCAAAAAAACAAAGCTGATTTTAAAAACACTTTCAAATTGCTTAACGAAGCCTCGTCCATTAGCGTGTCTCTTGTGTTTTTCCCTATAATATTTCTCTTGTCAGGCGTCATTTTGGATAGCAAACTTGATACAGGCCCCGCTTTCACCCTCGTCGGTATAGTACTTGGTGTGGTGGTAGGTTTCATAAGGGCTATTAAAATTGCAGGCAAAGTATTAACCAAAAAATGACAAGCTTACACATATCTGTTGCTCCCGAGCCGGTAGTCCATATCGGCGGGTTTACTTTGACAAATTCGCTTTTGACGAGTCTGGTTGTAATGGCAGTGCTTATTGTAGTCGCCATTGGCTACAAACAGAACTCAAAGAAAAGGTCCGGGCTTTATAGTCTTGTTGAGATGGCTGTGGAAGGCTTTTACGGCTTTTTCAAAAGTATTTTAGGCGAGCGGATCGACAAGTTATTTCCCCTGATTTTTACTTTCTTCGTTTTTATTATGCTGGGCAACTGGATAGGGCTTTTGCCCGGCGTGGGCCCGGTTGGGATCTGGGAGGAAGGAGAAAACGGCAGGGTACTTATTCCTTTATTCAGAGGCCCCAATGCGGACTTAAATACGACTATAGCCTTAGCCCTTATATCGGTGGTTGTGACACAGGCTTTGAGTATCAAAGCTTTGGGTTTGGGCGGCTATTTGAAGCGATTTTTTAATATTAAAAACCCCATAAATCTGGTAGTCGGGATTCTCGAGCTTATTTCAGAGCTAAGCAAGCTGATTTCATTTTCTTTCCGTCTTTTTGGGAATATTTTTGCCGGTGAAGTGTTATTGGCGGTCATGACTTTCCTGATACCGGTTTTGTTGCCGATTCCCTTTTTGGGGCTTGAAATATTTGTCGGATTTATTCAAGCTTTGGTCTTTACAATGCTGACATCGATTTTTATTGTTGTGGCAACAGAACACCACGAAGGGGGGTGAAAGAATGGAACTAAAGGAATTAGCAACAGCTCTAGCAATTGGCCTGGGGACCCTCGGGCCCGGGGTAGGTGTGGGTTTAATAGGCAAAGGAGCTCTGGAAGCCCTGGGCCGCAATCCGGAAGCCTCATCGGATATTAGGACAGTTCTAATTTTGTCGGTAGCATTTGCCGAAGCTATTGCGATTTATGCGCTCGTCATCGCGCTTATTATTTTCTTTGTCTAGTTTAAACTACTATGGAAAAATTAGGTATTGATCCTTTTTTGCTTGGAGTGCAGATAATTAACTTTATTATTTTGTTTGTCATTCTTAAAAAAGTTCTCTACAAGCCCATATTGAAGGCCATGAAGTCCCGTGAGGAAAAACTTGCCGGTGTCGAAACCGCAATGGGTGAATTGGCCCGTAAACAGGAAGTGTTTGAAAGCACAAAAGAGAAAGTACTCAAAGCCGCAAGGTCTGACGCAAATAACATAGTAAATGCCGCCAGACTTGAGGCTCAAAAAATTAAAAACGAAGCCACCGAGGAGGGTAATAAAAAGGCAAGAGCACTAATTGCCAAAGGCCAAGGAGAGTTAGACCGTCAGGCAAAATTAGTGGAACGGAAAGTCAAAGAAAGTTCGAAAAAACTTAGCCAAGAAGTTATTAATCACGTGCTCGCTCGCGTATTGGACGATAAAACACGACTTAAAAGTATAGCCTTGGTGGCAAAAGAGCTTAAATCTTAAGATGGACAAAATAACAAAGGTTATAGTAGTTACTCCCCTTAAATTAAGGGATGGGGACTTTGGTGCTTTGGCAAAAAAAATAGGAGATTTTCTTGTAAGCAAGTCTTTAGTTTCCGGCAAGGCCTCCTTTGTCCAGGAGACGGACTCGGCGATACTGGGAGGTTTTAAGGCCAAAGTCGGCTCTATAGTCTTGGACTTGAGCTTGTCGGGCAAAATAGAAAAGGAAATATGGTCGAAATAAAAAGCGAAGGGAAAATAATTTCTCTAAAAGACGGAGTGGCGTTTTTGGACGGGCTCGAAACCGCCATGTACGGCGAGGTTTTGAAGTTTGAAAACGGGCTGGTGGGGCTAGCGATGCACCTGGAGGAAAGCAGGGTAGGGGCTGTCATCTTGGGAGACTGGGCGACCTTGAATGTTGGCGACAAAGTTACAACTACCGGAAAGCTTTATGCTGTGCCTTCGGGTAAAGATTTCCTTGGGAGGGTGGTCGACGCTCTCGGCAACCCGTTGGACGGCAAGGCTGATATCAAACCTGAAAAATATATGGCTGTTGAAAGGGTTGCTGCCGGGATAGTGGACAGGTCAAAAGTTTCGACACCACTGCAGACAGGCATAAAAGCCGTTGATGCAATGATTCCAATTGGCCGGGGGCAAAGGGAGCTGATTATTGGTGACCGGGGAGTGGGTAAAACTGCAATTGCCATTGACACAATAATCAATCAGAAGGCCACGGGGGTAATTTGCCTGTATGTAGCAATTGGTCAGAAGCGGTCAAAAGTCGCGTCGGTCATTGAAAAGTTAGACGAATTTGGAGTCCTCAAAAATACGATTGTTGTTTTGGCTTCGGCTTCAGACCCCGCTTCACTACGCTATCTGGCTCCTTATGTGGGTACTGCAATGGGGGAATTTTTCATGGAAAAAGGCAATGATGTTCTTGTGGTGTATGACGATTTGACAAAGCACGCTTGGGCTTATCGTGAGTTGTCGTTGCTGCTCCGGCGCCCCACAGGCCGTGAGGCATATCCGGGAGACGTTTTTTACCTTCACAGCCGCTTACTTGAGCGGTCTTGCAAACTTTCAAAGGCTTTGGGCGGCGGCTCTTTGACGGCGCTTCCAATTATCGAAACACAATCCGGAGATGTGTCTGCATTTATTCCCACAAATGTAATTTCGATAACGGACGGGCAGATTTACCTTGAAAATGACCTTTTCTTTGCGGGTGTACGGCCGGCTTTGAATGTGGGCCTTTCCGTGTCCAGGGTCGGCGGGGCTGCTCAAAGATCAGCCATGAAGAAAGTTGCCGGTAAACTTAGGCTTGACCTTTCTCAATATTATGAACTTGCCACGTTTGCGCAATTCTCGTCGGACCTGGACCCTTCCACCCGGGAAAAGATAGAGCGGGGGAAAAGAATAATTGAAATTTTAAAACAGCCTCAATATGCGCCGATCCCGGTGGAACACCAGGTTGTCATTTTGTACACGGTCACAAGCGGCAGTTTGGACGACATCGCTATAGATAAAATCATTGTGTTTCAAGAGTCGTTCATGCAGTTTATTACCGACAGGAAATCCAAGATAGTGCGTGACATTGCCGACTCCGGGGAGTTTAGCGACGGAACTAAAAAAGATTTGGATGAGGCAATTGCCGAATTTAAAGAAAAAATATGGAAAACCCAAGGTTAATAAGAAAAAGAATACAGTCGGTTAAAAATATCAGAAAAATTACCAAGGCTTTGGAAATGGTTTCTGCGTCTAAAGTCCGCTCTTCCCAAAGCAAGGCTAAAGCGGGCAAGCCCTACGCGATGAAAGTTTACGAATTGGTCAGTCAATTGTCAGGAAAAGCCGAGGGGGAAAAAATTGATCTTTTTGAAAGAGGCAAAGGTAAAAAGAAGCTCTATGTTTTGGTATCGACGAATAGGGGCCTTTGCGGAAGCTTGAATACCAACCTTTTCAGGAAGGTTTTGGCGGATACGAATGATACGGCCAAAGAGGAGAGACTGTTTATCACGGTTGGCAAAAAGTCCCGATCCTTCGCTATACTTAACGGCCAGCTCTTGGCTGATTTTTCGGATTTGACTAAAGAAGCTTGCCTCTCTGCAGTTATTTCACTGGTCTTGGATGAATTCCGGAAAGACACTGTTTGCGAAGTCTATGTTATCTATTCCGACTTTATAAATGCCTTGATGCAAAAACCAACTCTAAAAAAACTTCTGCCCGTATCCCGCGATAATGTGGCAAGCCAATATGCCGGGTCGTTGGTCTACCTCTTTGAGCCTGGAGCCAAGCAGGTTTTAGAGACAATGTTACCCTTTTATTTGGAAGTGCAGCTTAGGGAAGCGTTTCTGGAATCCGAGGCATCCGAGCATTCGGCCCGGATGTTGGCAATGAAAAGCGCGTCTGAGAACGCCCAGAATCTTTCACAGGCACTCACGCTTGTCTATAACGAAGTTAGGCAGCAGGCAATAACGGACGAAATCGCCGACGTTACGCGGGCAATGGAGGTAATGAGTTAACTTATGACAAAAGGAAAAATCATACAAATTGTGGGGCCGGTCGTAGACATTCGTTTTGAAGATAAACTTCCCGAGATATTCAATGCTCTGCTAATCGGGGAAGATAAATTTCTCACTGCTGAAGTCGAGCAGCACCTCGAACAAGGGGTAATAAGGGCCTTGGTTTTGGGTCCGGTCGAAGGCTTAAGGCGTGGTGAAAGTGTTTTTGATACCGGGGCGCCGATTAGGGTGCCCGTGGGTAAGTCAACTTTGGGGCGGGTTTTCAATGTCCTGGGTAAAGTGGTCGATAAAGGTAAAAAAATACAGGCAGGGGAGACAAGTCCCATTCACGCCAAAGCCCCCAGCCTTGAGGAGCAAAAAGTAACACCCGAAGTTTTTGAAACAGGCATAAAGGTCATTGATCTTATTTGTCCCTTTGTGAAGGGTGGCAAAGTGGCGGCCTTTGGCGGCGCGGGAGTCGGCAAGACGGTCATTATTATGGAACTAATTAATAATGTCGCCAAAAAACACGGTGGTTATTCTGTTTTTGCCGGAGTCGGGGAGAGAACCCGGGAAGGGAACGAGCTCTGGTCTGAAATGAAGGACTCCGGTGTACTGGAAAAGGCAGTACTGGCCTATGGCCAGATGAACGAGCCGCCGACAAACAGACTCCGCGTTGCCCTGACCGCTCTTACGATGGCAGAATATTTTAGAGATAAAGAGTCCCAGGATGTATTACTATTTATAGATAATATTTTCAGGTTCGCCCAAGCGGGAAGCGAAGTCTCGGCTTTGATGGGCAGGATCCCGTCTGCCGTCGGTTACCAGCCGACTTTAGCCTCGGAAATGGCGGAGCTTCAGGAGAGGATTACGTCAACCTATAAAGGCTCGATAACCTCGGTTCAGGCGGTTTACGTGCCTGCCGATGATTATACCGATCCGGCTCCTGTTGCAACCTTTTCGCACCTTGATGCTTCGGTGTCGCTGGAGCGGTCCCTGGCCGAGCAGGGTTTGTATCCCGCGATTGACCCTTTGGCTTCGACTTCGACGGCGCTTGACCCTGCAATTGTCGGGGAAAGGCACTACGCTGTGGCGAGGCAAGTCCAAAAAATATTACAAAGGTATAAGGAACTTCAGGATATTATTGCCATATTAGGGGTGGAGGAACTTTCGGATGAGGATAAATCCGTGGTCACACGGGCCAGAAAAATACAGAGGTTTTTTACCCAACCGATGTTTGTCGCGGAAGCTTTTACCGGCCGCGGGGGTAAATATGTGTCCGTTGAGGAGACGGTCAACGGGTTTGCAAAAATATTGGGCGGCGAGTACGACGACGTGCCGGAACACCAGTTTTATATGATAGGGGCAATTACCGAAGTGGACAAAAAGTGACAAACTTTCATATCGACATACTTACCCTGGACAGGGAAATTTTTTCGGGGGAAGTCACAAGTGTTACTTTGCCGGGAGTCGAAGGTGTTTTTACAGCCCTTGCCAAACACATGGCTTTTGTAACTCCTTTGACTTTTGGTGAGGTGGTTTATAGAGACGCAAACAATAAACAGACAAATCTTTCGATAGCCAGGGGTGTGTTTTCAACCGATGGCAAGAGTGCAACTCTTTTAATCGAAGATGCCTCATTTGCAAGTGAGATTTCAGAGGAAAAAGCGCTTGCAGCCCGTCAGCGCGCCGAAGAGCTTATTAAAAAAGGCGTTTCAAAAGAAGACAAGGCGGCGGCAATTTACCAATACAGAAAAAGTCTTGTCGACATTCGCGTGGTGAGAAAGTTGAGGAACGTGGCAAGGTAAGCTGCTTTACTTCCTGTGTTACAATAGGTTTATAGGATGCTGGTCAAAGAGGTGATGGTCAAGCGGATCTATACCGTTAACAGTAAAGACGGTTTCCGTAAAGTCCTCCGAGTTCTTATCAAAAACAAAATATCCGGCGTCCCTGTGGTAAATTCAAAAAAGCGGCTGGTCGGCGTGATTTCCGAGAAAGACTTACTTATCCACCTTTTCCCTTCGATTAAAGAATTTTATCGCGACATTGATTATTACCTGAGTTTGGATGTAATAGAAACGGAAGCAAAAAAAATAAACAGACTAAGTGCAAGTCAGCTGATGACAAAGAAGGTTTATACCGTTGCCCCCGAAGATCACGTGCTAAAAGCTTGCTCGATGTTACTGATCCACAATGTGAGAAGGCTCCCCGTGGTGGGTGAAGGTGGCAAACTGGTGGGCATTGTGACCACAAACGACCTCTATAGAAAATTCCTTCAAAAATACACGGAACAAGGGTTGAAAAAGTAAGCAGTCTCAATTGCTTTTTTAAACAAAAAAGCGTAGATTTAATTTGGCCTATGAATAAAGGTTTTTTGCTGAGTGTTGTGGTAGTCATTGTAGTAGTAATTGGGTTTGTCGTAGTCCGGGGCGGTAATGTGACTCCGGTACCTACACCGGTAAATTTTCCCTTTAATGAAGGTCCTCGTTTGGAAGAAGATAAAATAGCAATAGATAACACAGAAACTCTGAAAGAAAGTGATCTAAGTTCACAGGGGGCTGTTGATGAAATTACAATTGAAATAAAAAACTTTGCGTTTTCGCCCAAAACTTTTAAGGTTAAACCCGGGGCAAAAGTGACTGTAGTTAATCGGGACACGGCGGCGCACACAATGACGGCAAATGATGGCAGTTCGTTTGGCACCAAACTGCTAAACAAAGGCGAGTCGGTCATATTTACGGCACCAAGTGCCGAGAGCGAATACGCTTACCACTGCACACCGCATCCTTCAATGACAGGGACATTGGTAGTTGAAAATTAGGATTTGCCTGTTGCCAAGCGAGAGTGTTTTAGGTAACATCCTTTTTATGTTTCGCCTTTCAGCGCTTCTTTTTTCTTCGCTAGTCTTAGGGTTAATCAGCTACCTCTTTTCAACTAAAGTTTTAAATACCAGCGCTCAGAGTATTGCCAAGCTTTTTGCGCTGGGTCCAGGTGAGTCTGGAACAGTAACGTGTGTTACGGGTAGAATCGGAGCCCAATGGCTTGATGGTCGCGCCAGGAGGCAACTAAAAGTAACCTGTACGGGAACACCAACGCCCCGGGCAACAGCCACTCCAGTTTCGACTTCTAGCCCGACTGCTACTCCTTTACCCGCGCCCGCAGGCGGGACTTCTGCGAGCAATAGTGATACTTTTCCTGAAATTTCGGCTTTGGTCATCGGCGACCCGGCAAAGACTGCCACTCTAAGTTATGGGCCTTACCGCGGCCAATCTGTAAAGGGTTGTACCGCAACCGAGCACGACAGGTTTTTTGTCAGCGGGCCGGATGGCCTTAAGTACCGCACATGGCACCCTATTGTTGTACCCATTGACTCCACCAACCCCGGCGGGGCCAAATGTGCTTTCAATCATGAACACGGCGACGCACCGCCGGGAGCTACGGGTGGACCAAGTGTTTCACTCTCTCCTACTGCTCCGCTGCCTCCATTTGGTTACGCCGCCAAAGTTGCGGGTATGTTTGACGAATTAAAAGCACACTCCGGTTTTAAAGTCTTTACGCACTATGCAGGCAATCTGAACGGTTTTGGCAAAAGCGAACTTGATTATGGACCGGGTATAAACGATACGTATTTTGTTGCGGTTCACCAAGGAACTAGCGGCCGCGGAAGGTTGTTTTTGAGGATGCACAGTTTCGAGTTTTGGTCGGCCGATACCCATATTTATGCGTTGGCGGATACCGGAAACGTGATAAGTAAGGGAACAGGCCGCGGCGGGAGTGAACCTGCAAGGGTAATAGTGGATCACCAGGACGCTGCTTATGAACTTTGGCCTTTTCAGGTCAATGTCGGCGGTGTTTGGAATTCGGGGGCGGCCACATTTGCGGTTACCAATCCTATGAATCATATTCACGGTGACGCGTCTTTGTGTGTTAGCGACGGATCGGCAAGCGCAGGTTGCCCTGACTCTGTGCAGTTGGTGAGCACTTCTGGGGAGTTCTGTTTCCTAAGTACAAATCCGTGTAATGCGCCGTTTGGTGACCTAAGTGCTTTCTGGACGGGGGACGTGAGGACTATTCATGAGCCGGATTGGAGCTGGAGAAATTCAGGCCGGGAGACTTCGTTTTGTACGGATACAATGGGGATGAGAACAGATTGCGGGCCGGACTCGATAAGGCAGACAGTTGCTGCCGTTGATCGTGACGGTAGTGGAGCACGTCTAATGGACAGGACTACCAATTCCGGGGGATGGGACGACTATATGAATCTGCCTTTTGGTGCGCCGGGAGGCAATTAATATGTCAATAACTGCCCGTACAATATGACGGCGGTAATCAGATAAGTCTTCAAATACCTGTATTAACGTACTAGTACGTTAATACAAGAAATTATTTTCTGAAGCTGATTTTATACCTAAACTACTTTAGTTTGCATCAAAAATGACATTTTGGGGGATCAAAATCACTAACGAAGAGTTGCAAACTCAAGTTAGTGGAGTTTATAGGATTCTTTTAAATTTTTGTCAATGATTCTTTTAGTCTGCATATTTTCATATAGTTTCTTGGAGGGCTTTTCTTGTAACTTCGCCGCGCTATATTGAAAACCGGCAGCGATCAATTTTGGCAACTGAAATTCAAGCGGAACTTTCGGAAGATCTTTTGGATACCCGTATTTTTCGGGAAGTTTGTCAATAATTTTATCCAGTCCTTCTCCGGCGGTTTTTAACCAGATACTAACTTTTGTGACAGTAGCTATACTGCATTGGGTTTTATTTGCGATATCTCTATGCTTTTCTCCAGACAGTATTAACTTGGCTATACGCAGCCTTTGGGCAAGGTTACGAATCTCGGATTCTGTAAGTAAATTTTGCATAAGTAGTGCAGTATCATGAGGATTTTTGACCAGACTGAAAGCATTAATCAGATCGAAAGTAAGTCCCAAGTATTGTTTTTGATTACGTATCACTGTACTAGTACGTTAGTACAAACGGATGGATTTTGTCAATCTAAGTTTAAATCTCACAACTGTTTAGGTTCTCGCCGGAAACACAGGTATCTGTTCCCGAACCGCCGAAGAGCGAATCCGTGTCGCTTCCGCCGTCTAGGTAATCGTCACCGCTTCCACCCGTAATATGGTCATTGCCGGCTTCACCATATGCCGTGTCAGATCCGCTGCCCAAATCGATATTGTCATTTCCTTCTCCGCCATAAATTATGTCGTTGCCTGTTCCTCCTTGAAGCTTGTCGTTCCCCGCGCCGCCAAGTATTACTTCGTTGCCTGTAGAGCTGTCCACGTGGTCGTTTCCCTCTCCTGCTACTATGCAGTCGTGGCCACTGGAAGGATCAATACGGTCATTACCCCCCAGACCTGTTATGAGTTCGCTTGCGATTGTTCCGTGAATGTTGTCATTACCTTCTGTTCCTTCTATCTTTTCGGTGACAATGCCTTCCAGGTGGCGGCACTCCGGGGGAAGTTTAACGGGGACCAAAATTTCGCCAAAAACTAAATCAAAAACGGTCTTGGTTTCCTGATAATCATTGCCGGAATTTATATCAAAGCAAATTCTTATTTTGTAAACAGTTTGGGCTCCGCCGCCTGCGACATCCGTCAGCATTATGCCGTCAATAATGTCGCTGTCTGTGTAAAAATCCTCTAAAGTCTTTGGCCCCGTGGAGCTTGCGTCGCCGTAAAGTGCCACGCCGTTTTCGCTGATTACGAAATCAAGTTGTGTAGCCAAATCAAAGTCTCCAACACTCGCCTCATTCGCAGACTTTGTCGCTACCCTTACCTCTTCATCACGGTTATTTGTAACGGTAATGCTTTTCTGGGTGCAGTCGCCGGGCTTAAAGTCATCAAAGTCAAATAATGGGTCACTTTCAAAAGTGACGACTAAATTGCCGAAAGCGCGCGTCGTTGTCGGCTGCTCCCGAGCGGCGTAGCCGGCTAAGGCAGCGACAATGACAACACCGACCAGAGTCGAAATTAATTTAAAGTTTATTTTTTTCATGGACAGATGTTTGTCAAGCCTTTGGTTGGAATCTGACAAAGTACAAAGCCTCCGCTGGTGTCCGGTATTCTTGCAAACGATCTGTTGTCGGCAACATCAGTTGTATATGTGTACTGATCGACGGGGTTAGAAAGTGGGTCAATTAAGGTTATAGTGTCTCCCGGTGATGAATTGTTTAACCAACCTTCGGGAGTTTCATAAACAAAGTATGAAAGCGGCGGAATTATTTGCGAAGGCAGAGGGCGCGAACTGTTGGCGGCATCGACCAAATTCCAACCTGTAAGATCAAATCCTGCATTGTTTGGATTGTAAAGCTCAATCCATTCAGGATCAGATGGCGGATCTGGGTTTGGTAGGAGCTCGTTGATTATCGGGTTTTGCGCTGTCGGCGCGGGTGTGGGCGTTGGCCCGGCAGTCGCAAAATTAGTGGCTGCAGACAAGACATTTTCAATGCTGTTTTCAATGTCCGAGAAAAAAGACCCCGAAAGCGAGGCGAAAACTATGAAGCTGCCCACAAGCGGGATAGCGATGGCGATTTTGGGCAAAGCGAAATTATTTTTTTGCGGAAGCAGGTTTATCTTATTAGTTAATATTCTTCTCTTTTTTCTTAATAATGACTTTACTGATTTTATTGATTCACTGATTAATTGTTTAAGTTCCTCGTAGATTATTATCGTCGCCGGGACGATGATAAAGAGAATAAAGCCGTATGGCTCTTTGGCAAAGTTGGCAAGGTACCCCGCGTAGGGAATGGTGAATAAAACCTTGCCTTTGACGTTTTCGGAGGTGACAGTCCAGCGATCCAAGTCTTCATTGGCGTCGCCTGAAGTTATGAAGTTGTTATTTTGGTAATCTTTATAAATAATACGGTGAGTAATGTGGGTTTTATTGTCGCCGTTAGTGAATGTAATAATATCTCCTGGCTTATAAGTGTCGCTTTTGACCGAAAAAACTATACTGCCGGTATCAATCGCCGGCGCCATTGATCCCGAGGTGACAATGTAAGCGCTGGCAAAATCAAATTTGCCGAAGTAAACAAAAAGCAAAAAGCCCGATGCGGCGAGTATCAGGAAGATGATGGTGTTATAGATGACTTTGGAGATTTTTATATCCATGGCAAGCCGGAATCCCGATATCTTATTTGACATCGATCCTCCGGCTTGCCCTCGTCCCGCGGTTGCAGGACAAGAGCTAAGTTTCCAAACTTACAGTTCTGTTTCACAGTCAAAGTCTGGATTGTTTCTCGACTGTTCAGTCCTAAATGTTAAGTCTGCAGAAACGGAGTCTGTCTGAGCAATATTACCCATTGTCAATCCATTACAGGTAATTACTCCAGTACCCAAATCGACGCTTAAGTCACCTGCACACCATGCTAATCCAATGTAGTAGTTGTTACTACCAACTAATGGGTCTCCAACAACCCCCGTAAAAACATTTGGCGATCCCGGTGCCGCGAGGGTGTAAGTTCTACCACTAAGGACGTCGCTTGCGGGGCCACTGATGTTTGAAAAGAGTGGAATTTCCAATGGATTTCCTTGTGGTTCAAATACATTGTCTCCATCGTCCCTCCAAGCAAAAAACTCAAGGTTTTCTGCCAAGTCTCCATCAGGAGTCCCGTCGTTACTTGGCAAAGCTAGGTCGACTTCATCCTCAGGTTCGGTGATACTATTGTCCAGATCTGCTAGAGGGCTAATATCTAAACATGCCCACGCGTCGTTGTTGTAGACGTGTAAGCTGATAGTATTTTCGCCCCAGTCGCCAGGTTTGACATCAGCAAAATTGAAGAACTTTTCAGTTGTCAAATTACCAAGTTGCCAATTACCGAATGGTATTGGTTCTGGACTTGCTGGCGTAAAACAACCAACATCAAGGTATTGTCCGTCAGCATCCTCATCAGTGAAATAATGACATTGGCTATCAATTTGTAAATCAATAGCACCTGCGACGAAAGTATTACCTGTTGATGTTTCCTCATCGCTAAAGAAAGCTCGCGAGGCGCCGAATGCCAAAAGCGCGACTGCTGAAATAGAAAGCAAACTAAGTAAAATTTTTCTTATATTACTCACCACCAATCTAGGGTAAAAACCCAACTATCTTATTTCGTGGTTATAAAATTAACCATTACGAAAATAAGGGCAGCATTTAATAACGTGATCGTAATATTAACTATCTGTTTTGTTTTTAGCATTTTTTAATCCCCTGGTGTTCCGCACAAAGCCCTGACGGCATCCACGTCATAAGCATCTGCAGTTGATTCAAAAAGGGCAATATTGCTGACATCGGTCAGTCTTACAAATTGCCAAGACCCGGCTGGAATTTCAATGTCTTCGTCGCGGATGGCTGCGGCCGAAACTACTGTCCAGGGACCGGCTGAAGTTGTGCCGACTTCAACTTTGACTTTTTCATCGGGGTAAGTCCCGCCCGTGACTTCAAAAACTTGCAGGTCTGCCCCCGCCGGATTTGGGTAGAATGGGTTGGTAAATCCAAGGACTACGCTTCCGCCCTCCAAGCTGCCAATATTAAACCCGAGGCTATAGAATGACCCGGCTGGGAAACCGGCATCCGATGGTGTTCCAGTCGTCTGGGGAATGCCGAACATTGCCGATGCTACGCTTCGATTGGCTAGTACCGCCGTGCCGTTTTTGCGAGTACCCTGATTAACTTCGTGCGCTGTTGCCGCATAGGTTTCGATACAGGCGATTGGTGTGGGAGATGGCTGTGGTTCGCATAAAAAGTCGGGATTGTGGCGGGCCTGGACAGCCGAAAAACTGATATCTGCAGTCAGTTTGTCGGTTTGGGTTATGTTGTTTAGAGCCGTTCCGTCGCAGGTAATTCCTGAAGCGACTGTCGGATTTACCCCACTGCCTGCGGCAACGGGGACAAGCCCGAGTGTCCCGAAACACCAGGCTTTTGCGATGTAATAGTTAGTCAGTCCTTCGAGCGGTTGCCCGTCAACGATTTCAGGAAAAATACTCGAAGCCGAATCGGCAAGCGTAAATTTGGAATTAAGAACGTCTTTTGCCTTGCCTTGTGCAAGGACAGGTAATTCATCATCCTCCAAGACATTATCCCCGTCATCGGCCCAAAAGACAAAATTGACTTCGTCGCCAAGTTCCCCGATTCCTCCCGGTGCGGTTGGCGATGGAAAGGGAGTCGGACATTGGGCATCGCCGTCAACTGTTTCCGGCTCCGTACAGCCGTTGTCGATGTTAGCGGTGAGCTTCATTTCCATGCAAGCCCAGGCGTCGTTGTTGTTGACATGAATACTAATAGTATCCTCTCCTTCGTCATCGGGTTTAAGGTCTAAAAAGTTAAAAAACAAGTGACCGGGGAGGTTGTCAAGCGTCCAGGTTGTACCATCATTCAAACTGCCGTTTAGATAACTTACGTTGTCAATGAGAAGATCAATAGCGCCGGCTTCGAAAGTATTCCCTGAGGAGGTTTCGGTGTCAGAGAAAAAAGACCGGGACAAGCCCAATGCGGCAGCAGCCACTACTCCGATTACCAGAAGACTTAATAAGCTTCTTTTCATGACACAAAATACTTAGGGGCAGATTGTTTTCTTCCTAGTCTTCCGTTTGCGGTAGGACTTTAAGAAGTAAAGTTTCTAATTAACAAAATAAGCTTTAGGAAGACATCTGTCAAGTATGTCTTTTTGGACTATATTTTCTTACTGTTATTTTGCATTTATAGGATCGCCGCTATCGCCTCCATCCCCAGTAATAATATTGCCTCCCAACGTCTCATTCACCTCTGCTTCACCTTCTTGTGTTTGCCCGGCATCGCCTGTGTCGCTTACTGAAGTGTCTGGGTCTTCACCTTCCTGCAAAATTAACTTTTCAATATAGCCGTTAGCGCCGTTTGTTTGTATGGTATTTAACATGTTATCTAACTTTTTGTCTCACCCCCCATCTTTGAAAGATTGTAATACAAAATGGTAAAAAGAGGAAGTCTAGTTTCATGGGGAAATGGCGTTGGCGGCATTGACGCGGCCGGCGGACCAGTAAGTCCCGGTACCGGGAATTTTATCAGCGGTTGCCTGGAGTCTGTTTCTGACCATGGAAGCAGAGGTTCCGTAAGGCGTTGACCAGATGAGTGCAGCCACAGCTGAGGTCATCGGCGTGGCCATAGATGTACCTGAGCCAAAATCGTAACTCAGGGATTTATTTATTTTATAAGGGTGGTTGGGAAAAGTAGAAAAGATGTTTTCTCCCGGGGCTGCTACATCGACCCACTTTGCTCCGTAACTTGAAAATGATGCTTTCTGGTCTTTGTTGTTGGTTGCGGCCACGGCAATTGCATTGGTATAGGCTGCAGGATACGTTTTGGATGGATTGGCCGAGTTTCCTGCTGCCGCAATAACCACGACTCCGCGATTCCAGGCATAATTTACCGCGTTTTCCAAAGTAGCGGATCTGGCGGACCCGCCAAGGCTCATGTTGACTACCTTGGCTCCGTTGTCTGTGGCCCAGGTAATGCCGTTTGCGATCCATGAGTAAGCGCCTGACCCTTTGTCATTTAAGACTTTTCCGTTCATAAGTTCGCAAGCAGGGCAACCTCCGGCAACGCCCGTGTTGTTGTTGGTAACCGCAGCCACAATTCCTCCGACGTGGGTGCCGTGCCCGTAAAGGTCGTTAATTGTTGGTGAGTCTGTGAAGTTTTGCTGCAGAACAATTTTTGCCGACAAATCTACATGGTCCTGGTCAATGCCGGTATCAAGGATTGCAACTTTCACTCCTCCAAGGGTTACCTCCCAAGCAGTCGGGCCGTTGACGTCGGCGTCAATTTTTCCCGCAACACCTTTAATAGTTTGACCTGTGTTTTCAAGACCCCATTGATTTAGGCTAAAGTATGTATCGTTTGGGATAAGGAAAGCCTCGGCGATATAGTCTAATTCGGCATATTCGACGTTGGGGTTTTTGGAAAGCGCTGTAACTATCCTCTCTTCTGCAACACCAGGGACTTGCAGTACCGACACCCCGAGAGCTTCAAGGTTACCAACCACCTGGGCTCGGTTACTTCTTAATAAATTCTCCTTCTTGGCTTTCGTGGTTCCGTCTTTAAATTTTACAAGGACTTGGCCCGGAATGTGGCCGTTTTCGTCTTGGGCCTGCGCGCGCGGGGAGAAAAGATCAAAAGAGGCCAGAAACAGAATCAGAAAAAAAGCAGATGCCGAAATTAATATTTTTCTCATTTATTCTGGCTCACCTTCTGGGCCTTGTTTGTGAACAGTAATAACTTCTGTCTTGGTAGTGGTTCGCAATGGCGGAAATAGCTCTGACACCCTCCTTTGAGCTAGGGCTCGAAAGTTTTCCAAACTTGCCTCTCTTGATTCCTCACACAAGCTGTCCAATAACTCTTGAAGGTCGTAATAACATTGATTGAGTTGTGGTTGCCACCTCATAACTTAATGAGATGAATTATATGAAAAATTAAAGCTCTTTGCAACCCCATTGATACTATAGGATTTTTGTAATTAGGTGTAGAATAGGGCTATGAGTGAGAGGTATTTTGACAGTGCGAGGATGCGAAGTATGTATGCGATGGCTTATGGTGCTGCATTAGTGGCCAGAGACAGGAACATGAGAACGATTGAGCAAGCGGGAGACCGGGTAGAGGCATATATAGGATCCGAGTGTGTGGCTGAGGCTGAGTGGGCACTAAGCGAAGAAGGAAAGGATTTATTTGTTATGAGGGAAAAACTTGCTCACTGCGACAGTTTGCTGGGTCCTACTGAGAAACTTCAGGCGTAGTTTGCAAGCGTTTGGTAGTTAAGAACTTTACGAGGCGTCGTAAATAATACAGCCGGACTTCTTTCCTAACATTGGGCAACCGTCGCAGTTTCCTGTTCCGTCAGTTTGCGGGTTAAAAGCTCTTTTCCAAATAATCGTATTGTTCGTAGGCGTAGCCGTTCCTTGCCTTTTGACGCACTGCATGTCGTCGAGTATTCGGGTGGCATTGCATGGTATGCCGACGCTGGGCTCGCGAAGACTGTCTGTCAAAAAGGGATTATTTGTTGGCACTTGTGAAATTTTCCACTGGATAAAATGGTAGCTAAAGTACTTCTTTCCCAAAACCGGTCTTTGAACCCCGGAGGGAGTTTCGCGACTCATCGAGGTAGTATACAATATTTAATAATGGAAAGAGACGACTTTGGTAAGCGAGTTGCGGCGATGACCGGAACTTGTTGGGGAAAGCGGGTCGAAGGATTTGTCTTAGTTTTTTTGCGGAAGAAGACATTGGCTATTGGCTAGCTAATAAAAGAATTTAAATGCAACGAATATTCCGTGGATTTTGATAAATGGGGTATGACTCTTTGCTTGGTCCGTAGGAACAATTTAATTAATCTTAATCCCGGTAATGGTGAACTCTTTGGGCGACGCTTCAATTCCTGGATCTTCATACGAATAAACCGGTTTTTCAAAAACCCTAGTTACTTTAATTGATATTGTTTTGGCTTCAATGACTTTTCCGATAGTTGTTTCTATATAAACCCATACATTCGGACCGATTCCCGAGTCCTTGTCGCCTCTTTTATAAAAAGGATCTGCTTTGTAGTAACCACCGTGACTGTAACCCAAGTCATCACGAACATCCTGAAATTCTATTCTGCTTATTTTTTTACCGTCCATAAACCCGCCGTTAATGACAAGATAAATATGCAGCCTGAATTTTTCATAAGAGTCTTCTTCGATTGGAATCCATTGAAAAACTTTTGGGATGCCAATTTCCCCCTCTATTTCCTGTTTATCAGCTCCTATGGTGGCAGTGAATTTGTTAACCCCCGTGCCGTCTGTGACAGAAACAGGTCCGATGGGCGAGAATAACCAGTCTTTGTTTTCAAAGTCAAAATAGGAGATCGCTTTAAAATTGGTTACTTTTTCTTTGTAAAAGACACTCTCACTTTTAAGTTCGATTGGTATAGAGGCTAAAATTACGATTTCGTCCTTACTTTCATATGTTTTTGCGTAAGGGAAAGTTATTTCGGGCATACCGACTGTAACCTCTTTTATTTCAAATTTAGATTCGGATACGGCTTTTTCAATTTTTTCCTCGCTGTATACTAACTCTCTCCCGGCCGTTGCCCGCTTAAACCAGTTGCTAACTTTTGAATAATTTTTGTTTTTGTAGTTTTCGTAAAACTGTTGTGCCTTTTGCCTCAGGTCCTGCGCCGAGGAATAGGAGGAGACTGTCCCTTCAACTATGATTTGGTCAATTGGGTTCTGGGTAATTACGGAAGAAATTGTTCGCGTCTCTTTAATATTACCTTCTTTGTCATATATATTTTGGAGAGTTACTTTGCGCGTGCCAGGTACACCTTTTTGTTTAATATAACTAACAGTTGCGGGAAGTGAATCAGAACTCTCTTTAATAGTTGAAAAATTTATTGTTTCATTAACTTCCCTATTTTCTTTTCGGGCAGTAATGCCAAGTTTATCGACAACGAGCGATCCTGTAGCAAATGTCACAATGAGAAGGAAGACCAATCCGTAGATTTTTAGAGGTATTATAGAAATCAATCTCGAATAGGATCTTAATAAATATCCTATGAATGCTGGACGGATTTCGTATTCTTCCTCGTTATCTTTTCCGCCTTTCTGGAACTTGATGAGGCCGATTATCACAAAGGTTGATCCCAAGATTGTGATATATAAGCCAATACCTGTGCCGGCTAAGCTCGATACGCCAAAACCTGCAAGAAGTGTGCTTAGGATACTTGCAAAGCCTACTATACGGTTAAAAACTCCGGCGATATAAAGACAGAAAAGTAAACTTGCGGAGGCTATCAATAACTCTATAAAGAAAAAAAGTTTAAAAGAGAGTTTTTGTGATAAAACTAAGCTTAGCGCACTTATGCCTATCCAGCCCAAAACTAGTGTATACTGACCGCCGGCTTGGAGGCCGTAAACATTTTCCGAGAGGATAAACGGTATTCCTATTGTGAACCATGGGAGAAACGCACCCAATATAATCCCAAATAGTCCCCCAAAGATCCAGTTTGACCAATAAAATCTCCAATTCATTTTGTTTTTTCTTTAACTTCTCTTTCCATAATTACCTGTATAACGTTTTCCTTCTTGCCCAAAAGCGCCAGGGGAAGAAATAATGCTCCGAGGCAACATGTCTTGTAGAAATCCCAACCTTGCTGAGTGACTTCTTTACTTTTAACTTCCCAACCGGTGTTCGCGAGTTCATCCATCCATTGCCCCATTTCGGTTCTACCTTTTTCGTCATCTTTAAAAGTAAGTGTTTTATATTCTTTAGTGATGGTCTGTCACCTCCTTACGGTTTTTGATGCGTGCATTAATCGGATTACAACGCAGTATTCTAAATAAAATAATTGGTCCTGCTTTTAAAAAGTTATATTTATTCAGACAATCAACTGCATGATCGGAGCATGTGGGATTATATAAGCATTTCCACCCATTTTCTTTGAGAATTGGGGACAAAGACATTTGGTATTTCCGGATTAACTTTATTAGGATATCATTGATATACATGAGAAAATTTTATTTTCTATATGTTATCTTAACACTTTTAGTTCTCTTTTTCGCGAAAGATGTTTCTGCAGAGTTCGGGACAGCTAATAGCGAGTATATTATTAATAATTTCGAAAGCAATGTTGTAATTAACAAAGACACGACATTGACTGTTGACGAGAGGATCGAAACACATTTTACCGTTCCCAAACACGGAATATTCAGGATAATTCCCGTGTACTATACGGCAAACGGCCGGAGTATTAACTCCAAATTAACGGTAACTTCTGTCACAAGTGACCAAGGCACCCCTATTCACTATGATACTAGTCGTTACAAACAAAGTATTCAGTTAAAAATTGGCGATCCCGACAGAACTGTTGTCGGTAGACAGGTTTATTTAATTAAATACCAGGTGAGCAGAGTATTACAGCGCTTTGATACCCACGAAGAGCTTTATTGGAATGTAACGGGAACCCAGTGGGATACTATTATAAATAAATCTTCAGCGATTATAGAGTCGCCTTACGCTTCAATTAATCAAATCGAGTGTTTTGGATGTGTCAGTACATATAGTGACCGGAGGGCAAGTTTTAGTTTGAGTAATCCTTTAAATTTCCAGGGTGGGCTAACCGTTGTTGTCGGTTTGGATAAGAGTAACGATTTGATATTCCCCGGAATAATTAAAAACACAGCTTTTGTTTTACTGGACAACTGGGGTTATCCGGTTGCGTTGGTTCCCTTAATTACTTTGGGACTGTTTTGGTATAAGAAGGGCAGAGATAGAAAGTACGCCGAAGGAAATATTTATTACAAGCCGCAAGACTCAAAAGAGATTGATGTGGCAATTTTTAAAAGGGAATATCTTCCTCTTGTATACCACCCGATTGACGGGTTTACACCTTCCCAAGTGGGGACAATAGTCGATGAAAAAATAGACATACACGACATTGTCGCTGAAATAGTCGAGCTTGCGCGACTCGGATACCTTAAAATTGTTCGTTTAGAGGAAAAAAGGTTTTTGAGAAAAAAGACAGATTTTGAGTTTATAAAACTGGATAAGGATAGATCGAAACTACGGGAGTACCAGAAGTATTTGTTAAATGAACTTTTCAGGAGCAATTTGATATTTAAAAGTATTCCCATTGCCGAGAAGAAATTTAACAACCTGCCCGACAAATTAAAGACGGCTCAAAAACATTTAATCGACAAGGAATATGTTTTGATGTCGGCACTCAAAAATCAGTTCTATGTGGTTCTCGATCCTTTTAAAAAGAAAGTTTACGAGAGCCTGATTAACCAGGGTGTTTTTGACAGAAACCCTGAAACAGTGCGGGCATTTTGGTACACAACCACTGTGGTTTTATACATTTTGGGATTTGTAACTTTGTCATTTTTTGTCGAAGTAAGCGGAAATGTTTTTCCTGTAATAGTATTGGTTTTGACTATACCGGCAGGTTTATTCGTCGCCCGCGCAATGCCCCGCAAGACCGCGTGGGGTTATTCCGTATACAGGCAAATAACCGGGCTTAGACATTTTATTGAGATTGGGAAATGGCGGCAGGAAATTCACGAGAAGCACTTGTTTTTGGAAAATATATTTCCTTTGGCGATAGCGCTTGGGGTGGTGACAAAGTTAACAAGCGATATGGAGGATTTGTCTATCACTCCGCCTTCATACTTTGACAGCATCGGGACTTTTAACTTTTATGGTTGGTACGCCGGCTTTGAGTTGGGGTTTGCCGATACATTAATATCAAGCCCGAGCGGGAAGTGGTCAGGTTCAGGCAGTTGGTCGGGCGGGTCGGGATTTTCCGGCGGAGGTGGGGGAGGAGGCTTCGGCGGAGGTGGGGGGGGAAGTTGGTGATTTTACTCTTGTGTATACAAGAATTGATCCATCTTCAGGGAGATATGTAGTGTGAGTTACTCCTTCGGATTCACCGAGTTCTCGGTGATCATGAATATTAATTGGGGGAATCCCCGTTCTCTCTAGGTCAATATTAACATTGTGTTGGTCGATAATATTCTCAGTAAGTTGTTGAACCATTGCTTGCTTTTCACCGGGAGTAACCCAAAGATTTTGACCAAATAGATGAACTTCCAGGCCCGCGGCTTGATTTTTGCTTAATTCTTTAAGCCTGTCAAGCAAATCTAAATATCTTTGATATTGTGGATCTCTGGCGGGCTTTATTTCTTTTGGCTGGTGAACTTTTAACTTAGCACCATCGTTTTGTCTTAACGCTTTTTAAAGGTTTGCAATTTTATCTTGAAGGAACATGTCCTGTCTTTCTTTGTTCATGTCGGGGAAATGGCCAGAAATTACAGTGCCGTCACGTTTGTTGATTACATATATTATTAAGCATGGTCCCGCACCTTCATTTACAATTTGTGTGCCAGCGTTGAGTTCCTGCCAATCTCCCTGTTTTATCTTTACAAAAGTAGAGGGATCTAGAGCTTCATGGAAATACTCGTTCTCAGAAACACTTCTTGTCTTAATTGTTTCTATAGTGTTTGCTGCGGATTCAAGTGAAGTTTCTTCAGGCATCGGTGTATTTTAATCGGATGTAATAGTAATCAGCTGCCGTAATTTATGCGGATTAGGTTTACGATGTCTATGGCGTCGCCTTGGAATCTCCATTTAAGAATCGATGGCTCCAACCCTTCATTTGCATGAGTGTGTGTTTTGTTCCAGGGGATTGTATAACGATCGCCCGGCTTGAGGCGTTTTTCCATAATAACTGCTGTACCGTCATAGATTTTAATTAGACTCTCCCCCATAAGTTGTTCCAGTTCTTCAAAAATTGGCCTGTTGTGGCCCGAAATTTCTTGGCCGGGGTCAAGTTGCAGCAGTCCTTCGCTGACCTGGCTACTCGTCTGTTTTATAAAAACTTTTCCCTGAGGAATTCTTATTATCTCGAGCACTTTGGCTAATTGTAACACTTTTTGATACGATTAAAATATGACTGCCCGAAAGGACTTTCCGGTAGCGTATTTTTGTGCGGAGTTTGCCGTTGACGCTAAAATCCCTACTTATGCTGGTGGGCTTGGTGTCTTAGCGGGAGATTTGGTAAAAGCTGCTAGTGAGGAAAACTTTCCTTTAATAGGTATAGGCCTTATATATAAGGGTATATTTTTTGTCCAAAAAATTACCCAAGATGGTTTACAGGTTGAGGAAAATGCGGGATTTGATCCCGAAACGTCGATGTCGCTGCGGAGAGTAACCTTGCGTGGCAAACCCGTAATGGTTGAGATTGACTTAGGTGAAAAAGTTTTCGTTGCGGCATATCAACTGAGATTAGGGGAAGTTACAACCGTTTACTTTTTGACAACCGATATTGAAGAGAATAGCGATGAATGGAGGTACGCGCTGGACTCGGACTATTGCTGCGGAGCGGATGTCGAGCTAAGGCAGCAATTAATTCTGGGACTGGGTGGTGTAAAACTGCTTAAAACTCTTGGGATAAAACCGTCCGTATACCACTTCAATGAAGGTAGACCTTGTTTTGCCGTTTGGGAAGTTGCCAGGCAAATCGCCGGGGAGAAAAAAGTGAGCTTTGAAAAAGCGCTGGTCCAAGCCCGCACGAAAATAGTTTATACAAACCATACGCTTATGCCGTCGGGTAATCTTGTTTATGATTTGAATTTGGTCGAACGTTACGCCCAGAAGTACGCGCAGGGAATTAATGTTGATCTGCAGCTTCTAATTAAAGAAGGAAAGGAGCCTGAAAATAAGGGCCAGTCTGCGCAGGCAGGCTTCGGTATCACGAGATATGCGTTGGCAAGTAGCAGGAAAGCAACAGCGGTGAGTAAGTTACATTTTGACTTTTGTATTGACTACTGGAAGGGGAATTGGTCCTATGTCACAAACGGGGTGCATATGGGTACGTGGCAGAATTATAAGTTTGCAGATAAGAGCGTAGGGGATAGTGATTTATGGCTAAACCACATCAAACTTAAAGACACCTTGCTTCGGGAGGTAATTGAACGGACCGGTTTTGGATATAACCCGAAAAGGCTGGTTGTCGGCTGGGCGAGGAGGATTGCCGATTATAAAAGGTTTGAAGGGATATTTGAGGATGTCTTGCGACTTTCACGATTGATTAAAAGCGAAGGGCGCGAAGTCCAGATTTTGCTTGCCGGAAAAGCCCATGTGGGCGATGCTGCGGCTGTTGAGGCAATTAAAAAAGTGATTGGCTTTATGAAGGGTGAGCTTTCGGGTAACGCGATTTTTGTTCCCAACTATGACCTTGAGCTTGCCCGCAAAATGGTTGCCGGTGTGGACGTTTGGCTTAACACTCCCATTGTGGGCCAGGAAGCCTGCGGTACTTCGGGCATGAAAGCGCTGGCTAATGGGGTGCTTAATTTGACCACCAAGGATGGTTGGGTGGCCGAAGTCGACTTAAGTGATGCGGGGTGGATATTGGACGATGCTAACTTGGCCGAAAGCTTTTACACTTTGCTTGACAAAGAGGTCCTGCCCCAGTTTTACAATAGAAGTGAAGAAGGTATGCCTATCGGCTGGGTCAAAAAAATGCGAAATTCAATAGAGCTTTCAGAGCGCTTTGACATTCGTAAAACCCTTGAAGACTATAAGCAAAAGTTGTACGACTGAAGTTATTTGTCGACTACTTCTCCGGTTGTAGCATTAATTGCCGATGAGCCTGTGTAGCTTTGCAAAGTTCCACTCGGGTCAAAAGCTGTGAAATTGCTGACGATAAAATTATCATCCTGGCTCCATTCGGGAATTTCGTAGAATCTGATGAATTCTCCACCAACAATCCGAGTGATGTTTTTTAGGTCCTTTGAATTAATAATAAAGATGAAGACGTCAACAGGTGAGACATCGCTGACAACGTTATTGAAAGCTATTTTCCCGCTGTCGTGTGACCAGACGCAATTTTTTCCGCCAGTAATTCTGAAAGGTGTCTTGCCGCCAACGTCAGAGTAATAAAGAAAAGTAGCTGGTGAGTCTGTGTTTCCGATAAAACACATTAAAGAGCCGTCAGGGGATACTTTTACTTCGCTGAAGTTTTTTATCCCATCGCCTGTAAATTTGCTCTTGTTGATTAAAACTGTTTTTTTGCCATTTTGATCTACTCCAACTACATTGCCGTCATCGATTCTTATGTCCCCCAGCTGGTTGGGGGCGTTTTGCTCGTCGAGGAATTTAAATGATGAAATTACTCTTTTTGATATCTGGGTATAAACAAACTTGCCCTCGTCGCTTCTTACCGACTTTAAGACGAGTTCGTAGATATACCCTTTGTGTTCCACCGTAATAAAGCTTCCCGTATCGGCGCCCCGAATCCCGTCCAGAAAAGTTTCCGTAATTGAGTCAGTACCGATACTTTCAATTAAATTTTTATGTTTGTTAAATTCTTCCTTGACGCCAACCGGAGTTACGATAACCGCATAATACGATCTGGCAAAAATGTATTTGTCCGGCAGTTTCTTGGGGTCGAATGCGACAGTGGCTTGATTGGTGGTCGCACTCTTAGGTTCATATTCTTTTCGTTCCCAACTACTTGGTACGCTGACTTGAAAGTTTAGCCTTTGATTTGTGTAAGTTTCCCACGAAAAAGTCACAGGCTCGTCTTTTGGCTCGGATATAATAGGCGTGGGCGAAGCTTGCGCGGTACCTTGGCCTTTATTAATGATTTGGTCTACTGTACGTACAAAAAACGGAATTACTGCCTTAACCAGAAGTAAAATTAGTATTACTACTGCGAGTACAATTAAGGCTTTTTTTGAGATCTTTGGGATTTTTGTTTTAGGTTTAGCCCAGGGTTGTACGGCTGGTTGCGTGTTGGGTTGGGGTTGAACCCCGGCAAGTGTATGCAGTTTTTTTGGAATTCTTTTGAGGAAATTTGTAATTAAGTTCATTGCATTTTAATTTTACCAGAATTAATATGTATTAATGAAGTTTATTGAGTATGCTGCCCATTTTCTGATTCCCAGAAATTCAAATAACCACAAAGCAAGATTATTGCATTCTCCAATACTAATGGCCATTATTGCCTGCCTTTTTGTTTATCAGTTGACGCTTTCGAGTGTGTCGTCTGTTTTTCCGAAAGTTTTGGGTTTCGCTTCAAGCATACCCATGGAGGAAGTGGTTAGGCTTACGAATGAAAAAAGGGTTGAAGCGGGGCTAGGTCCTTTGAGTTTTAACTCGGCTCTTGCCTCTGCGGCTCGTGACAAGGCGGTTGATATGCTGGAACACAACTACTGGGCCCATGTCTCGCCAAATGGGGTTACACCTTGGGATTTTTTTAAAAACAACGGTTATACGTACCGATTTGCCGGAGAAAACCTTGCAAGGGACTTTTCAAACCCTTCATCGGTCGTCGATGCTTGGATGGCGTCCCAGTCCCACAAGGAAAATTTGCTGTCTCCCAAGTACGAAGAAATCGGGGTGGCAGTTGTCGAGGGGGATTTGGCAGGGGTGGATACAACCTTAGTCGTTCAACTGTTTGCTGCGCCTGTAGCCAAGACGGCGCAGGCAGCCAACGTTGAGACTAGGCCACAACCAAAACCCGAAGCCCTGATAGCTTCTGTCCAAACTTCGCAAAGAATTAGTGGGGGACCGCTTTTGTCACCACTTGACACGACAAAGGGTATGTCTACTGCAGTGCTAGGCCTGCTTTTAGGTGTATTTGCAGTCGATGAAATCATAGTTTACAGGCGAAAAATTTTTAGGGTTTCAGGTCGCGGCGTTGCACACATGTCGTTTCTCACTATGATACTTTTGGTTGTGCTGATTATTAAGTCGGGGCAAATTTTGTGAAAAAAATTGCAAAACATCTTCCGCATTATTTTGGCTTAATCGGAATTCTGCTGGCTGGCGCTCTTGGGTTTATAGTTTTTTCGTATGATCGAATATTTCAGATTTATATTTCGGTTGCAGTGGCTTCGGCCTATGTTATTTGGGGTGCAATGCATCACTCCGCGCACCGCGATTTGTATCTCGAGGTGGTTATCGAATACGTGGTTGTAGCAAGTTTGGGGCTTATGATTGTCCTGTCACTTATTCTTCGGGTATAATTGCCGCAATGCAAGAAAATAACTTCTTTTTTAATCCTTCAATGGGGAGACTGTCTTCAAACCGGATGATTGCCGAAATTAAAAAATTTGTGCAAAGCGAACCCGGGAGCTTTTACAGGCTGGTAATTGGTACCGATTCTCAAGTAAAACAGCTTAATGGTGTAGCTGAAATTCGCTTTATATCGGCAATTGTTATCCATAGGACGGGGCGAGGCGGCAGATATTTCTGGCAAAAGAAAATTATTTATAAAAAACCGGTACTCAGGGATAAAATCTATACAGAGACTTTGCTTTCGCTGAACATTGCAAGGGAGTTAGTTCCGCAGTTGCGGCGGGCAATTACGCCAGCAAAATACGACTTGGAAATCCATGTCGACGTTGGGCCTTTGGGGCCAACAAGAGACATGATAAAAGAAGTTGTCGGAATGGTTAACGGCAATGGCTTTAAAGCAAAGACAAAACCCGATTCCTGGGGAGCGTCCTCTGTTGCCGACAAGCACACGTAGATAATCAAGTAGCTTTTACAGTTCCTTTATATGCGTCAACTTCAACTTCCATATTGTCTGTCAGGACAGAAGTTCCCTTTTTGGTTCCGACTATGCAAGGAATATTAAGCTCTCTACAAACAATAGCTGCATGAGAAGTGACGCCTCCCAAGTCAGTAACAATTGCTGAAACTCTTTTCATGAGCGGAGTCATTTCAGGAGTTGTTGCTTCCGACACCAAAATGTCTCCGTTTCGGACTTTGCTATAGTTTTCTATATCCGTACTCATTACAATTTTACATTTTCCTTGAACTTTTCCCAGACTGGCAGGAATACCTGTCAATAAACAATTATTATTGTTTTGGGGTAAGTTGAGATCGTGGTAAGTAACTAAATCTTGGAATATTTTATCTATGTCTTCATAAGCAAGCTCGTCGTTGTAGTCGAAAAACGATAACCCTTTTCTTTTGTCTATTGTCCCGTACTGAAATTCGAAATGGCCTGGGTGAGTGGAAATATAAGAGTAGAGTAAATCTTGATATTCGTTCCCGATTATATTTGAATAGTGAATAATTTGTTGTGAATCAAAAAGCATTGGATCGGTTATGGTTAAACCCGATGTTAGTTGGACATGCTTATCGCCAATTACAAAATCGGCTACACCGTTTAAATTTTTTGAGACGATTACACTTCCTTTAAACTCCGGGTTGTCCGCGTATTGCATGGCGATGATTTTGTAATCTTTTAATCTGGGGACAGATTGTATAAATTTCCAACCTTCTTGTGTGGACTCAAGCCTTAATTTTGAAAGTCTATTTAAGTTGGTCGTTCCTAGTTTTGGGGTAGCACTAACCCAATATGGGAAACCTAAATTGCCAATAGCCTTGAGAAACTCATCTTTTTGCAACTTATCTCCAGAGGGAAATGCGATGAATTTTTCGGAAGGGAGTTCCATTTCCCTGAGGAACCTGTAGATGTGTTCCCGATCTTTCCTTTCTTCTATTCTAAGTTTTCTTCCAAAATATTTCTCTGTAAGTTCACTCCATGCTTGTAGGGAAGTTATTTTTTGTAATCCTTTTGAGTCCTTTGCTGGCCTTTTCATATCTCGAATTATATTCCAGTCTTGCTGTTGAAAGCAAAGTTTGTATCGAAGAATTATGTTAATTAATGTTACAATATGAATGTTTATGAAAGGTGTGGTTTTGGCAGGAGGGCTTGGTACAAGGCTTTATCCCTTGACTTACGTTACAAATAAACATCTTCTTCCTGTTTACAACCGGCCGATGGTCTTTTACCCACTAAAAACATTGGTCGATGCGATGATTGACGAAATTTTGTTAGTTATCGGAGGCCCGTACGCGGGACACTTTTTGAGGGTACTTAAAAATGGCAATGAGCTTGGAATTAAGCATTTGGAGTACGTTTATCAGGAGGATGAGGGTGGAATAGCGCAAGCATTGTCACTTGCTTGCGACTTTGCCGACAAAGATAGTATTTGCGTGATTTTGGGTGACAACTGTACGGATGTAAAAATTAAAAAAGATGTCGATAGCTTTGCCGGCGGTGCGCACATATTTCTCAGAAAAGTCCCTGACCCGCAAAGGTTTGGAGTTCCGGTTTTTGACTCAAAAGGAGAGATTTTAAAGATCGAAGAAAAGCCGCAAAAGCCAAAATCGAAATTTGCAGTAACCGGACTTTATTTATATGATAACACGGTTTTTAACAAGATTAATAAAGTAAAGCCTTCCAGGCGTGGCGAGGTAGAAATAACCGACGTAAATAATTTATATCTAAAAGAGGGGAGCCTAAAACATTCCGAACTGAAGGGTTTTTGGGATGACGCAGGAACCTTTGATACTTTATTTTTGGCTAATTGGTATTGGGCAAAGAAAAAGAACGAATAAATGCGATTACTCGTAACCGGTGGATGCGGGTTTATTGGCAGTAACTTTATTTGCTATTGGCTAAAGAAATATCACGGTGATAAAGTCCTAAATCTGGATAAATTGACCTATGCTGGACATCTTTCTTCAACAATAGATTTCGACGAAAACAAAAATTACTCTTTCGTGAAAGGTGACATCTGCTATCCAGAGATTGTCGCGAAATGCATGAAAAACGTGGATATTGTTGTCCATTTTGCTGCCGAAAGTCATGTGGACAGGTCAATCACAGACCCGACAATTTTTTCCAGAACAAATGTGCTGGGAACGCAAGTTTTACTTGATGCAGCCTTAAGGGTAAAAGTAAAAAGATTTCATCACGTCTCAACCGATGAAGTGTTTGGTGACTTGCCTTTAAATTCGAAACATAAGTTCAGAGAAGACACGCTTTATAATCCACACAGTCCTTACGCCGCGAGTAAAGCTGCGTCGGATCATTTGGTTAGAGCATATCACTACACTTTCGGCTTGCCTGTAACTATTACCAATGGAGCCAATAACTACGGGCCTTGTCAAGACCCTGAAAAGTTTATGCCGCGTGCAATTACAAATTTGATTGAAAATACCCCAATTAAGTTATATGGCAAAGGTGATAATATCCGCAATTGGCTTTATGTCGAAGATTATTGTAGTGCGATTGATTTGGTAATTACTAAAGGTAAGATTGGTGAGACTTATTTAGTGGGTGGAAGCAGTAAGGAGTTAACTAATTATGATGTGGCTCGACTGATAGTTGGTTTTTTTGGTTTGGATAAAAAGTATATTAAATTTGTTAAAGACAGAAGCGGCCACGATAGAAAGTATGCCATAGATTCTACAAAATTAAAGACTCTAGGTTGGCAGCCAAAATACGATTTTGATAAATGGCTTTCCAAAACTATTGACTGGTATAAGAAAAACACTTGGTGGTGGAGGCCCTTGAAGGCAAAAGCAGAAAATTTATACAGAAAAACAGGTCAGATATGACTTTATTTAATTAAATCAGGCCGATTTTTTTTAGTTGTTTTAAAAGACTCTTTTTTTCTCCATTTTTCAATTTCTTTGTGATTTCCGGAAAGTAAAACTTTTGGTACCCTCCAGCCTTGGAATTTTTCAGGTCTTGTGAACTGAGGATAGTCTAAACCTTGGTTTTGATTAAAACTTTCATGTCTTAGTGCTTCAGGCTTGACCAAAACTTTTGGGACAAGACGTGCGACAGCGTCAACGAGAACCATTGCCGGAAGTTCTCCGCCGGTCAAAACATAGTCCCCGATGGAAATTTCTTCGTCAACGAGATGTTTTCTGATCCGCTCATCATAGCCTTCGTAATGACCGGCAATGAGAATTAAGTGTTGAAATTTGGACAATTTTCTGGCTAAAGTTTGGTTGAATGTTTTGCCCTGTGGGGTAAGTAAAATAATTTTAGAGTTTTTTGACTTCAGTTCTTTTAGCGCTTCATAAACCGGCTCGACCTTGAGTATCATGCCCACACCGCCGCCGTATGGACGGTCGTCTACCGACTTGTGGCGGTCTTTTGCCCATTTGCGAATATCGTGAATAACTATTTCGACCAGTCCTTTTTCCCGAGCCCTTTTTATGATGCTTTCATCAAAAGGACCCACAAACATTTTAGGAAAAAGTGTAACGACCTCGATTTTCATAATGGACTTTTTATATTTTTTAATTTTGGATTAGTGACTTTAGTATACACTTGGGTTGTTCTGATATTGGCGTGGCCCAGAAGTTCCTGTACATAGCGGACGTCAACCCCATTTTCCAGTAAGTGTGTGGCAAAACTGTGTCTTAATGAATGGAACGTGGCCGGTTTTTTAATACCTACTTTTTTAAGGGCATTTGAAAAAACTTTTTGCGCGGTTCTGGTTGTGATTTTTCCCCCACGCTCGCTTTCAAATACCAGGTCACCCGCTTTTTTCCCCGTAATAAGATTTTGGATATCAGTTTTTATTTTTACAGGCATAATTGTTATTCTGTCTTTTGCCCCCTTACTTTGTTTCAGGTGAATTGTTAATTCTTCAAGATCAATATCTCTTACTTTTAAGTTTATAACCTCGCTTACTCTCAAACCTGCGCCGTAAGCCAAGGCGATTAAAGTTTTATGTTTCGAGTTATTAAGGGAACTGATCAGTATGGTGATCTCTTTTCTTGATAAAACCACGGGCAGTTTTTTGGGGCGTTTTGCATAAGGGAAACGGAAATCAAGAGGTTTTTTGTAAATATTCCGGATAATATATTTAAAAGTTGCGTGATACAGATTTAGGGTGTATGGAGAATAGTTTTTGTTGGCAAGTTTTGCCAGGAAACTTTTGAATTCATCTTCTGAAATTTGGTTAAGGGGTTTTTGGAAATGGCTGTATATTTTTTGAGCGCAGATGGAGTATGATTTAATTGATCTGGGGCTAAAACCGGCAATTTTCATTTCCTGTTGCAGCCTGTCGATTAGCATGATACTATATTATCACAATTTTACGGTTTATACGAACAAATATTCGCATAAACACTAGTTGTGCGAAATTCAAACCTGAGATTAAATATAACCAAAGTTAATTCTATGACCAAATCAAAAATTGCTATCATCACTGGTGCCAGTATCGGAATTGGTAGAGAAATCGTGGTTGCTCTTAGCCAAAAAGGTGTTTTTTGCATAATGGTGGGCAGAAATAAAAACGGGTTGCAAGAAACTCTTAGAATTATCGAAAAGAAGAAGGGCAAAGGAAAAATTTTTTCAGTGGATTTATCAAAACAAAGTGAGATAAAAAGTTTTGTTTCTAAGATAAAAAAAGATTATAAAAACGTTGATATTTTAGTCAATGCTGCTGGTGTTTGGCATAACGATAAGGAAGCCTATTATGGTGTTACTTTTGAGGATCATGACATTCAACGAATTCAAGAGATATTTGATGTTGGTATTACTGGTACAACCATCTTAACTCAACAACTTATTCCATTGATAAATTCAGGTGGGAAGATAATTAATATCACTGGTGATTCCTCCGAAGAAGAAAAAGGTTGGCTTCCTTATCTTGCATCCAAAAAATATCTGGATGAATTTACAAAACTTTTATCTGTTGAGCTCCGCAATAAACTAATTCAAGTTAATGCAGTTTCCCCTTGGTATGTTTGGACCGCGGGGGTACAAACATTTTTCCCAGATTCAAAAGACGAGTGTCTTCAGCCAAAATATGTTGCTGACTTAGTCGAATTTCTTGCATCTTCTCGATCCGATCATATTACTGGTCAAATATTTAAGATTAAGCAAAAAACGATTAAAAACTAAGTAGGTTATTTATCCAAAGCTTCTCAGGTTTGAACTCAAGGGGACGCTGCGCTTTCACTCCTAACGTCGCTCACCCTTGGACAACACAGTATGTCTGGAGAGTGCCTCGGCTCGGCACTCTCCCATATCCCGCCGAAAATTGGTAAAATAGATCAAGGTGTCGGCGGGACATCAGATATACCGAACGTTAGGCGAAATATATTTTGAAAATTATTTTATGAGAAAAAACAATAAGATATTCATCTTATCATTAGCCTTGTCGATAATCGGAATGTTGAGTTTTATCCCGGCATTCGGATGTGCGATGGCCGGCAGCATCGAGGGTATTTTTCTTTTTTGCAAAGCAAGTACGGCAGTGTTCTATATACTTGGCTTGCCATCGCTTTTATTGGCAGGAAACTTTATAACAGCATTCAAGAAAACCCCGTGCGTAAGCACGGGGATGAATTGAACGCTGATATGTCATCCTCCTTTGGAGGGAAACCCCGCTTGTTAGACCGGGGAGGATGTCATTAACATGAGTACTGCTGGCTTTTTGCTAAGTATGCTTGTAGTTAACTTCCTTTGGAATTACTTGCTTATAAAGTTGGTATTGAGTCTGGGCAAGTTTATTCCCAAGCGCTGGAAGCCCAAATAGTATGTATTTCTCCACCTCTAGGTTTGTTGTATACAATTTTATAATCCGGGCCGATAGAATCTTCTATACCAGCCAGAGTTTCTGGTTTTATGCCGCCGCGTCCGGGGTGAACCTCTATCGCAATCACTCTTGGTTTGATATTTCTTAACCCCTCCAAAACATGCATCGCGTATCCCTCGACATCTACCGTTAAAAAAGTTGGTGCTGGTAATCCACTATTAGAAACTAGCGATTCTATGCTACGCAGAGTAACTGGACGCCTAAACATAAACCCGGCGTTACACGTTCCGGTAGTTTGAGGTGCGTTGCCGCCTCGCCCGCTTGTTTGTAGATCAACTGTACCGTTAAAGTTGCCAATAGCTATTTGATATGGGTGAATATTTCCAGCATTGTTGAGTAGTATATTTTGAGCTAGATCTATTCCAAGCTCATAATCGGGTTCAAAAGCAAATACGTCAACCGTATTTGGACAGCGCATACCAAGAGGTAAAGCGAGCAATCCATACGCAGCACCCACGTTATAAATTATATCATCTTCACGCAATCTATCTTGGAGTGCAAGAGTAAAATCTACCTCATTGTATCGACCGTCTATCATATCTGCTTGCCGTCTATTTTGTACCTCTAATATAAAACTTGTGTTGCCGATATTAACAGGGATAATTCGAGGGTACTTAACTCTGTCGATTGCGCCGTGCATCATGGTCCGTATCCGGACGTAATAATCTGGGGGCAGAATAGATGCTGCCGCCTGTTTTAAAAAATATAATCCGCCTTTGCCAACCTCAACTGACATGTCCCAATTATATCATCCCATAGTCGTTTTTGGAACTAAAACATAACTTGTTGATCTTTATGTACTATAATCGAAATATGTATATCGGCATTGATGTGGGCGGAACAAATATTAAAATTGCCTCTTTTGACGGGCTGAGTAACCCCAAGATTGTTGAGTTTGAGAAATTTGACGTAAATAATGATTACAAACTTGATTTAAAAAATATTCTCCATACAGTTGACAAGTTATCCTCGGAGGAATTAAAAGGCGTGGGAATAGGCATCCCGGGGACGTTGGAGGACGAGAATAAAGAGGTCGTGATTTGCCCGAATTTGCTTGATTGGAATGGGAGAAAAATTGTTCACGACTTGGAGAACGAATTTACTTGTCCTGTAAAGGCGGAGAACGATACGACCTTAGCAGCCATTGGGGAAGCTACATACGGAGGAGGTAGGGATCAAGAATTTGTTTTTTTTATTTGGGGTACAGCAATCGGAGGAACTGAAATAAAACTGTCTGGGGGCAAATTAGTAGTTGACAGGTTTGAGCCTGGTCACCAAATTGTCGAAGGCGGCAAGGAGCTAGAGGCAATTGTAGGCGGAGCAGGAATTAAGAGAAACTTTGGCAAGGGCGCGGAAGATTTGGAAGAGGAGAATTGGAATAAAATACTACCTGTTATGGCCAAGGGAATAACCAATGTACTAGTTGTCAGGCCTACTAAGTTGGTAATTTTTGGCGGCGGCGTTGCTTTAAACAAGAGCGAAAAAGTTTATCGATTGAGGTCCTTGCTTAAAGACTATTTGAAAATTTATCCTGTGCCAAAGTTCAAAATTTCTTCCCTTGGGGAGCATGCCGCGCTTTTCGGTGCACTAACTCTATTTGAGTAGTATATACTTAAATGTTATGAAAAAAGTCGTAATCGTAATGGCAGCTTGGAATGAAAAAGACAACATCAAAAAAATGATCGACACATTGTTTGATGTTGAGTTTCCCAGAATCAACGCGGAAATGCACATGTTGGTTGCTGATAATAATTCTTCAGACGGGATGACCCAGGTTGTCGAGACTGAAATGAAAGAGCGGAAGAATCTTCATATAATCCAGCAGGGTAATAACAAGGGGTTGGGAAACGCTTACGTCGTTGGTTTTCGATATGCCGTAGATAGACTCAAAGCGGACGCCGTCATGGAAATGGATGCTGATGGTCAGCATCCTCCCCAATTTGTAAAACCAATGGTCGATGCCTATCTAACTGGCGCGGATTACGTGATCGGTTCTCGTTATATCCCAGGAGGGTCGGTTCCGAAAGAGTGGGAATTTTTTCGAAAATTTATTAGTTTTGCAGGCAACTTATTTATCCGTATGGTTTTAGTTAAGCCTTCAATTCATGATCTCACTACAGGTTTTAGATTAACAAAGGTAGATGGAGTACTAAACAAAATCGATCTCGATAACCTGATGGAACGGGAGCGCTTTGCCTATAAAGTTGATCTGATGCACCAGTCAATTAAGAATGCAAAAAAAGTTGTTGAGGTGCCTTTGGAATTTAGGCCAAGAGTGACCGATAAATCAAAATTTAACACAAAAGAAATGATAGCCACGTTCAAAGTTGCAATAATATTGGGTATCCGTGACAAGAAGAGATTTATAAAATTTGGCATCGTCGGTTTTGTGGGTTACTTGGTAAACGCTGTCGCGTTGGAGCTTTTTGCGGGTACCCCTGTTACTCTTTCTCTAGCAAGGATGGTGTCCGGATTAAAAAACAGCCTCTTAGCCTTTATGGCGGAATCTTCTGCTTGGGCCGCCGCGCTTGCGGCAGAAGCCGCAATAGTTAGCAATTTTACATGGAATAATATTTGGACATTTAAAGACGTGAAAATAACAAGTCCAGTGCAGCTGGCAAGAAAGTTTTTGGAATTTAATTTGACTTCGGTCGGAGCTATTGTAATTCAGTTTGTGGTAATTGGTGTGATGGTGTTGGGACTGGGAGATACGCGGTTGATTCGCCAGCTTGGTATTCTAGTGGCTATGCCTTTGGTTTTAGCCTTTAACTATACGATGTACAACTTGTTTATCTGGAAAACTTGGAAATCTCCCTTTCGCCGCAATAGATAGTTTTTGGCAGAAGCTTTTAATCTATATTTTCTGACGTGTTGGCATTTTTACAGCGGCTGGTTGATGAAAAGATTCCTCATCAGATCTTGATCGCCAACGATGTATCTATCCAGAGGCTCGAGCTTGGTAAACCTTACGGATCCGTGCCCCTTCCGATGGGGTTTTTGGTTCGTACCGACGAGATGGCTAACTGAAGATTTTGGAGATCAGACTACCCGATCCGGTGTCAAAGAGCTAATTGATGGCTATGAAGATAAAGACCGGGAAGATCCTGTTGTAATTCTGTCGTTTCTTAATTAACGACTTGCGCTGGCGTACGGCTGATTGTCACAAGAAAGGCGTCCAGTCGGAAATGTGCATCACATTTTGAGAAACAAAACTAATACTATAAAGATAAATTGGGACAAGCAAGAAAAGAAAGACGATTTTGAACTCTTTTGAAACAAGCAGTTTCCTAAAGGAAATGAGAACAAACGGAACTAATGGAAGCGAGTATCTAAGTAAATCTCTATGCGACACGAAAATTAAAGTGAGAAAAAAAACCAAAGAGAAAGTTGCAGGTATATAATCCTTGTCTTTAATCAAATGAATTACTCCAAGAAGACCCAATGAATAAATGAAAAGAATCTCTTCTAACCAAAACGTTCCAACCCAAGGCGCCGAGTAATTAAAGATTTGAAAGGGCGGAAAAAAGATGTGTATGTTGTCTCCCGAGCTAAAGTATGCGGTAAAACTTCCAAAGGTTAGTTTATATATGCAAAAAACAGCCAGGAGACTAGCGGGGATTAAAAGGATTGCTAGTGCTTTGGGTGAAAAGTGATATTTGAAGTTTTTGTTTACGATAGACATTTTTTGCAGAGTGTCTATTGCCCAAACTCCCACAAAGGCAATAAAAAGTAAGATCCCCGGCGATTTGGTTAGTTGAGCAGCGGCTCCGAATATGCCCGAGAGTAGATATTTTTTGTTTTTAAAGTAATAAATTGCTGCGATAATTGCCGCAATAAATAAAGGTTCGGGTGACCCTACCGACCGTACGATCAACCACCGTGCCGGAAAAATCGAAAAAATGGCAGTAAGGAACATCGACTTCTCTGTGTCTAGATAGGTTCTTGCCAGTTTGAAAAAATAGAGATGTGCGATAAATGCGGAGGCAACGGTTACTATAAGCATGGCATATGGAGCATAAGTGATATTTGCAAATAATCTAATTAGAACGGGAAATAACGGGAAGTGTGCCGCATAATATTCGACAGGGAGGGGAAACGCAAAATTTTCTTTGATTAGATTCGCCGAATATAATGTCTTGGTTACGACAAGGTAAAGCGGGCCGTCGTAATTGGCAACCACTGTTTGTAAACCGTTTTGGGGCAGCGGTATTCCCAAAAAGCTTTCAGATTTGAGCAGGAAAGGCAACCACACCAAAAAGGTCGGGACGACGGTAAATAGCAATATGATCAGTAGTTTTTTGATATACTTACGATAATATCATATGGGCAGATATTTAATCGACTCCTTGTCTGTTTTTTTCCCGGCCTTTAACGAAGAGAAAAATTTAAAGGCTACAGTATTAAAGGCAATCCGGGTGCTTAAGACGGTAGCTGGGAAATGGGAAGTGATTATTGTTAACGACGGTTCAAGTGATAAAACGGGGTTGGTGGCGGATAAACTCAAGGCTGGCGATCCAAAGATTAGAGTCATCACTCATAAAGTAAATAAGGGCTATGGGGAAGCTTTAAAATCAGGTTTTTATAACGCGAGGTATAATTGGGTGGCGACTATTGATGCAGACGGGCAATTTGACTTTTCGGAAATTAACAAGTTATATCTGAAAGCCTCTCAGGGTTATGATGTAGTTGTCGGTTTTCGTATGGCCAGGAGCGACTCCCTGCTCCGCAAAATTAACGGCTTTGGTTGGACAATACTTGCAAACTTGCTTTTGGGTATTAACGTGAGAGATGTAGATTGTTCGTTTAAATTGGTTAAGAAAGATGTGTTGGATAAGATTCCGTGTTTAGAATCAACTCGCGGAGGCATGATATCTCCGGAATTACTGGCAAAGGCAAAGAAAGCAGGATTTAAAATTGCGGAGGTAGGTGTGCATCACTTTCCTCGTGTTTATGGAAGTCAGACGGGGGCAAGTATTAAGGTTATAATCAAAAGTTTTGTAGATTTACTCAAATTATGGCAAAAACTAAAATAGTGATTGGTGACTGGTGGTTGGTGATTAGCGAAAAAATAAAGAAAAAGATAAAAATTAATCAAAAAGAATTTATTTTTTTGTTGCTAATTCTTGCTCTTTCGGCATTTTTTAGACTTTGGCGAATTTCCGAATACATGACGTTTTTAGGCGATGAGGGTAGGGACGCTATCATTGTCCGACGCTTACTTGTCTTTCTGGATCCTATTCTGATAGGACCTGGGACATCGATCGGTAATATGTATTTGGGCCCGCTGTATTACTATTTCATGGCACCTTGGCTGTTTTTGTTTGGGCTAAGCCCTGCTGGCCCGGCTGTTGGTATAGCAGTGTTGGGGGTAGCAACTGTGTTTATGGTTTGGTTTGTTTCTCGTGAGTGGTTCGGGGTGAAAGCGGCATGGATTGCCGCATTCTTTTATGCGATTTCCCCTGTTGTAATTACTTATTCACACTCTTCATGGAATCCTAATATAATGCCTTTTTTTGCCATTTTGTCGATGTATTCTTTATGGAAAATTTTCAAAAAAGGTAAAGTAATATGGTATCTAATTCTTGGAACATCCTTTGCCTTTGTTCTGCAAAGTCACTATTTAGGACTACTTTTATTACCAACTATTTTAGTTTTTTTGCTTTTTGTATTTGTAAAAATTAGAATTTTGAAATTGTTTGAAAATTGGAAATTGGAATTTGTAAATTTCCTGCGAAATACTTTATTGGCTTTTATCATTTTCGTAGGGCTTATGTCTCCACTGGCTGTCTTTGACGCCCGGCACGACTGGCAAAACGCCGCAGCCATCAAGAAATTTTTCCTTGAGCGCCAGACTACGGTATCGGCCAAGCCGTGGGCGAATTTGGATAAGACTTTGCCTATTTATGATCAGATTAATTCCAGTTTGGTTGGAGCAGGCGATATCAACGCTACTTATATTGTGACTTGGGGAAGCATTTGGACTTTAGCTTGGGCTATTTATGAGAGCATTAGAAAACGAAAACTTGTTTTTCAGACATCATTTTTGCTTGTCTTGGCGTGGTTAGGTTTCGGTATAATCGGCCTCTCGCTATATAAACAACAAATCTACGATCATTATTTTGGGTTTTTATTCCCAGCCATATTTATATTTTTGGGTACTCTGTTTAGTTTTATTTGGAAAAAGTCAAATAGAGTCGGAAAAATAATTTTAGTGCTTACGGTTGGCTACCTGGTTCTGGTTAATTTGGCGGGCAATCCATTGAGGTATTCCCTCAACCGGCAGCTGCAGAGGAGCCTTGAAGTGGCAGACAAAATTGTTGAGGAGTCAAATTTTGCCAGATTCAATATAGCCGTGATCGCTGAGCGAAATTACGAAGATGCTTATCAATATATTTTAGAGTGGCGATTTGACCCGGTTGTTGATATTGACCCTTTAAACTATGAGGCCACATCGACGGATCAGTTATTTGTTGTCTGCGAATTGCAGAAAGAAAAATGCGACCCGACGCATAATCCAAAAACGGAAGTGGCAAACTTCGGCTGGAGCAAAATTGAAGGAGAGTGGGATGTGGGGGGGGTTACATTATACAAATTAGTTCATTCTTTGTAAGCGTCTTTCCTGTGGGCTATCGACAGTGCGGTCAACTCTTTTTTCCGTGAATCAACTGTATAGAGAATTCGGTAATCACCGACCCTGATTCGCCAGCCCGCTCTGCCTTGTAGTTTTTTCGAATTTGGTGGAAATGGATTAATTTGTAGAGCCTCGATTCTAATAAGGAGCGTTTCATGCATTTTGCGCGGAAGTTTTGTAAGTTGTTTATCTGCTTTGGAGGATAGGAAAGTTTTCATTTATTGCCAATAAACTTACTTTTGTGAGCTCCAAGAGGCACTTTTTTGAGATTAACTGTTTTGTCGAATTCCAGCATATCCAAGTAATCTTCGTACGCCTCTCTTAGAGACTGTAAATAATTAATGTCGACCAATGCAAATTCCGGTTTGGAATGCCTCAAAAGATATGCAAACCCTCGGTTTAATGTCTCTTTTAAGACTTTAGTGGTGTCATGCCTCAAATCGCTAACCGAAAATGTTACAATATTTGTATCCATATAAGGTAATATTAAAGGTAACATTGTTTTTTGTCAATACTAAGAAATGAAAATGCTATAATCTGTAAATATGGGTAAGACCAGCAGGGTAAGAGAGCTTGAAGCTAAACTTAAGAATTATGAAGCTAGATATGCTGAAAAATTGAAATTAAACGGCGAGTTGGTCCGTACGCGGTTTGGCGACTCCTTTGCCGACCAGGTTCGCGACGACCAAAACGTGCTTCTCGGTATGATTTAGTCAACTAAAGAAGAAATCGAAAGCCTAAAACAAAAATGAAGAAGATCGAGACACTTCACAGTCATACAATAACATCGGACGGCAAGCTTAGCCATAGACAGGTGTTGGAAATTTGTGAAGAAAGAAATATTGGCGTGGTTGCCTTTACGGACCACGATTCTCTACCGGATAGTAAAGTGGTTAATATCCTTAACAATAATAGAGACTTGTACACAAAATGGATAATCGGGATAGAAGTCTCATCGGGATGGCCTCTTGACTTAGGTGGGGGACCAACGAGTGGCCTTCATGTAGTTGGACTTTTTGTGGATCCCACAAATAGGGACCTGCTTACGCATTGTCGAAAGGCACAGGAAGCAAGGGTGATTAGGATGCAAAAAATGGTAAAGAACATTAGAAAGTTAGGATTTAAGCTAACGGAAAATGATTGTTTTAAAACGTCTGGAGGAGAATCTGTTGGTAGGCCTCACATTGTATCGGCACTAAATTTCTATCCATCAAACAAAGAAGTTTACCAAAAATTAATTCGGAAGCTAAAAGTAGATGCTAAAAAAGACGCAGTTACAAAGGGGCTGTATAAAAACTTGGTTGCAAGAGGTGAAGAGCAGTACCCTTACATCCTATTTCTTGGAGAAGATTCCTACATAAAGGGTGTATATGTTGATTATCAGTATTATTCCGATTTTGATAACACAGTGAAGTTGATTAGAAAAGCCGGGGGATTGACGATTCTTGCTCATTGGAACAGTTGTAGATTCAAAATGACTACCGAGTATGTGGATGAAGTTTTTAGAGAAAATAGAATCGATGGTGCTGAAACTGTTTATGGTTTGTGGAATTTTAAAGCTGGGAAGTGGGAAGAGCAGGAGGAGGAACTTAAAGTTCTTAAGAATTTAGTGGATAAACATAATATATTACATAGTGGTGGTGCCGATGCTCACACAGTTGAAGATTTTGATGATTTTAAGAATAACCTATGGTTTTCAAAACGGACAATTGGATTAACAGAAAGAATTATTAAAGAATCGAAAGTTGATAAGGCTTGGAGCTCATTTGATTAATGTTTACCTCTGACCGCCATCTCAAAGGAAGAAAACCGACAGACTTTAGAAAAAGGAAGCTAATTTTTTTAGATCTTGAGATGACTGGCTCTGACCCCCATAGACATGAAATTATTGAGGTGGCATGGATCGTTGTCAATGGAAACAATTTTAAAATTCTTTCCAGTTTTGTATCCAAAGTTAAACCGTTACATCTAGATACAAATGACAATGAAGGACTGGTAATTGCTGGTTTTTCAGAAAAAAAGTGGGAAAATGCTATTGAATTGGAAAAAGTTCTTGAGAAGCTGGCTAATGTGGCACCGAACGCAATGCTGGTGGGTTGGGCGATATTTCATGATTGGGAATTTTTAGAAAGAGCTTTTGAGAAATATAATATTACGCCTAAATTCAATTATAGAATGCTGCCAGTTGACACAATTGCTTATGCGAAGTTATATAAAGACAAGAGACTTAAAGGGTTAGGACTTAGGACTGGTGTCTTAAATTATTTTGGGATGAAATTTCCCAAACAACACGGCGCTTTAGTTGATGCGAAACTTTCCTTATTAGTCTTTAAAAGATTGATGAAAATGAAATAACTCACTACAGTTAACTAGTGAGATGTAGCGAGTGTTGTTATTAATTTTCCAGGAGAAATGATTTTAGTCCATTTGATTTTGTTTTTTAGGGACAAAACATGTTTTTTGTCCAGTGAAACCAAATATCTTGATTTACTTTGTTTCGCAGATGCAAAAAGATGACGGTCGCCTTCGTCAATGACGATTTTATTATACTTTCTTACGGTTTCTTTATTCGGTGCCTCCAATATAGTTACAGAATTCAGCAGTTTATGAACTCTTGATCTGTATAACCCAAGCTTGGACGCATTCCTTTCGACTTCATTTGCCACCACTTCGCTGATAACGGCATTAATTATTTTTTCTTTTGACCAATCCAGAAGTTTCCCAGATCCGCCTGTGGGGGATTTAAGTCCCGCTAAAATTACCGAAGCATTAAAGAAGACCTTTGGCTTTGAGAATTTTTGTTTCATCTTTGTCTAGTTGGACAAACTCTTCAATCTCACGGTCAGTGTAACTTCGCACAGGGTAAGGCAATGTTCGGACAGGCTCAATAACGATAGCTCTTTTGAGTTTTGTGACTCTTGCCAAGCCGTTTTCTTCAAATAGCGCTTTTCTGAAGGCTTTAGGGATGGTAATCAAACCCTTTGGTTGAATTTTCACAATTTGTTCTTGAATAGTTTGCATACTTTCCTACTTTCTAACTTTCTTATAATATAGAAGGTGGTTTGGTATGTCAAGTTTCAGGTTATACACTACAGTTAACTAGTTAGATGTAGTGACAAGGTTTTCGGTGTGGGTGGGATTCGTGTTAGAATTCGTGTTATGAGTAGAAAGAGGTATACAGTTGTTCCGAGAACATTGTGTTTTGTATTCAAAGGTAACCAGGTACTTTTGCTCAAAGCAAGTGATGAAAAGGATTGGTCTGGAATGTATGATCCGATAGGTGGACACATAGAAAAAGGCGAGGCTATTATTGAGTCTGCAAGACGCGAGATCAAAGAAGAATCTGGCCTCGAAATATCTGAATTACAACTTAAGGGGATAGTACACGTCTCTAATTTCTTTGGTAAAAACGTAATGTTGTTCGTTGTTGCGGGCAATTATTTGATTGGTGATCTTACTTCATCTGAAGAAGGTGATCCCGAATGGGTAGATGTTGCAAATCTGAACAATGTGAAAGTTTTTGAGGATGTAGAACCTATTATCAGAAAGATATTATCCTTAAAACCTGGAGAAATTTTTGTTGGCACAAGCGAATTTGACGGCAAAGACAAACTCGTGAGTTTAGATATTAGAATAAACTAGCTTATTTCGTTGAATGTATTATCTTTGGTCGCGGGATTGGAAGACAATGAGTTGGCTTTTTTTGTCAAAACCCCATTCAACGTCTTGCGGGTGATGATAAATTCCCGAAAGAGTTGTTGCCATTTTAGCAATGGCCTTAATTTGTGAAGTTGTCAACACAACCGGCCCAGTTGACTTTGTTACCTCACCAGTGTGGGGAACACAAAGTATTTTTTGGGGGACTCGTTTTCCGGTTACCACACCTGACGTTTTGCCCTTAACGGCTTCGATAAGTATGTTCCCTGATCCATTTGGATCTTCTCTGAAAGCTACCCCGCTTTGTTTGGGTTCGACATCCTGTTGTATTATTACGGCAATCTGCGTCGACCGTGAAATATCAATGCCAAATTTTTGGGAGAAAACAATTACTGAATCAGAAAAGGCAGAGCGAACTACGTCTTGATATGCTTGGATAACTACTTCAACTGTTGGGTCAACACTTTCAGCTGTTTTATACTTTCCTGCGAAATTAGCTTCTGGATCGTCTTCGGAAAGCGAGGACGATCTCAAGAAAAGAGGTTTAGAACTGCCCAAAACTGTAAGCAGATTCTTGACTTGATCCTTAAAACCGTCATCAACTTTATACGGCGAGGTTTGGAGAGATCGAAGAGCGTTCTTATTTGGTATTTTGCTCCAGGCATCCAGTAGGTCGGAATTTTTTAGCATACTTTCTTGGTATTTTGTTGTTACAATAAAACCACCCGGGGTTGAAATTCCCTGCGAAGCTATCTCACTCAACCTTAAAGCCTTCCCCCCAATATTTTCCAGTCCAGCTAAGAAGCCTTCTTCAAGTGGAATAATATAATTCTGATAATTTGATGAAAGGTTAGTTATTTCGGCAGATCCGTTGTTAATCTCAATTTTGACTAGGTCCCCGATTTTAAAATTTCTTACTCCGTAAAGATATATTTTGTGACCCATTTGTCGAAGTATCTGGTCCCTATGGGTAGTTGACGAAGATCCGGGATAAAGAATAAGCAATTTTTTGCTTGTGTTTTCAAGTTCCAGTAGCGCAGATTCGTCCATTGCGGCAACGAGGTGTTGGGTGACGTAGACAATGTTAATATCTTCTCCCATCTTTAGTTTTTTGATTAAAGTCTTGGAGTCGCCTAGAGTGTTGACAATAAAATCTACCTTGCCTGTTAGTGTTTTATAAGA
>MGGS01000017.1 GCA_001792535.1 Candidatus Woesebacteria bacterium RIFCSPHIGHO2_02_FULL_42_20 | reverse complement strand
TTTTCAAGAGACAGCTGGTACCGCTTGACTTAAAAAATTAATTGTGGGCATACTGGATATGTAGATATTTTAGGGTACGGCCCGCCTTATTTCCGCACTAGGCATTAAGGGATTGTTCGGTTATGCCTTGTGGTGGAGTAAAGTCGGCGGGTGTAAGGGGGTGAATAAAAAGAAATAAAATGACAAGAAACAAAGGTTTTACACTGATTGAGCTTTTGGTAGTAATCGGGATTATCGGTATTTTGGCGGCGGTTGTTATTGCCGCGGTTAACCCCGGAAGGCAATTCGCCGAAGCCAGAAATACCCAAAGACGAGCCGATCTTTATCAGCTTACAAATGGTATTTACCAATTCGCCGCTGAACACAATGGTAATCTACCAGGTACAGATGACACAGTTCTAATCCCCAATTTTCCCCCTGCTGCTACTTGTATAGGGACACTTACCGGTGCTCCGGATAACTGTTTCAACTTGGGTGCAGCTGGAGATGTTGATGGACAGAGTGATGGTGTGACTGAGCCGATAGTCCCAACATATATGGCTGCTGTTCCTTATGATCCGTCCGTAGGAAGTTTGGGAAATGCAAGTTATACAATTTTTCTCGATGCAGCAACCGGAAGAATAACAGCTGATGCGCCTGGAGCCGAATTGAGTGCGGTAATATCGGTTACCCGCTAAATTAAAGAGAGAAGAATTTACCTTAGGTGTGTTTTGACCTGAAGGGTCTTCTCTCTTTAGTTAACAACAGAAGGTCGATTGATGGTAAGTAGAATTCTGATAAGTTTTGGTTTCTTGGTTGGTGTTTTCTTTTTTTTGTTTTCGTTTAGTGTTGTCTATGCCAGTGCTGACAGTATCGTTGTGTCAGGGTATACTCCTCCCAGGAATCGTTATGGTTTAGCTAAGCCTGATGGTAGTCCTCCTAATCAGTTTTTTATGGAGTCTTTTGGTCTCTATAGTGCTTTACTTGATCCGGTAAATTTTAGTGAATCAGGAACCGTTAAATGTTCTGTCCACTATGATCCTTTTGTTACTTACGTTTCAAATGGATCTTTAGTAGATGAGAATGGAGTTAAGCGTTTTGATGTGTTCTTTGCAGGTTTAATTGAAACTAATTTATCTGATGAAGAAGCTACCGAACTAGCAAAATTTGTTAATTCTGGTGGAATACTTTACATTTCTGGAGAAAACAATACTCCTTATTCTGGCCCCGCATACAATCTTTTATTTGAAAAGTTAGGAATTAATGACAGGTTTGATGTGGTTGGTGTGAATCCCGATGGAAACCTTTCAATTTCCCTTGCTCCAGAGAATTCCACCATTGTAACAAATGGTCCATTCACCCCTGTCGGTTCTTTTAAGCATGATTCTTATAAAATGTTTAACCATGTGGATACTATCCCTATAGTAAGAACAACATCCAACAATGTTATTGTGGCCGAGAAGGCATTTGGTGCTGGGTACTTGTCAGTTACAGGAGCAACAATATATCGCGATAGATTTTTGGGTGGTACAAATATGAATTATTTTCTCAACTTGTTTGCCTTGGGGTGCAATAGGGAGTCGATGAAAATCCTTGACGTCCCAAGCTTTAAACAAGGACTTTTTCCTTACAACAATAATAGTCCGGCGTGGGAAGGTGAAGTTTATGATGATGGGGATAAACAAACTCTCGATTGTGGCGACTCCATGGCCGAGTGCGCTTGCGCGCTGACTTCGGCGACAATGGTTGCTAAATATAACGGCATAAGTTTAGACGCTGACAAAGTGTCTGTTGACCCAGGAACCGCAAATATTTATTTCAACAAAGGTAGTACGCAAGTTGGCAACACCAGTGTTTATAGAAGCTTTGGTTACTACAACGGCAGTGTTCGGTGGAATAGGCTTTCGGATTACAGTTGGCTTGCCTATTTTAATAACAAGGACGACGGAGTAATACAGCCTAAGTTGGAATTGCCAAACATTGAAAGCTATGATCTGACTAAAGTGAAGTCATATATCGACCAAGAAGTTCCTGTCATTTTGAAAGTTACAAAACCCGGTTTTCCTGTGCATTGGGTGGTTGTTAAGGGATATAAAGGTGATGAACTTGTAATCAACGACCCGGCAAATGCAGACCCTTCCCCGGGAACTTACAGTACGTTGTCAGGTTTGGGCTATTCTGTATTTTCTCCTAGTAGAATGATTACCTATAAACAAACGAACTCGGACTTTAGTCGATTTGAAGTTATTAGCCGCGAGGATGTTCGAATCTTGGTTACCGATTCGTTGGGGAGGAGAACAGGTTATGACCCTGAAACAGGTGAATTTGTGAGCGAAATTCCGGATTCGTACTATGTTTTTGAAGAACCATATTCTGACGCAACCGGGTTAAATTCGTACGAACCGGGTAACGAAGGCGTTTATACACTAGTCATTAAAACTCCAGACGCTGGAGAACTTAACATGCAAACGTTTCCGCAAACAGGATTTGACTCTTCATTTACCGTTTTTGCGTCAAGCAGCGAGGGTGACTATCTTGAGCAGGATTTTGTTGTAAAAGCCGGGAGCCAAGATGTTTACACTTTTGATTATAGTCCCGATCCTGGGGAAACGACATTGATGGAGCTTCTGGATGATTTTAATAGGGGTTACGGCAAAATTGGTAAAAACTGGAAAGGGGAGACGACACAGGGAGATTACAGACTGATTGGCGATGAAGTGGAGGTTTTTGGCGGGCCGATTTACTGGAAACCCGGGGAGTTTGGTGTAGACCAGGAAGCGCATGTTAAGTTGACTCGAATTGATAAAAAAGGACATCATAGTGTGCTACTTAAAGTTCAGAAAAACTGGAAAGGCGGCACTGTCGCCGTTTATTACGAAGCATTGCAAAAGAAGGTTGGAATTGAAACGTACATTAAAAAGCGCGGCTGGCAGACTTTGGCGGAGTTTCCAATGGAACTGGTCGGCGGAGATACTTTAGGTGGCAGGGCAATGGCGGACGGGACTGTGCAAGCATTTGTAAATGGCGAAGTAGTGGGACAAGCCCAGGCGGAAGAATTCTTTAACAACAAAGGCGGGAGTGTAGGCATGTGGTTTATGAGCACTGGCTGGCCACACGCTATTTTGGATGACTTCAAGGTGGGGGGAAATCAGTAATATTACTGATAAAAACACTGTATCTATAAATGCAAGGACAAGTTTGTGGTTCTTGATTTGTGTTTTCAGGGTATACCCCAGCGTGGATAACAATTGACCGGACTTCTTCGTTTTTATAGCCAATATATCCTATCCAACTAGAGCCTACACCATCTGCATTAAAACCATTTATCCTGTATATCCCTGTTTCAAAAGTTGATTCCCATTTACGTTTTTCAAGTTCTGTTGTGTAGTATTGAAGAAAAGGGTCTATTATTTTTACATAATTATGATCGTTGCTTTTTACTTCGCTTGCCCACTCAATTCCTTCGACTTCAAAACCCCTAGGGCTATTGCCATCCATGTAATCAATTGGATATTTTGTATCAGTTGGATTGTTCCATTTGAGGCCTGGATAAAGGGATGGTATGTTGTTGAGTGATACCGATTCGTTCATTTCGGATAGCTTTGAATCGATTAAACCCAGACTCGAAAAAAAGATAATAAGAACAGAAGTTAGGTTTAAGAATATTTGTATCATGCCTTACTAACTTTAGCAAAAGCCGCTGACACATTGTATAATTGTGCCAATCGTGGGTGCAAAAAAAATATATTACGCTGAGGAAACTAAAAAGGCTGTCCGGAACTTCCAAATTAGTGGTAGGGCTGTTAGTCTTCATTTAATTAAATCCCTGGCTTTAGTCAAAATTGCTGCTGCCGATACCAATTTTGAGTTGAAGAGGCTTTCTCCGGTAAAGCATAAGGCAATTGTCCAAGCCTGTAGGGAAATTATTGCCGGGGAACTTGATGACCAATTTGTGACAGATGTGGTCCAAGGGGGGGCGGGAACGTCGGTTAATATGAACATAAACGAGGTGGTTGCAAACCGCGCGACGGAGTTTTCAAAAACTAAAATACATTATTTGGACGATGTTAATATGTCGCAGTCGACCAACGATGTTATACCGACGGCATTGAGACTCGTTTGTTTGCGACTACTTGATGAATATTTGAGAACGCTGGCAAAATTAGAAAAGTCATTTTCATCGAAATCGGGAGAATTTAAAGATGTAATTAAAGTGGGGAGGACTCATATTCAAGACGCAGTTCCGATTACTTTGGGGCAGGAATTTGGGGCTTACTCATCACTGGTCAAAAGGGATATTAAGAGACTTGATGAAGTTAAAAAGTGTTTACTGGAAACAAATCTCGGCGGGACTGCCATAGGCACGGGGATAAATTCTTCCGTTATGTTTACTAAAAACGTGAACAAGAGACTATCCGAGCTTTCCGGGTACAAATTTACCCCCTCCAACAACTTAATCGATGCCACACAAAATGTAGACGTCTTTTTGCATATGGCATATTTGTTGGAAATTTCGGCTCTGGGTCTAGCTAAAATTGCAAGCGATCTAAGACTTTTGGCATCCGGTCCGCGCGCGGGATTTGGTGAAATAATTCTTCCCGTGTACCAAAAAGGCTCGTCGATCATGCCCGCGAAAAATAACCCCGTTACTTTAGAAGTAATAAGCCAAGTGGCTTTCGAGGTAATGGGAAATGCGCATAAAGTGTCGTTGGCTTTTTTGAGCGGGCAACTGGAACTTAATGTAATGCTTCCCATATTTATAAATTCTTTAATTGAGTCTTTTGAAATTCTGGTTTCCGGGGCAGCAACTTTTTCGGAAACTGTCACAAAGATTAAAGCCGACAGAAAGCATTGCAAAGAACTGTTGGAGCAAAGTTTGGCCTCCGCTGCAACCTTGATCAGATACATCGGGTACGACAAGTCAGCGGAAGTTGTCAAAAAGGCAACTCTTAACAAATCGTCTCTGCAAAGTGAATTATTGAAAGGGAAGATTCTATCGAAGGCAAAGATAAAAGAAATTTTTTCAAACGGTAATCTTACAAAACCGCAAAAGTTGTAATATAATCCATAGTAATTTCATGGCAGACAATTTTAGAGCGTGGGATATTAAACTTAACCAGTTTAATAGACTAAAGTTGGAAGAAGAAAAAATTAAATTCTTACTAGAATTTGCCATTAGAGCCCCGTCTACCCATAACAGCCAGCCGTGGTTATTCAAACTAGGTGATAGTTCCTGTGATATCTATCTAAATCCAGAAAAACGTTTGCCAAAAGCAGACCCGACCGAAAGAGATATTTTCATCTCTCTGGGTTGTTGTATAGAAAATTTGATTATTGTTTCGGGTTATTATGGAGTACTAAAACAAGTTAAATTTTACAATAAAAACTCAAAAAATTTAGTTGCAAAAATTGTTTTCGATTTTTTGTCTCCCAGAAAAGAAATAAAAAGTTTAAAAGGTTTGGTAACTGCAATTACATATCGGTCTAATTCCAGAGGTTTATTTAATAGCAAGAAAATAGAATCTCGAATAATTAATAGGATTAAAAAGATTCTGGGGGGTTTTGATTTGAAAATCCATTGCATTGACGATCGCGAAACAATTGTGAAATTAGCTGGCTATACAGCAAAGGGTTTACTCATGGCGCATTCGGATAAAGAATTTAGAAAAGAAATGGCAGATTGGATAATCGGCAACAACTCTAGCCGTTTGGAAGGTATCCCTACGTACTCAATGAAAGTTCCGAATATTATTTCCCCTATCTTCCCCCTTTTAATTAAGCAGATAAATTTGGGAAAAATTTTGTCAAGATTAAATTTTAAAAGCATAGCCTCTGCTCCGTTAGTATGTGTAATAACTGCCAAAAAAAACAGCTCACGTAATTGGCTAAAAGTTGGTCAGCTTGCTGAAAGGGTGATGTTGGAATTAAACAAAAATAATATTAAGACATCAATTTATCTTGCCTCGGTTGAAATGGACGGTCTATATAGAAAGGTGATGAATGTTTTAGGAACAACATATAAACCGCAATTTGTTTTTTGTGCCGGATATATGGATGAGAAGTTTAAGCCTACTCCCAGAATACCTCTAGAAGAGAAAATATTATGAAGATCCTCAATGAGCTGTTTCTTGCAAACTTTCCTGATTATGATGGGCATAAATACGTGATTGAAGAGCAAGACAAAAAAAACGGCCTGCACGCTTTTGTGGCAATTCATAATAACAGGTTAGGGTCTGCAACGGGTGGTACGAGGATTTTTCCCTATTTGTCAAGAGAAGATGCTATCACCGATGTTCTTAGACTTTCTCGAGCAATGACATATAAGTCCGCTATTGCTGGATTAAAACATGGCGGGGGGAAAGGAGTAATTATTGCTGACCCAGTGAAGCAAAAAACAAGCGAGCTTTTAAAGGCTTATGGAGAGTTTATTAATCGTATAAATGAATCTCTTTGTGAATATACGACAGGTGAAGATGTAGGAATCAGCCAAAGTGATATAGAGTTCTTGTCGAAAGTAAGTCCCTATATAGTGGGCACGAAGGGTAAGGCGGGCAATCCTTCTCCCTTTGCAGCCCTAAGTACTTACTACGCAATGAAAGCGGCAGTACGATTTTTATACAACAAAAGTGATTTAAAGGGTTTCAAGATATCAGTAAAGGGTGTCGGTAAAGTTGGCTCAGCATTAGTTGACTTACTGGTTGATGAAGGTGCGTTGGTCTTTGTTGCCGATTTATCTTTGGAGGCGGTAGGTAGACTGAAAAAAAAACATAGAATGCTCAATATAATTGAACCAACAAGGATCCACAAGCTGGATGTTGATATTTATTCTCCCTGTGCACTCGGTAAGGAGTTTAACAATGAAAATATTGCCCAGCTAAAGTGTAAGATGGTCTGCGGAGCTGCCAATAATCAACTTGAGGATTCACACATAGGAGAAATACTCTTCCAAAAAGGAATTTATTACATTCCCGATTATTTGGCAAATTGTGGTGGTTTAATAAATGTTGTGGACCAGTTGGAGAAAGGCGGGTATAAAAAGAGCAGAGTGGTGAAAATGATCGCGAGAGTCAAGAGTAAAACATCTAAGATACTTTCCAAATCTAAAGAGCAACAAAAACCTACAAACATAGTCGCTGATGAGATTTGCGAACTGTTGTTTAAATAAGATATATGGCACAAGATACTCTAAAAAATGAATACGCTAAGCTGGTCCGTGATTTGGAGACTAATAAAGGAGATGACTGGGTGAAAGAGCGCGAAATAAAGTGCCTGGACTTGTTTAGAAAAGCAGCAGAAAGTGTTCCTGCATATCGTAAATTCCTGAAAAAAAATAAAGTAGTTGCTCAAAATATTAAGACCTGGAAAGATTTTCAATCTGTACCGCTAATCGGTAAGAAAAATTACATATCAGTTTACCCTTATAATGAACTATATTGGGACGGTTTGCTAGATAAACCATTGGTTTATACTTCTACCTCTGGTTCTACTGGTAAACCATTTTATTTTGCAAGAGATAATAAATTGGATTGGCAACACTCTATTATTTCAGAGCTTTTTGTTAAGCGGAGAATGACTTCTAAAGATACACCTGCTCTTTTCATTATATGCTTTGGCATGGGTGTTTGGATCGGAGGTTTAATTAATTTTAAATCAATGGATATTTTGGTGCACCGACAAAGATACCCAATATCGATTATCACCCCGGGAATAAACATAAATGAGATTTTAAATATTCTGAAAAATATTGCACCTAATTATAAACAAGTGATTATGGCGGGTTATCCGCCTTTGGTGAAAGACGTAATTGATGAAGCTTTAAAAATTGGTATCGAAATGGATAAACTGAATCTAAGGTTGCTTTTTGCGGCCGAGTCGATATCTGAAGAGTTTAGAGATTATATAGCAGAGAAAGGTAAAGTTAAGGATTTATATCAGGATATAATTAATATTTATGGCAGTGCGGAACTTGGTGCGATGGCGCAGGAAAGCTTGGTATGCACTTTAATTAGACGGTTGGCCAATGGTGATTCCAATTTAGCTAAGGCTGTATTTAGGCAGACGGAAAAGTTTCCCACCTTGGCACAGTTTATTCCTCGCTTTACAAGTTTTGAGCAGATAAGAAATAAAATAGTTGTAACCGGTGATAGTGCTATACCTCTGATTAGGTATGATATTGGGGACAACGGAGGAGTAATTAGTTACGATGAAATGTGTAATAAATTGTCCAGACTAGGCATAAATTTGGAGAATGAAATTAAAGAAAAAAAATTGAAGCAGGTATATAAGCTCCCCTTTGTTTATGTTTACGAACGATCCGATTTATCAACTTCTTTTTATGGCCTGAATGTTTATCCCGAATGGATAAAACCAGCTTTATATAAGCTGGAAATTCGCGATGTTTTGACTGGCAAATTTATGTTGGCTACTAAGCTGAATCGAAACAAAGATCAAATACTGGAAATTAATATAGAAATGCGTTCGGGAAAAAGAGCAACAAGTCGGTTAGTGGCTAGGGTGCTAGAAAGTGTTATGACCAGTCTTATGAAGCGAAGTTCTGAATATCGAGAAATTTGTAATCAATTGAAAAAACGGGCAATTCCCAAGCTCGTATTTTGGCCATATCATCATGGGGCTTATTTTTGTTCCGGAGTTAAGCAAAAATGGGTCGAAAAAAACTAGACTTTGACACCACAAAACCCTTCATTTTATTTGAGGGGGACTATTCTGCCGGTGATTTAAAAAGATTAACAAATTATCCCATTTGGCAGAAAGTAGATGTCTTTGAACTTCAATTGAAAGAGTTGTTTGCGATAAATAATGCCAGATTTATGTTTAGACACGACTTTGCAAAATTAAGGGATAATTTTGTGAAAAAAAGGTTGGCGGACAACAATAAAAGCGGTAATTGGATCTATTATCCCTGGAACGGGATTCTTACCCACCAAGTTACCGCAAGCGAGTTGTATTGGTTGCGGACCAATCGCAACCGTAATTTAATTACAACCGTAGAGCAGCAAAGGTTAAGCAAGGCGGTTATTGGTGTTGTTGGTCTGTCTATTGGTTCTTCCTTTGTTCACAATTTTGTCCAACAAGGTATCGGACATACTTTAAAATTGGCAGAATATGATGTCTTGGAAACGACAAATTTAAACAGGATTAATGCACCAATTTATTATTTAGGACTACCAAAAATTCAAATGTCAACACGGCAAATATACGAACTGAATCCTTATATAAATTTAGTACTTTATTCTGACGGAATTAACGAATCAAACTTGGATGATTTTATTAATTTTGGTGGCAGAACACAATTAATCTTCGAGGCGATTGATGATTTGAAAATGAAAATAAGGATACGCATCGCAGCTAAAAAATTAGGCATCCCAGTTATTATGTTTACTAATTTGGGGGATATTGTGATGGTTGACATCGAAAGGTACGACCTGGATAGAGCGATGCCTTTGTTTAATGGGGTAGTTGATAATATGCCGGAAAAAATTCTATCTACTGAAATTAATAAAAAAAATATAAACAGGTTTGTGACACGACTGGTTGGGATAAAAAATACACCTCCGAGGGCACTCAAATCTCTTAAACTAATAGGAAGAGAGTTGGTCGGTAGGCCACAGTTGTCTAGCACTGTTAACGTTTCCGGGGGACTGGCGGCTTACCTAGCACGTTTGGTTATTTTGGAAAATAAAATTGGTAGCGGGAGATATATATTTAAATTTGGCGACCTGTTTAATTAAAAATTAATCTTCTTTCAGTACCAGCAAGGTGTTAAGATATAGTTAATGCAATCATTATTGTCACAATTGTCTTTGTGGATTTTGATTATGGTTGGTGTAATGAACTTAGTTTTGACTGTTTTTGTATATAAATTTAATCACAAAAGTGCAACCAACAGAGTTTTTTTTCTGTTAGGATTGGCAATGACTTTTTGGTTGGCGGCTATGTATTTTTCCCTTAGGACTTACACTCCCCAAGTCAACCTATGGTTAATCCGATTTAGTATTTTCTTTGCAACCGCACTTAACGGTTTATTTTTAATGCTAAGTAAAACGGTACCTAGCGAAACCCTTGCATTAAAAGGAAAGAAGTTGGGATTACTTACATTATCGACGCTAGGAGTCATGTTCTTGACGTTAACAAACTTTATCTTTTCGGGAGTAGAAGTAGTAAATGGCATTGCATCCCCCATACCGGGTAAAGCTATTATTATTTTCCCTTTATACATAGTTATAACGACAATTTTGATAATGATTACTCTCTGGACCAGATTCAGAAAAGCTGAAGGGTTACTTAAAAGACAGTTGTTAATGATTCTGACAGGAATTACTTTAATGTTGGGATTAATAGTAGTAACCATAGTAATTCCGGTAATGGTTGGTCGAAACTCTTCTTTTGTACCTTTATTTCCTGTGTATACACTTATTTTTACCGGGATGACGGGTTATACGATTATACGGCACGGCCTGTTCAGTTTTAAGGTGATTGTGGCCGAGGCATTGGTTGTTGTGCTTTGGACAATTCTCTTTTCAAGACTTTTTGTGTTGAGAGATTTATCTGAACTGATACTAAACGGAATAATATTGATTGTTGTTAGCATAATTGGGAACTTTCTAATCAAAAGTGTACGAAATGAAGTTGCTCAGAGAGAACTGTCGGAAAAATTGACGAAGAGACTTAAAGAACTTGACGCGCAAAAGGACGAGTTTATCTCTCTTGCGGCGCATGAACTGCGCGCGCCGATGACCGCAATTAAAGGTTACCTGTCGATGATGTTGGACGGCGATGCGGGCAAACTGTCGAACACTGCCACGGAATTTTTAAAAGAAGCAGTAGATGGCAACGACCGGCTAATCAGGCTTGTCAATAACATGCTCAATGTAAGCAGAATTGAGGAGGGCAGAATGGTTTATCAGATGGGTATGGTTGACCTTAAACAAGTGGTCAAGAGAGTGTATAACGAATTCGCCGTAGCGGCCCGGGACAAAGGCTTAAAATATGAGCTGGCTACTTCAGAGGGCTTGTTTAATATTGTTTACGTTGATCAAGACAGAATATACGAGGTAGTTGCAAATTTGATTAGTAATGCAATCAAGTACACGGATATAGGTTTGGTGAAGGTAAAACTGTCAATGGCTTCCCCGCACGCTATAAAGCTTGAGGTCATAGATTCGGGAAGGGGAATTTCAACTGAGGAGCAAAAAAAGCTGTTTGGCAAGTTTGTCCGCGCTGAGTCGAGTGCCGGCAAGACTCTTGGAACGGGGCTTGGCCTCTACATTTCAAAGCTTCTAATCGAGAAATTCGGCGGCAGGATAGGAGTCGTTTCCAGCCCGGGTAAGGGGAGCAATTTTTGGTTTGTACTACCAGTCAAAAGGAGCCTATGATACTATAGTATTAGTTATGAATACGGTTTTAATCATTGAAGACGATCCGCTTTTGACTAAAATGTACAAAACCAAATTTCAGTCCGAAGGCTTCGAGATATTAACTGCGGAAGACGGAGAAGTAGGTCTTAAAAGCGCTCAGGAGGCCAAACCCGATTTTATTATTCTTGATATTATGATGCCCAAGCTTTCTGGTATAGACGTTCTTAAACGCCTGAGGCAAGGGGACTGGGGGGCTGGTGTCCCGGTTATTGTCCTAAGCAATTTGACCGAGAAAAAAGAGATGGAAGAGGCCAGAGTTCTTGGAGTGAAAGAGTTTTTGGTTAAGTCTAATCTTACCCCAAAAGACATTGTAGAAAAAGTGAAGGGGTATCTAGCCGGAGGTGATTAAATTGAACAAAAAGAGTTGGGAATCTCTGTCCCAGGTTTTTATGGGTACGGCTGCGGTTTCGGTTGTCCTGGCGGGAGTGGGTTACTTGGGTAGTGATATCTGGCTGGCTTCAACTCAGTGGCTGTTGGTTGCGGCCGTATTAGCTTTGTTTGGAGTTTACTCTAAACAGAGTGCGTAAATACTGCGTTAAATATGCGGGAAAAGTGAGTAGTTAATTTAAGCTTTGACAAGTTGAGGGTGTACCTATATTCTTGAAGTAATAATTAAATGAGAAAAGTCCTGCCCGGCTTTCTTTTGTCTGCGTTGCTTTTTGCTACTTCGTGGTCTTCGGTGTTTTCTTCGGGGTTGGTCTTGATTAATAAAGAAGGACAGGTAATCGTGAATGTTTTGGGCGTAAGTAGTGAAGAAAAGCTAAAGATTGTAAGTATAAATGCCGGCGGGAGTAATGTTTATTCTGGTAACGCCCAAGTATCTTTGACTTTATCCGGCCAGGGCGTTCTGGTGGATATAACGTCAGATGAGGGCTCAAAGTCATTAAATGCTAGCGACTGGGAGGAAGAAATTGTGGAAGTCGAAGAGAGAGGCGATGTTAAAAAGATTTCAATTCAAAAGGAAAATGATGGTTTTTTGATTAGCCAAGGAAGTGTGAACGCAAAAACAAACTTTCCGATAGTGATCGATTCCATGCGAGGCGAACTTTCAGTAGTAACAGGGACAGGCTCCCGGCATATTTTGCGCTATCCACAGGAAGTAACAGAGACACTAAGGAACGCGAAGATAGTGTCTGTTTATGACGATGTTAATATCCTGGAAGGGGATAAAGGTGAACTTTTGTACGAAGTACAAGGCGAAAAGGTAGTCAGAGTATTGGGTCTATTTGATGTGAGGGGTGGGGTAAGTGTCGATGTGTCTGCATCGACCGGCGAAGTGCTGAAGGTGGACGAACCGTTGTGGCTTAAAATATTGGGTTTAATTTTCGGGTAGTTTATTTAAGGAGGTGAAGTTTTTGCAAATTACAGTTTATTCAACAACAACTTGTCCGTACTGCAAAATGTTAAAAGATTACTTGAAGTCAAAGGGAGCCGATTATGTGGAGAAAGTTGTTGATCAGGATGAATCTGCGAGAGAAGAAATGTCTGCTAAATCCGGCGGATTTTTGGGCGTGCCGTTTACGGTAATTGCTAAAGATGGAGGCGAGGAGGAGAAGGTCCTGGGTTTTGATAAAGGAAAAATAGATAGCATACTTGGGGTATAATGTAATCATGATTTTTGTTAACTATAAAACTTATCCTCAGGGCAGTGGGCAAAACGCGGTTACACTCACAAAAGTTTTGGAGACGGTTTCGTTGGAAACGCAAATAAAAGTAATCCCTGTGGTTCAAATAATCGATGCCGAGATGGTGGTCGATTCTACGAGGTTGGAGGTTTGGATTCAGCACATTGACCCGATTTCATACGGAGCACACACGGGTTGGGCTTTACCCGAAGAAGCAGTTCGGATTGGCATCCGTGGTGTTTTTTTGAATCACTCAGAGCATAAATTTGAAGACTGGGAAGCTTTGGTAAAAGCAGTATCAAGATGTCATGAGGTTGACCTTAAAACATTGGTTTTTTCGGGGGACTTGGATGAGCTTAAAAAAATAGTTAGCCTTGCCCCTACCTTTGCCGCGTACGAACCACCGGACCTTGTTGGCAGTACGAGCACTTCGGTGGCCCAGGCCAAGCCCGAAGTCATTTCACAGGCGTCGGTCATCACCAAAGAAAGTGGTATTCCATTAATTGTTGGAGCCGGCATTCACTCGCAAAATGATGTCAAAAAAAGCATCGAGCTGGGAGCCACCGGAGTAGCAGTTGCCACGGATGTCGTAAAAGCAGCCGATCCCGCCGCGCAACTAGCCGACTTGGCACAGGGATTTCTTTGAACAATGAAAGTCTACATCGGAGCTGACCATAGGGGATATAAACTTAAAGAAAAACTGTTTCAGTGGCTTGTGGATGGTAAATACAGCGTTGAGGATTACGGTGCATATGAACTTGACGTGAGCGACGATTATGTAGTTTATGCCGAGAAAGTGGCTTCGGTTGTGAGTAAAGTTGACAACCGGCGAGGGGTACTTTTGTGTGGATCCGGAGTTGGGGTGGATGTTGTAGCAAATAAGTTTGATGGGGTGAGAGCATCAGTCGGTAAGAGTGCAGATCAGGTAAAAGCCGGAAGGCGTGACGATGACATGAATGTTTTGGTTTTGGCAGCTGAATTTACGGGCGTGGAAGAAGCAAAAGAAATGTTAAAAGCATTTTTAGAAACAAAATTCGATCAAAAATCCCGCCATAAAAGAAGACTGGAAGATATCAAGAGAATCGAGGCCAATAATTAGATTTATGATTTCCCAAAATAAAGAAAGTCTAAGTTTAACAAGGGTTTCATTGGCAGTTGCGATTGTGATTTTTTTGATCGGCTTGATCTATTTTTTCGAGTTGCCCCAGAGACTTGGGTTTCCAAAAACTTGGGCTATTGATTGTGGATGTCTAGGCATTAAAAACAAATTCACTGACATTGAAAAAATCCCCCGCTGTTCATGTTACGGTTATACCACTTGGGTTTGGTTGGAGTAATTATGGTTCGACTACCGAGGCTTGAAAATTACGAACTTGAAGGGAAAAGAGTAATTGTCAGGGGAGATTTGGATATTCCTGAAGGGGACTTTGCGAGGCTCGAAAAATCTAAAAAAACCTACGACTATCTTCTTGAACAAAAAGCAAAAATAATTGTAATTGGGCACCGCGGCAGGCCCGGAGGCGGTGTTGATGCTAAGTTGTCTTTGGCGCCAATTGCCAAGAACCTGCAAAGCACACTTGGCAAACCCGTGAGTTTTGTTCACGACACTACTGGGGGCGATGCCCAAACCGCGGTAAATAATTTAAATCCTGGTGGGATATTAATGCTTGAGAACCTAAGGTTTGATAGTCGGGAATCCTTCGACCCGGCTCAGGATGCCGGAGCAGAAGAATTTTCAAGGAGACTTGCTTCGTTTGGAGGTTTTTATGTTAACGAGTGCTTTTCTACATCGCACAGGGCTCACGCGTCCTTTGTGGGCATACCAAAATTTCTCCCACACGCAGCAGGGATAAGATTTGAGAAAGAGGTAAAGAAGCTGGGTAAAGTTTTGAACAATCCCAGAAAACCAGTGGTCGTAATATTAGGTGGGGCAAAAGAAGACAAAATAAACTATATAGAGCCTTTTACCAAAATTGCGGACAAAATCTTAGTCGGGGGAAGATTGCCGGAGTATATAGAAAGTTCAAAGTTTAAAGTTCAAAGTTCAAAGTTGGTAGTTGCCGATCTAATTCCCGATAAAGAAGATATAACTGTCAATTCGATTGAGCAGTTTGAAGAAGAAATAAGAAATACCGGGACGGTCGTGGTTTCAGGGCCTTTGGGAAAATTTGAGGATGAGAACCATAGACAGGGAACGGAGAGAGTTTTTAATGCCGTTGTTAACTCTGGAGCGTATAAGGTCGCCGGAGGGGGAGACACAGAGGCGGCAATTTCAGACCTGAGCATCGTCGAAGGGTTTGACTGGATCTCGGTCGGTGGCGGCGCAATGCTGGAGTTTTTTGCAAACGGCACTTTACCGGGGATTGAAGCGCTAGGTTGAAGGCATCTTTATTTAACCTGTTTGTCTTGCGTCGGGAATTCCTTGTCTGTCGTGAAGTTCTTTGTAAAATTCTATCATACGCTGATTATTATCGTCGGGGTTAGTGTGGCGGATAGATATTTCAGCCCCAACATGTCCTGGTGGAGGACAAATATCTCGCTTGTCGGGAATTTCATATGATGCGGTAGCACTCTCTTTCCATTCGCGTTGATCTACTTCCACGGTTTGTTCTGGATCCGCGATTTTTTTGAAATAGACCCCATGTTTTGGACCAATTTCTACAGAAAGATTAAATTCCTCTTCTGTTAATATTGTTGCTGGATCTACTATGGCACGAGTTTCTTTCAGTATGTCTTCGTCTGCCTCTGACATATTTATTTCCAAAAAAGACTACAAGAGTATTTTTACTTCTTCTTCTTCTTCTTGTCAAGGAGTGTATGAACGCATGTGTTTAATTAAAGTTTGATTAAGATGAGAACTAATTTGTGTATTGCCAAAGAACTTCGCTTTAAGCAACTTTATTCTTGGTAAAAGAGCATCAACAAATTGCTATAATGTTTTTATGGGGATGTATAACATTATTGACATTAAAAGAAATTGTCCAAATTGCGGTGCGAAGGTCGAATGGCAATCTAAGGACTTGATTGTTGATGGTATATATTCAGTTGTTAATGCTTTAAAAACGTATATTCTAAATAAAAGAATGAGTGGCGAAGTTCATACATATTGTAGTAAATGTAGTACATGGACTGAGGCTAAGGTAGTTAAAGGCAAGTTGAGAAAACTTACGGTTGGGAAGTCTGAAGATTGAACATTGACTCGCGTATACTTATACTAATTCTATGGTTAAAGTCGGGATAAGCAGAGCTTGTACCAAATTGTTAATAATATGATAAAGGTTGGTATAAATGGTTTTGGGAGAATTGGGAGAATTGCTTTTAGGATTGGGTTAAGCAAACATAGCGAGGAGTTGGAATTTGGTGCAGTTAACACTTCAGGATCGATGCCTGTTTCCGGCTGGGCCCATTTGGTCAATTACGACACCATGTATCGGAGATTTGAGATGGAGATAAGAGGGAATGAGACAAAAAAGCCGGAAGAGGCAACTGGTGAAGACCCACAAATTGGGTTTTTGACTTCACCGGGCAAAGGCTTTAAAATTCCGGTTTTGGCTCAGAGGGACCCGGCTAAGATACCCTGGAGCAAATATGGCGTGGACGTTGTTATTGAGTCGACAGGCAGGTTCACCACAGAGGAAGACGCTAAAAAACACGCCATAGGAGGGGCAAAGAGAGTAGTAATTTCAGCGCCCGCGAAAGGAGCAAACGTCGGAACTTATGTAATTGGTGTTAACGAGTATAAAGGTGACGCTGAAGTGATAAACAACGCCTCTTGTACAACAAACTGTATCGCTCCGGTTGCTGCTGTTATTCATTCTGCTTTTGGTATAGAGAAAGCATTAATGACTACAATTCACGGCTATACCGATGACCAAAATTTGCAAGATAACTCACACAAAGACTTGCGCCGCGCCCGGGCTGCGGCGGAAAATATTATCCCGACAACTACCGGCGCTGCAATCGCGACTACAGAAACTATTCCGGAGCTTAGGGGTCTTTTTGACGGGACCGCATTGCGTGTTCCTGTGGCTACTGGTTCCATTACCGACTTTACGATTTTATTAAAGAAAAAAGTTACAGTTGAGCAGGTGAACCAAGCTTTTGTTGATGCCACTGGCAACGCAATCTACAAAGGAGTTTTAGCAGCCTCAAGTGAGCCCTTGGTTTCCAGTGACATAATAGGCAGGAGTGAATCCGCGATTGTCGATTTGCCGCTTACACAAGTAGTCGGGGGGACATTGGTTAAAGTTTTCGCTTGGTATGACAATGAGTGGGGGTATGCGAATAGACTTGTGGAACAAGTGATTCGCGTTGGCAGGACACTAAGCGAAAACAAAGCCCCGACTGATCCGATAACTTTGACCTTCGGACAAGGTTAGTTCAAGATTTATGAATGGAGCATTTTGAAGATTAACCCTGCCATTCTGACGGCGGACGTCAAAGAAGCTTTGTCGATGATTGGACAAGTAGAAGAAGCTTTAGATAGCCACATAAGAAAGCACGTTGACCATGTTCAAGTTGATATAATTGACGGTATATTTGTCGGAAACACCACTATAATTCCCGAGGCATTGGCAGACTTGGATACATCGCTTCAAATTGATTTCCAATTGATGGTGAGAGAACCGATTGATTGGGTGGAGCGGTGCGTAAATCCAGCTACGGATCGGGTAATTGGCCACATAGAACAGATGAGTGACCAGGTGGGGTTTGTTAAAAAAGTTCAAAGTTTGGGCTATAAAGTTGGCTTGGCGCTTGATATTAAAACTCCTGTTTATATGATTGACCCTGTAATTTTAACCAATTTAGACATGGTTTTAGTAATGAGTGTCCCTGCGGGATTTGGAGGCAAGAGCTTTGACAAGCGTGCCATAAATAAGATAAAACAGTTAGACAAGACACGTGAGCGAGACGACACACCTTATGTGATTTGTGATGACGGCGGAATAACTTTCGAGTTTGTGGATGACTTAAAACATACCGGAGTTGATGAGGTTGCCATCGGACGAAGGATATACAAAGGGAATCTAAAACAAAATATCGAGAAATTTATTGAAAAAGCATATGGTCGAGGATAAATTAATACAAAAAATAGCGTTTTTTGGTGACTCTGCAGTCGATGAGGGAGACCCGGTTTACAAGGATGCTTACGAAGCCGCGAAGGTCTTGGCAAGTGCGGGTTATACAATTGTTAACGGCGGCGGGCCCGGAGTCATGAACGCATCAACCGAAGGCGCCGAGTCTGTTCATGGGACTACGATTTCGGTTACCTTTTATCCCGAAAATGCGACCGGATTCGAAGGAAGGTATGCAAGAAATGTGACCGACAAAGAGATTGTGACCAAAGACTATATAGAGCGAATGTTTGGTCTTATGGAAAACGCCGATCTTTTTATAATGTTCAAAGGCGGTTCGGGTACGATTAGCGAGCTCGGCACGGCTTGGGTTTTGGCAAAGCTTTATTATGGCCATCACAAGCCCTTTATACTGTTTGGTAGTTTTTGGCGACAAATAGTTAATACACTGGAGAAGAATTTAAATATTGATGAAAAAGAACTGGATGTCTTTAGGATTGTTGAAAAGCAAGAAGAATTGATCCCCGTTATAGACAAGTTCGAAAAGGAACTCAGTAAAGTTGACCACTCCCATTGCAAAGTTTGCGGCGAAAAAGCGTATATGACTTAAATGAGTGAACCCGAAATTCATAAGCTAGAGCTTAAGGCCAACGAGATCAGGAAGGATATTATCAAAATGCTTCTTGAAGCGGGAAGCGGTCATGTTGCGGGCCCGCTTGGCATGGCGGATGTTTTTACGGCTTTGTACTTCGGCGGTGTGCTTGACTACGATCCTAAGGATCCCTGGAATCCAAAGCGCGACAGGGTGATTTTGAGTAACGGCCATATCTGTCCTGTTTGGTATGCGACACTGGCTCACGCTGGCTTTTTTCTCCACAGCGAGTTAAAGACTTTAAGAAAGTTGGGGACAAGACTTCAAGGCCATCCTGAATACAGAAAACTTCCCGGAGTCGAAAATACCGGTGGGCCCTTGGGACAGGGATTGTCGCAAGCAATTGGCCATGCACTGGCCATCAAAATGGATGTAGCTTCAGGGAAATTGCCTGGGGGTGAGCGTATGCCTTGGGTTTATTCCCTGATGAGTGACGGTGAACTTGACGAAGGCCAGAATTGGGAAGCGATTATGTTTGCCGGCAAAA
>MGGS01000016.1 GCA_001792535.1 Candidatus Woesebacteria bacterium RIFCSPHIGHO2_02_FULL_42_20 | reverse complement strand
AGCTATTGTATCCTCACAAGAATTACTTTTTGAAGCCGTATCATGTAAACTAAATTGCTGATACTTTAAGACAATAGTGCTACTGTTAGCCTCGCCTCCGCTTTTTTTGCGCGCGATTTGATCCTGCTATGCAGGATATTGTTCTTGCCCCACCCAGCTCAGCGCGAACAATGTTATCTATATGATTTTTGTACTCCCTTAAACAACAACTTATTTGAAGTTAGAAGATAGAAAATTTGCCGTATTATTTATAACTTTCTCAGAAGTTTCGTAAGCCCATTTACTGTGGACTTCACCTTTGAGTATATCGATTTTTTGGTACGACTTGGCTGATTTTATAATTATTTCTTGATCCTTAAGCGGAACATATTCGTCATTTGTGGCGAATATTGTGTATGTATTAACTTTTAGTTTTGTAAAACACTCTGAAATTTTTGCATTGTAGGCTTCTTCCCAAAACTTCCATTTAACCCTTTGTCCACTTTCGTACATATACTTTCCTTGAGTATTGGGTTTATCGATTATAACTCCAGGCGTCCAAGCTACAATTGATGAAAGTTTGTTTCCTAACTTTGATCCAGTAACTATTGCACAGGATCCCCCCATGCTTTGACCCAAAAGTGATACTTCATACCCAAGATTTAGATATTTATTTACAAGAAAAAGAGTTGTGTCTACCCAATTATTAAATGAGGCATTTTCAAAGTCTCCTTCAGAATTACCATTGGCATACTGGTCAAATCTTAAAGAGGAAATTCCTTTCTCCTTAAGTTTTCTAGTCAAGCGAACAAAATATCTATTGGGTCCGGTGGAGTCGCCTCTGAAGCCGTGACAAAATATAACAAGTTTTTTGCTTCCAGCATCAGTGAAAATTGAAAATAACTCTTTATTATCTATTTTTATAAACCCGGAAGAATCCATGAGAGGATTATATCAAAAGAGAGGAGATTGGGTATAAATGCTTTATATTCTAAATGCACAGTAAGTAGTGTTAAGTATTTACCTGATCCCATGTTTTTCATAAACGAAACGATGTTTGGATATCGTTCTGTTTTACTGTCTAAAATAGAACGACCATCTTGTTAAGTGTAAGAAGTTGATGATGTATGTATCCTTTTTCAAGCTGGTTCGAACCTCTAAAATTGCCTTGTATTTGGGAAGAACAGCCACTTTTTATCCCAATGTCCTTCTGGGCAGGGGCGGGGAGAATCGAACTCTCGTCACGGGTTTTGGAGACCCGGGTCCTACCACTGAACGACGCCCCTAAGCACGCTTATTATACCCCAGAAACTTATCTATTTCCTCCCAAATTTGTGCGACGCCTCCTGACGTAAGTTCCTTTTTCTTGTGCGAAACATATGATAGCATGGCCAGGAGTATCCCGCTTTGTTTTAAATTGATGATAAACTCGGCAGCGTCTTTTGAGTTACTCGGCAATCGTACACCTCTCCAGTGGCTTGCGCGGTAAGTCCAATACGATAATTCTTGCATGTTCCAGCCGAAGGCTGGTCCGCCTTTGGCGGAAGTTAGCAATATAGAAAAAAGCTTTTCTTGGTGTTTTGTGTCCGGGATAAGGTCGTGACGAACAAGAAAATTTAAATTATCTTGTTCCTGGCGGCCAACGGGGTTTGTAAGTAGAAGGACTACACCTCCCTGCTCGTTCGGTTTTAAAATTGACTTAAAGCATTGTTCGGATGGTTTTGTGATTTCCACCCCCGGGCGCGGGCTTTGGTAAAAAAGAGATTCGTAGTAATTCACGGTTTGTTTGGCCCCCCGGCCAATAAGAAGCCCAACATTTTGATTTTTGCCAAGATGAGTGAAAAACATTTTGGTGTAAATAGAGTCCTGACCTACAATAGTAAACTTTATTTTTTCCTGTTTTAGTGAATCGATTAATTTTTTGAAAAAATCCAACTGGACTGCGGCGCCACTTATTGGAATTTCAATATGCAACGGTTGTTTTTGGGCGTTATCAAATTGCCCTGAAATTTGGTTGAACTCTTCGTCCGTGAGTCTTTTGGTTAACCGAGGAGAAACAGGGAAAGAGATTGTTATGATTTTGGCAGCAGAATTGCTTTTAAGCATAGAGTGGATTTTTAAGGAAGTTCTTTCGCTGGGTGAAAAAATAATATCGGCATTGTTTATTACCCATACCCGTTGGGGTGAATCATCGGTCATTATAACGAATAATAAAATTTTAATACCAAGATTTCTTTCAAGTTTACCTTTGATATATTCAATCTCGTGCGCAAACGCGTGGTGGGTCGATACAATAAGCCAATTTTTTTTATTTGGGAATTTTACTTTTAACTCTTTGAGTCTTGCGGTAATCTCTTTGGTTTTGGAGTGGTGGTAGGCTTTGTAAACGCCGGCCGCAATTTTTTCCGCCATAGGATTTGTTTGATAAAACTCTGTGATCTTTTGCAGGAAGGGGAATACGCTTCCGAGCCTGTGAATTTTAGCTGCGCTGATGTTTTGCACACCCACTTCTTTAACATCCACACCTTCTGGCAGTCCGTCGAGTAGAGCATCCATTACACGGATATGCCCCAGACCGGTTGGAGCTGTTGTGAAAATTATTAAATTATCTTTGGATAAAAGATTTTCCACAGACTAATCTTACAATATTGCTTTATATCTTAATATCGGAGCACTTAATATCTTACTTTAGTTTAGTTGTCTCTTTGTGCAATTGCACTTTTCTACACTGTCTGCACCACTTCTTTATTTGCAGCTTACCTTTGCCTTTGGCATCCATATTAACCTTATTACGCGTGGTTACGTAGTTTTGAGATTTGCATGTTTTGCAAACTAGTCCGACAATTTCCCTTGCTCCCTTTTTAGCCATACGGGTATTCTACCATAGTGAATAGCCACTAGCCAGATGGTCTGAAACGGGAGTAAATATATTGAGGTTTTATTGTTCTTAACTCTGTAGTCTTGACCATTGATTGCATTTTTCAGAACATCAACATTGTTTGAAATAAGATTAGGATTGATCCCCAACCGCGTAGGTCGGTGGGAAAAGTTTGTTACAGACAAAAGGTTATCATCTCCGTCTTTGTTCCTCAAAAGAATGAGCAGTAATTTATCATTACTTGTTACAACTTCAGGTTTAGGAAGGCCGGGACCAAACCAAGGCAATTTTTTTCTTAGTTTAAGTAATTTGCTAACATTTTGGAACACTCTGCCTTTATGAGACTTGGGGTTTTTTAACTCGTGGAAAAGTTTTGTTTTTAAAAAAATTTCACGGTTTATTGTTCGGTTCTCGTCAAGGCCTTTCTGGGGCAGATAATTTGTTGCTCCAAGTAGACCGTTAATGTAAATCGCCGGAGTTCCTTTTTGAAGTAATCCTATGGCGACAACAGAAAGGTAGCGGTTTAGAGCAATTGCATTGCCCGAATATTTTCCAGGCGGGTTAACAAGATTCCAAGGGGTAGAACAGATCTCGTAGACTATTTTTTCTCCTCCGGGCAGGCTGGAGTAGTTTGGAAGAGCGTTGTGTTTTTTAATTAAAATTTTGATCAGTTTGTCGATTTGATTTTCGTTTAGAAATCCACGGACGGGTTTTAAGCCCATTCCGTCATGACTCCCCAAAGCTGTAATAAACTGTCGGCCTTTTGTTTCAGGCAATGTTCCGATCCATTTTTTGTAGGGTTTGGGGTCTGAAGTGAGCATCGCGTAGACGGCCAGGGGAAAATGCGCGAATTGATAAAAAAGGTCGGCTTCTTTAGAGCCTTTTTTCCCCAGGTATTCGATTGCCTTTTCTTGTGGTTCGTTGACTTCTGAAACAGTTACTAAAGTCGGCACTGTCACTCGAAGAAATTCTGAAAGGACAGAAATAATTGTATGCGTCTCTTTTTCGTGTAACGAACTGGAGCTAAGTTTTTTCCATATGTAGCCTATGGCGTCGAGTCTAACCCACAACGCTCCTTTTTGATAGTAAAAAAGGATAATTTTCATAGCTTCAACTAAAACATCAGGATTTGTAAAATTCAGATCCACTTGACGCGTGCTTTCCGTACCATCAGGGTTTTTTGGTCTGGAGAATGTTGTCCACACCCAACCACTTCCCAAGATTTTTAAACCGGTTTTGTCCTGGAATTCACCGAGATTAGCTCTGAGATTGCCTTTAGTTTCTTGTACAAAATAATGAGTAAGAACGGGTGTCGGCCTGGGGCGTATTAGCTTCGAAAGTACTTTGTTGTCTGGTCTATCATTTTGAAAGAATGCAATCACGAAGTCTTTATACGGCGCGTATTTTTTATAGCGAGAGTCGTTTTTGGAAAGGTGCCTCTCAATAAGCGCTTTTTGAATAAGTGGATTATCAATTGATGCATGGTTTACTACAAAGTCAAACATCAAGGGGAGAAAAGTGGAGAGTTTTTTAATATCCTGCCAATTTCCGTTATTCTGGTCAACTTTGTAAAAATCACAAACAGAAAAACCTCGGTCAGTATCCCACGGATAAAAGGGAAGTATGTGAACTAATTCAAAAATGCTATCAAGTTTAAAGTTGTCAATAAAGCCGGCCAATGATTTCAGGGGAGTTTCATTATTCCCTTGAATACTATTAGCGTAGGTAATTAAACAAGAGGAAGCATAAACTTTTCTAGAATGAGCATTATTCCTGGTCTTGTAGTTGACAGATAGTTTCTTGATCTTAAAAAGGGTTTCGCGGGCTGCAGTTTTGCCGTAAAGAAGGACAAGATTTTTTTCGATTTCCTTTTGCCTTTTCACACAAACTATTCTACTATAAAACATATTAGTTTCGATATGAATATAGTTTTTCTTTCTTTCCGAATTGCAGGCCTTGACGGAGTGTCCCTAGAAGCAGTTCACTGGAAGGAAATTTTAGAGAGAATGGGACATAAAGTAACTTTTTTGGCCGGAGAGCTTGACCGTAGCGGGGTACTGCTTCCAGAGCTTCACTTTAAATGGCCCTATGTCTACCAAATTCATGAAAGAGTTGTATACGGAGATGAAAAATATGAAGACGTTGAACGCGGGATTTTTACTTTGGCTGGTAAAATTGAGGGAAAACTCAGGGAGGTCTTGCGTCACAACGGAAAAGTTGACCTTCTTATTGTTGCTAATATATTTTCTTTGCCGATGCATTTTCCTTTGACTGTTGCGCTTAGCCGCATAGTTGGAGAGTATTCAATTCCCACAATTGCCCGTCATCATGATTTTTGGTGGGAAAGGCAAAAGTATTTGGAGTCATCACTTTTTAAGTTTTTCGAAAATTGGTTTCCTCCAAAACTTCCTACAGTTAAACACACTGTTATTAATTCGATTGCGAAAGCCGAGCTTAAAAAAAGATATGGGTTAGATGCAGATATTATTAGTGATACTTTTGATTTTGCTTCAAACAAAGCCGTTGCCGATTCTTATTCAAAGCATTTTCGGCCCGATTTTGAGATAGGGGCAGAAGACAAAGTCTTCTTACAGCCGACACGCATTGTACCAAGAAAAAGAATTGAGTTGTCAATTGAATTCATTAAGGCCTTAAATGACCCCAACGCAGTTTTAGTGATATCCCAAAGAGAAGGAGATGAACAGCCGGGCTACGAAAAAAAATTGAAAAAGTTGGCACAAGAAACTGGGATCAGGTGCAAATTTATAGGCGATAGGGTTAATTCCCAAAGAAAGATAATAAGTGGCAAAAGAATTTATACTCTTTGGGACTGTTACGTAAATGCGGACTTTGTCACTTACCCGACTGAGGTCGAAGGTTTTGGCAACCAGTTTGTAGAGACAATGTATTTCAAAAAGCCGATTATTTTAACGCCATACCCGGTTTATAAATCAGATATTGCTCCGCTTGGCTTCGAGACTATAGAATTAAATGGAGCGAATTTTGGAAAAGCTGTCGCAAAAGTTAACAGTTTGATTGCTGACGGGCAAGAATACGATCGCTTGGTAGAAAAAAATTTTAAAATTGGGGAAAAGCATTTCTCTTATGACTCGACAAGGGAAAAGATAAAAAAACTCCTACAAACCTTACCTAGCGTTTGAGCCTGGATCGGGAATCGAACCCGAGACCTCATTCTTACCAAGAATGCGCTCTACCGACTGAGCTACCCAGGCATGAAGCTAATTATATCATCAAAAAACACTGGACAGGAAGTGAAATTTAGTGCTATGGTTTAAATAGCTAAGAGCAAAGGGGGCGTGCCCCGCGAAGCCTTGGCGGAGGGGGTGATAAAAATGGTTCCATATGGAGATGTATTTGTAACATCTTTTCAACAATTCTGGTATCAGCTGATGTTATTTTTGCCGAAGGTACTTGTGGCAATAGTAATTTGGGTAGTCGGTAAATCGCTAATCAATACTGCAGTGACACTGCTGAAGAGAATCGAGTTTAAGGGTATGAAGCTGGCCGACAAGGCGCTGGACACAGTGACTCAAGTGGTGTTGGTTTTAGGGAAATTCTTATTGGTGTTAATAGTTTTGGACTACCTTGGTATAGCCCAATCTTTGGTAAACGCACTGCTAAATGGCTTGAGCTTTGCAGTGGCAATCGCTTTGGGGCTTGCATTTGGCAAGGCCTTGGAGGACGATGCCAGGCACATGGTTGGTGAAGTTAAAAAGCATTTTAATAAATAAACATTGCATCACCGAAAGAATAGAATCGGTAATTTCGGTTAATCGCTTCGATGTAAGCTTTGCCGACGGTTGATTCTGCCAAATTTCTGAATTTGTCTGTGGAATTTGGATTACTTACAAATGCGCTAACCAATGCGAGTAGAGTTGATTTGGGTAGGTGAAAGTTGGTGATTAAGGCATCGACAAATTTGAACTTGTAAGGCGGATAGATGAACAAATTTGTTGAGCCTGAAAAATTTTCGATTTTCAATTTGTGACTGTCATCTGCAAGAGTTTCCAAAACGCGGGTTGTAGTTGTGCCTGTGGCGATAATTCTCTTGCCTTGGGCTTTGGCTTGGTTAAGTCTTTTGAGAGTGTTGTGGTGTACCTCAAAGCTTTCGCTATGCATTGTGTGTTTACCAAGATCGGTAGCTTTGATGGGTAAAAAAGTTCCGAGTCCCACTTGCAAAGTGACGTATTCTATTTGAATACCTTTTTGCTTTAATGTGCGGATTAGTTTTTCGGTAAAATGAAATCCTGCGGTGGGTGCCGCGACTGACCCGACCTGCTTGGCATAGACCGTTTGGTAAAGCTTCCTTATCTCGTGCTCATTTTTGGTAGGCTTAATATAAGGCGGAAGGGGAGTGATGCCATATCTGTAAAGTTTTGCAAAAAGCTCTTCTGTTGTGATTGGAAACCCAACTAGTACATTTTCACCTCTATTTTCAAGAATTTTAAATTTAACGCCTGCAAATTTTAACAGTTCGTCTACTTTAACTTTACCTCGCCTCATTGCTTCCCAAGTGCCATTTTTAATTTCCTTTACCAGGAGTAATTCGATTTGCTTCCCTTTTGAATTTTTGGCGAAAATCCGGGCCGGAAAGACTTTGGTATTGTTCATCACAAGCACGTCGTTGGGAGACAGGTAGTCCTCAATTTCAAAAAAACATTTTTGCTGAATTTCCCCAGTGTTTCTGTTTAAAACAAGAAGTTTTGACCTGTCACGGGGCGATACAGGCTTTTGAGCAATAAGCTCTTTTGGTAAAAAGTAGTCAAGTTGGGAAAGCTGCATCAATGTAATATAATACCATTAACTTTAGGCCTTCCTAGCTCAGTGGCAGAGCAGCGGTTTTGTAAACCGTCGATCAGAGTTCGATTCTCTGGGAAGGCTCCAGGCTGGGATGGCGGAGTGGACAATCGCACGAGACTGTAAATCTCGCGGCCGAAAGGCCTACCTAGGTTCGAATCCTGGTCCCAGCACCAAAAACTCCACTGCTTCCTAAGGGAATGACCCTGATGTTCCGTGCCAGGGTAAATTTTCCTGTAGTAACCAGGTGGGTGAGCTGCCCAACGTCGCACAAGGCTTCGTGGGACCCAGCCCTCCCGATATTGTAATTGGTCAGGAAAGTTTATCTAACACTTCCCACAGGGTCAGTTTTATTTTAGCAGATCAAGTCAACGACTTCTAGACCAAAGTTGCGCTCGCAGGAAGCAAAATCTTTAGGAAAAAACTCATGACAGGAGAAAGAAATGATGATATCGGCGACGTACCTGCAAAGGGAAAAATTAACAGAAACAAAATAAATATGCCATATTTGTGCAAGAAACCATCTAACTCATGTGCATCTTTTGCCGGGAGTAGCCCGACTAATATTTTGCCGCCGTCCAGGGGATGAATCGGAATTAGATTAAAGATTGCAAGCAAAACGTTAAGAATAATAAATGTCGGAATAAAGGTTTCGGTGACAATCAACGGCAGAGCTGCCCCCATTGTTCGCAATATCAAAGAGAGAGCCGTTGCGGCAACTAAATTTGCCGCCGGCCCGGCCAGGGAAATAACTGCAGCGTCTCGCCTCGGGTTTTTGAGGTTAAAGGGGTCGAATTGGACTGGTTTGCCCCAACCAAATCGAAAGAAAATAAGCATGAATGTCCCTAATGGGTCCAGGTGGGCAATCGGGTTAAGCGTAATCCTCCCTTGCAGCCGCGGCGTCGGGTCCCCGAGCCTATCGGCTGTCCAGGCATGCGAGAACTCGTGGATAGTGATGGCGAAAAGTAGTGCCGCTATCCAAGTGAAAAAAATGATTGGCGAGGTAAACAGAAAATCCAACATTGTTAATAATCAGCTTATCTATTATAATAAACACCGTCGGAAAGGCAATTACGAGTATGGCGATGATTTGTGCTAACTGTGGAAAGGGAGTAGTTTTTGGCCAAAGCCAAAAGCACCGCCGGGGTGTCGCCGGCAAGCGCTGGAAAAAACGTACTCAAGCGACTAAAAGGCTTTTTAAGCCTAATTTACAACTTGCAAATGTTGTCGTTTCCGGCGGCGTGGTCAAAATGAAACTTTGCACAAAGTGTATAAAGCGGTTTAAAAAAGACAAAAAGATCTATACGCCGTCCCGAGTGAGCGCAGTGTTAGGATAACCTCGTTTGAATTCCTCCCAACTTACCGGGTTTTTGCCTTCGAGTTGGACTTCGTCGAGAATAAGTTGTGGGTTGTGCTTGGTGGGTTGTGAGAGGTGGGCCCTTATAATTTTTAATCGTTTTGGTGCTTGCCCGCCCGCCGTAAGGCGAAGGAGAGTCCACGTTCCGGGCCAAGGGGTCATGGCTCGGATAAACTGGTGAATAGTGACTGGCGAATATTGGGTAGTGAAATTGCTAACAAACGATATAACCCACTTTTTTCGAGGTGTTTTGTTGTCAATAACCTTTTGTAAATTTGTGGGGTCAATAAACCCATCCTCGCGGGTTATGATCTTTGTATAGGTCGCTTTTGCGTGATCTTGCTCTTTTGGTATTATTTTTTTGCTTAGGTAATTGGGAATTAGGTCAAGTAGAAATTGAATGGACCTTTCAAAAAGCTTACGGCGAAGTGTTTCGGTTGTGTCTTCGGGCAAAACATCTTCTTTAAACAAAGAAATAATCGGGCCATGATCCATCAATTTGTCCATTTTGATTACCGTTAGGCCGGTCCGGTTTGTGTCTGTTACTATCGCAGCCTGGATGGGGGAGGCTCCGCGGAAAACAGGTAGAAGCGACGGGTGAAGGTTAAGAATCCCTTTTGGGAAGTGTTTGATAATTTTTTCCGGAATTATTTTGCCGTAAGCAGCCACAATTCCCAAGTCTGCATCCGGTAGGCTGTTATTAAAACCCGTAATTACTTTAATTTTTTTATCCCAAGCCCATTGATCAACGGGCGAATGGTCTATTCTTTTGTCGCGTCCGGCTGGACTTGGAGGCTGGGTGACGACCGCTACAACCCCGCTTTCTTTAGCGCGGGGAACACGGTAAGTTTTATGCAGCGCGTCGACGATTGGGACAACAAAGTCAGGCGTGCCAAAAAAGACTACTTTCATAGCTCCACTTCCTCCCACTCATCGCCGTCGAATTTATATAACGGAGAGTTTTGTTTAAGTACGTGATCCACAAACAATACACCATCGAGATGGTCGATTTCGTGCTGGATCACTTGGGCGGGGAAGTCGTTAAATTCTTCGGTAACGGTTTTGCCGGCGATATCCAAGTATTTAATTATAATGTATTTGCCGCGCTTAACCGGGCTGTAATAATTGGGCAGCGACAGGCACCCTTCCAAGAGCTTGGTCATTTTTGCTTTTTTGGTCTTGTCTACTTTCTTACTTTTAATTACCTCGGGATTGATGATGACTCTTTTAAGGCCTTCAAAGTTGACAATGAAGAGAGCCAGCGATTTGCCGACTTGGGGAGCTGCCAGGCCGATACCCTCGGGGTCTTTTTGGGCTTTCAAAGTTTCTTGCATGTCATAAATCAAGGACTTTATTTTTTTGTCGACCTTACCCACTCTTTTAGCTTTTTTGCGCAAGACGGGGTCTTTAATGCCTACGATTTTTAAGATCATGGTGTAAGTATAACATTCGGAAGCAGACTTACCCTTTGCAATCATTTTTCTTGCAGTTATACTGTGGCAAAATGGCAATAGACAGATTTTTGGGGAAAATAAAAAAAACCGACCCCAAAAAGTTTTGGAATAGGCTTTCTTCGTTTTCATTAAATAGATTTTTCGGCAACTTATCCCACGAGGTCGGGATTGACCTGGGGACTGCAAACACCCTGGTTTATGTAAGAGGCAAAGGTATTGTGATTCGTGAGCCTTCGAGTGTGGCAAGAAAGAAAAAAACCAAAGAACTGCTTGCGATAGGCTCTGCTGCCAAAAAGATGGAAGGCAGGACACCCAAAACAATAGAGTCGGTCCGCCCCCTCAAAGACGGAGTGATTGCCGACTTTGACGCGACTGTCGCCATGCTTGACTACTACATTAAAAAAGTTCATGAGTCTGGAACCGTTATCCCCAAAATTCCCAGACCCCGGCTGATTATTGGCATACCGTCGGGAGTCACCGAAGTCGAGCGCCGGGCAGTCGCCGACGCGGCTGTCAATGCCGGTGCGAGACGCGCCGATCTGGTCGAGGAGCCAATGGCTGCAGCAATCGGGGCGCTCCTTCCTGTTGAGGATCCGGAAGGAGTCTTTATAGTCGATATCGGGGGCGGGACTAGTGAAATTGCGGTGATTTCCCTTGGTGGAGTTGTCTTGGGCAGGTCTGTCCGGATCGCCGGCGACGAGATGAACGAGGCGATTGTCAGTTATGTCCGCCTTAAGTATTCGCTTCTCGTGGGTGAACCTACCGCAGAGCAAGTAAAGATCTCCATTGGCTCGGCATACCCATTGCCCAAAGAAAAGTTTCATATAGTTCGCGGTCGAGATCTGGAAACAGGTTTGCCCAAGACAGTGAAACTTACCAGTGTTGAGATCCGTGAGGCTCTCTCACCGATTTTAAGGGAGATTTCAAAGTGTATTATTGAGACAATTGAGGAGGTACCGCCGGAGCTCATTGGGGATATTACTGACCGGGGGATAGTCTTAGCCGGCGGTGGTGCTCTCCTGGCGGGAATAGATAAGGCAATTTCGGAAGCTACTCATATGCCTGTAGTTATCGCCGAGGATCCTCTGACTTGTGTGGTGCGTGGGTGTGGAATACTTTTGGAGAACGACAGTCTCTTAAATAAAATAAAACTGACCGGTTAAGATGAAAAGTTTGAGCCTCAAGGAGGAACAAAGTTGGCTTTCTTGGTTTTTGCGCGGAATTCTGCTTCTCGGGACGTTTGTTTTAGTGGCCCGCCTTTTTGAACTCCAAGTGATCAAGGGTGACTATTACCGTGGTCTGTCCGACGGGAACAGAGTCCGTAAGATAACGATTGGTGCCCCCCGTGGGCGCATAATGGCTCGTGGTGGGGAAGTGCTGGTGGGTAATAAAGATGTTTACAAAAAATTGGTATTGACCGGCGACGGCGGTTATCAAAAAGTTGAGGTCGGAACCGATTTTCCCGAAGCTATTGTTGAATCCAAACGGTTTTATCCGTTAGGAGGCGGCGCGGCTCACGTGACGGGCTATGTCGGGGAGGTCACTAGCGATGAACTTGGCAAAGTCGAGCCGGGCTGCTCGGACAAAGGACCGCTTGTGTCGGCGGGCTGGACAGGAAGAAGCGGGCTGGAGCAAACCTCCAATTGCAGACTGCGCGGGACGGATGGCGAGGAGTTGATCGAAGTTGACACGTTTGGTAATAAAGTCCGATTACTTGGGAGGAAGCCTGCCAGGCGAGGGGCTGACATCACAACAACTATCGATTACGGCTTACAAAAAAAAGCCGCAGGGCTACTCACCGACTCTATTGGTTCAATTATAGCTACCGACATCCACGGTCAAGTCCTTGCCCTTTACTCAAGCCCGTCGTATGACCCGAATCTTTTTGCAGATCCCAAAAAAGAAAACGAAACCAGACTTGAGGGGATACTACGTGACCAAAGCTTTCCCTTGTTTAATAGAGTTGTAGGCGGGCTTTACCACCCCGGCTCCACTTTCAAAATAGTTACTTCGATTGCGGCACTTGAGGAAGGCAAAATCGACAAAGATTATATTTATGAAGACACAGGCGCAATCGTTGTCAATAATTTTGAATATACCAACTGGTACTTCACACAGTATGGTGCGGTGGAGGGTAAAATCGGCTTGACTCGTGCTATTGCCCGTTCTACCGATACATTTTTTTACAAGATCGGCGAGGCGGTGGGGGTCGATAAACTTGCCGAGTGGGCCAGAAAGTTTGGTTTAGGATCAAAGTCAGGAATCGATTTGGAAGGTGAGGTGCAGGGATTGGTTCCGGACCCAAAATGGAAACTTGAGGTCAAAGGAGAGCGATGGTTTTTGGGAAACACTTACCACATGAGTATTGGTCAAGGCGACTTGGCGGTCACACCGCTGGCTGTGAACCAAGTTACTTCGGTAATCGCCACCGGGGGAAGACTTTGTGCACCTTATTTGGTTCAGGACTCGCGGGGTGAAAATTGTACGGACATGGGAATAGACCGGAAGAATATTGATCTGGTTAAGCAAGGCTTGATTCAAGCTTGTCAACCCGGCGGCACGGCTTATCCGTTTTTTGACTATAAACCGCAGGTAGCCTGTAAGACGGGCACTGCGGAAACTTCGCTATTGGGCATGCCCCACGCTTGGTTTACGGTGTTCGCGCCTGCAGACGACCCTGAAATTATTGTAACTGTGCTGGTCGAAAACGGAGGAGAAGGCTCATCTGTCGCTGCGCCTGTTGCCAAGGAATTACTTGAGTTTTATTTCGGTCGCAAATGAGTGAAAGTATCAAATTAATCTATCCTTGGAGTAGTGGCTACCCCAAAAATTTATTAATATTGGAGAAGTTTGCTCCCAGGATTTATATTTCTGGCAGCTTTAAGGAAATTGATTCTAATGCGGTTGCGATAGTAGGATCAAGATCGATGACGACTTATGGCAGGCAGGTGACAACGAGATTTGCAGGTTTTCTGGCTTCACGTGGGGTGACCATTGTTTCCGGGATGGCCCGGGGGGTGGATACAATGGCGCACGTTGCAGCCCTAGCTGTTCATGGTAGAACAATTGCAGTCTTGGGAAGCGGGATCGACGTCGTTTATCCGCCGGAAAATGTGAAACTTTTTCAAAAGATAGTTGCCTGCGGGGCTGTAGTTTCCCAATTTGCACCCGGAGTTAAGCCGCTGCCGCAGAATTTTTTGATGCGTAACAAGCTAATTGCGGCACTCTCTAAAGCTGTCGTGGTCGTAGAAGGTGCCAGAAGAAGCGGGACATTTTCTATCGCAAATCACGCGGCAAACCTTGGGCGGGAAGTGTTTGCGGTCCCGGGGCCTATTAATTCGCCGTTGTCCGGAACACCAAATTTCCTAATCGACCAAGGGGCAAGGATCGCCACAAAACCTGAAGACATACTTGACGTACTTACTAATAGTGTGTAGTATTAGTGTGCAATGACAGTGTTGTTTACCAGATTAAATATTACCGCTCCTTCTGATTTGATATCAGAACTTAGGCGTGTTGTTCCTGAAAGAATGAGGAGCAAAATTGTTTCTGAAGCACTTGAAGAGAAACTGACTAAAATTAAAAGGGAGAAGGCTATCGAAGAATTGGCTGGAATTTGGAAAAAAGCCGGTGGTATTCCATTTAAAAACGACAAAGAATTATCTTTGTGGAGGAAAAAACTGTGGTCTTCTTTCGATAAAAGACTGGCAAAAGAATGAAAAAGTTTTTGGTTGATTCCGATGTAGTTATTTGGTTTCTGCGTGGCAGGGATAAGGAGGTAAAATTGATAAAGCAGCTAGCTTTCCAAGGGGATCTTTTTATTTCTGTAGTCACGATTACTGAAGTTAGAACAGGTTTGAGGAAGGATGTTGGAAGTGTGATCGCCAAACTAAAAGAAATTTTTAAACCACAACCGGTTGATGAAAATGTTGCTGAGATGGCCGGCAAATACAAGCAGAAATATAATTTGGAAATTGCCGACATGTTAATTGCCGCCACGGCGGTCTGTGAGAAGTGTATTCTGGTTACCTACAATAAAAGACATTTTCCTATGAAAGACTTAGATATTTCAGATATCAGTTAAAAAATATTCACACTATTTCAGGAAAAGCAAGTTCGCGAAGTTTATCCTTACTAAGTCTCTTTGCGAATGCACCTCTTAGCACACCCAGATAAGTTAATGTGTTCGTAGCCAGAAACTTTCTTACTCTGTGGAAATCGGTATCTTTTGGAAACATATCGTTGCCGTTTTCTCTTTCTTCAGCAATCAACTTTATTGCAGATTTATTTGCAGTTACCTCATTTTCACAAATTGATCCCCATGTGTTAAATATTAAAGGAATCATGTGGGCAAATTTTTGAATAAGTCTCGCTTGAAGATCTATGGTTGCAGAATGGATAACCCAGTGATAACGTCTCAAGTTATCACTGTTCCGATTGGGATTTGGGTTTATAAGTATCCTATTGTTTCAGAATCGGGGACTATTGGAACGACGGTTGGTGTAGACAGTACCATGCGCACTCTTTGTCCGCCTTCCACAAACCCCTCCCGTAATGTTGTCTCCACTTCGATTTTTCCGGTTTCCCTATCGAATGTGAGTTTTGAATCTTCATTAAAGCAGCGGCTGGCTATGTTTATTTGTTTACTGCCTTGCCATTCCGTCGCCAAAACTTGCAAAGCATTTATGGGTTGTTCGCTCATGGCATTATTTTACTACATTCGGTGTTATACTACTTGACTTGTGAACGGTTAACCGACTAACTTTAAACTCATGAACTTAATAATAGTTGAAAGCCCGACAAAGGCCCGTACACTTGCCCGCTTTTTGGGGAAGGATTTTGCTGTGGAAGCTACAATGGGCCATATCAAAGATCTTCCAAAGAGCAAGTTGAGTATTGATGTAGAAAACAATTTCGATCCGCAATACGTCGATGTTCCTGATAAGGAAAAAGTGATAAGGCTACTCCAAAAAATGGCCAAAAAAGCAAAGACTGTTTATTTGGCGACGGATCCGGACAGGGAAGGTGAGGCGATTTCGGCGCATGTGAAGGAAGTAATCGGTGATGGCAAAACACAAAGAATCGTTTTCCACGAAATTACCAAAGAGGCAATTGAGGAGGCGTTGAAAAACCCACGAGGCATCGACATAAATTTGGTTTCTGCGCAAACCGCAAGACGGGTCCTTGATAGGCTGGTCGGTTATAAGCTTTCGCCTTTACTTTGGAAAAAAGTCAGGCGGGGATTGTCTGCAGGCCGAGTCCAATCAGTTGCAGTGCGCTTAGTTGTCGAACGAGAGCGTGAGATTGAAGCTTTTAAACCCAAGGAATATTGGGAAATAGACGTCGAAGTTGCAAAAAAAGATAAACAAAAATTTATTGTGCGACTAATTAAAAAAGAAATTAATACTAAAAAATCTGCGGACGGAGTTGTCGGAGATTTAACTAAAGCAAACTATTCGGCAAAGAATGTGACTAAGAAGGAAGTCAAAAAAAATCCTTATCCGCCGTTTACCACTTCGACTTTGACGCAAGCGGCGGCAAGGCTTTTGGGCTGGTCTTCCAAAAAGACAATGAGTGTTGCCCAGAGTTTGTATGAAGAGGGTAAAATTACATATCACAGGACGGACTCGGTAAATATGGCTGCATCCGCGGTTGCTGTCGCACGAAAATATATTCAGCAAAAATATGGCGCCAACTATTTACCGAGCGAAGCCAGAGGTTTTAAGCGCCAGTCAAAGTTAGTCCAGGAAGCCCATGAAGCGATACGGCCTACAAATGTAAACGTCACTGAAGCACACACGGCAAGATTTGAAAAAGACTCGACAAGGCTTTATTCGCTCATTTGGAAACGGTTTATTGCCTGCCAAATGAGTCAGGCAGTGTATAACCAAACAACCGTAGATGTGTCTGCGGATAGTTATTTGCTTCGGGCCACAGGTACTATCATGCAATTTGATGGCTGGCGTCGGGTTTTTGGTGGGCAGAACCCCAATGAGACTGAAGCGGCACTTCCTGATGTAATTGACGGCGAACCGCTTGACTTAGTTAAAGTAATGCCTAACCAAAAATTCACAACTCCACCCCCCAGGTACAACGAAGCGTCATTAATAAAGACCTTGGAAAAATTGGGCATAGGCAGGCCCAGTACATATGCGCCGACGATTTCGACCATTCAGGTTAGAAGTTATGTCGAAAAAGACGAAGGTGCTTTCAAGCCGACGACCGTAGGAGTAGCGGTCAACGACTTTTTAGTTAAAAACTTTCCGGAGGAACTTGAGTATAGTTTCACTGCCAAAATGGAAGATGGCTTGGACTCGATCGCCAAAGGAGATACAGAGTGGCATGGGATGATTAAAGACTTTTGGGGGCCATTTGTAAAAAAACTTGGGTATGTTGAAGAAAAGTCAAAAAGGGTCAAGATAGAAACGGAAAAATTGGGCCGTAAATGCCCCGAGTGCAAAGAGGGCGAGTTAGTAATTAGAACTGGCAGATTTGGCAAATTTATTTCCTGCTCGCGTTTTCCGGAGTGCCGCCATACTGAAAAATTAATTGACAAAGCTGGGATGAAATGCCCCGAGTGTAAAGACGGGGATGTGATAATTAAAAGGACAAAACGCGGCCGCAAGTTTTTTGGCTGTTCCCGTTACCCCGATTGTAAATGGGCCAGCTGGACTAAACCTCAAAAATAACTTTCTAAATATTTTTACTCGTGGTACTATCGGAACAATGAGTCCAGATAGATTAACGAACTCTGAAAAACTAAATCTTGATGTTTCTGTAGCAATACTACTAAGTCCCAGAGGAAGTAACAGGCTGCTTTTAGTCAAACGAGGCGTTGGCGAAGGTTGGTCGTTACCTTCCGGTCATCTGGGTCCCAACGAAAAACTTGAAGAAGCTGTAAGGAGAGAATTGGCAGAGGAAACCGGTTTACCGGGTGGTTGGAGAAATGTAAATTTGTTAGGTCCGCCGCAAATAGCTGAATTTCCTGAAGCAGGAAGGACAAGAATAGGAGTAATCTACTTAGCGGAATTTCTAAATGCGCCACGGATTGACAAAAAAGGTTGGAAAGTAGCTGGGGACAGTGATGTAATTTACGCTAAGCCGTTTACTCCTCGAGAGTTGATGCGGTTAGTTGACGGGAACGACGTTATTTACAAACAGGAGTTTAATCGACCCCAGTTTATCCGGCATTTAATTCGCAGTGATGGTCCACACGGTTCACATGGAAATGTGGGCTATATCGAAACCTGGCTTGAAGACCATCTAGGTCGAGTGGAAGGATTAGAACTGGTTAATGATGCTTTTGGTAGTCAATGGAGGTACACCGCTCCGTATGAGTCGAAACACAGATTTGTCGCGAGTTGGTAAATTACTTATTGAAAAATAAGTAATTTTATCATAGAATAGTTCGAATCTGCCCTCCTTTATAAGGGGGTTTTTAATGGTTAGGAAAAAAAAGTTAACCTCAGAAAGAGCTGCAGAAGCAAGGACTGGTCGGAGGGTATTCACTCTTCCTATCCCTAATGTCATAGCAAACAAAAAAGAAAAAGAACCAATGATCGAAAAGACTGCTTTATACGTAAAAACTGAGTCTCTTTTTGATGATAGAACCGGTTTTGTCGCATCTTCTTTTTCCGATCAAGTATTGGTGACTAATAAAATTGGTGAGGTTTTAAAAGTTATATTTAAACAGGGGAATGTAGCAAGAAGATACGGTGACGGAGGTCTGGAAAATGACCCAACCAGGCAACAAATTATAGTGTATTCAATGGTCACCTGTCAGAATCATTTATTGTGGTATCAAAGAACTAGCCCCAACAAACAAAAAGGGGAATTTGTGGGTGACCCAAGATTGCAAGGGAGATTTTCGGTCGGTTTTGGAGGACATAAGACTCGGGAAGATATCACAATAAGCAGAGAGGAACTTATTTTTCTTAAAGATCTTCTTCCGGCCGTAGAAGAAGAGATTGGAACAGTGGTGGGTTTAAACAAAGGTTTTTTCAGCGAAGTAGAAGAAGAAATCGGGATTTCTAGGGAGGGTATCAAAGATTTAACTCTCCTCGGCGCATTTTATGATAAAAGAATAGAAGACCCCCTCTTACCCGTTCAAGTGGGGTGGGTGCACACAGGTATTGCTGCTATTTTAGATGTTAATCCATTGGTAATAAATCGTTTGGTTTTTCGGGCCAGTGAAATAGCAAAAGCATGGTGGGTTCCTTTTGGAAAGGTAAAGCAAGAGCTTGAAGAAAGGCAAGAGAATTGGGCTAAAGGTGTGGGGCCTAAAGTTGAAACATGGACAGAGATCATGATTGAGAAATTTTGGAAGGATTATACTTCTTTCTAACTGTTGCATTTTATAAAATTTACTGTAAAACTCTTAAGAGTTTCATGATTCTTTCAGATAGGGACATTCTTAAGAGGCTAGAGAAAGATGATCTTGTAATAGAACCTTTAGATATTAATTGTATACAACCTTCAACTGTAGATTTTCATCTCGACAGACAAATAAGTGTTTTTAGCAATTGGCGTGTCGGAATAATTGACCTTGCTAAAAGATTGAATGTCGCAGAAATTGTTGATATTGGCAGAAGTGGATCGTTCATTATTCACCCGAGCGAATTTATTTTGGGGTCAACTATAGAAAAAGTAAAGATACCAAGCGATATTGCAGCTAAGGTTGAAGGTAAAAGTTCTTTGGGTAGATTGGGCTTGATGATACATGCAACCGCTGGCTATATTGACCCGGGTTTTCGGGGAAATATTACTCTCGAAATTTCTAATATCTCTCGCATCCCAATAAAGCTTTATGCTGGTATGAGAGTCTGTCAGGTTGCCTTTATTTTAATGACGTCGTCGCCAATAAATTTGTATGGAAGCAAAAAATTGGGTAGCAAATATCAGGGACAAAAAGGTCCGACGGCAAGCAAAGTTTGGAAAGAATTTAAAAAATAATGTTTAAATTAAAAAGAAACTATAATGTAAATCATTTACCTGCAGAGGAAGATCTTTCGAAATTTGCAGTTCCATATACTCCAGAGAAGTTTACCAGAAAAGAATTGAAGTGGTTAAGTCCCTTTTTTACAAACATCGATAAACCTGTTTTTGTTGTAAAAAATTTACCGGAAGAGGTTATGGGTGCTCTTTCTTCCCGTTACAGCCGCTCAACACGGTCACTGCGGCGAATGTTTTTGGACGAATATGTTGGTCCGATTGTAAGTACCGAAAACCCAACTAGACGGGACTTGAAACTTCGAGACAGATTCTTGGAATATATTAATTTTCTAAACAGAAGCAGGGGAATTGATGAAGTGGTAAATGTCCAACGAAGCAGAGCTTTTTTTGACAGATGGCTGGCAGAATATGGAGACGACTCGATTGCCGAAATGGGTGGAGTGCATCTTTGTGTAGAAGGACTTTCAAATGTTGCGGTTAAAGAGATTGAGGACAAAAGAATTGGTTTATCGCCTTTGGAAAAGTCAACTAGGTACGTATCATTTGCGCAAAAGCGCGCAGATGGAGAATATCAATATGTTCTCCCCGGAGAGATAAAGGGCACAAAGCTTGAATCAGAATATAAAGGTTCAATGGATACTCTGTTTGGAACTTATGTTGAACTGCTGGAACCCTATTTAGAATATATTAAGTCTCTTTATCCTATGGGTGAAGATGAAACGGAAAGATCATTTATCGCTTCAAGATCCGCAAAACGGTTTGATGATTTAAGAGATTTGTTACCTTACTCGACTCAAACAAATGTTGCTCTATTTGGTAATGGCCGTGCATTTGAAGACCTGATAAATCGGCTTCTGGGACACCCTCTAGGTGAACTCCGGTGGTGGGGTCAAATGATACTTACTGAACTAGAAAAAGTTGTTCCATCTTTCGTGAGACGGCCAAAAACTGAAAGAGGCGGACAGGTTCAACTATATAGAAAGAACATTATAGCTTTAAAAGATGAATTATACGATGAAGCTTTCGCAAAAGTTAAAACTCTGAGCCAATTTAAAAAATGGGTTAGTTTAGTTTCAGCCACGCCGAATGCTGATGTCGAGATTCTTTCTTCGTATCTTTTCTCCGCCGGAATCGCAAGATCCCTCAAAGACATTAAGGAAAAAGTTAAAAAACTCACAGAAAGAAAACGTGTCGAATTTTTAGGCAAAATTCTTCTTGAGAGAAAGTTCAATAAAATGAATTCCGAAAGGTCTGAAGTCAGATTTAGAAAAGTTCCGCGCGCGTTTGAAAATGCGCACTACCTTTTTGAAGTTTGGGCAAGAAGTGGAGACTATAAAGACTTGCAAAGGCACCGCCAACAAACTCAAGATAGACAAAGATTCAACTCGTTCTGGGGCTATGATATCGAGGATGAATTAAAAAAATCGCCATTCAAAGAAAAAGTTGAAATGGCTCTGAAGGTTATTCAAGAACTTTACCCGAAATTACTGCGGGCTTCGCCGTATGTTGCTCAATACTCTGTAGCTTTTGCCTACATCACACATTGGTATATGCACTTAACAGCACGTGAGATTTACTGGATAGGTGAACTTCGTACCTCTCCTCAAGGGCGTCCGCACTACCGAAAAATTTGCCAGCAAATTGCGACATTAGCAAAAGAAAAAGATCCATCAGTTTTTCAGGGAATGATGATTGATTATAATGACTATTCACTTGCCCGCCGGGAAAGCGAGAAAAAAATCGAAGCCAAACTCAAAAGTATTGTTAAGTAATGTTCCAGAGTTCTAGAACGGTAGAACAAAGAATGAAGAGGATGAAAAATGGAAATATTGAAACGGGTTCTATGACAGTCGAAGGAGGAAGATTTTTGGTACTTGAAGGAAATTCGGGTGTGGGTAAAACAACCCAATCAGACCGATTGGCAAAGTTTTTGGATATGAAGTAGATCCCTATGCGGTATCCAAGCCAGTTATCTGGGCAGTGAGTTGGCTCGCGACGGGGGGATTGCGACCCAATGCTGTTTTGTATTACGACCTTATTCCCGAAGTTGCTTTCCAAAGGAAGGCAGGAAATGATAATGTCGATAGGTTTGACTTAATGAAGATATAATTTCATCAGAGGGTGCGTGCGAATTATCGTCAACTGGCAAGAACCCCGAGGTTTCTACCCGGAATGCCAAATAAATGGTTGACTATTGACGCGTCTGGCTCTGTGGATCAAATTTTTGAGGACTCAGTTTTGATATTGAGAAAATCCAGTTTTTTGATCTGATTATTAGGCTTAATCATTTTTTTAGTTATAATTGCTTTATGGACAGAATATTTAAACTTATAAAAAAGGAAGAGGAAAGGCAGCAAAATACACTTATGATGATTCCGTCTGAAAACTATACTTACCCCGAAGTTCGTAAGGCCGTTGGCTCGGTCTTGATGCACAAATACGCCGAAGGCCAGCCCAAAAAACGCTATTACCAAGGTAATGAAATTATCGATAATGTTGAGTTGCTGTGTGAACAAAGAGCTCTGCAAGCGTTTGGTTTAGATGAAAGTGACTGGGTCGTAAACGTCCAGCCTTATTCAGGGACCCCCGCAAACCTCGCGATATACGCCACTTTTCTTAAACCAGGGGACCGCATAATGGCAATGTATTTGCCGGACGGAGGACATCTTTCCCACGGTTGGGAGTACAAAGGAAATAAAATTACTTTTACTTCCAAAATTTTCGATATTGATTTTTATCACGTCAACCCGGAGACGAAAATATTTGATTACGACCAAATCGAAAGCCAAGCAAAAAAATTTAAACCTAATTTACTTATCTCCGGCGGCACGGCTTACCCAAGGGAAATTAATCATAAAAGAGTGGGAGAAATTACCAGGATGGTCGGAGCCAAATACCTTGCCGACATCGCTCATGAGGCGGGGCTAGTTGCAGCGGGTGTTAATATGAGCCCTTTTCCGTACGCCGATGCCGTTACAATGACGACCCATAAAACTCTTCGGGGGCCCAGGGGAGCTCTGGCATTTGTCCGGAAAGAATTTGGTGAAGCCCTTGACGCGGCCATTTTCCCCGGCCTTCAGGGTGGGCCGCACTTACATACAATTGCCGGGATTGCCGTAGCTTTGGAGAAAACTAAAACAAAAGAATTCAGAGCTAATGCATTGCAAACTATTAAGAATGCTCAGCGGTTGGCGAAAGATCTTCAGAAGCTTGGATTTGATGTCGTCAGTGGCGGGACGGACAAACATCTGGTTTTAGTTGATTTGCGGAATAAAAACATAAACGGTTGGTTTGCAGCCTGGGCGCTTGAGGTAGCTGGCCTTATTGTAAATAGAAATACCGTTCCGTATGACACAGGCTCTCCTTATTACCCATCTGGTCTTCGATTGGGAACTCCCGCTATAACTGCGAGGGGGATGGGGGTAAAAGAGATGGACTTGGTGTCCGACTGGATTAATAGCGTAATTAACCACATTGGAGAAAGGGCTATACCAGGCGTCAAAGAAGAGAGAGATATACAATTAAAAAAATTTAAAAAAGAGATTTTTGGCGACAATTTTTTGAAAACTATCGCCGGAGAAGTAAAAACACTTTGCAAAAAGTTCCCCGTACCCTAATGCGAAAAGTCGTCGTAACCGGAAGCCTGTCCTTTGATCACATTATGAATTTGCCTTCAAGATTTCGTGATTACATAATGCCCGACAAAATTCACATGCTCAACGTCAGCTTTTATGCCCGGAAAATGCGCCGCGAGCGTGGAGGAACGGCAGGGAATATTTCATATACTTTGGGGCTGTTAGGGCAGAAGCCTCATCTTGTTGCAGCTGCAGGAAGTGATTTTGCTGACTACAAAAAATTTTTGGAGGCAAACGGAGTAGATTGCAAGGAAGTTAGGGTGTTTAAATCAAACCTTTGCTCTACCGGTTTTTGTTTAACCGATCAGGACGATAACCAGATGTGGGGCTTTTCTGGCGGGGCGATGGACTATAACAAGCTTCTGTCTTTGGGAAAATTCAAGTTACAAAAACCATTTGTTGTAGTTAGCCCAAGCGGGACAGAAGGTTTGTCAAATTTTGTAAGCCAATGCATTAAATACAAATTCGATTACATGTATGATCCGGCCTTTTATATACCCACGCTTCCGGAAACAGAGCTTAAAAAAGGTGTTACAAACTGCAGCATATTAATAGGCAATGATTACGAAATCTCTCTTTTAAAAAGAAGGCTGGAATTAAGCATGAAGGATTTGCTTGGCAAGGGTAGGGTAGTAATAACAACGCTTGGTGCCAAAGGGTCATTGATTCGGCAAGGCCGTGCTGTTTTCAGAATTCCAGCTGCTAGGTCTAGAAATACCTCCGACCCCACAGGTGCAGGGGATGCATATCGGGCGGGATTTTTAACTGGCTACTTGCGAGGTTTAGCTTTGGACGTTTGCGGAAAGATGGGTGCAGTTGCTGCGGTTTATACAGTTGAAAAATACGGTACCACGACCCACAAGTTTACAAGGACGGAATTTCGTGTAAGATATAAACGCAATTTTGGAGAGGATTTAAATCTTTATGAGAAGGCTTAATCTAGACCAATATGAGATTGTCGATCTGGCTTTGGCTAAGGAAGGAAAACTTCGCATCGAGTGGGCAGCCCGTTCTATGCCTGTACTTCAATTGATTAAAGAAAGGTTCAGGAAGGATAAACCTTTCAGAAACATCAAAATCGGAGCCTGTCTTCACGTTACCAGCGAAACCGCGAATTTAATGATCACCCTTGCTGCAGGAGGTGCGGAAGTTGCTCTTTGCGCCTGTAATCCCTTATCGACCCAAGATGAGGTAGCCGCATCCCTGGTATCCGATTATCAAGTATCTGTCTTTGCACAAAAAGGCGAGGATACAAAAACTTATTATAAACACATAGAGAAAGTGCTTGATAACCACCCCAATATCACAATGGATGACGGCGGAGACTTGGTTTTTTATCTCCATACAAAAAGAAAGTCCCAACTTAAAGATATAATCGGAAGCAATGAGGAGACAACAACTGGCGTTATCAGGCTTCGGGCAATGGAGGAAGCCGGCAAACTTAGGGTACCTGCAGTGGCAGTTAATTACTCTCTTACCAAGCATGTGTTTGACAACCGCTATGGCACGGGTCAATCTGCGATTGATGGAATTATTCGATCTTCAAATGTGCTTTTAGCTGGTAAGAAATTTGTTGTTGTCGGCTACGGCTGGTGTGGTAGGGGAATAGCCATGAGGGCTCGCGGCATGGGTTCAAAAGTAATTGTTTGTGAAGTAGATTCTGTGAAAGCCCTTGAGGCAGTAATGGACGGCTTTGAAGTAGCCAGGATGGAAGATGCAGCCCCCGTCGGGGATCTTTTTGTAACAGCAACAGGAAACATAGAAGTTATTACCTTGGCTCATATGAGGAAGATGAAGGACGGAGCACTACTTGCCAATTCCGGGCATTTTAACGTTGAGATAGAAGTTGGAAAACTTGAGAAAAAAGCAAAGTCAAAACGGGTGATCAGAAAAAATTTAGAGGAATATACATTTGCCAACAGCAATAGAATTATGGTTTTGGCTCAAGGGCGGCTCGTAAACCTGGTGGGAGCAGAAGGTCATCCCGCAGAAGTAATGGATATGAGTTTTGCCAATCAAGCTCTAGCTGCTGAGTGGCTTGTTAAGAATAAAGGCAAATTGGAAGCAAAAGTTTACACTTTGGGTAGTGAATTTGATAATAAAATTGCTTCGCTGAAACTTAGATCTAAAGGAATTAAAATAGACAAACTTACCCCAAGGCAGAAAAAATATCTCACCAGCTGGCAGGAAGGGACTTGAAAGACTACAATTACTTCATGGTGATAATCTTCGACGGTAGAGTTTTTGCGGAAAGTAAGAAAAAATTGTTAAGAAGTAAAGTAGATAATCTTCTTAAGCATGGAGTTACTCCGGCGCTGGTAAGTATATATTCTGATAGGGATCCGGGAAGTGTTTTATACACCAGGATTAAAGTAAAGGCAGCTGAGGAAATTGGCGCTAAATTTTTTGCTGTTGCTGTTGCCGAAAAAGAAATAGCCAAAATAATTAAAATCGTCAAAAGCTTTAATACCGATCCCAAAATCTACGGATTGATGGTACAGCATCCTTCCCATAAAGAAGACGTAATTAGTTATAACTGGGTAAAGATTATTGGAGCTATTAACCCTAAAAAAGACGTTGATGGTCTGACCGAAAAAAGTCCGTATACAAGTGCGACAGTAAAAGCTGTTTTGACAATTTTGGATTATGCGGAAAAAGTCTTGAAAATAGATTTGAAAGGTAAAAAATTTGTCGTTATCGGTGACAGGGGAATGGTGGGAAGACCACTAATAACAGAGTTAGTAGGTATGAGATATGAGGTAAGAGGGTGTAATTCAGAAACAAAGAATATGGGCCAAGTTACCCAAAATGCAGATATATTGATAAGTGCGGCTGGAAAGCCTGGTTTAATCAAGAAGGATATGGTTAAAGAGGACGTGGTTATTATTGATGTCGGTTCGCCCAGGGGTGATGTCGACCCCGAAGTTGCCCGGAGGGTGAAGTTTATCACGCCAGTTCCGGGAGGAGTGGGGCCGGTTACCGTGGTTTGTCTACTTGAGAATTTGGTTGAAGCTTGCTACACTACTCGGGACACACATCTGTCAGGCTCCTCCTGATTACTTCTGACGGATGGCGGAACTAAGGAGGGCAAAAAATTTCAAATGGTAGTAAAAGTTGATTTAGACAAGTTACTGGAGGTCGGTGCTCACTACGGTCACCAGATTCATCGCTGGAATCCGAAAATGCGCCCATATATTTATGGTAAAGAGAGTGGCGTGCACGTCTTTGACTTGATTAAAACAAAAGCAAAACTTGAAGAAGCGTTGGAGTTTTTAGCTAAGAGCAAAAAGGAAGGTAAACTAATTTTAATCGTCGGGACCAAAAGGCAAGCCAGAGACCTGGTCAGGGAAATTGGAGAGTCCTTATCAATTCCATACGTTTGCGAGAGGTTTTTGGGAGGGACGCTTACTAATTTTAACCAGATTGGCAAGTCATTGAGAAAACTTGGAGATCTTAAAGCCAGCAAGTCGAAAGGCGAATTTTCCGATTACACCAAAAAAGAGAAACTTCTGGTCGACCGCAAAATTGAAAAGATGGAGCGGATGTTGGGTGGCTTGCTTGTCATGGATAGAATCCCAGACGTTGCTTTTATTCTTGACACCCATAAAGAGATCGGAGCGGTCAAGGAAGCTAAGAAAATGGGAGTCACTGTCGTAGGTGTGGTCGACACCAATAGCGATCCGGATATGATTGACTATGTAATTCCCATGAACGACGACGCTAAAAAATCTGTGGAATATGTCTTGTCTTTAGTTGCGCAATCACTTGCCGGCAAACTAATAACCAAAGAAGTTAAGCCAAAAAAGGCTGTCAAAACTAAAAAGGAAACCAAAAAGAAGAAGTGAAGAAAATAAGCGTTGACACAATAAAAAAACTGCGTGACGAGTCTGGCGCTCCGGTTATCCGTGTTAAGAAGGTTTTGGAAGAGTTTGCGGACTTGCCTGCGCAAGCAGGTGAACAAAGAGCACTGGCATTGCTTAAAAAGGAAGGCTTTGAAAAAGCGATTAGGCGGGAAGGCCGGGCTACTGGTGCCGGAGTAATTTCTACATATAGCCATCATTCGGGTAAGATTGTTTCAGCTGTTGAGCTTTTGTGTGAAACAGATTTTGTCGCTAGGAATGATTTATTTAGTCAGCTCGGCAAAAACTTGGCAATGCAGGTGGCCTCAATGAAACCTGCTGATACGAAAAGACTACTCGAACAAGACTTTATTAAGGATTCTGCCAAAAAGGTGCAGGACTTGGTCAAGGAAGTTATTGCTAAAACCGGCGAGAATGTTCGGGTGGGGCGAATCTTCAGGATGGAATTGGGAGAAAAATAAATTCGAAATTGGTATTTATTGGTAACTATTGGTATTATTTAGTCAATGGACGAATCTTCTCTTACTTCCAGGATGCAGCAAGTAGTGGACGTCGCCCGTCGCGACATTTCAGCAATCAGGACTGGCAGGGCAGTACCTTCTTTGATTGAAAATATTCTGGTTTCGGCGTATGGCGGTACTCAAAAACTAAGGATTTTGGAATTGGCCAGCATTTTGGCTCCTGATTCACAATCGCTTGTTGTCGACCCTTGGGACAAGTCTGTTATAGGTGAGATTAAACAGGCAATTCTTGTTGCTAATATAGGACTTAATCCGTCTGTCGATGGCGAGATAATCAGAATTAGTGTACCTGCGATGACTTTGGAAGACAGAGAAAAATTTGTCAAGCTTTTGTCGTCCAAAACAGAAAGCGCTAAGGTAATGATCAGACAAGTCAGGGGTGACGTTATGCACGAGCTTAAAAAGGCGTATGAGACAAAAGTGATGACTGAGGACGAAAAGTTTGCCCAGGAAAAAAAGTTGCAAGAACTCACCGACAAATTTGTTGAACTGGTTGACCAGTTGGGAGAAAAAAAGAAGCAGGAGCTTCTGACTGTATAATTATATGCTTGGATCTATTCTTGTATTTATTTTAGTATTGTCGCTTCTTGTTTTGGTCCATGAATTCGGCCACTATATAGTAGCCAGGCTTGGCGGAGTTTGGGTAGAGGAGTTTGGATTCGGCTTGCCACCGCGCTTGTGGGGGAAAAAAATTGGTGAAACGCTATACTCGATCAATTTACTCCCGTTTGGCGGATTTGTCAGGCTTCATGGCGAGTCGGGCGAAGACAAGTTACAAAAGCCTAAAAGGGCTTTTTTAGGAAAATCTAAAAAAGTTCGGGTAGCGATTGTTACCGCAGGCGTTGTAATGAATTTCGTTTTGGCTCTTGTGGCTTTCACTATTGTTTATTCGACACAAGGGATCCCGAGGGAAACAAAAAATGTCCGCGTATTGGATGTAACTGCCGGCGCACCGGCACAGGCAGCCGGTCTTATTCCCGAAGACATTTTTAAGTCCGCTAACGGCCAGGAAATAATCAGTGTTGATCAGTTCATTAGTGTTGTTGAAGAAAACAAAGGCACGCGGGTGAAGTTTGAAATTGAAAGAGTGGAAGGTAGGCAGACTAATACTATTACTATGTATTTGACGCCTAGGGTTAACCCGCCGGAAAATGAAGGGCCATTGGGAGTGGTAATTAGCCAGACGGAAGTATTTTTCCCGCCTTTGGGTGAAAGGGTGGTTTACGGCGTGTATTATGGTGCCAGAGAAAGCGTATTTTGGGGAAAGGCGGTTGTCATGGGTTTAGTTAACATAATTGGTCAGCTTCTCTCAGGGCAAGCACCCACCGACTTAACCGGCCCGGTGGGCGTATATATAGTGACCAGTGAAGCTGCGAAAGTCGGCTTTGTGGCTCTCGTTAATTTCGTGGGAATTTTGTCGGTTAACCTGGCCATTTTTAATATTATTCCTTTTCCCGCACTTGACGGCGGAAGGTTACTTTTTATCGCCCTTGAGGGGTTATTAGGCCGCAAGGTTTTGCCCAGAGTCGAAGCCGTTGTCCATGCCGTGGGTCTTGTAATTCTTCTTCTTTTGATCGCCGCAATCACGGCTCGCGACATTTCCCGGCTGATTACAGCCGGCGGAGTATCGGGCTTTATTGATTCTGTGTTGAAATAGGTATTTCTTTAAACTCCTGCGAGGAAGTGAATTTTTCTAAATTGCCGAGGGCTTTTTTAATCCAGTCAAAATGGTGTTTAACCCTGTCTGCCCCGCCCATAATATCTACAATTATTGGCCTTGCAATGGCGAATTCAATGTCTCTGGTTTCCCAAATGTGCATCCACTCCGGGTCGAAGTCGACATTGTAGCCTGAAGCATCAGAGTTAATAAGATTGGGGTATTTTTGAAAGACTATATAACCTGATTTTGCCCAGAGGTCTAACAAAGTCCTTTGTTCCGAGCTCAATGTTAAACCTTCTCTAATTTGCCCTTTTAGGAAACTTTGATACCACTGTTCTTCGAAGTTTACAGCCCTCTCTTCAGGCGTCACAATATCGTCTACCCTTAAAGGTTTTTCTTTTTCAAATGCTGCTTCTGCTTCTTGGTTGGGGGTTGATATCTGTTGCCTTAGACTGCTTAAGTCAACCTCTTCGCCCCTAATTGCCGACAGAACTTCGGTTATTCCGGCTAAAACCTCTGCGTTGTTGGCAATTTTTTCAGGATAATTTAAGCTATATTCTATTAGCTCTGCGTAACCCTCTCTTGAATACAAAATACCTATATTGTAGTCGTAAAGCGAATCCAGATCTCCGCTGAAACGTATTTCCCCTTGTTGCTTTAGCTTTATCAATCTGGCGCCAAATTCCCTACAGGCCTTTTTGGTCCAAATAATCTTGTCGGTACTGACTCCCCGAGCCTCAGCTACTTTAGCGACTTCATTTTGAACAACGCCGAGACTCTCTGGGTCAAAGTAGGAAGCTAAAAGGTCGTGATTGTTGTCGTACATTGCTCTGCCAGTTCGCTCGCCCAACTCCCGCCCAACATGAGGCATGATTAGTCCTTCCGGGTACCACATCGCGTCTTTGTTTAGGTGGGGGATTTGTGAGACTGCCCGCCATTTACCGTGCTCAACTTGTATAAGAACATCCAGTGGATAAGTCTTTCTAGGCATTTCCGGATTTTCTGCCACATCCGGTTCTGTAGCGTGGCCGACGGCCTCGTGAGTTATTACGCCAGTAGTACTTCTAAGTACATGGTCCCTATAGACGTTTATTGGTAAATGAATTACTCTTCTTCCGACATTGAATTCGAACGATAGTGGGTAATCTTTATCTACTTCCGATCCCCAAACAAAGTGTTTTGCGCGTAAACCCAACACGGTTTGGGCAATGTCTTGCGCATGGATTCCAAACGAGACCATGGTTTCAGGAAGGTCGTTGACAAAGGGCCGGCTTTCGGCATCTTCCCAATTAAATTCCCGGTCATCGGTTTGCATGCGCCATTCTAATTCAGGAGGAAGACCGTCAAGCCCCAGTTGGTTTCGATAATCGACAATTTCACTTAAAAGCCTTTCTTGTATTTCTGTTTCTTTATCGGTTGGTTCGACCTTTTCTGCCGGGGGAACAGCTGTTATTTTGGCTACTCTGGCCGGTTCTATAGGACTTTTTATTTGCAGCCCTGAGCAGGCAAAGCTTGCGAGTTCTAGTATACCAAGAGCAGCGCTGAGCATAAGGAAATTACGGCGGCTCGGGCTGTAAGCTAACCATGGGTCTTCTCCCGACTCGATTGCCGTTCTTAAACGTTGGGAAAATCTGCCTATTTGGTAAGCTTTTTGTTCCAATATGTCTTGGTCGGCCGGTTCTTTTTCATTTTTTTCGGCGTCATAGAGTTCTACTTTGGTGCCAATTGAGTTAGGGTCATCTCCTGAAAAGGAAATGAAAACTTCATTCGGATCGTCTTTTTTTCGAAATCTAATCTCTCGAAGGCTTTCTTTGTCGCTGTTCGAGGCTTTAGAATTAAAAACGGCAATAGAGTACTCGCCTGCAGATATTGTGTACATTGAGCCTTCTTTTCCAAATACTCGTTTCCCAAAATTGATGCTGCCAATAATTTCTTCTTCGATGCCGGACTTAGCCATTTCCTGCGCCAGGTTAGAGACCGAGAATACAATTTTTCTTGTAAGCCGCGGACTAAGATCGCCCGGCTGTTGTAGTTCCTCTGGGATTATTCCCCTTTCAAGTGAAGCTGAAATATCTGGAGAATATGCACCCATGAGGTTATTTTACAACAATTCGAATTACCGATCTATGGTTTTTTAGCGAAAACTTTGGTATATTTGACTCATGCTTCAAAGTAAGCTGTTTCCAAAGACAAGAAAAGAAGCGCCGAGAGAAGCGGAAAGTGTGAACCATAAACTCTTAGTCCGTGCCGGCTTTATAGATCAGCTGATGTCCGGCAGTTGGACACTTCTGCCCTTGGGTTGGAGAGTTGTCACAAAGATTAATAATATTATCCGCAAGGAAATGGATGCTATTGGTGGGCAAGAAATGCTTATGCCGCTTTTACACCCTAAAACTATCTGGAACGAAACCGGCAGATGGGAAACGGCTTCCGAAATCATGTATAAGTTAAAGTCCCAAGAAGGAAAAGAATACGTATTATCGTTTACTCACGAAGAGATTGTCATGGATTTACTGCGAAAAAATATCAAAAGTTATCAAGACCTACCTATTTCGGTTTACCACTTTTCAACGAAATTTAGAAATGAACTTAGGGCAAGGTCGGGAATTCTCCGTGGCCGCGAATTCATGATGAAGGATTTGTATAGTGCTCACGAAAGTGAAAAAGATTTGATGCGCTACTACGAAGTGGTTAAATCCGCCTATACTAATATTTTTACCGGACTTGGGTTTGACTTTAGGATAACCGAAGCTTCAGGCGGAGTCTTTACCGACAAACATACTCATGAATTCCAAGTGCTCTCAAGTGGCGGAGAGGATACAATTTTTTATTGTGATGACTGTTCCTGGGGCGCAAATCTTGAAGTATTCGAAAACGGTAAAGCAGATAATCTCTGCCCAAGGTGTAAAAAGGAAAAGATCAAAAGCTCAAAAGCAATCGAAGTGGGAAATATTTTTCCACTAGGGACAATGTATGCTGAAAAGATGAGAGTGTTTTTTACTGACAAAGAGGGTTCAAAAAAACCTGTTTGGTTTGGGAGTTACGGTATAGGACCAACACGAGTTATGGGAGCTTTAGTGGAAGTTAACCACGACAAAGTCGGAATTATTTGGCCACCACAGGTCGCGCCATTTCAAGTTCATTTAATTGAACTGGAGAAAAATGCACAATCGGTCTACGAGAAGTTAACCAAAGCAAAAGTTGAGGTTTTATATGACGACAGACGCATATCGGCAGGAGAGAAGTTTGCGGATGCAGACCTGATCGGCATTCCTGTCCGCCTGACGGTTTCCAAAAAAATCGGCGACAAAATCGAGTGGAAGGAAAGAACAAAAAGAAATGCCGCACTTCTTACTTTTGATAAGGTGATAAGCAAACTGCTTTGATATAATTTCAGCGGCTGGAAGGTATGAAAAGAAAAAGGATTGTGGTGATTGGCGGCGGTACTGGAACGTTTGTGGTTTTGTCCGGATTGAAAAAGTACCCTGTAGATTTGTCTGTAATTGTTTCCATGATGGACTCGGGCGGCAGCAACAGAGTCATCCGAGATGAATTTGGACTTCTTCCAACTTCCGATATTAGACAGTGTATAGTTGCTTTGGCTTCTGGTAAATCGGATAAAATTCTTAGGAAACTTTTCAGCTATAGGTATGTCAGCGGTACAGGGATTTCCGGAATGACTTTTGGTAATTTATTTATGGCGGCCCTGGCCGATATTTATGGTTCTCAAGAAAAAGCGATTTATAAAACGTGCCAACTTTTGGACGTCAAAGGTAAAGTGCTTCCGGTTACCTTTGACACAACCAATTTAGTTGCCACCTAGACCAACAAAAGGCAAATATTGGGCGAGCATTACATTGACGATCCACACGAAAGCTTGTGGAAAGAGCACATTGTGAATTTGGAGCTTTTTCCGGCTCCTTATGTAAATCCAAAGGCAATTGCCGTAATTAAAGCAGCCGACCTTCTTGTTTTGGGGCCGGGGGATTTATATACAAGTTTACTGCCAAACATCGTTGTTGCCGGCATAAAAGAGGCAATTGTAAAGTCCAGGGCAAAAAAAGTTTTTGTTATGAATTTGATGACCAGATTTGGGCAAACTGTTGGGTTTAAAGCAAAAAACTTCATAAGCGAGTTGGAAAAGTATCTGGGGAAAGAAGTTATGGATTACTGTTTAATTAATAAAACAGATTTCCCAAAGAATGTTATTGACTGGTACAGCCAGGTAGACACGGGTCCTGTAGAAGATAATATAGTTGATTCAGGTAAACTTAAAATTATAAGAAGAGACTTAGTGTCAAAGCACTTTTACCAAAAGCTTGAGTCGGACAAACTTACCAGAAGTGTCGTCCGTCACGATCCCGACAAGCTTGCTAAAGCGGTGACATCGCTAATTTAGTTGGTCAAGGTCTAAACTGATTATGGTTTAGATATCTGAGATATAGCAGATCCAATTTGAGGTATACTTGCGTACATTTCTTCATCAACCATAAAGCCGAGATTTCTAGTGTGCAACGCTGGTTGTACTCCCTCGAGTCTATAGATCGGATAAGCAAAACCAAGTTGTTTGTTTGCAAATGCCAAACCTAGTGAATTACAAATGACTTCTTGGGCGGCTAATCCATCGTCTACTTCCGTTCCGTCTGGAAGCACGAAATTAGTGGAACCGTTGTTAGACTTATCTACCCGGAGGTTATTTACACGAACCGTCGCATTGCAGGCTTCAACCGCTAAACCCATAATATCGTTACTAGTACTTATTCCGGTTTTAATGACGGAGACTGTATAGACTGGTTCTTGATTATGATTAATAGCGAAATGACCAGTGTATGCCGAAAAGTCATTAGTACCCCATTTTGGTGGCGGAAAACCTTTCGGAATAATTACAACGTAATGATTTGTTACTTTTTCAAATCTGGTTAGTTCCGACGTAAAATTGAAACTTTGGTTATCAAAAATTACGAAACGTGGCGGTTGTGATAGCGAATAAAAATATTCGAACGTACGTTTTGCAGTATTAGGATCTACTACTCGATCGCCAGCAAAGGAGTAAATTGTAGTTATAGCACTACTACCAACACCCTCGTGAGAGAAAGAAAAAGCCTGAGTAACTAGTTTATCGCCTAATTCGGGATAATAGTCTCTGATGAAATCGAACTCTGATCCAGGAACATTAATTGGCTCAAGTAAGGGTGGTTTGTCAGGTGTATCACAAGCAGCCAGAGCAAGTGCGAGTGGTATTCCTAGTCCAAAAACCCTATTAAAGCCTCTCCTTCCAAACCTTCTTTCCATTGGGTGATTGTATCCTATAGTACCCTTTTTCTCAATCGTTGATTTCACATGTTTAAATCACTATACTGATGTTCGTTATGGATGATTGTGTTTTTTGTAAAATTGTTAAAGGGGAACTTCCTGCTGAAGTGATTTGGGAGGACAAAAAGCACATTGCTTTCTTAAGTATTTTTCCAAATACAGAAGGCTTTACTATAGTTGCAACCAAAATGCACAATCCTAGCTATGCGTTTGCTAATAATGACAAAATCCTATCGGATCTAGTAGTAGCAACTAAAAAAGTCGCAAAAATTTTGGATAAGTCCTTTGATGATGTATCAAGATGCGGAATGTTTTTTGAAGGTTTTGGTGTAGATCACTTGCATTCAAAGTTATTTCCTATGCACGGGACATCAGAGCTTAAATGGTGGGAGAAAATCGAGAGATCCAAAAAAGTTTTTTTCAAAAAGTATCCAGGGTATTTATCCTCTCATGATGCCGACAGGGCGCCAGATGAAGAGTTAAAAAGTCTAGGAGATAAAATACGGTTAATAAGTGGATATCGGAAAAGATGATCGCAGACACTATTCAAAAACAGATTATTGAGGCACTTAAGGCCAGAGACGAAATTAGACTTTCGACTCTGCGCATGCTCTCCTCGGCTCTTAATTACGACAGAATTGCCAAGCAACACGTTTTGTCGACGGAAGAAGAATTGGCTGTCGTAAACAAAGAAGCCAAAAAGCGTAGAGACGCTATTGAGATTTATGACAAAGCCGGTGAAGCAGCGCGGTCAGCAAAAGAAAAAAAAGAACTGGCAATATTAAAAGACTATTTGCCCAAAGAACTGTCCGGGGTGGAATTGGAAGAAATTGTGTCAAGCGCAGTAGCCGAGAGTGGTGGTGACTTTGGACGCACTATGGGGCTTGTAATGGCCAAGGTAAAAGGAAGAGCAGACGGTGCTAAAGTTGCCCGGGTAGTAAAAGGTAAGCTTGGATGATCAAAGTCAATGTCTACAAACAGAGTAACTACCCGATTAAGGCAACAAAAATAAAGGCCGTTGTCCAGTTGGTACTCGAAAAAAACGGGATAATGTCCGATTCGACGGTTGAAGTAGCACTTGTCGGCAGGAAAAAAATAGCGGAACTGGCCATGTCGTACTTAGGTGAAAGCGAGCAAGTTGCTGGAGAGCACCCGGTTTTGGCTTTTCCTGACTCTGAAATTGACCAGCCATTTATCTATCAGCCGGGACATGATCTTTATCTGGGAGAGATAATTATTGGTTATCCGAAGGCGGTTGAAACGGCAAACACAAGCGGGAAATTAGTTGAACAAGTTGTATTAGAGTTAGCGGAGCATGGTGCACTTCATTTGGCAGGTATTCACCACGATTAAATTTCAAATGCCAAATTGCCAATTGAATTTTATTGGGAATTGGTATTTATTGGATATTGGTATACATTTCTATGACCCTATACCTCAAGTACAGACCTCAGACCATCGGAGAGCTTGATTCGACAAGTGCGCGCGAGGGACTTAAAAAAATAATTGCCTCGGGGAAAATTCCCCATGCCCTGCTTTTTTCCGGACCTAAGGGAATTGGAAAAACTTCGGCGGCAAGAATTTTGGCAAAGGCAATTAATTGTGAAAAACCCGGTAAGTCAGGAGAGCCGTGCAACAGGTGCATGCAATGCGAGGCGGTTACCAAAGGAAACAGCCTTGATGTTATCGAGATGGATGCCGCAAGTAACCGCGGGATTGACGACATCAGATCCCTTCGCGAAGCGGTAAAGCTGTCACCTGTATCGGCTAAAACAAAGGTTTATGTAGTTGACGAAGCACATATGTTGACTCTCGAGGCGGCAAATGCTTTTTTAAAGACACTCGAAGAGCCGCCTAGTCACGTTGTCTTTATTTTGGCCACTACCAACCCCGAAAAATTGATACCAACGGTTAGATCGCGACTGACGAATATTGTCTTTACTAAAGCCAGTTTGCCGGAAATTAAAAGGTTACTTAGCCGTGTTGCCAAAGGCGAGAAATGGAAGGTTGATGACGAGGCGTTTGATGTTGTGGCGCTCGCTGCAGACGGATCGTTTAGAGACGCCATCAAGATTATTGAACAGATGATGGTGGGGGAGACGGAGTTGTCGCAGGAGAAAGCCAGGAGTTTTGTCACACAAAATAAAACTATTACAGCAAAGCAATATATTGAAATAATAGCCAAGAAAGATATCAAGGCAATTATTGAGGAGTTGGAGGCAATGATTAACAAAGGGGGATCGGTTAGAGAGCTCATTGACGGGATGATTGCCTCTCTTCACGAATCGCTTTTAGCCAAGCTCGGCGTTGGCAAGACCGACGCTTTTGACTATCTAATCAGAAATGAATCAGTTTCATTGATAGAAGTGTTAATGGTGGCTCAAAAAAAGTATTCCGACACGCCGCTTCCGCAGTTATCTCTTGAGATGGAGTTGATTGCCTGGAAGCAAAAAACCGGTCAGGATAAGCCGGTGGTGAGCGTAGTTAAAAATACGAAACCGAGGGACAAAGTTACGAATGGCCACTCGGAAGATGTTGTTGCTAACGGCAATGTTGATTTGAAATTTGAAAGCGATGTCTGGCAGAAAGTGCTCTCGCAAGTCAGACAGAAAAACGTGTCAGTAGAAGCGCTGCTTCGGTCGAGTAAGCCCTTGGACTTTGACGGTAAAAATTTACGCTTGGGGGTTTATTACAAGTTTCACAAAGAACGGTTAGAGGCGGACGTTTATAGAAAGACTTTGGAAGATATCCTAACGTCTGTTGTTGGCTCGCCGGTGAGAGTAGTTTGCATATTAACTGACCAACCTAAGAAAAAAGTCATTGGGGGAATAAAAAAGACAGGAAATGCGTTGACGGAGAATACAGACATTGATATAATGGAAGCGGCAAAAGAAATATTTGGCTCATAGTACTGACTAGCTAAACAATGTTCGACAAAGTAAGACAAGCAGGAGAATTGCTTAAAATGCGTCAGCAGGCGTTGAACCTTCAGAAGCAATTGGCCGGTGTTACGGAAAGTTTTGAGCGTGACGGTATTAAAGTGGTCGTTTCTGGTGACCAAAAAATTATAAGAATAGAACTTGACGGGGAGGAGAGAAAGGATATTGTTGATGCAATCAATTCCGCTTTAAAAGAAGTTCAGAAGAAAGCGGCTAAAAAAATGATGGATGCAGGCGGCGGCCTTTCCGGGATACTCAAAGGCTTCGGTCAGTAGCCCAAAGAACAATTTAAAATTTCCCCCGATAGTTAAGAATTGCTATAATTTCCTTGACATGAAGATACCGAGAGCGGTTCAAGCTTTAGTCGAATCTTTTGAAAAACTTCCCGGCATTGGGCCGAGAACCTCCCAGCGACTGACATACTATTTACTGCATGTTCCCCAAAGTGAGCTTGACTTATTTGGTCGGTCCCTAATTAACCTGAAGAAAAACACTGTTTTATGTTCTATTTGCCGCAATGTTTCGGAAAGCGACCCTTGTAATTTGTGTAGTGATTCAAGCCGCGACTCAAAAATTATTATTGTAGTTGAGCAACCGCTTGATGTAGTTGCAATTGAAAGAATGGGAAAATACAATGGCTTGTATCATGTTCTTCATGGAGCAATCAGCCCCTTAGAGAATATTGGCCCGGATGAAATTTATATCGAAGATTTGTCCAAAAGACTGACAAATGGCGGTCCTGTTAAGGAAGTTATTATTGCTACTAACCCTACAATGGAAGGCGAGGCAACTGCAATGTACCTTAATAAAAAACTCAAAACCCAAAACCCAAAACCCAAAGTCTCGCGCCTAGGGATGGGGATACCGAGGGGAGCAGACTTGGAATACGCGGATGATGTGACATTGATACAGGCTATTGAGGGAAGGAGGGAAATGTAGTTATGGCTAATCCTTTGGTAAAAGGCACAAGAGTTGTCGGGAAATCGCTTGTGCAGTTTGGGAAAATGCTGGGTGAGGAAACTAGAGAGATTGCTAAAAGCACCGGGTTACAAATAACAGGTGAAACCAAACTGCAGCAACCGTCTGACCAGTCGGCGCAGGCAGGAGCCCCCGACCTTTATAATTTGCCAGGCACTCACACGGGGTTTGTGGACGAGGGTGAAATTCAAAAACTTGATGTCGCTCGTGCGCGGCAACTTGAAGAGGAAATGGCCCAGATAAGGCGGCAGAAAGAGCAGGAGAAGCAACAAAATGAGCAAGCAGAGATGGTCAGACGACAACAATTGGAGGCGGCTAGGCCCCGTGAAGCGCCAATGACTGCGAGTAAGCCTTCGATAGGGAAAGGGCCGGGTGCGAAAGGTCCGAAAAAAGGCGGTCTTTCAAATGTCGTAGGCCGTGCCGAAAAAGGCCGCAACGTATCGCAATAAACTATAATGGCTGATTTATATCTAACTAACTCATTAACAGGTAAAAAGGAAAAGTTTGAAGCAATTAATCCTCCTGATGTCGGGATATACACTTGTGGGCCGACTGTTTATGATTACCCGACAATAGGTAACTGGCGTACTTATACACTAAGCGACGTTTTGCTGAGGGTTTTAAAATACTTGGGTTATAAACCTATATTTTATATGAATTTGACGGATGTGGGCCACTTTACAGGAGATAACCTGGGGGACGCCGACATAGGCGAGGACAGGATGGAAAAGGCAGCTAAAAAGCAAGGAAAAAGCGCATGGGATATCGCCGAGTTTTATATAAAAGACTTTTTAGAGTCGTATGAAAAATTGAATCTGACAAGGCCTGAAAAGTTCACAAGAGCAACGGAATACATTAAAGAACAAATTGAACTGGTTGAAAAAATTCATAGCAAAGGTTATGCATATAAGATTGATGACGGAATATATTTTGATGTACAAGCATATGAAACAGCAGGGAATGTTTATGGAGAGCTTTCGACTCTTCAAAAGATTAAAGAAGGAGCGAGAGTCGAGCCAAATCTACAAAAAAAAAATCCAAGAGACTTTGCTCTTTGGAAGTTTTCTCCTACTGGAGTAAAACGCCATATGGAATGGGACAGCCCTTGGGGAGTGGGTTTTCCCGGCTGGCATATAGAGTGCTCGGCAATGAGTATGAAATATTTGGGTGAACAATTTGACATTCATGCCGGCGGTGAAGATTTAAAAAGTACCCATCACCCAAACGAAGTTGCTCAAAGCGAGGCGGCAACAGGTAAACACCCGTTTGTGAGATATTGGGTACACGGTGCATTTTTAACCGTTGACGGTAAGCGAATGGGTAAAAGCGAAGGCAATGCTTACACATTGTATGATGTTGAAGCTAAAAATATTGATCCTTTAGCACTTCGCTATTTTTACTTTTCCGGCCACTATAAACAACAGATAAATTTTACATGGGATGCGCTAGCAGCCGCCCAAACTTCTTTGAACAAGCTTCAGGGAATTGTCACCGATTACCGCGATTCAAGAGGGCGAACAACTTTGTCTGTCGATAAATTGGCTAAAGTAAATTTCTACAGGGAAAAATTTGAAAAAGCTATCGCTGACGATCTGAATATGCCCCAAGCGCTGTCGGTGTTTTGGGAAGTTGTTAAGGCCAATATTCCGGATTATGATAAATATGATCTTATCGAAAGCTTTGACCAAGTTCTTGGTCTCCAGCTTTCTAAATTTACAATTTCCAATTCTCAAATTCCAAAGGAAGTTCAGGAATTAGTTAAACAAAGAGAAAACTCGAGAAGAGGAAGGAGATATAAAGAAGCTGATGAAATACGAAGAAAGATTTATGATTTAGGATTTAAGATTGAGGATTTAGCGCGCGGAGTCAAAGTCAAGAAAAAATAAATGAAAATAGCTGCTCCAAAAATACATTTTCTTATTACGCTATTACTTTTTGTTGCAGTTATCTTGCTTGTTCCTTTTAGTTTTTATCTATATACCAGAATTGATTCTTTTGAAAAAAGACTTTCTGCAAACAATTCGATGGTCAAAATTGTTGAGAGTATGCCTAGTATTTCTACGCCGCTTCCAGAGGAAGATCAGCTTTTTACCACAACGCCGATAGCTACACCCACAACCGCGAGTAGTCCGATCGCAGTTCCCACACCCAGTACAATTGTCAAGAAAAACACTGACTATATCACTTTGATTGCCCAGGCATCTACCAACTCACCGGATTGGCAAAATATTACTTCAAGCGAAGTCTGGGTAGATCTTAAAAATGATTATGGCGACGGTGCAAAGGTTTATTTTGAAGCGTCGCTCCATGCAGATAGTGGTAAAGCGCAAGTGAGGCTTTACGACGTAACTCATGGGATTGGGGTTACAGGGAGTGATATAGAAACAGATAAATTGACTACGACTTTAGTTTCCTCGGGGGTAGCTAATTTGTGGTCGGGAAAAAATTTATACCGCGTGCAATTCCGATCTTTCGACAGCTCAAAAGTTTATATTGAAAGCGCAAAGATTAAAATTGTATATTGAAATAATTATTGCTCGGGTACTTCAACGACTTCTTCACGCTTTTCGCGAATAAAACTGGTCCACTCTTCGATTACTTCTACTATAATTTTGAGAGGCGCTTCGATTAGAAAATCAAGCAGTATTGTAAGGAAATTAAGCTTTGCTATACCTTTGGACAGATAGACCCCCATACTTAGGAAGGGAAGAGAAAGATTATCAATAATTTGTTTAATTAAACCTTCTCTTTCGGGGGTGATAGACAATTGGGATGCCGTAAATCGCACACGAGAGCCAAAAAGCAAAACCATGGAAACAAACATGAAAAATATCAGTATTGCAAGAATTGTGAAGTCGAGTTTGAACAGGAGATATGAAACTCCGCCAAAAACCAGCAAAAAAAGAACTAGGTATATTGTTGAGAATACCAGTGAAGCCCTGCCGCTTCTAGACGCCTTTTTAAGTGAAAACTTCTGTTTTGTCGGGCTTTCGACTGTATAAATAATTGTTTTTAATTTGTTGAGTATTCTCCTTGAGTTTTGCTCGCTGGGGATGCGGATGGTTAACCCAATAAGCGTCATCATCAAGGGCGGTACCGAAATGTTAATTGCAAGCGGAATAAATCTTAGTGCCCCAAATCGTAGAAGTTCATAAGGAGTTTCGAGCAAAAAAGCGATGAATATTTTAGTTACAAAGATATACAGTATACTTCGGACTATACCTCTATTTACTTTGTTTCTGATTTTGGCGTAATTTATTTCACAAAGTTCGTATATGCTTGATTCAAATTTTGCCGGGTCTTGGAGAATTTTAAGGTAATCGCCTTCACGCTCGATGAATTCTCTTAAGATTAAAAACGGGGCAGCATGTTTTTGAACTACCCTGAAAAGCGCCATTCTGTTTGGGTGACTTAGGTGGTCTTCGATCTCCTCATGCATTTTGGAGAAACTTTTTGTAAATCTATCAACATCTTCGTTTTTTGCATTTGTCCAATTTGGGATCTCCTTTAGAACTAGGTGGTACCGCATTATCGCTTCGTCCGATTTTACGAGACTGCGGTGGACAGCCAAGTAAATTTGGATGTCTTTTTCGTGGTCGCTGATTTGATTGTCTGTCCAATCGTAATAATTCAGAAACCATGAATGCATAAGCTCAACGTATTCTTCTTTTTTAGAAGCTTGCAGTGCTTCTTCGATTTCGCATGAAGCAATACCCCAAACCCATTCACGGAGCCTTGAATAAGCAAGAACTGTTCCTCGTTCATGAATCGTCGCGATCAGGTATTTGTATTTTTCAACAATTTCGGCTATTTGGGTTATTTTGGAGTGGGGAACTTTGTTGTTGGGAAGGTAACGCGACCAAATGAGTTCTTTGATCAAAGCCTCTGCGACCTTTAACGAATTGTGTCTTGGCCGCTCCCAGAGTAATCTTTTAATCATGCGTTCAATCGAAGATCTGCGAAGCACGTTTTCACCTTTGTATTCGATAACATTACGGATGCGTTCGTATATATAAACCAAGCCCCCCAAAGCTTCGCTTACTCTGACCATCATTTCATTTTCTTCGTCAAGGTTTGTTTTTTGGGTTAAGTCATTTAAAAACTTATTTCCAAACGGGGAAAATAGAACATTCGAGATGTTGTTCGTGGATTTAGGAGATATGTTTAGCTGGGTTTCCCGCTTTTGCCCCTCGATGTTTTCATAAATAGTAATCATCAGTTGCAATTATACCAGCTAATTATTAGGAGAGTGAGTAACCTGAGGATTTGGCCACTTTTTTGATCATATCTTCATTTGTGTTTTTTGGGTCAAACTCGACGTTTAATGTCTGTTTTGGATAACTACACTTTGCATTAATTCCCAAATCTTCCAAATCCATTTCAAGCAAAGCTGCACACGATACGCAATCCATACCAGCAACTTTGTAAGTCCTTTTAATAATTTTCATGTTTTTTTACACCTGCCTGTCGGCAGACAGGTTTGATTTTGAAATTGGATTATTCAACAACTGTGAATGATCCAGTGTACATGCCCATTGAGCAGTTGTATGCAAGCCGGCCCGGTTTAGCGGGTGTGAACTCTAAAATTTCTTCACCAGATTCCGGAAGAATTTTTGTCAGATTAAGAACAGGAATTGTAAATGCCCTTGAACAGCTTGTCACGTTTTGAGTTTTTAATTTCAGTTTCACCGGCACGCCAACTTTTAGCACGGAAGCTGACGCCGAATAGCCATAATTTGATACGTCTATACTAACCACTTGCATTCCGGCATTGTCAAGGCCTGCAGTTTTTCCTTGTAATGTGTAAGCGTCTTGACCCTTTGCAGCAACTTTAATGTAGTTTTGGATTGTGTGAGGGGAGCCCCGGAGGACCTGCCCCGTGTTAATAGCCAAAATTCCAAGAATCGTGACCACACTGGCGGCAAGATAGGCGAACGGCTTTTTGCTTAGAAGCTCTAATGCTGCAGCGCCTATAATGCCGAAGACAGGTGTTGTTCCCAGCGTAAAAAAGAACATTATAGCTGCACCTGAAAATACACTTCCGCTGGCGACCGCCAGAACCATCATGGCTTGTGTTACTCCACAAGGAATAAAAACGGTTAAACCTCCCAGAAATGCGGGAGCGAAGGTCGAGGCATTGTGGCTTCTGTTGCGAAGCTTTCGGAGTATGAACTTTGGAGGGGTAAACACTGTGTAGCGAAAAACAGGGTGTAGGTTGAGTAATCTTCCGGCCGTGGCTAACATAAAAAGCCCTGCTGCTATCTGCATCAAGCCTTGGAGCGTTAAACTGAAAGTGACTGCGCTTCCTATTAAGCCAAGAAGACCGCCTAGGATTGTGTAGGCCAGTAATTTTGAGGCTAGAAATGCGGCCACTGTTTGTTTTGACCCGGTAGATTGTTGATTCGCGATAGTAGACGATAAGAGTCCGCCTTGGACGGCTAAACAGGATACACCACCGGTTGTGAGCCCGGTGACGAAAGCTAGCCAGAACGTATTCATATCAGTCGATTTTAAATAAGTAAACCTTACCAATCAAGGAGTACTTTTTGATTCTTGACAAAAACAAGAGGAAGTCTATGATTTTAATATCCCCATCGGGGGGATAGGGACGGAGTGAATTAAGATGGATACTAAAGTCAGGAAAGAAGTTGCAGACAGATTGGCTCGGGCCGAAGGCCATTTGAGAAAGGTTAGGGAAATGGTTGAAAGCGGTGCTTACTGCCCCGATGTCATACACCAGTCCCGTGCGGTTCAGGCCGCTTTGAAAAAGGTTGATGAGCGCTTGCTTCACGGCCATCTTCACTCCTGTGTTTTTAAAGAGATCCACGGTACGAAGTCGGAAAGAGAGAAATTAATCGAAGAAGTCCTCGACTTGTTTAAAAGGACGGCAGGTAGCATATAAAAAATGGATAAAATAGTTGTGACCGTTTTAGGAGTTGGGGTTATTGGTTTTGTGTACTGGTTTTTCTTTGGGAAAAAGGAGGCCGCAACCGTTGCGGCCAACAAGTTGACAGTAACCGTTGAGGGTGGTTATAAACCGTCCGTAATAAGATTAGAAAAAGACAAAACTACAACATTAACCTTTTTGAGGAAGGACTCAAATAGTTGTTTGGAAGAGCTTGTCTTTCCTGATTTTAAAATTAAAAGGTATTTACCGATGAACGAACCGGTAAATGTTGAAATTAATCCTAAAGAACGGGGAAAATATGAATTTCATTGTGCAATGAATATGTTTAAGGGGAAGATAGTGGTGGGTTAAACTCATGACTCAAATCGCAAAACTCAGTTTTCCTGTAATAGGTATGCACTGTGCCAGTTGTGCGCGGTTGATTGAACGTAGTCTGAAAAGTACTTCAGGCGTAGTTAACGCACAGGTAAATTATGGAAGCGAACAGGCAAGTGTCGAGTATAGTAATACAGTTTGTAGTCCTAAAGACTTGGAAAAGGCAGTACAGAGCGCCGGCTATAAAGCGATATTGGGGAAGGATACCCAAGAGCTAAAAGAAGAAGAAAAAACAAGGCAACTACAGGAACTGAAAATTAAAGTAATAGTTTCTTCAATTCTGAGCATAGCTATTCTCTTGGGAAGTTTCACGCAGATGAACCCTTATCTCTTGTGGTTTCTTGCTACGCCGGTGCAGTTTTGGGCGGGGAGGGAATTTTATTTGGCTACTTGGTCGGGGCTAAGAAACCGAGCTGCAAGTATGGATACATTAATTGCTATCGGTACCTCGGTTGCCTATCTATATTCGGTAATATCTCTTAATGCTGACGGGGCAATGTATTTTGATACATCGGCCGTGATTATTACACTGATTTTACTGGGTCGGTATTTGGAGGCAAAAGCCAAGGCACATACCAGCGATGCTATTAGTAAATTGCTTGGGCTCGCTCCGAAAACGGCCAGAGTTATTAGAGGTGAAAAAGAAACTGATGTACCCGTTGAAGAAGTCAAGGTAGATGACTTAATCCGGGTCCGGCCAGGGGAAAAAATTCCTGTTGACGGAGTGATTACCGAGGGGTCTTCCAGTCTGGACGAATCTATGGTTACAGGTGAGTCAATGCCTGTTGACAAGGGCCAGGGAGATGCTGTTATTGGGGCAACATTTAATACAAGCAGCAGTTTTGTTATGCGAGCCACCAAAGTAGGTCGAGATACTGTCCTTGCCCAGATTGTAAAGATGGTAAGTGAAGCCCAAAGTTCCCGCTCGCCTATTGCGCGCCTTGCAGATAAAGTCTCCGGCGTCTTTGTACCGGTTGTTTTGATGATTGCGACTTCGGTTTTCGTCGTCTGGTATGTAACTTCAGGTTTTTCATTTGCATTTTCCAATATGATAGCTGTGTTAATTATCGCTTGCCCCTGTGCTTTGGGACTAGCGACGCCGACTGCGATTATGGTAGGAGTGGGCAAGGGCGCCGAAAAAGGGATTTTGATAAAGGACGCGGAAGCACTCGAGATTGCAAACAAAATTAACACCATTATCTTTGATAAAACGGGAACCTTGACGGAAGGCAAACCAGTCGTGACCGACGTCACTCCAGTTAAAAATTTAAAATTCCTATCTCGCCGGCAGGCAGGTAGAATTCGAAATTTATTACAAATTGCTGCAAGTTTGGAAAAAGGATCGGAGCATTCTTTGGCAGAGGCTGTTTTGGAACAAGCACGCAAAAAAGAAATAAACGCGCTGCCGGTCAGTGATTTTAAGGCTCTGCATGGAATGGGTATAAGAGGATCTATTGAAAGGAAGATGTACTATTTTGGCAATAGAAAATTAATGGCCGAGTCAGGCGTTGATACTCGCGACTTGGAAAAAGATTCGATTGGGCTTGAAGCTAGGGGCAAAACGGTAATGTTTCTGGCAGAAAAGAAAAAACTGCTTGGAATTGTCGCAGTTGCCGACGTGCCTAAGCAAAGTGCTAAGGAAACTATAAATATTTTGACTAAAAAGAGGGTTGCGGTTTGGATGATAACAGGGGATAACAAGAGGACCGGTAAAGCGATTGCAGAGTCACTTGGTATAAAAAATGTTTTGGCAGACGTACTACCTGATCAAAAAGCGGACAAAGTTAGAGGATTAAAAGTTCGTGGTTCGGGGTTTGCAGTGGCCTTTGTCGGGGACGGAATTAATGATGCTCCCGCATTGGCCAGCGCTGATGTCGGAATAGCGATGGGTTCGGGGACAGACGTAGCAATAGAATCTGCCGGCGTTACCCTTTTAAATAAGGACTTGAAGTCTGTCGTATCGGCAATTGATTTGTCTCGAAGAACAATGAATACGATACGTCAAAACTTATTTTGGGCATTTGGTTATAACGTGATTCTGATTCCTGTTGCCGCCGGTATTTTATACCCCTTTACAGGCTGGTTACTTAACCCTGCATTGGCGGCTTTTGCCATGGCAGCGTCCTCGATATCAGTTGTGGGAAATTCACTTCGCTTGAAATTGACCAAGATCTAGCCAATTTCTTGACCTCTAAATCCAGGATTGGCGTTTGTGGTATTATAAATTGTATGATTGATTTAGTCGTTGAGACAAAAAAGCTGCGTGAAGTGGTTGACATTACCCCGCAAATTGAGCAGGAACTCAAAAGTGTCGGTGAGGGCGAGGGAATGTGTACCATCTTTGTCAAGCACACAACTTGTGCAGTTACGACAGCTGACCTTGATCCGGGGACAGATAAAGACATGATAAAAGCGTTCGGTCAGCTTATTCCGAAACTCGATTACATCCACCCTCACGACCCGACGCATGTGCAGGATCACATATTGGCAACGCTCATTGGTCCTTCTGTTTGTATACCCTTTAAGGGAAGTAAACTCAAGCTCGGAAAATGGCAGAGGGTGGTTTTGATCGAATTTAATGGACCCGCGAAAAGGAATTTGGTTTTTTCTTTTGACAAGGAAAGTTTGGGTTCAAAGTAGCTTTTTTAGAACGAAGTCTTTTTCTGACGATTTATTTAATACGCCGATCCAGTCTATCATGGCAAAATTTCTTCTTATCTCGGCTTGAAATTTTTCGGCTAATCCACCGGTGAATGTTGAGTAGCCTGCCTTTTCCGACTGTTTGCAAAGCCTGTCTTCCCAGTCTTTAATTATTAAAAGTGCCTTACTTCCTATTTCGTTGTATTCATTCTGGCAACGGTCTTGGTCTAAAGCAAATTTGTCATGGATGAGCTTGAATTCATCGAAAAATTTCTTGTTTTGGCTTAGCATTCGCTCGAAATATTCTTGATACTTTGTCATTGCGCAATTATATAACAAACATTTCAAGTTGTGCGCTAGAACCAAACTATAAGATATAGTATAATTTGTTAATGCTTGAAATTAGACGTCGCCAGCCGGCAGAAATTTCCGAACCGTTTACAGGTAGGGTGATTGTGGAAGTTGATCACTCTTTGATAGACCTGCAGGTTTTGCGCCAGGGCGGAAGTGTGGCTTCTGTCAGAATGGTTGAAGAAACTAAAGCAATGGCAGCTTACTTTGGTGAGCTGACGAGGCTAAAAGTAAATCAATCTCTTGTTCCATGGATAACTCGCCAGGAGGTAGCGGCAGTGGCAGAGGGTCATTTTACTCTAGAGCAGTTATATGAACATATGCTAGGACCACTTTCGGAGGTAGGACTACTAGAAGTGTCGAAAAGGCTTGGCTACAGACTTTTGACAAGACCAAATAATTTTCTCGAAGCGCTCTCCAGACCCGAGCCGCCACATATACTAAATCAAAGAAATTTTAACAATTGGGTTGCTGACGAGACGGATGAAAGACTACTCGAACCGCACTTGGCGGATTTCCTTTCTAGAATTTCTGGCCTAGTTGGATTAGACGACGGAAAAGTTATTGGAAAAGCGATAGTTGAACTATCTGGTTTGGAGAGGACATCGGCATATAGAAATATGAAAGCTTTGGAAGAGGTGGGTTATGTAAATCGTGGAGAGCACAACGTTTATAAAGTTGGTCATTTGAATAGGACTAGAATTAGAGATTTTCTATCTAGACAAATACCTCTTGTAGTTCACGTTAGGGGATTTGCCGGTGGTGGCTCAGATAGGCTTAGAATTGCCGATCAATTGGACCCGGAATTTCCCGAAGTTGCTTGGGAGGAGTTGGGAGCAAGGGTTAATGGTGATGACATACCGGGTAAAGAAGAAATCGGACAGGTAATGTTTGCCGATTTTGATCAGCGGTTTGTAATGGGCGACGACGTTTCACTAGCGTATTCGGGCAAGCTGCCGATGTCAGAAAATAAAGTTGAGAAAGTATTGGGGGTCTGTGAGTTTCTTGGGATAGGACCGAAAGAGATTGAGAGAATAATAACTTTGTATAGTGGAAAGACAATTGCCGAGGCAATGAGTAGCATTGAGACTGGTCCTCAAAGAAGAATCGACCAGTTACTTTTGGCGGAAGTCAAGGCGAGAATCTTGACTGCAACGTATAAAACCGCAATACTTATCAGAGAGGCAGAAGCTTTTACTCTTGCTGAGGTTTTGCGCGAACTTGAAGACCAAAAACCTGCGGAGTTGCCCATTCCAATCACTGTTGCGGGAGTTAAATCGTCTGAGGTAGGAGAGGTTAAAGCCGACTTAGTAAAAACCGTTTTAGAAACTCCCGAGCCGGATGAAAGGTTTTTGCAGGTACTTAAACCGGCTACCAACAAAGAGGTCGCTAACGCCGCAGCATCTGATAAAAAAGTTCCCAAGACAGGTTTTATGGTGCCATTGGGTGCGTATTATAGACACAGGTCGCTAAGTTTCAGAGCTTCTAAAATTCCCTGGGATGACTTAGTGCTAATGGGACTAGCCAGGAGGCAAGGAAAAGACGGGCATCCCGAAATAACACCAGGTGGAGCTTTGTTGTCCGCAGTCTATTTAAATCGAAACGTGGTTCCTAAGGCAAAGGCAATATTTGGCAACAGAGCCCTGACTGAGACTGCAAGACACCTGATTCACATGTTAGTTTGGGAGTTGGCGAGAGAACCAGATAAAAAAGGTGGAAGGGTCACTTTGATAAAAAGCTTATTAAACGACGAAGGGTTTAAGACTCTAAAATGCGAGTGTGAAGATTGTGAAGAAGGTTGAGAATAGTTGCAGACTAGACTTTATCCTGCTTGTATTTAGTGGTTTCATACCACAGATAAAGATTTGCCGCATAAGAATTTACTTTTTGTAATTCGTTGACGACCTCATTTCGGATATCTACGGTCTGTACCGGTTTGCCCTGAGCAAGCACCCATTCAGCCACATTTTTAGCAACCTTTTGGGAGTCAACGTCATTGAGTCCGGCTGCTTTGGCAATCCGCTCAATTTTCCCGGTGTCAAAATCTTCCACGTTACCGTCTCTTTTAATTACTTTGTTCATGCTGTCAGTTTAGCACAGCTTGCCCCGGGTAGTATAATTGATTTGTGGGTAAAAGCTCTCTGAAATTGATGGCTCTTCTTCAGTCACTTGGAATTACATTTTATTGTGGCTTGGTGGGATTGCTTTTTTGGAGGGGGAATGAAATTTTTGGCAAAGTTCCTAGTTACTTAGGTCCAGTAGCTTTTTTGGTGCTTTTTATAGTTTCAGGTCTGGTTTGCGGGCTGATTGTATTTTACAGGCCTTATAAACTATTTTTCAATGACAAAAAACGTGAGGCGATTAATTTGGTCGTTTACACGACGGCTTGGCTTTGCTTGTTTTTTCTTGTCTTGTTGGTAACTGCCGCTGCCCTTCAAAAGTAGTAAATTATGAAACCTTGGCAGAAGTTTTTTTTACTGGAATGCCTTTTAGCGGTGATGTTTGCTGCTTGGTTTACCAGATGGTATAAGAGGGAACCTACCGAACCGAGCCTTACTCCAGGCGCTGTACCGAGTTCTCAGCCAGAGACTGATCGGCTTTTGGCCAAAACTCCTTCGCCGGTTTCCACGCCTACTCAATCACCGGTCCCTACCGTAATTCCTCCACCTCAATTTAACCAAGAGCAAATACAAGAATTTTTGGTACGCTTTGCGCTCCAGTACGGCGTGGACGTGAATGTCTTGCGACACTTGGCTATTTGCGAGTCTGGACTGATTGCAAATTCGACTAATGGGGTTTATGTTGGTCTTTTTCAGTTCGGCCCGGGTGCGTGGAAAACTAGTAGGTCTGCGATGGGTGAAGATGCAAACTTAGGCCTTCGTTATAACGCCGAAGAAGCGACTCAAACGGCAGCGTATGCAATTTCAGTAGGTAAAAGTTATCTCTGGCCCAATTGCTATCCAGGATAACTTTGGTTAAACTAATTTTGAGATATATATGGCGAAGTTTTTGTTAGTATTTAAAGGCGGGGACCCGACGCCCGAAACAAAGGTCACCCACATGGAAGAATGGAAAACCTGGATCCAGGGGTTAACAAACGAGGGTAAATATGAGTCGGGCATGCCCTTTGCCGAAGAACAAAAAAAAGTCCAGGGGCCCGAAAACCACGTTTCTAGCATTATAGACGGGGCGGGCGGCTATATGGTAGTAAACCTTGACTCGTTTAATGAAGCGCTGGACATTGCTAGAAGTGCACCACACCAACATAACGGTGGCTATACCGAAGTATACTCGCTGATGGAAGCAGACTCTAAGCCACAACAAGCCTTCCAACAGCCATCTAGTCAATGAAAATTGCAAAAAATACAAACTGGAATTTTACGGGATTTGCCATTTATTTGTTTAATGGTTTGGAATGACAGACGATTTATTACTCAAAGTAACCGGTTTAAATGTAGTATTTGACGGCCACAAAATTCTTGAAGATATTTCCTTTGATGTTAAAAAGGACGACACGCTGGCAATTATCGGCCCGAATGGCGCAGGTAAAACTGTATTGTTTAAATGCATTTTGGGTTTATTACCGTACAAGGGAAAAGTGATTTGGGCGAGCGGTGCTACTATTGGCTATGTTCCTCAAAAGTTGTATGTAGATAAAGACGTTCCGCTTACCGTGGATGAATTTTTGTCGTTTAAGGAGAAGGATCACTTAAAAGTTGAGGAGGCGTTAATTAAAGTGGGATTTGGAAGTGATAATTTGCACTCCATTCACAGAGGAAGCCGGCTTTTAGGAACAAAATTGGGAGTATTGTCCGGTGGAGAGCTCCAGAGGGTGCTAATTGCTTTTGCGATACTTGGTAGACCTAATGTTTTGCTTTTCGACGAGCCTACTAGCGGTGTGGATATATCTGCGGAAGAAACGGTCTACAGCTTGATAAGTAAATTAAAAGAAGAAGAAGATTTGACTATTATTTTTATATCTCACGAGTTGGAGGTTGTTTATAAGTATGCTGCGAACGTACTTTGTTTAAATAAAGAGAAGGTGTGTTTTGGTCCACCCCGAAGCGCCATAGATAAAACAAGCTTAAATCGGCTTTACGGGGATGAGGTTAACTTTTTTAAACATCACGAACATCAGCACAATGGCTAATACAATTTTCCTTATATTGGTGGGATCTTTAGTGGGAGCATCTTCGGGATTACTGGGGTCTTTTATGGTTTTAAAGAGAATGTCTTTGGTTGGTGATGCTTTAAGCCATGTGGCTCTTCCCGGAATGGCGATTGCACTCACGTTTTCCCTAAACCCCATTGTCGGGGCGATAATGGCTTTGACTTTTGCGGTTTTCGGAATTTGGTATTTAGGGGAAAAGACGGAAGTTTACTCTGAAGCCTTGGTCGGGGTTTTCTTTACTGCAAGTTTGGCAATGGGAATTTTAATAACACCGGAGCCGGAATTGCTCGAAGCTCTTTTTGGCAATATTGAAAATATAAATTTGTTTGACGGATTAGTAACGATTTGCGGATCGATTTTGATTTTCTTTGGTGCAATGAAGTTGTCTGACAGGCTGCTCCTTGGGGTAGTTTCGGAAGATCTGGCCCGGTCGATGGGCGTCAAAATGCACAAAGTAAACCTTGCATATCTTCTTTTGGTTGGCCTGGTTGTTGCACTCGGCGTGAAGTTTGTAGGAACGCTTTTGACGGGTGCATTAGTAATCGTTCCCGCCGTAGCTGCGAAAAACATGACAAAAAGTGTTAGAAGTTTTCAGATAATGTCTTCGGTTATTGGTGTGGCTTCGGCCGCTTGCGGAATACTGGTTGCACAATCTTTAGGGGTGGCGCCGGGACCAATTGTTGTTTTAATATCAATCTCTGCCTTTTTGTTAAGCCTTTTGTTTAAAAATTGACTAAAAGAGCTCTTCGGACAGTATTGTACATTTATTGTAAACTATACGGATGTCAAAAAAATTGTTGGGGTTTGTGACAGCTACGGCAGTGATTTTCTATGTGCTATCGAGAATGCAAATTTCTGTGTCAACCGGAGGGGTTTCGGCTCCTCAGAAAACTTCCGAACCGGTTAATTCTATATCACTTGAGTTTAGGAAAATTACACTTCCGTATTTACGGGAAAGAACTTACGAGAGTAAGTTAGGTAATCTTGAAAAATATTCCGAAAACACTCAATACACTTCTTATTTGACAAGCTATAACTCGGATGGTCTAAAGATAAACGGACTTATAACTGTGCCTTCGACGGGTTCACCCCCCTGGCCGGCGATTATTTTTATCCACGGCTACATCCCTCCGGCAAGTTACAAGACGACAGCTAACTATAATTCTTACGTTGATTATTTGGCAAAAAATGGTTTTGTGGTTTTCAAAATTGACCTGCGGGGGCATGCTAAATCAGAGGGCGTTGCCAGTGGAGCTTATTATTCGGGAGATTATATTATTGATACTCTGAATGCGCGTGCCGCTCTTTTTGGTGCGGACTTTGTTGATCAGGCCAAAATTGGCCTTTGGGGTCACTCGATGGCTGGCAACATTGTCTTTAGAAGCCTTGTAGCGTTGCAGGATATTCGGGCTGTGGTCATTTGGGCGGGTGCAGTTTACAGTTATGAAGACATGCAAAAGTATAGAATTAGCGATAACAGTTATCAGCCTCCGCCTCAAGAATCCGAAAGGAGAAAAAAGCGCGAGGAGCTTAGAAATACTCATGGCGATTTCAACCCCACGAGCGACTTTTGGTACCAAGTTGTCCCCACGAATTATTTGGCTGGTGTAGGTGGCGCTGTTCAAATACATCACGCCGTAGACGATGGGGTGGTGAACATCGGCTACAGTCGTGATTTAATGGAGATATTAGACGACACAAAGATAAGCCACGAGCTATTTGAATATCCCTCAGGTGGCCACAATCTTACGGGATTAAGTTTTACGACCGCTATGCAACGGACAGTGGAGTTTTTCAAAGAAAACCTGTAATGAAGCGGGCAATTTTTATTGGCCAGGCGATGCCCAGAAACAAGAGCGATTTGCATGACTGGCCGACGCTAAACAACTGGCTTTATTCAATTGGAATCTCAGATTTTAATCCGCAGTTAGTTGTTCCTGTTGGAAAATTATCTATTTGTTATTGTCTGGATATGCAGTTTAGCCAATTAAACAGTGTAATTGGGAATATGTACAAGTTGGATCCGTATAATTTATTGGAAAAAGAGCTGTCGATAATTCCACTACCACACCCATCGGGAGCAAGCATCTGGAAACACAATGAAAAAAACAGAAAACTATTAGTAGAGGCACTTAATTTATTAAAACGAGAATTATTTAACTAAGGCTCAAGAAGTTTTTTGATTTCTCCCAGGTAAAAACTGTCCCAGCCAGTATTTATCGAATCAAACTCTTTTTCCGGGACACCGGTATGTACCAAAGCCAGAGTAGTGACTCCGTCTTTTTCGGACAAAGTAAAAGTAACAATGGAAGGCTTGGACCATTTTCCTGCAAACCACTCCTGCACCAGTTTTTTGCCGGAGACAACCTCTGTGTTTTTTCCCCAGATATCTCCATTCCAAAGCGAAAACTCAAAGTCTTGCTTGTCGCTCATTTTGGCGGAGTTTGCGCCCCATTTGTCCATAGTCACTGGATTAGTTAGCGCATCCCATACTTTTTCGACCGAAGATTTTATTTTGTAGACTTTTTTAATAATTTTCATGTCTACATTTTAGCATAACGTTTACTGGTATTTTTAGTTCTAATACTATTAATTAGAAGTAGTGTTCCGAGCAATACCCCTAAAACAAAGGCAAAATTTCTGGCAGTTATTGTATCCATCAAGCTGCCAAGAAGATAGGCCGACAGAACGTAAGGCAGGTTTTTAAACATATTAAAAGATGAAAGCGCTGTAGCTCGATATTTTGATTCTACGTTCTCATTTATCACAACGGAAGTTAAGTTCACTATTATCGTTTGTACTGCTGACCGAAGAATTAAACTTAGTCCTCCGATAATAAGGCCGGCAATAGGTGACACTAAAAAAGTAACAATTGTTATTATTGCGAGAAATATTATTGCTTTTGATGCCCCGAACCTTTCATGTAAAAACGCAGTCAATTGTGATGCCCCAGCCGCTGCTAAAAACAAAACTGCCGACAAAACGGAAAGACCTAGCGGATCATAGCCGAACTCCATCCCTAATATACCATCAAGCATTTCCCAAGAAAGAACTATTATTGCTCCTATCGCCGCGAGAAAAAGTGTTAGCCGTTTCACTTCGCTATTTATAAATAAGCTTCTAAGTCCGATCTTGTTTTGATTTATGAAATTTCTAATAGAAAATTTTTCGGTATCAATTCTGGGCTCGTGTATTAAAAGGCATAATAGCGCTCCAATAAAAAAGAAAATTCCCGAAGCTATAAACGGGTACGAAGGGTTAATTTTGTATAAAAGCCCTCCTATTATTCCTGTAAGTGTAACGGCAATCCATTGAAAAGATTGTGAGTTTGCTGTGACTTTATTGTAATTTCGTTCTTTGCCGATTTGTTTTAGCGAGTCGTAAGCAAGTGCCTCTGACGTACCCGAGTACATTGATCCGCCAAAAGACATTATAATAACAGACAGGACCAAAACATTAAAATTGGGCGCAAAAGCCATTATAAAATTTCCCGCGGATTCCATGAAAAAGCCTATAAAAAGGGTAACTCTTTTACCAAATAAATCTCCGATGGCACCTGTGGGTATTTCTGATAAAGACATTGTGCCAATCATGACGGTTTCAATTAGGCCTATACCTGCGTAGTCGGTGAATCGCAAATAATAAAAAACCCAAATGCCGATCCAAAACCATGAGTGTTTAAGATAGCTTAGTAAGTAGGTAATTTTTATGTTTCGTTTCATTCTTGAATTTTACAACAATCAAGATATTTAAGTTGTGCAAAATAGCGCCGGAAATTTAAAGAAAGATTTGGTTTGCAACAGGATAACATAGAAATTTTTTAGTCTCCAGGTGTATACTCACTTTGAAATGGAGGAGAAGAAAAAGACGTCTAAACTACGGGAGTTTTTGGGCCTGAGCGCCGATACAATACAAGTCGGCCAATTTATATCCGCTATATTCGGAACGTTACTCGGCAAAATTTTGCTTGCCGGCACAGTTGTGGCAGGGACGACAGCTGTGGGCGTGGCGGTTTATGAGCACCAAAAAGATATTTCTGCTACTCCGACTCCGAGTTCTGAAGTTTCAGGTATACAGCAGGTTTCGACAAATACGTTCGAATCCTTGGCTGGCCGTTTACAAAAAATGTCGAACTTCATTTGATTAGCTCGCCTCGCCCCGCTCGGCTCGCAATGTGAGCGCGGCGTACATGTAACTTCGTTACAGTATAAACCCCTTTACCCTGAAAAACTCCTCAGAGTTTTTTACGGGCACCCGCCGTGCCTCCGAAACTGTCGGCTCGTATAAGACAAAATCATTTCTGATTTTGTCTAGAAAAAACGCAAAAATTTTAAAGAACTTTTATAAATCTCAAATGGCGCATCCGGTGGACTCAACCCGATTGCTCAGATTGTCCAAATGCGCCATTAAAAATAGCAATTGGTAAAAGTTGAGTCCAACTAAAATATACCAAAACTTGTAATACAAAAGCAACAAGACATTCACGAAAATGATCATGTCTTAAATTTGTTATACTTAGATTACATATGGAAATGGACATTGCGAATATGGCCCCAAAAAGTGTAAAGAGTATCAAAATTAATTACTGGATATTTCTGGTAATCCTTTTAGTGGTTGCTGTGATAAGTGAAGCCTGGTATATACGAACTTTACAAACTAAGCCCTCTTCAGGTAAACAAAAGGACAAATCCATTTATCGACGATGACTACGAATTTAAATTAACGAAGTCTACTTTGAGCACGCTTAGTTTTGAAGATACGCCTCAAAATTTTAAACTGATTATTAAACCTAGCAAAAACAATGTATGGCCTGAGTTGGAAAGCCAAATAGGTAAAGAGACAATTATTGCAGGCTATGTAAATAAATCAGGATATAGCAAAGGGGACAAGATAGGACATTTTGTGGTAACTAACGTCAGACCTCTGGTTTTAAATAGGAATGTTCCCACCTCAATAATGCCTGATCAAGTTGATAAAACATATACTTTTAATGGTGTTGAATATGCAATCTTTCAAAAAGGGAATATGAACATAGTCCGATCAGGAGATATTTCCGGTATTTTGTATGCAAATAAAAACGACAGTATTTGGAAAATATTTACACACATCAAAGATCTTTCTGGATCGAGTAATAATCCTTACCTAATGGATTATCAAAACGGAAAGTTATACGTTATGGTGGTAGATACTTACGGTGCCGGTAGTGGTGAGGGTATTGGTAAATTATTGAGTTTGGCTAGTGGCGCTAACACTTGGAATCTAGAGTCGTGTTTCTATTACGGTTGGTCTCAAGAACGTTTCAACGAAATAGTTTCTTCCACTAAAAATTTACCAGAAGCCATAAAAAAATATATTACCTCCCTACCACAAAATCTCAGTACCCTGTCATCTGATTCTAAAAAGCACTGTAGTGACTTCCAATTAATCCAGGATTAAAATAACAAAACTCTCCTCGCCCGAAGGGCGAGAAAATCGCGCGCGCAAAAAATAACGGAGGCACGGCGGGTGCCCGTAAAAAACTCTGAGGAGTTTTTCAGGGTAAAGGGGTTTATACTGTAACGAAGTTACATGTACGCCGCGCTCACATTGCGAGCCGAGCGGGGCGAGGCGAGCTAATCAAATGAAGTTCGACATTTTTTGTAAACGGCCAGCCAAGATTGACAAAGCTCTTTGAGAGGGGCACTTCGGTGCGACAAATCAGGCTTTATTGCAGGTTCGAACATTTTGGACAATTCTTCTACTTTACTCCTTTCGTCCGCGATGATCAAAAATGGATTTAGACCGTCAACACACAGTTTTTTGTCTGTTATTGTAAGGTTCGAACCAAGTGCGCCGAGTATCTCGGTTTTCTCCTTTAAATCACCCTTAGCAAACCAGTAACGCGCATAACACGCAAAGTTGAAGGTATTTACTATTAGATCATGCCAGTTATCCTGTTGTTGGTCTATTTCCTTTGCTAATCATGCCAAGCTCTCCTTTTCTTCAAGAGGGGGTTTGCGCTGTGAGGAGTATTCTTCCTCCGTCATCAGCTCTCTTTCGGAGTTTTGTGGCGATATAAAGAGTTTGGTAAGGCTATCCAGCCTCTTTATAGTATCCTTGAGGGCTTCTCCGGTATTATTTCGGCTTACATAGTGTTCTTTAACCTCATTATCGTTTAACTCGTTCAAATACTGGATTGCCCAGTCCTTAAATTCCTCTTTTATTTCAAACTTTGAAAGTTCCTCGTCAATCTGTTTTTCAAGTTTATGTAGCGGAATACTGCGTTGTGCACATTTTGGGTTGATACGTTTTGTGCAATGATAGTGAACATAGTGGAGAATCTTTGGATTTTTCATCTCCTCAATCAGAAGCTCGCACCCCTTGCACCTATCGGCTGTCTTGGCCTTATTGAACTTTGTTCTACACTCCGGGCAAATAATCTGCCAGTGTTCTTCGGCTGTCACCGACCCGCCGCATTCCCCACATTTAAGCACCTCTTTTTTATAGGCAAATTCGTGTTTTGCTACCCGCGGTTTCCCCTTACGCCCTAACATAATTTGTAGTTTATCAAAATCGTCCTTACTAAGCACAGGTTTATGGTTTCCTATTTCCTCCCCTTCGCTGCGGATCATTAGTCCGTAAAGATAGGGATCTGCTAATAGTTTATACCAAGCACTCTTACTTAGTGGCTTACCTCCCTGACGCCTTGTTATCCTGGTCCTGAAGCCCCATTCGTTATTAAGCTTGTGCAAAACCTGCATTGGAGTGTGTGCGCCGGTGATAATGAGCCGAATCCCCTTAACAATCAGAGGAAATCTATCTGGGTCAACAACTATTCCCTTCTCCTGTGTATCGGGGTTAGTAACGTTAAGCCACCCAATCTTTGCGGGTCCAAGCCACTGCTATTTGTTATGGAATCTGTATTGATTCCCACGCTTTACATTTTTACTCAAATTTCGTGAGTATTGATTAGCCATTCCAAAATGGACCTGCAGAATTAAATGATTTTCCGGAAAGTTGATACAAAGATAGGTGGTAGTCGTATAACCTTGTCATTAACTCTGCAACTTTTGCAGCTAGACTTTCTGTATTTTCACCTGATTGGTCTTGCGAACGCAGTTTTATTAAGTTCTGTCTAAGATCGTAAAATATTGTCCGCGATTGTTCCTGTAAAACCGATTTGTCGGTGTCCTCCGGTTCCATGACTAAATGTTACTCAAAGTTGGACTGTTTATCTACTGTAAATTTCCAAAAATCTGCAAAAACGAAACTAGAAAAATGTCTTCAAATTAGCCTTGCTTAGAAATCGTGGTAGAATCTGAATGTGGGTTTTGTAAACAAGCTGTTAATCAAAAGTTGATATTCAAATATTGCATCTGGATAACTGGAGAATGATATTTAACATTTTTGACCGCATTTTCGGTAGGCTATTTATTGTAAGATTTGGTTGTAGTAATGAAACAATAACAATTGACATTACATTATTATCTCAGTATGATAATGGAAATGCAAAAAGTAGTTTCGATTACCAGTCAAGGCCAATTGACTGTCCCGCAAATAATGCTTCGCTCACTAGGGGTAAACGGGCCGGTCAAGGCTGTTATTAGAAAGAAGGCTGATAAATTAGAGGTGGAGTTAAAAAAGGATTTTTGGTCACTTGGAGGATCTTTAAATACAGGGATAAAACTTTCCGATTCGGATTTAAGAAAAGCAAGGAAAGAATTTGGTAAAAGCTTAGTGAAACAATGGAGCAAATAGTTGACACCAATGTAATCCTAAGATATTTGGTAGGAGACATTGAATCTCAATACCAAAATGCCAGAAAGTTATTTGAAAACGTGCAAAAAGGAAAGTCAAAACTGATAATAAAAGCGCTCGTCATAAGTGAAGTTGTCTTTGTCCTCGAATCATTTTATAAAAATAATAGGGAAGATATAGCGGAGTCGATGGAAACCTTTCTTTCTCAGAAGTGGTTAAGAGTCGAAGAAAGAGAAGTCCTGCTTTCTTTGTGGGATTTTTACAGAAGAAACTTACATTTTGTTGACAGTTATCTACTTTCGTGGGCCGAAGTAAACAAAGGCAAGATAGCATCATTTGACAAGAAACTGCTTAATAATTTGTCTCGAAATTAGCTTAGAAATAGAATGAATTAACAGTAATATAAATATGACAGAAGGTGTTTTAGAAAGTGAAGCTAATAAAGATGCGCCGTCTCTGGATGATGCTAAACAGTTCATTTCTCAAAGATTGGGATTATCCGTTGAGGAAATAAGGTGGGATAGATTTGACATTAGAGAAAGTAGAGCCGGTTTATCTGCTTTATCTTTACCTTGGGACCCTGATGTTTTCAGATTTAGAATTGCTGAAACAGGATGCAGTTTAGAATGTTTTTACTCAAGGCAAGAAGACTGGAAAGAAAAGGACTGAAAAGAAGACCAGAGATGTTACGGATATCTAGTGAATTTAAGAATGTGGAAACAAACGGAGTAGAAATTCCTGTTGGTTTAACAAGACTATCTAAAGATGAAAAGAAAGAGATGTTAAAGAAAGATGTGCGAGCAATATTGGCAAAGAATGGTTTGCTCAAGGGACGGGAATTTGCAGAAAGGATGTAATACCTCTATTACCGGCAGCCGGAAGTGTAAATGAGTTACAAGGGTAGATTTGTCTTCAAGTTAGCTTCGATAGAAAGTGATAGAATTGTTAAGCGGGTATTTGAAGAGCAATTACAATTAATAATGTCTTGACAACGGATGTACGAACTATTAGTATATGAAGTATAAATTTGATTACCCTGAAGAGAAAAACTTAATAATAAAAGCAACAAGGGGAGTCGGTTTTGAAGAAATTATTGAAGCGATTGAAAGCGGGAAAGTTCTGGATGATATTGATCACTTTAACAAGAGGAGATATCCCAATCAGAGGATCTTGATAGTAAGTATAAAAAATAAAGTATATGCTGTGCCATATGTAATTGATAAAGTAAGAAAAGTTAGATTTTTAAAAACGATTTATCCGAATAGAAATTTGAAGAAGAAGTATTTAAAAATATGAATAAAAAACAGAAGAAAGATTATTTTGATGAATTTCCCCTAGATGATTACGAAATGGAGCTAGAGGAATTCCTAGAAAAGGGTGAATTTGTATCTATTAAAAACTTTGAAAAAAGGAAAAAAGAGCTTGAAGAATCTGCGAAAAACTTTTTGGAATTACAAAAGACGAAAAGAATAACATTGAGAGTGAAAAATGAGGATATTATTAAAGTTAAAGCAAAGGCAAAAAGAGTTAATATCCCTTACCAAAGGCTTTTAAATGTACTAATTCACAAGTATGCCGAGGGTAAAACTTCGATAACTATCTAAACAATTTGTCTTCAAATTAATATCACCCGGTCTATACCTGGTTGCTTTCTTAGGAATTTGTACGTCTACTGAATGCAATACTACTGAAATTAACTGGCGCTGCACAAGTTTAATCAACTTGAGTGATTGATCCGGTTATTGTGCGAGTGAATTCTAAATGATACTATTAAGAACTACACTATATGCAGTCGTCTGCTATAGCTGACGACGAGATACAGCGATTAGCCTCTTTACAAGGATTGAAAATTCTGGATACCCCACTGGAAGCCCGCTTTGATCGCATTACTTTGACAGCGCTACGAATGTTCAAGGTATCGATTTCAACAATTACCTTAGTTGATTCAAATCGCGAGTGGTATAAGTCCTGCCATGGAGTATCAGAAAGAGAGAGGGATAGAATGATATCGTTTTGCGGCCATGCAATATTAACCAATGACATTCTTGTCATTGACGATACTAAAAAAGATAATCGTTTTGCCGACAATCCAATGGTAGCGGGTCCCCCGTATATCCGCTTTTATGCAGGAGTGCCTATACATTCTATTGATGGCAAGAAAGTAGGCGTTTTTTGTATCAAAGACACAAAGCCCATAAAATTAACTGAGGGCGAGACATACTTACTGCAGACGCTGGCATCCTGGGCGGAAGTTGAACTAAATATCAATGAATTAACCCACATACTCGATTCTTTTAGAAAAGGCAGAATGCAAAGTGTGGATAAAGATAGAATTGGCGTCCTGTTAAATAGACTATTACATCGAGATATTATTGATAATTTAAGATCTCTGAGGGTTGGGTTCAACATGACAATAAGTGAAGATGAAAAGGTAAAATACGGGATTAATGAAGATATGTTTGATCATCTGGAGCAGCTAATATTTGATACCCAAAAAGTTTATAGTTGATACTTGTGAGAATTAAAAAAATTTCCAATGAACATAAAAGATTGAAAATTAATTTGTCATATCAGTTTCAAAGAAACCGTGGACTCTAGGCCCGCGGAGGAATTGACTTAGTGACTCTCGTGTTCTTCGGCTTTGTCCGCTTCAGCCTTTGTTTTGTGTACAGTCCCGTCCGGATGGTTGGGTGGAGAATAGATTGTGTAAAGTTTCAGATCTTGACTAACTGAAGCATTGACGATATTGTGTTCGCTGCTGGCTGGGACTATCACGGCGTCTCCATCGTTTACAGTTTTTCCTTCACCGTTAACTATAACTTTTCCCGAGCCTTTTTCAAACCTGAAAAACTGATCTACATTCTCATGCGCTTCCAAGCCAATTTCTTCTCCGGGTTTCAAGCACATTACGACAAGCTGCGCATGCTTTCCTGTAAAGAGTACTTTTCTAAAGTAATTATTTTTCAAAGTTTCCTCTTCAATATTTCCTTTATACCAATTCATTTTGTTACTTTTGTTATATTATACGAATGTGAGTCTAAAACTATAAATTGTATTGATCACTTTTAAACACATATGCTTCCTCGGCCGGAGAATTCTTGGAAAGTAAAAGTAAATCGGAGTTGCCAAAGTGAAACATAGTTAGTACATCTTTCCACTTTAGATTATAGTAGGCTGCATATATCGTTTTTCCAATATCTCCATGAGTTACTAATAAGATATTTCCTTTTGGGTGTAACTTCCTAATTTTTGATAATAATTTTTTTCCTCTTTCAACAAGTTGGGGAAATGTTTCTGCACCTTTAGGTTTGAGAAAGTAAGTTATTGTTTCGGTTTTGAGGATATATGGTTTACACATTTCTTCGATTTGACTAATGTGTTTACCTGTCATTATTCCAAAATCGCGTTCGATAAGATCTTGCAACACCGAGGGTTTACCCATACCAAGTGCCTCGGAAATTATTTTAGCTGTTTTATATGTCCTTTTCAAAGGTGAAGAATAAATTTTATCAAAGTTGAGACCGGAATCTTTAATTTTTTCTGCAACTTCTTTTACCTGCTCGGTTCCTTTGGGGGTTAAAGGCTTATCCCTTCTTCCATTCAAAATGCCCTTGACGTTATCTTCGTCTTGTCCATGTCTTGCTAAATAAATTTTTAACACAGTTTTAGATATTATAAACTTCAAATAGTTTATAATATAGAATTTGTCTTCAAAGCAAGCTCCGGAGTAAAATACTGCTAAAATGGGGATATAATCTCAAAATGGTAGAAGCTGGATCAATGAGTCTGAGAGACAGAATAGCGTTGTTAACAAGTTGCCAAAAGGTTATTGTTGCAATTTCCGGGAATTTTGTGGCTGGGGGTGGCGGAGAAGCTTATCTTGAGCCCCAGAGGTGTACCGCACCCGGTTGTAGCGCTGAATGCGTTGGTGTAACTTCGAACCGCAGAGTTGGTGTGATTACGCGTGGTACATGCAAAGCCGAAAGTCTGGGGTTACTAGATAATATCATCGCGAGTCAGAGTCAGCTTGAATAAAACACAATGAAGTTTGTCGATAAGGAACTAACTAAGACCGAAATTTTAAGTTTTCGCAAAAAATACGGTAACTATATAAAGCTTACTGTAGATGTCGAGAACGAATGGATTGTCGCCGGAGGCGATCTCCATGCTGACGGCGAAAAGGTTTTACTTGAAAAGGGAAGCAGACAAAACGATATTTGGGGTGGAGGAATTAATTTTTTTGACAAGCAAATCGATACGACAGCAGTCCTGAACATTCGGCCTCGATTAAATAACGATAACTTGGAAATATTGAATTCAAAGATTCGAAAAGAATTTCATGATATTATAAAAAGGTACTTTGGAAAATTATGGCACTAAATAAATTTGATAAAACTTCTGATGCAATTGCCGATCTTTATCGAGCGTCATTTTGTTTTGCAAAACAATCGAAAGATGTTGGTATATCTTTCCTTCTTAAAGCTAAGAAAAAGTTGGGGGATAAAATGACCTTGAATATAAACGAGATTACGGATAATTATACTTATTGGGCAGAAAAAATTCTTGATGAGTACAAGAGATTAAAAATGAATTTGTCTTCAAATTAGCTCCATAGTTTTTGATATAATTTGACAATGTTAGATAAAATTTTTGTTTTCGGCGACAGCATTGCTTACGGCAAGTGGGATAGGGAAGGTGGCTGGGTTGCGCGTGTTCGCCGTTATATCGACGAGAAATATAACTTAGCCAGCGAAAATAATTTCCAGGTTTATAATCTGGGGGTTCCGGGCGAGCTTGCTATTGAGCTACCGGAGAGAGTCAAAAGTGAATTGGCGATTCGTCTGGTTGACTCCGAGGATGAAGTGTTGGTTATTTTTGCGACAGGGATTAACGACAGCTGCCCTAACAATTGGAGAAAAGGCAAACAGACTCCTGAAAGGGATTTTAAAAAAGCGCTTGAACGATTGATAAAATTATCGACAGATTTTAACTGTGAAGTAGTTTTCATTGGCCTGACTCCTGTTAACCCTCAAAAATCCAAAGGTTTACTTCTTAGCAACGATGAAGTTAGAAAGTATGATGGATTTATAAGCGAAATATGCAAAAAATCCAAAGTAGAGAAGTTGGAGTTGTTTGATAATTTGCTGGCACTAGGATTCAAGGACTTACTTGTTGATGCGGCGCACCCAAACTCTGAAGGTCACAAAATTTTGGGCGAGAAAGTAATTAAATTTTTGTCTGAGAAGTTTGGAATTTAAAAGAAATATAACTAGTGGTAAAGCGATTCAATATTCTTTACAGAACTCTTTACGACGGAAAAATTAAACTGAATAAAGAGGAGCTTGCAGGCGGGAGATGGTTTATGTTGTCTGAGGTTAAAAGAATGTTGCGGCGTCAAGTACCCCTTTTTTTGCACACACTTTCTACATGTTTAAAGTTAGGAATTTCAGTTTGAATTTGATAGG
>MGGS01000015.1:27836-41134 GCA_001792535.1 Candidatus Woesebacteria bacterium RIFCSPHIGHO2_02_FULL_42_20 | reverse complement strand
CGTGGCGAGCGCTGCAAAGCCCTGTTTATATACGCAAAAAAGCCGCCGCAAATAAAAGAGAGAAAAGAAAAACGCAAAAATTTTAAGAAAGAAAACAAAACCATGATCAAATATATCGCCTACTGCCGAAAATCAACAGACGAGAAGGAAAAACAGGTTTTGTCGATCGAATCTCAGATTGAGGAACTGAAAGAATTTGCAGCCAAGGAAAAATTGCATGTCGTTTGCTTCTTAACAGAATCCCGAACCGCCAAAAACTTGGGAAGGCCAGTTTTTGAGGAAGTCATCCAAAAAATCGAAAAAGGAGAAGCAAACGCAATTTTGAGTTGGCATCCAGATCGTTTAGCCAGAAATTCTGTTGATGGCGGAAAACTCATCTATTTGCTTGATACTGGTAAATTACTTGACTTGAAGTTTCCTACTTTCTGGTTCGATAACACCCCGCAAGGGAAATTTATGCTTTCAATCGCCTTTGGTCAGTCCAAATATTATGTGGACAACCTGTCTGAAAACGTAAAACGAGGCAATCGGCAAAAATTGCGCAAAGGAATTTTACCCAATAAAGCACCTTATGGATATTTGAATGAACCAAGGCTACGGACAATCGAAGTTGATCCCATAAAGTCCAAAATCGTCAAAAAAGCATTTGAGCTTTTCGCCAAAGGCGAAAGCTCTTTTGCCAACCTTGCCCGATTCTTCCAAAAATTTGGCATAACAAGATACAGCGGTAAAATGCTTCATCTCGATACTGTCAAACGGATTTTGAGTAACAAATTTTACATCGGGGTAATCAACTTCGGCGGTGAAACCTACGAAGGAACACACAAACTTTTTATTCCGTCTGACATATTCGAGAAAGTCCAGAAAATTCTTGAGGATCGGGAACATCCCAAAAATAATAAACATAACTTCACCTTTTTAGGATTAGCCAGATGTGCTGAATGTGGTTGCGCCATTACCGCCGAAGTTAAACACAAATGCTATCCCTCAACTAGAGGAAACGTGGATTACATTTACTACCGCTGTACCAAAAAGAGAACTGATTGTTCGCAAAATTATCTGCGAGAAGAACTTGTAGAGTTACAATTGCGGGCAATTGTAACTAGATCCGCTTTGCCTGATTCATGGGCTAAGCTGTGGTTGGAAAGATTGGATAAAGAAGGAATGGAAGAAAAAAGAAATAACGAAACCTCTATTTTCAAATTTTCTTCTGACATCCAGGAAATTGATCAAAAACTGGACAGGCTTCTTGAAGGCTATCTTGACCAAATCGTTGACCCCCAAATGTATCAACAAAAGAAAAACGAATTAGTAGAGCTAAAAATCAAATGCAAAGAGAAAATAGTTAGTATTTCCAAAAACGGAAGTGAATGGCTCGGACTAATGAAGGAATTTATAGAAGTGGCCGCTGATGCGGCCAAAATCGCGCGCGCGAAACATAATGGCGAAGAATTATCATTCTTCGCCAAAAAAGTCGGCTCGGACTACTCTTTACTTAATCGGCGGCTTTTTTGCGTATATAAACAGGGCTTTGCAGCGCTCGCCACGGTCGCGGGCGTGGCGAGCGCCATTCCCAACGATCCTTTTTCTCCAAAACTGTGGGTGCGCCTGGGATCGAACCAGGGACCTCTTTCTTATCAGGAAAGCGCTCTACCACTGAGCCACGCACCCAAAAGGCGAAATCTATTATATAATAATTCTATGGAAAACTTAACTACACTTGTCTTAAAGCTTCCCAGAAATACTGAAGTAACCCCTGAAGCCGCACAAACATTTTTGGCGTCGCTTACCCAACTTTCATCTATTAGTTTTTTGGAAAAGCTGCGCGGAAAACATAAAACAAAACTGAGCCTTGAGATACTTGTTTTTAACCAGCAAATCCAATTTCAGGTCACATGCAGTAACTCTCTGGTTTCTTATGTCGAAACGCAAATCCAATCAAGCTATCCATTGGTAGTCATTCAAAAGCAAAAAGAAGATCCCGCCAAGTCTGCCGATTTGATTGTCTGGGAAGCAAGGCTTAAAGATTCCCAAAACTACCCCCTAGCGACGTATACTGCTTTCAAAGATATAGACCCAATCTCGTCTATTCTTTCAGTTTTAGCAAAGTCGGAACCCGGGGAAGTTACTCTAGTTCAGTACGCCCTTGCCGGCACCCCACAGGGGTGGAGGGCATCAATCGAGTACAAAATTGAAAAAGGGATCGTAAACAAAGATGGTATCAGGTCAGAGCTTCCCGACCGCGAAATCTTGAGAGAAAAAATATTGTTTCCGGCGTTTAACACGACGGTTCGAATCGCATCCAACAAAAGCGAGACTTTGAAAGAACTTTCAAATGCTTTTGAAGTCGTGACCAGACCGAACGCTAACTCAATCAAAGCAGTCAGGCCAAATTCTCTCCTTTCAGGTTCGCCCGTTAAGGCTCTTTTAGAGCGCCGCGTCTCGGGAAATCAGATACTAAACATCGCTGAACTGGCGACTTTATGGCACTTGCCAAGTGAAAAAATCAAAACGCCGACAATTGCCTGGGGTGTGTCGGTTTTGTCCGAACCGCCGGAAAATTTGCCCGCGGCAATTACTGCAAGTGAGGATGAAAAAAGAGAAATCAATTTCTTTGCCAAAACCGTTTTTAAAAATAAAGAAACAATATTCGGAATAAAAAATAGTGACCGCCGCCGCCACATCTGGTGTATCGGAAAGTCCGGCACAGGAAAGTCCACCTTAATTGCAAATATGGCAATTGATGATTTTAAGAAAGACAGGGGTGTTGCCGTCATTGACCCTCATGGCGACCTCATTGAAATACTCCTTGACTATGTGCCCCGCTCCCGAATTAACGACGTTGTTTATTTTAATCCTGCAGACCGCGACTACCCGATTATTATTAACAGTCTGGAAGTGACCAATAAAGAAGAAGCCGAACTTGTTGTCTCGGGGATTGTTTCCATCTTCTATAAAATTTTCGGCCACTCTTGGGGGCCGCGCCTCGAGTATATTTTGCGAAACACCCTGTTGACACTCACCGAAATACCAAATACAACCTTAAGCGACGTTGTTACAATTCTCACCGATAAATCTTTCAGAAACAGGTTGGTTGCCAAAATTGAAGACTCTGTCTTAAAACACTTCTGGACCGACGAATACGAAAGATGGAAACCAGAGACCCAGCAGGAAGTCATAAGCCCGATACTAAATAAAGTCGGCCAGTTTGTCTCCTCGCCTCTGATCCGCCGCGTCATCGGTTCACCCAAAAGCTCTATCGATATTGAAAACATTATGAATGAGGGGAAAATACTACTTGCCAACCTTTCTCAAGGTCGACTCGGTGAAGACAACTCGGCTCTTCTTGGCGCAATGGTCATTACAAAATTCCAACTTTCAGCAATGCACAGAGTTGCAATACCGGAGAAAAACCGGAAAGACTTTTATCTTTATGTCGATGAGTTTCAAAACTTCGCGACAACCTCATTCATTAAAATTTTGTCAGAAGCGAGAAAGTACAGACTCGCACTTATGCTCGCCAATCAATATACGGCCCAAATCCCCGAGGAAGTCAAAAGCGCGATTTTGGGCAACGCCGGGACAATCGTTTCTTTCTCGGCTGGAGCCGACGATGCGGCAACACTAAAGCGCGAATTCGCCGAAGTCTTTAGCGAAAGCGACCTTGTAAACCTTGACCGGTACCAGGTCGCGGTCAGACTCACTATTGACGACAAAATTATGCGGCCATTCCTGGCCACAACACTACCCCTTCCAAAGTCAATAAACCAAAACAGAGATAAAGTCATCAAAGTCTCCCGCGAGCGCTGGGCCCGTAAGGTTCAGGAGAATGAACCACGGGCTGAAGCAAAAAAAGCTAAAGAGGTTGAGAGCACTCCAGACAAAACAATCTATGACTCTGAGGTATAATACTTTGGTATGAGCAAAAAAGCTGCAATTAAAATCTGGCGGGAGGGAGCAAAAAGAAATTTTAAAATTGCTCAAGACATGTTTAAACTCGGCCATTTCGACTGGGCTTTGTTTTTAGGACAACTTGCTCTTGAAAAACTGCTTAAAGGCTTAGTTACAAAAAAAACCGACTCTGCCCCACCATATATCCACAACTTAGTAGGATTGGCAAGTGCAGCAAAAATTGACTTGACCAAAAATCAAGAAAATGAACTGGCAGATATTACCAAATTCCATGTTCAAGCCAGATATGACGAAATAAAATATAAACTCTACAAAACCGCAATAAGGGAATATACATCTAACTGGTTCAAAATTATTAGAAGGTATTACAAGTGGCTCGAAAAACTTTATTAAAAGGCAAGCCAGTCGACTTGGCAAGAAAATATAAAAAGGTATTACTGGAATCCGGTGTTCCTGTAGATGAATTAATCCTTTTTGGTTCCCACGCTAAAAAGTCAGCAAGGTATGACAGCGACCTGGATATCTGTGTTGTTTCGCCTATCTTCGGTAAAAAACCGTTTGAAGAAATGATGAAACTAGGACGGATCGCTCTCAAAGTAGACAGCATGATTGAACCACACCCGTATAACCCGAAGGACTTCAAAAACAAATATGATCCGCTTGCTTCCGAGATTAAAAAGACTGGTATTAAGATAACGTAAATAGACCACCCTATAATACTTGACTTATATACCTTTTTGTGCTATAATTAAGGTGTATCAAAGATAATCGATATCTTGATTTTTAGGCTTGTTTTTGATATAATTACAATGTATCAATAAAGTCCCATAGTATTGACAAAAGAGACTTTAGGTGATATAATAACAAATATAGTAAAGCTTTAGAGGGCTGAACTAGCTGATCGTTAGTTAGTTCAAAGTTAGTTAGAATTTTTAACTAGCCGCACTCTGTGCGGCTTTTTTTGTTCAGGGAGGTGTGGAGGTAGGACACAAGTCCCTCTAAATTATAGGGACAAAACCTCTAAAGCGTGTTTTGCCTCCACTCTCCCCTGAATAAGGGGTTTATTAAAGCTCTCGGCGAAGCTCTTTTATCTAGATTTGCCTAGATATAAAGGTGTAACCCGAAGCGATAGTACTTTAACAAGAGAGATTGAAACAATTGTCTTAAATAGACAAATTTGCCCTTGCTTGACGCAAAGTACCAAGCGGAGCGCGCAAGGAAGTTGAGATTGCATAAAAGTCAATCTATTTGATGATGACGGCCACCTGGGTGAATTTTCTCAAGTTTTTGGATGCGTGAATCAAATTGATAATCTCGAAGTATATTATCAATACCATCAACAACAGCATCTACTCCCTCGTGGACATATTTTTTGATATTCTTTTCCGTCTGATCAAGATCAGATTTCGTGTCTTGTCTAAGTTGATCAAGATCAGATTTCGTGTCTTGTCTAAGTTGATCAAGATCAGATTTCGTGACCATCCGGTCAAAATCAGGCTTTAAAGCCTTTCTGATTTTTGCCACATCGTTATCGGTTATCATACTTTTAAAGATAGATTAGTTTTTATACTTAGTCAATCACAAATTTCAACTTTCCCGCGCGTTCCGTTTGGAAGCCGCAAAAGCAGGCAGGGGCAGGCTGCTAAGCGGCGACCGACACGGGCGCAAAATCCAAATTTCGAGGAGAAAAAAAATGAACGCCATGCGTTCACTGTTAAAGAAGGTCGTCGGAGCCGCAGGGCTCATTGGGTTGCTCTTCGGAGCAACACAACCGGCGTCGGCCGAGGAACCCGCCGGGCACTGGGAGTGTTCATGTCCTCCCGAGTACAGTTTGGTGGGAAACCCGCCGGACGTGGTCTGTGTTTGTGATTACGACCCGACCGACGTTCGGCCGGCTAAATGCGTGTGGGTCTCTGACCCCACGCCCGAGCCAACCGAGACGCCCGGCAGCACGCCCGAGCCAACCGAGACGCCCGGCAGCACGCCCGAGCCGTCGGCATCGCCGACGAGCTTCCCCCTCCCGGAAACGGGGGGAGGCGGCGCTTCGCCGAGCAATTTCCTGGCCGATGTGGCCAAGGCGATTGCTCTCGTGCTCGTGGCAGTCTTCGGACTGCCGCGGGCTCTCAGGCTGGCGCGCGCCATCCGGCGGCGCTAACGGGCGGGAAGCTCACTTTTCTCGCCCTCTAGGGCGGGCTTCCTCAAAGTAAAGAGGGCAAACGAACTCATTGGCTGGCCGCCCCCGAGGCGACCGATCTGATCGGGGGTGCCCCCGGCCAGCCTTGAGTTGCGGGAGACAGTTGTTTCGTCTCTCCCCGTCCGCAGACTTGCGGACAGCAGCTTTTTTGTTTCGGCAAACTTGCCGACTTCCCGCATAGCGGGATTTTGGCGACACGCCGTAAAACAAGAGAGCTTTCGGGGGAGAAAGAATTTGAAAGATCAAGGTTTTGATTAGGGTGAAAGCACAGCGCTTTCATATTTGCACTCATCGTGCAACACCCTTTTCATCACCTCCTTTCTTTTCTTTCTCTCCCAGTTGTTTTACCGATTAAATCGGTACTGATGAGGCCTTCGATGGTTCGACTTTGCTCACCACTCAGGCCGAAAACAACGAAATTTGCACATTGAAATTCATTCAAATTGACAGCAACCAGCTTACTAAAGTAAAATGTTAGGCATATGACGCAGGTTGTTACAGTCGAAAAAAAATTACTTAAAGATATTCTCTCCCAGCTAATCGCGTTGAGACGCGAGGTAAGGGCTATTAAATCTGGGCCAAGATATGGGAGTGATGAATGGTGGGAAAAGGAAACCACAGAGGCTTTGGAGGAAGTAAAAAAAGGAAATGTCGTCAAATTTGACTCTGTTGAAAAACTGATTCAAGACCTGCACTCGTGACAATATCCCGAACCAAGAAGTTTAAAAAGCAATATAAAAGACTTCCTTTTGCTATTCAAAAACAGATAGACAAACAACTTTCTAGCCTCGCAATAAATTTTCGACACCCCTCCCTAAAATCAAGAAAGATGAGCAGGGAAAATGTCTTTGAAGCAAGAGTAAGAAAAGGTTAGCGAAATAACCATGCTCACCGTCGGACAGCACGACGAAGGGCTTGGCAAAAACTAAAAATACCCCTACCTCCCTCGCAGTATTCAAATCTTAATCCGTTCGACAGGCTCAGGATTGAAGTTTGAAAAATTGCGAAATTAAAAAAACACTAACATGATACAATTAGCCGTGAGGAATTATGGCTAATATAAATGATCCAAACATGTCAGCAGAACATTCTATACCAGTACACCGCCCTGAGGAAGTCTATCACAGCTATTCTATTGGTGCGGAAGTCAAAGCCCTCAAAGAAGAAATCAGAGAGGGCACTTCTGCGTGGTCAGACGTTGTCAGCAAACTGACTGATAATATCTATCAAGGTAAATCCAAAGAATTTGTCGCAAACTTCGCAACTTCGTGGATAATTAAAACCAGAACTGCTTTACTGAAAGAATCTAACGGAAATGAGGAAATTGCAGCTAACGCAGAAACAGCTTTGACAGGTATTTTGAAAAACTATTTAGACAAAGCTTCAGATGAAGATATTTCCAAACTTAAGCAATATAGCGGAATTCTGGACCTTCTTGCAGGAGAGGCTCTAGTTAAAGAGTATCAAAGCTCTCCTAATCCAGTTTATAAAACAATCGTTGAAGATCTCTCAGCTGCCAAAGAAAAAACGGTGTCGGCTCCTGATAGGCGCAAGAAATTGCGACTGGCATTTGCCAGTGTATTAGCTACAGCAGCGGGAGCGCTTGGATTAGGACTAGCTTTCTCAACCCAAGCAAGTGCTGCTGCGGAACCAACAAAACCAGGCGCAACCGAAGCTTACATACCACCTACACAAGCGCGAGGTTTTACATATGCCTCAACGCCGACTCCCATCCCGTCGGAAACGCCAACACCGTCAGCAACGGCCACAGAAACACCAACCGAAACTGAAACCGCAGCACCTAAGGAACCTTTAAAAATCAACGGCGTTGACTTTGAAAAGGAACAAAATATTAAAATGGTTTTTTCGCTAAATGACGGAAGGAAAGTCGAACTTTCGTTCCTTTCAAAAACTCTGTTTGGAAAAGCCCCGACACAAGACGAAATAGAAAGGTTTTATAATGAAGATTTTGCACCAGGTGCGGGAGCAGGATTCGCTGTGCCAGACAAATACGGGAACGTTATCCTAGCCTTGCACTCCGGTCGAGATGTGGCAACAGGAAGGGAGCTGGAAGCAGAGGCACTTAGGAAGTTATTTGAAGAAGAAGTCGTTCGCAGCCTAGAAGCTAAATTTAGCGATAATGAAAATAGACAAAAACTGAATAAGGCAGAGGGATCAAGTGCAGATGTAATCACAGAAGACGGCAGCGCCGGCTTTATCATAGGCGCAGTCGGTTACATTGACCACAGCGCAAAACCTACGTACGACAGTACACCTTTTAACGACATTGTTGATGTAATTGCCGATAATAACCGTGATGAAAATGGAGTGTCCAAATTCGACATCTACAAAGGCACGAAAAGAGCAATTATTATAAGCTACTGTGGCCAAGGCCCAAGGGATCAAGAAAAATGGTGGGTCTGGGATAGATACACAATTGCCTTGGAAGCTTTACCGCCACAGTAAATATAGGAGAGTACCTAAAATGTAGACACTAAAAAACCCGCTAACTACTAGCGGGTTTTTCTTTGACCTTCAAAATATGACTGGAAACGATGGTGGTTATTTAGTCAGACTACCACTCACTCGCAAAAGTCTGGGTGTGTACCCACGTTCATGTAACTGAACGTGGCCAAAGATTTAGACTTAATTCCCCTCAATTTATATTTCCGAAAGAAGAGGTCTGTTTCCTATTGCCTGAGTTATAAAAAATCGAAGTTCTATTCGATAATCTTTCCTCAAACAAACCAAAAAACATCCTTCTCCTTCGGTTAAACCAACTATATAATCTGGTGTTAACATCACGTTCTTCCCTTCCCCGCTTAAATTATTATACAAATTATCGGCGGTCTGACGAGTCACGTTCATGTGAACTGAATGTGACGAAAACTGCTTCCCAAAAATTTGACAATTTGTGATATATTAGAAGTGTAGGTAAAAGCAGGGCGTCGGTTTACCCGAACCCCTTCAAGCTTTTACCTTTTTTGGTGCTTTAATTTCTTCCAAGTAGTTCGTTCTTCGTTAACAATCTTTTTAACGATTATTTCTCTCCATACTCTATTTCTTTTTGAATAATATTCCCTAATAGCACCTGCCACAAAATCAGCCAGGGACACAATTGTATTCTGCTGACTATCGAGATGCTCAATAAACAAATCTTTCTTAAGCGTTTTTTGCACCAGCGTGTTAAACTTCTCCCTCTGAGTAATCCATGTAAAATGTCTATCAATAATTACGTGTTTAAGATTCGGATTTCTGCTAAGTACCGAGTTCAGAATTTTAGCCACAAGTAAAGAATAATTCTCAGGGTTATCTTCTATCCTCTTTCCTTCGGAATCCACAACCAAAATAAATAACTCCAATTTTTCCTTTGAAATCAGATCCAAGACAGTCATCCTCGTTTTGTCACCCGTCGTTGAAAACTTTATTTCAGCAAGAGTTTTCTCAAATTTTCTTTTCCCTTTTCTGGGAATCTTTCTCCTTGCCGCCGGAATTATTTTATCCATTCCAATTAAAGATCTTGTGGCAACTACTGCGAACACTAGAAATTTACTTTCAGGATCACCAAAACGGCCACTCTCGTCAATAATCGCATATTGCATAAATTCATAATACAACTTTTTAAAATCAGTCAGTCAGCAGTTAGCCAGTAGTTCTCCCGATAAAATCGGGACTGACCCGCCTGCAACGCTTGATGCGTAGCATCTGCGGGCACGGTGAGTCTTTCGGCTCACTTTGTTCGCTCAGTCCGAAAACTGCAAATTAAATTTGAGGATTGAAAATAGTAGAGAAAGTGTTATATTAATAATTACAAAGACCTTGTTTTCGAATTGTCACCGTACGGTGCGCGTTCTAAACCAAACGTTTAGATAGAAAGCAAGGTCGCTTTCTTTCTAAGAAGATTAAGATAGCTTTTGTCCTTCTCTGAAAAACTTGAAAATACCGCCCCCGACGCCATATCGGCAAGCTGAATTAAAGTATTTTGTCTTGAATCCACAAATTTAATATCCCTAAATATCTTCTTCTTTCAATTGTTTAACTCCCTGCTCAAATAAACTCTTAACTGATCCCGCAAGTTTTTCTCTCCCCTTCTATCAAAATTTATTCTTGCATTTTTAAGAATTTTTTCGCTTTGCTTTAGCAGTTCTTTAATTACAAAGTTGTAAAAATTAAACTTTCTTTCTTTAAATTTAGGATCCTGTATGTCACTTTTATTAATAACAACGGCTCTTATTTCAAAATCAAACTTCTTTATTGCCCCAAAAAATGTATTTCTAAATTTCCTATTAGCTTTGTTAAACTTGAATTCATAAAGGTCGGATACCTTAAGTTTTCTTCTTGTTTCTTTGATCGCAACAGAAGTTTTTTCTGCCTCAAGATCATCATTAAAAATAACCATTGCAATCACAAAAATTTTACTTGAACCTTTTTCGAATTTAAATCCCGGATCTCCCGAATCGTCAATGAAAACCAACATACTCAAATCATACAACAAATTCTTATACCTTTTTCCTGATAGTCGCCCCTTTCCGATTGCAGGGAGGGGAATCTGCTTAACGCAGGGCGGCAAGGGAAAATCCCGAATAGGATTTTGAAGGGTAGCTGTTGGCTACTTGATTGAAGATTAAAAATCATCCCAGTCAGCAGCACCCAGTAGTTCCCCGCTTAAATTATTATACAAATTATCGGCGGTCTGACGAGTCACGTTCATGTGAACTGAATGTGACGAAAACTGCGAAGAAATGGTTTTATGCTATACTAATCCCATGGATACAAAAGTTCTCACTTACAGAGCAATTATTAGAAAGGATGGAAAATACTATCATGGGTTTGTGCCTTCACTTCCCGGTTGCCACACCCAGGGAGACACTATAGAGGAAACTAAAAAGAATTTAAAAGAAGCCATTGAGGGGTATTTGATCTCACTCAAAAAACACAACGAACCAATCCCGCGTGAGGAAGGATATGAGACAACAGAGGTTATCAATGTAGAAAAACTCTTTGGCAACAAGCAGGTCTCCTATGCCTAAAATCCCTATCGTTTCTGCCCACAAGTTAATCAAAGTTTTGAAGAAGAAAGGTTTTACTCTTGATCACGTTTCGGGAAGTCACCATATTTTTTACCACCCTGAAGGCAAACTCAGGGCTTCTGTCCCGGTTCACAAAGGCAGAGATTTAGGTAAAGGAATTACTCTCTCAATTCTCAAAGACGCAAAAATTACTCCAGAAGAATTCACGAAACTTCTTTCAAATTGACAGTTTATGGTATAAATAAAAAAGTTTGTTGAAAGAAACTAATGAGAGGCTACGAATTTGATGTTTTTGATACAGTATGTGCGGACAACCCCAATCCTCGCTTCTGCTGGATACGAGATTCGCTTTGGACAAAACCTATCAAAGACTACGTAGGAAACACCAAGAGAGGCGCAGCTCACCAAACAGCCCACATTGCCTAATTGCAAACAAACTACAAAAAGAGCTTCTGAAAATGGAGAAAAAAGTGGACAAACTACCTCGGCCCTAAAGCCTCAGCGCAATAAATTTTCTTAACAACCAAAATATGACTGGAAACGATGGTGGTTATTTAGTCAGACTACCACTCATTCGCAAAAGTCTGGGTGTGTACACCCGTTAGATAATTTTCATATCTAATGGGTCCGTGGTACATCTCCTTAGAAAGGAGGTGATCCATCCGCTCCTTCCAGAACGGATACCTTGTTACGACTTAATCCTCATCGCTGGTGTCACCTTCCCCCGATCGCTCGGGGTTCGGGTGCCCCCAACTTTGCTGACTTGACGGATTGCGCTTCATTGAGACTATTGCGCGTTCCCACTAAGCGAGCGGCTTTCCCGCACTTAGCGAGCCGTAATGTTTATTCATACCTATTCTCAAGTTGGTGTTAACATCACGTTCTTCCCTTCCCCGCTTAAATTATTATACAAATTATCGGCGGGTACTATGAAAGAGCTGACTCCCTAGTAAGCTTAGCTTGCGGTCTTTCGACCTAAAGTATTAATCTCGATCTTACTAGGGTCTCCCTCGGTCATCATATCCTCTGTTCCAGGCATGAAAAGCAGGCTTTTTTTACGACTTCCTTATGACCGCCCAACAAAAGTCGTCGGCCTTTATAATGCTTTCCCTGTCTTTTGCCTCAAGCCCTCCGTCCGGGTAAGTTACCTTGCCTGGACTGCTACGACAAAGTTATTAACTGTGTCTTTTTTTGGCTATCCCGATTTAATCGGGAGTGAGATTTAAACTCACTAGAAGATATGACTGCAAGGCGCGTTCTTACCTATTCCTATATTACTATACTTCGTAAAATACGATGTATGTATTAAAGGGCGGTGTGTACAAGACCCGAGAACGTATTCACCGCGGCATAGCTGATCCGCGATTACTACCAATTCCGCGTTCATGAGGGCGAGTTGCAGCCCTCAATCCCCACTGAGAAGCCGTTTGATGGGATTAGCTCCGCCTTACGGCTTGGCAACCCATTGTCGGCTCCATTGTAGCATGTGTGTCGCCCCGGATATAAGGGCCATGCTGACTTGACGTCGTCCCCACTTCCTTCAACCAAAAGGTCGAAAGTCTCTCGTGAATATTCAACACGAGACGGGGGTTGCGCTCGTTACCCCACTGAAGGGAACACCCCACGGCACGAGCTGACGACAGCCATGCAACACCTGTCCGGCACTTCATAATAAATTACGATTCCTACAGTATTTCTACATAGGCATTAAGTGCTGGATGTCAAACCCGGGTAAGGTTCTTCGGTTTGTTTCGAATTAAACCACATGCTCCACTGGTTGTGCAGGTCCCCGTCAATTCCTTTGAGTTTTAAACTTGCGTTCGTACTCCCCAGGCGGCTCGCTTCACGCGTTAGCTTACGCCCACCAAGTCAAACTCGGCGAGCTAGCGAGCATCGTTTACGGCTAGGACTACAGGGGTCTCTAATCCCTTTCGCTCCCCTAGCTGTCGTTCCTCAGCGTCAAATATCTCCTAGTTACCTGCCTTCGCCCTTGGAGTTCCTGTCGATATCAACGGATTTCACCCCTACACCGACAGTTCCAGTAACCCCGGAGTATTTCAAGTCAAATAGTATTTCACCCCTTCCCGAAGTTGAGCTCCGGTCTTTGAAGTGAAACTTAGTTAACAGCCTACGAAACGCTTTACGCCCAATAAATCCGGATA
>MGGS01000015.1:0-27826 GCA_001792535.1 Candidatus Woesebacteria bacterium RIFCSPHIGHO2_02_FULL_42_20 | reverse complement strand
CCTACGAAACGCTTTACGCCCAATAAATCCGGATAACGCTTGCACTCTACGTATTACCGCAGCTGCTGGCACGTAGTTAGCGAGTGCTTATTCTACCTTCGATCTCTCTCAGGTCAAAAGAGGTTTACGACGACAAGCGCCTTCAATCCCTCACGCGGCGTCGCGGCGTCAGACTTTCGTCCATTGCGCACGATTCCCGGTTGCTGCCACCCGTAGGTGTATGGCCCGTATCTCAGTGCCATTCTGGGGGGTCACGCTCTCACGCCCCCTACCCGTCGTAGCCTTGGTAGGCCGTTACCCTACCAACAAGCTGATGGGAAGTAGGCTCCTCCTTCGGCGGGCAGTTACGCCCTTTTCTCTCACGAGGTCATGCGGTATTAGCCCCGATTTCTCGGGGGTATTCCCCGCCAAAGGGTAGATTCCTACTATATACTCAGCCGTTCGCGACTTTCCTTCGATTACTCTAAGGATCGTTCCACTTGCATGCCTAAGGCACGCCGCCAGCGTTCATCCTGGGCCAGGATCAAACCCTCAAATAAGTAACGGTTCAATTACCTGTCGTATAGACAGATAATGCCGTCTATACGCTTCCAGTCATATTTTGATTGTCAAAGTGCCCTTCGACTTCGCTCAGGGTAAACCTCAATGAACGAGTCTGCATTTTAAAACGAAGTTGTTACCCCGACCGTAGTGGAGGGGGAAGTTAACATTCAGTAACAAGGATATTATACCAAAATATACATGAAGGTCAATCGCTAAAGAACATAGTCTCTCACGTCAGGAAGAGTTTTGGTTTTGTCTTTTAATAAAAACGTGTAGATGCTTGCCTTTTGATAGTCCCAAAGTCCTTTGAGCAATCCCTTCCTATACCTTCGCGCCGACGTTAAGACGGCAACATCCTTTGCATACATTATTTTTCCAAGTTTGCGAACTCTGGGCGTAAGTTCGATATCTTCTTGAGCATTCAAAGTTCCGTCAAATCCGCCTGATTTTTTGTAAACGGCTTTTCTTATTCCGAAATTAAGCCCGGTAAGGCAAGCGAGTGAAAGGCGCTGGAAATGATACGCGGTGAAGTTTCTTACTTTGGATTTACTTTTTATCTTCCATGGACCGGTGACTGCTACTATTTTTGGATTCTCAAAATGTTTAAGGTAGTTGGCAATCCAGTCGCGGGGAATGATGGTGTCGGCATCCGTCGACAAAATAATTTCACCTTTGGCCACCTTAAATCCAGCAACCCGCGCTGCCCCCCTGCCCTGCTTTTTTGCACTTACGATTTTAAGATCTAATTTGGTCAAAAACTTTGAAGCGATTTCAACTGTGTTATCAGTAGAATTATTATCCACCAACACAATTTCAAACGGAGTAATCGCCAATTGCCTTGTAAATGCCTTCAGACAAGACCCGATAGACTTTTCCTCGTTATACGCCGGAATAACAACCGAAACCATTACGAAGTATTGTACTACAAAAAAAGCTGAGGTTAATACTTCACAAGATATTCTATCTTTGCACTGGCTTTAAGGGTATCAAGCCATGGGGTAAAATCTGTGTTGAACTTGCCTTGTCTTAAAAATTCTTCCACCTGTTGCTTTAGCCTGTCCTCGGAAAGCGCCGGATCAAAGGTGTCTTTGTTGTCCTTTATATATTGATCAATCTCTTCCTGGGTGACTTTAAGTTTATCCCCTAAAAGCTTTTCCGAAAGCAGTTGTACTCGAAGCCTCCTGGTGAAATCTTCACGAGTCAGCCCTTGAAAGGATAGTAAATCGTCAAGCTTTTGTCCTTGAGCCAAGACTGTCTCTTCAATTCTTTTAACTTCGCCATCGATCTCGCTGTCTTCGACGCGGACATTTTGTTTCCCTGCTTCCTGGTAAACTAAGGCTTCGGCGACGAGAGCTTCCAAAGCTTGGCTGCCACCTTGGCGTTCCAGCTCCTTAATTACCGAGATCCTGGTAATAGCCTCGCCGTTGACCGTCGCCGCTATAAGCAACCTTCTGTATCGGAAAGCAACTAGGGCAACCGCCAAAATTATGATAAAAAGCACTATGTATTTTGCTCCGGAAACCCTTCTAATTATTGATTCATTGACCGCTACCACATCATTAGTTCTGGTCACAAAAACCTCTCTTCTAGTAGTCTTTCTGGTTGTCTTCTTTGTTTTTGCTCTCGCAGCCATGAAGTAATTGTAACAGTAAAATAAGTAAGTTCAATAAGCGAAAATGGGCTGCAAACTATGGGCAAAGTTCAAACCTACCCCCAAGTACAATCCGCCTCCCTAGTCCCGAGTTTTGCCCAGTGATTTTAGCAAGAAGACAGCTGAACCTGCGTAATAGTAATCAAGTATAGTTCCCGCATTCTTGTAACCATTTTTATAATAGAAACGAATTACTCGATTATCTCCTACATTGGTGTGAACAAATAACTTTACTCCTCCGCGTTTCTTTATCTCCGCTTCAATTGCCTCCAGTAATTGAGACCCCACGCCTTTTCCCGAAGCAGGTGAAACCACAGCAATATTAGTAATAACCCATTTTTCTGTTCCTTCACGTCCATAGACAGGATTTTCTTGCTGGGCATGAATAATTCCAACTACTTCGCCATTTTCGTCAGTCGCTTTCAAACAGATTCCTTGACTCCTTTTTATGCTGCCTACCATTTCTGAAAATGAGAACCAGTCGCTAAGGTCAGAATCTGGAGTTGACGCAAACGCCTCACGAACAACTCGCTCAACAAGAGGGATATCTTTGTTTACGTCTATTGGTGAAATAATCATATATTTAATGCTGGCCGTTTATCGAAAATGTCGAACTTCATTTGATTAGCTCGCCGCTTCGCGGCTCGCTTGCTCCAGCGCGGTGTACATGCAACTTCGTTACAGTATAAACCCCTTTACCCTGAAAAATCCCTCAGAGTTTTTTATGGGCACCCGCCGCGCCTCCGCTATTTTTTGCGCGCGCGATTTTTTCGCCCTCCGGGCGAGCGGTTATTTTTGATTGTAAATAAATCTCTGTAATCTAGTCGTTGAAATTTCTGGATTTGATGGGTCGTATTCAAACACCTGCCATCCTCTTTTTCTTGCTGGTTCAAGGAGACTTTGTTTATTATCAACGAATAAAATCGACTTGGGATCAGCCTTTACTTTATTTTCCGCCAACAAATAAATTTCCGGGTCAGGCTTGCGTATTTTTTCAAGACTTGAATCAATAATTACATCCCAATCAACTTTTGGCATTAAACCCTTCTCTATAATCATAGAGAGCATACCGGGATATTGATTAGTCAATAAACCCAACATAAAGTCTTTTTTTAGTTTTCTAATTAATTTTGAAATAGGTTTATTGACTTCAAAACGGTTTACAAAATCCCTAGTCATATCGTAATTTGACTGAAACGAGAGACCAAGTTTTTGCCTTGCCTCTTGAATAAATATGTTTATATCTTCTCCTACGCAAATTTTGTTCTCGTGTTCATCAAATAGCAGATTTAATTTAGGTTTTATCTCTTCTGGTATTCCCAAATCCGCTAACATCTCATTCCACTTATTTGTTTTGGAATAATCCAAAATAACAACACCGCCTACATCAAAGTATATAAACTTTATTTTTTGTTTGGTTTGAATCATATATTTATATCAAATTGAGCCTACACCATCATGATTAAGGCTTTTTCCAGATGCCAAAACCATGATCGCCAGGATACAAAACGGTTTCAGTCTGTCTTTTGTCGTCTTTTAGTATTTCGACTAACTTATTTGCTACCCATTCGACTGGGAAATAAGCTTTGCCTTTGGCGTGTTCCCGCTCCTTTTCCTCAATTGTCATTCCCTCAAAATTAGTAATAGTGCTACCTAGAGTTATTAAATAGATTTTAGGATTATTGTTTTCATATTCTTCGGCAAGACTAAGAGTCCACCCTCGTAGAGCAAATTTTGTTGCACAATATGTGCTTCGTCCACGCATTGGTATTACTCCTGCACCTGATCCAATATTCAATACTAAAGAATTTTGCGCATTTGAGAGAATCGGGAGTAATCCTCGAGTGAGTAAAAATGGCGCGGTTACGTTAAGTGAAAAAGATTTATCCCAATCCTGCTTTGTCGATTCATCAAATTTTTTATAAATACCAATTCCTGCAACATTAACTAAAATATCTAATTTTTTCACCTTAGTTTTTATTTGACCAACAAGGTTATTAACTTTTTCTTCGTTTTCTAAATCACAAGCAAAATACTTGTGCTCACCGCCGTATTTGGAGATAAAACTTTTTAGTTCTGCTTCAGTCCTTGCGATTAAAACAAGCCTTGCTTTTTCAGTTGCTAACTTTTTTGCTAAAGCATTTCCTATACCCTTTGTTCCGCCAGTAAGTAGAATTGTTTTATTCATTAAGTCCATGTTCATATTATAGCCGTTTTTTGACAAAAACGAACATGCTCCCATAGATTTAATCCCCAAGGTTTTGTATATTTATTTTGGACTCAACAATTTACGAAATCGCTTTTTTGAATGGCGCAATCGGACAACAGAAAGCGATTTCTTGTTGAGTCCACCGGTTGCGCCTTTTGAGTTAATAAAAAAGTTCTTTAAAATTTTTGCGTTTTTTCTTTTAGTCGCTTTCAGCGACTTGTTCGAGCCGACAGTTTCGGAGGCGCGGCGGGCTTGCACTGAAAAATTGAGCACAATTTTTTAGTGTGAAGGGGCGCCGCGCCGGAGCATAGCGAGGCCGAAGGCCGAGCTAATCAAATGAAGGTCGACATTTTTCGTAAACCGCCAGCCAATAAGAATTGGAAGAAGATCGAGAAGTAGCGCTTTCTTCTCCTTACTGGCTGCGGGACTTGGATTCGAACCAAGATACTCGCCTCCAAAGGGCGATGTCCTACCATTAGACGATCCCGCATTGTCACAATATCCTTCTCCTGCTATCGCAGGAGCCTACCATGTCGGCTTTGCCTCTGCTTATCAGCCAGACGATCCCGCAATACAACCAAAGCCGAGTTTGACTCGGTGAACGTTTTTGAACAAATTCGAACGTATTTCAAAGGTAGCGGCGGCTGACCGCACAAGCCGCCGCACTATCCGAAAGCTCGGCCTTCGGCCTCGCTTATTTTCAGCGCGCGCAACTTTGTGCTCGCTACCGCGAGCACTTAAAATTTGATACAATTTTAACATAATATTATGGAAGATAAAAACACAGAGATACCAAAAATCTCAAGAAGAGATTTCTTAAAATTAGGTGTGGCTGCTGTGGCAGGTGCCGCAGCAGGATATGCTGCTAGGCGGTTAGAAATAAAACCTGAAACAGTTGGTTCGCCAGAAATAGAACTAAAACCCTCTGTGAGGGTATTAGATTTTTTTGATATCGATCAAGCCAAAGATAAATATTTTCAAAATAATTTTCCTTCGAACTTTTCTGAGGAGGATTCTTGGCAAGAAATGGGAGTCAGCGATCCATCAACAAGAGAAGGATTATTAAGGGCTGTGCCAAAAGACGAAAACCAAGCCAAGTTGCTAATGATGGCGCTTTTCCGACATCGATATCAAAATCATGGAAAAGATGTTGTCGCTGTAATGGAAAAGGTTTCAGGCTTAGCGAGTCCCGACCAAAAAATCGCTTCTCCATCTAGAGTTTCAATTGCTGGTGCAGTGGAATTCGGAAGACTGGAATATGACGATATAGGTAATCCTACAATCCATGTCACATTATCACCAGATGTTATAGACAGATTAGTTTCTGAAACACCGGAAAGTGTAATAAATATGAGTTTTGAGTTAGGTGATTTTTCATTGACTTACTCTCTATATGAAAGAAAACTAAAGCATCCAGAGATGGGACGGCAGGGTCCTAGCACAATTACTGTTGGTGAAAAAACATCATACAGAGATTATCAGGGTAATGATATTACAGAGGAAGAATATAACGAAATATCGAGAAAAATGAATGAAACGGAAGTGTTTTTGCATGATCCAAGTGAACGAGATGTTAGGTTTTTAGACGGATATGCAGGAAGTAGTACTTATCAAAATTTGTCGAAACTTACTGAAGTTGCCAGAAAACATCCCGAAAAAATGTTTGTAGCTGCCGGAGGTAATCCAACCTATCTTAAAGGTTTAAAAATCCCGGATATCAGAGAAGCCAGAGCTAAATTTGAAAAGCAAGGGCTATGGCCTGGAAATTTAATAATCGTTGGATTTCAAGCTAGAGAATCAGGTTTTGTGGGACAAGCATCTTATGGAGCTGACATTTATGTTGCCGATAAGGATTTAGAGGATTTGGGATTTTCTGGTGCGAGTAGCTACGCTACTCCCGTCGTAACGGAAATCACTAGAGGTTTAATTGATAACGGTTTGAAAACTCATAAACAAGTAAGAGAGGGTTTAGTGGCTTTAACTCAAGCGGCAGAAGCTTGGGAAGGATCGGAAAAAGTTGAATATCCGTTATTAGACTTTGGAAAAGTAAAAAGCAGCTTTGTTAGTTCATCGCAAAATAAATAAAGTTCTTTAAAATTTTTGCGTTTTTCTTTGAGACAAAATCATTTCTGATTTTGTCTTGTTCGAGCCGACTTTTTGCGAGGCCGAAGGCCGAGCTTTCGGATAGTGCGGCGGCTTGTGCGGTCAGCCGCCGCTACCTTTGAAATACGTTCGAATTTGTTCAAAAACGTTCACCATTTTGGAAATGGCAAGAGAATTGGGGGCAGCGCTGGCTGCGCCTTTACCCTGAGGAACGTAGGGCGCCTCCGCAGACAACGCTGCAAAGGGGAAATTCAAATTCGCTGAGAGCCGCCGTAAAAAGAATGAAGAAAAACGCAAAAATTTTAGGAAAAACAAAACCATGATCAAATATATTGCTTACTGTAGGAAATCAACTGACGAGAAAGACAAGCAAGTTTTATCTATTGAAGCGCAAATTTCCGAACTCAAGGAGTTTGCCAAAAGAGAAAATTTATTTATCACGGAATTTATCAACGAAGCAAAAACTGCCAAGGTCCCCGGACGAGAGCAATTTGCGGAGGTATTAAAGAAAATAGAGAAAGGAATGGCTAACGCCATTCTTTCATGGCACCCCGATCGTTTAGCGAGAAATTCTATTGACGGCGGTAAAATTATTTACCTTTTGGATACCGGCAAACTACTTGATCTGAAATTCCCCTCGTTTTGGTTTGAAAGCACGCCTCAAGGTAAGTTTATGCTTTCAATCGCGTTTGGCCAATCCAAATATTATGTAGATAATCTCTCAGAAAATGTAAAGCGAGGTAACAGGCAAAAACTCCGAAACGGTGTTTGGCCAAGTAAAGCGCCGTATGGATATATCAACAATCCTAAAACGAGGGGAATTGATATTGACGAAGAAAAATCAAAAGTTGTCAGAAAAGCATTTCAGCTTTTTGCTGACGGAAATATTTCGTTTACTGGTATTTCTCAATTTATGTTTAAGTTTGGGATTAGGCGGGAAGGAGAAAAACCCGTAAAAGTAGGCCAAGTAAAAAATATGCTCTCAAATAGATTTTATCTAGGCATTTTGAAATACGCCGGAGAATATTATCAAGGCTCTCATAAAACTTTTATCAGCAAAAAGCTGTTTGATGAAGTCCAAAAACAAGTAGATAAAATAGAAAGACCCAGACAAAAGGGTCACAATTTTGTTTTTGCAGGTCTAGCGACCTGCGGTGAGTGCGGCGCCGCAATCACTGCTGAACAACACATCAAGAAATACAAAAACGGAACGGGTCAAACCTTTATCTATTATCGCTGTACAAAAAAGCTAAAACTTTGTAATCAAAAATATGTTTCAGAGATAGAGTTAGAACCACAGATAAGGAAAATTGTTCGTGATTGCGGCTTACACCAAGGCTGGGAACCATATTTTGAAAAATGGATTACCCAAGCCGAGGAAAAAGATAAGCTAACCGCCGAAGTGGAAGAAAAGCAGATTGGCGGACAAATTCAAGAAACTGAAATAAAACTCAATCGGCTTCTTGATGGTTATCTCGACCAAGTTATTGAGCCGGAAATTTACAAACAGAAAAAGAACGAGTTGTTTGATGAAAAACTAAAATTAGAGGAGAAGAAATCTCAAATTTCTAAAAACGGCACTGTTTGGCTCGAACCTATGAGAGAATTCGTAAATTGCGCCTTGCAGGCGCAAAAAATCGCGCGCGCAAAAAATAATTGCCATGATTTATCTATCATGGCAAAAAAAGTCGGCTCGAACTTCTTTTTAATGAATCGGCGGCTCTCAGCGAATTTGAATTTCCCCTTTGCAGCGTTGTCTGCGGAGGCGCCCTACGTTCCTCAGGGTAAAGGCGCAGCCAGCGCTGCCCCCAATTCTCTTGCCATTTCCAAAATGGTGAGCCCGGGAGGGATCGGACCTCCAACCTTCTCCTTAAAAGGGAGCCGCTCTACCATTGAGCTACGGGCCCTGAAAAATTCGAAGAATTTTTTAGGGTAAACCCCTCAACTAATTTCAATTTATATTTTCTCGTCCACTGTTTAATAGCTTTTTCTCGCTTTGCAGCTTCAGACTGAGTCTCAAATCTTTCATAATATGCAAGCTCAACCGGCCGTCTATATCTTAACGATTTTGCCCCTAAAGAATTGTTGGTATTATGTTCCCTAACTCTTTGCCTTAAATCATTCGTAATACCTGTATAGAGCGAGTTATCTTTACACCTCACAATATACAAATACCAACTCATCTTCAAATTATAAGTGTTTACACATCAAAATTTTACAATTTATGAGTGCTCGCACTCAAAAAGATTATCAGCTTTTTGAGTGACCCCACCCGGATTGCTCGTTCCTCCGCTTTCTCCGGTTGTGTTCACAGGTACTTCGTATCTGTGACCCCACCCGGATTCGAACCGGGGTTACAAGGCTGAAAACCTCGTGTCCTAGGCCTCTAGACGATGGGGCCTCACTACGCTCGGCCAGAGCACTTTTCAGTGCTATCGTATAACCCTGAGCCTGTGGCTCATTGTAGACGATGGGGCCAAGTCAAACTTGGTAAACCAAAATGCTACACTATTATAGTTTACGATGAAACTCAAAGCAAACGAGCTCAGAAAAAGTTCGCCAACCGAAACCGAACTCAAAAACTTGAAGCGAAACCCGATTTATCTTGTCCTCGACAACATCATTGACACTTACAACATCGGCTCGTTATTCCGTCTTGCCGACGCCGTGGGAGTACAAAAGATGTATTTATGTGGCAATATGGAATACCCGCCATCTTCACGGATCCACAAAGCCGCAGTAGGGACAGAGAACTGGGTTCCCTGGGAAAAATGCGGCTCGACAATTAAGACAGTCAGGCAACTCGCCGGTCAGGGAGTACAAATAATTGCCGTGGAGCAATCTGCTAACTCTGTCTCTTACTCAAATCTCAAGCCTAACTTCCCTTGTGCCATTGTTGTTGGTAACGAAACTCATGGAATGGCTAAAGGGGTTTTAAAACAGGCGGATATCGTCATCGAATTGCCAATGTTTGGCATAAACAAGTCTTTCAATGTTTGGGGGTCGGCCGCAGTAATTGCATATAAGATTTTGGAGTATATTTAAACCTTGAAGACTTCGTCAACAAATTTCCAAAAAGCCTCGTCTCCTCCGAGCTCGGCAATGCACTCTGATGCCAGCGCAGCCGGCCTCGCCCGAGGATGAAGGCTATCAAGAGGAAAGTGCCTGTATACCAATGCTATCTTATCACCATAGTCGCTCACTGCCTGCCGGACAGTCGGGTGAAACCTCTGGCAGAATGGGCACTGGAAATCCGAATACTCAATCAGTTTTATCGCGGCATTCCTACTTCCTCTGACGTGATCGTTATTGGACAACTTCGGCAGCTTCGCAACAGTCGCCGCATCAAGCTTGGTTATACCCTGAGGCAGCGTCCCACTTTTGCCTAAAGCGATATCGATGGCAATCTTTACACTGTCATAAGGAAAGGCTCCCGGAATATTCCAAACCTCGCCTTTTGCATTGACCACAAAACTCCCCGGGGTACCGCTGACTCCTACGGCGACTCCACCCTGATAATCACTTTCTACCCTGTCGGCATACTTACTGCCACTAAAACAGGAATTAAAGGCAGCGACATCGACCCCGGCGGTTTGAGCAAGAGCAGGCAAATTATCCAGTTTAGACGGGGCCGCTGCCGGCGCCTGCGCGGTGCCGCTTGGGTTTGCAACATTTACGGCACTCCCGCTCGTCGAGGTACCACCCTTCTCAAGATATTGGACCTTTTGCCAGAGCACTCCTGCCGCAAAGGCCAAGCCAATCGAAACCAAGACCAAAACAGGAGAAAACATCGAAGCGATACCCGACAAAGATTTGTTTTCTTTTTTGAGCATTAGATTAACCATTGTTAATTACTACCGACTATTTGTCAAGATACTTAAGCACTTCCATCCCCGCCATACAACCAAAACCCGCAGCCGTCACTGCCTGACGATAGTGGGTATCATGGACGTCCCCTGCAATAAATACGCCCTCGACATTTGTCTTTGTGTGATCGAACGCTTTGGCATAGCCTTTTTCGTCCAAGTCCACTTTTCCTCTGAATATTTCCGTCGACGGATTGTGGCCTATTGCCACAAATGCCCCCTCAAAAGCCCTGTCACCAACTTCACTTGTCTTCGTATTTTTAATTCTTATTTTCTCAAGCGTAGCTTCCCCTAAAAACCCAACCACTTCGCTGTCCCAAACTATTTCAACCTTCCCCGCCTGGACCTGACCCATGACTTTACTCTGCATTGCCTTTGACGCCTTGAATGCGTCTCTCCTGTGAATAATTGTCACTTTGGTGGCATACTTAGTCAGAACCAACGCTTCCTCCATCGCTGAATCTCCTCCCCCAATAACAGCGACGTTTTTGTTCTTGAAAAACGGCGCGTCGCACGGAGCACACGATGAAACTCCTCGGCCACGAAGCCTATCCTCACCGGGAATACCCAGCCAATTAGTCTCGGCACCAGTGGCTATAATAATTGACTTGGCCAAATACTCTTTTCCACCGGCAGTTAATTTAAAAGGTTTACCGGCAAAATCTACTGCCGTTACATTTTTTTCGACAACCTCGGCACCAAAGCGCTGCGCTTGTTTGCGCATTGCGGACATTAAATCGGGCCCTTGTACACCTTCCGGAAATCCTGGGTAATTGTCTACTGTAGTCGTGAGCATAAGTTGCCCACCCCATTTTTCTCCAGCCAAAACAAGCGTTGACGCAGCTCCTCTGGTCGTATAGATTGCCGCAGTAAAACTAGAGGGACCGCTGCCTATTATGGCAACATCCCAAGGCTCACCAAGTTTTGGCTTAACTGCGAATTCTTCTTTCAGAAGATCTCCTCTCTTGCCTCACGCGAACTCAAGCTGCCGGCATCGGCGGAACCCCCGCTGCATCACTACCTGATACACCGTCGTCAACAGGCATGGATGGTTCAGTAACCGCCTGCGCATCTGTTGCACCCACAACTCCCGGCGTTCCAACAACTTTTGGTGCGGCACTTGGAGTTGATGTATCTACCGGAGCTGGTCCCGGAGTCACTGCCGGCCCAGTACCAGGTACAGCCGTCGGCACTGCAGGTGCAGAGCCTAGGCCACCAGTCGTACTCGATTTTTGATCATTTCCCATTTAAATCACCCCCTTTTTCACTAAATCTTCGTATGCTGCCTTACCCGCAAATCCGATTTGACGTCCAATTTCTTTACCTTCTTTGAATAAAATCGTAGTCGGAATCGAAAGAACATTGTACATAGCTGAAGAGTTATGATTTTCATCTACATTAACTTTTACAACCTCCACTTTGCCTTTGTACTCGTTCGACAACTCTTCCAAAACAGGCTCGGCCATTCTGCAAGGCCCACACCACGGAGCCCAGAAATCAACGAGAACTGGAGTTGCACTCTTAATTACTTTTTCATCAAAATCGCTATCTGTCACATTATACGTAGCCATGCGGTTTTCACTATACAAGGCAAACGGCTTTTTAGTCAACCCCCACTACATCAAAGAAGTCAAAATTACAAGAAGGACCACACCTGCTCCCCAATACAAACTTGCCTCCTTATTATTCAAACTAATCGGAAGTTGATGAAACCAATTGGTAAGATCTTTTTGACTCATCAAATCAAGAAGCTGATCCACAAGCAAGTGAAGTAAAAAAGCGACTGTCAAACCCATTCCAAGTAAACTATTAGATGAGGTCACGACCAAAAAAGTCAAAATTAACATAAGCGCTTGGAATGGGGCTGCGTGAAATATTAGTTTACTGCGCTCACTTCTGGTCATGGCAAGCAAGTCCAGCACTTCAAAGACACTTAGTGTTTCAAGTTTTCTAGATACGCGCTGGCTGGTCAGCTCATGCGGCCGAAGATAAATATAGAGCAAATGATCCACGTCGGGAAGAAGTGTTCCGATAACCGCTCCCACCCAAAGTTCAAAATACTTAAGATCAAACCAACCTTTGAAAATCGTAATCAATAAGACATATGTAGCTGCTGCTCCAAAATGAATAAGAAGCTCTTTCTTCATACCTTAAATCATTTTGCTACTTTTGAAACGCAAGTTCAAGAAGTTATTTCAAAACTCTCAAACTCACCCGTAGATTTTTCCCAAACCACATCAATATGCGTAACCTTCGAAAACCTTGGGCCAGTTTTACATTTCTCAATTATTTTCTCCAAATTCTTTTTGGTTCCCTCAAAAACAGCCTCCACTCTGCCGTCATCCAAGTTTCTTACCCAACCAGTAAGCTCCAAGCTCTGAGCCCTCCGTTGAGTCCACCAACGATAAGAAACTGCTTGTACTCTCCCCTGAACAAATACATGGGCTCTTACATTTACCATTGGCACTTTTCTAAATCAACACATTTTTCGCTTTTAAACTTCACACCTTCTGCCAAGAGCCTACGTTTCTGTCCCTCCCACCCCTCGAAAGCGTAGTTGACCGCTACACTTCCCTCTTTATTCACAACTCTATGGCAAGGAATCTCGGGATCGCGATTGCCATGAAGCGCCCATCCCACTCGTCTTGCATCTCTCGTTCCCAGAATTTGCGCAATCTGCCCATAAGTCATCACCTTGCTTTTCGGAATTTTTTTAACAATTAAATATACCTGTCCAAAAAAGTTCATTTTCACTTGAACCATATTATATAATACCGGCATGCTGGAAATTGATACTCAAACCAACCAAGTCATGACGGGGGAGTTTTTCGGTGGGAGAAAAGTTTCCGTTCAAGGAATAGCCAGGTTATCAAGGAGAAGATTTGTAGGGCTAACATTAGCAACTGTCTTGGCAGCTGCCTGCACTCCAAATCCCGAACAAATACCCCCCAGAACCCAAGAATATCTTGATTATGTAAGAACCCATGTAGTTGAACTTGCAAATGGTGAGCTTGTTCCTAATATCAATTTTGGAGAAGAAAGATTCACGGCTCTCGATATCGCTATAGACAAGCCAATTGCCAATATCGTATCAACCCAAGCTGAGCCCACTGTATACATCCCGCCCGATGATCCCAACGATATCTTCCAAACATTTAATCAAGCCTTAAACCTCTCAGGTGCATGGATTCTTTCAGAATACGTTTTAAATAATAGCAGAGGCAAACTCACCTTTTATGGTAACAAAAAAATTATTTCTTTAACACTGAATCCTGGCGTTATAGGGGAACTCTACACTTGGATTAAGACAGTACCGCAAATAGAGCCACACCTCTACAAAGGAATAATAGATCAACACATTCTTCTGGGATCATTCGACGTTAACCCTCTGTATCCAGAAGTAAAACAATCCGTAACTGGAACAAATGATCGAGCTAGTGGTGTTAAAACATCTTTCACAGCCATTAACCTAAAAGTTCAAACAGGTGAATTCAACGGACCAGATAATGCTTTGGTAACAGAACTAATGAATGGAATACTCACTGGCATGAGAAGATTGGAACAAGAAATTCTGGCTAATTCGATATCAACAGCCTACAGTCTCGCAGCGAGGCCATAGCACATCAATCTGTGAAAATTTGTACAAAGATCTTACCGTACACTCCGTTGTCAATTGCGCCAATAGCTACCCTTTTAAATCCCGGGTTCAAGATATTTTCTCTGTGACCGGTCGAATTCATCAAACCGGCGTGGGCGGACTCCTCCGTCGGCGCCAGCGCCAAGTTCTCCCCGGCAAGCAAATACCCCACACCCGCTTCTTTTAACCTGTCACCCATATTTTTTCCTTCAGGTGAATAGTGGCCGAAATAACTTCTTTCCCACATGTCTAGCGCGTGCGCTCGGGCAACGGGCAACAACTCGCCTCTCCATCCAAGCACGTGTAGCCCTATGTTTTCTCTCTCTTTATTTACCAGTGCAAACATACCGGCTTCTGATACTTCATCTGTTTTGAGATTGTTGGCCTCTACATTTAGCGAAACAGATTCGCGGCTTGCCTGCTTGACAGTTAAAGAGGTAAGGGTGTCTCGGATGACTCCACCGAATACTTCTTCGAATTTACTCTCCATTAACGACGTCCGCCCGACAGCCTCACTTCCAAGACGCGACTCGGTGATGTCTCGCTTAAGACTTCCCGCAATCGGAAGACTCATTACCAGGGTCAAAACAAAAGCAATTATTACTACCCCTTCACCAAACGAAGGAATGGACCCTAAAACTTTATTCGTCTTTGCCTTCCAAACTTTAAGCGGGATGCGCTCGATCAATATCCAAAATACATAGCTTAAAATCGCCTCCAAAATTACTGCCACTGCCAAAAAAGACAGGGCGTTAGCCAAGGAATGTGGAAGCGAAAAACTGCTTCGAAGCACGGGCGAAACTAATTTAAAGAGCTTCAGCGAAATCACTAAAGCGGCAGTAAAAGCCAAGAAGTTCGCAAGAGATGCCCAAAAGCCGACTCTAACACCCTCGGCGACAAAAAAAGCTAAAACTATAACAAGTATTACATCGACCCAATTCATTTTTTGTTGCCCGTTTCCTTTCTAAGTTGCTGCAGTCGCCACATGAATAGCTTGCCCCTGCTTTTGACATCGTATGCATCTTTGACGTAATTGCGGGCAGAATTAAGCAAGCCCCTGGGTGCTTCCTTGGCCAATTTAATATACAAAGCTTTATGTTTAATATCCCCTAGTTCTTCTGCCAAGTCTATACCGTATTTTTGAAATTCCCGGGAAATATATTTGTCTTCTTGGGTATCAAAAGTTTTTAATATATCTCCAACGGAAGTTAACCCAGCACCACGCTGGTTCTGGATATATCCTTTATTTTTTTTCATCTCTGACCGATTTTAAGACAAAACCCAAAGGAAAGAGCGATACAACTGCGGGTAATATAAATGCTTTCTCAAGATCACCAAAGAATATTACCCAAAGGGACATAGTCGCTATTAATATGACACCCCCTAAGACCAGCGCGGTTTCTCTAAATAAAATCGCTTTTGCGCTTCCAGCTTCAATGGCCTTCTTATATGTCAATTCCTGAAGCGATAAAGCTGTTATTCTGCCCCCGAAATTCGCAACAGATTCCGCAAACACATAACCACCAAAGCTTCTTAAAACCAATCTTATTGCCCAAGACGCAGACAATAGAAACGACCCCATCGCAACAACCTGCCTCTCGCCCTGCCTATCTATATATCTCCCAACCAGTACACCAACCAAGGCCGACAAAAACGATGCAGCACCAACTATAGCACCAAAGTCCAATACCCTACCGAACAAAATAAACAAAAAGATAGGCCAAATGAGTAAATAAAATACGGCCTCAAAGCTACCACCGATATAAGCCAAAGACATCACGGGGTGAGTTTTGATTAAGTTATAAACTTCTTTAAACTTCACATCGTGTTTTTGCCTCTTTTCATGATCACGCCCCAAAAGGACTACTGACAAAACTATAAAAACCGACGCCAATATAAAATTCGGGAAAAAACCTGATATCAAAACTAAAATTCCACCAAGAACCGGAACCAAGATCTCAGCAGTGGTGTCTAATAACTGGGCTTGGCCAATATTCTCGCCAAAGTGTCTCACATCCCCAGACTTGACAAAATAACCATGATAACCCCACCAATAAAGCCCGGCATGCATGCCGCCTGTGACCGCCGCGAAAACTAAAAACAACGGATGGCTTTGAGACAATATTAAAAAAACGACATTAGCCAGAAAAGGCAGGACGGAAATCCAGATTATTTTTTTAAAACCAGTCGATCTGCTCAAGTCCTCCGCAAAAACCATCGTAGCAATTTTTGAGATTAAAACGACCAGATAAAAAAACAAAACAATTAGAACGGATAAACTAACTCCATAATTTTGTTGCCAGAAAAGACTAAAAATATAAAGCGGTGAAAAAAGTGACATGAAAGTCTGTGATACCCGTTTTGCCACACCCGAAAAATAAAGATGCGTAAGGTCAGACTTTGGATTGTGTAATAAGGTCATTTGTCTCTCTAACTATTCTACTAATTACCCCGTCCAAAATCTTAAGTTCTTCATCGCTAAATTTTTGGAGGACATAATCTTCACCGGCAATTTTTCTTCCTTGGCTACGATTATTTACTCCGACTCTCACATGCCAGAAATTTTTCGTCCTAAGGCGATTATAAATTGACAAAAGGCCATTATGGACCCTCGGGCCCTTGCCTTTTTGGATCTTATAATCACCTAGTTTAATATCCAGATCGTCGTGGACAACGAATACATCCTCGGGTTTTAGTGAACGTCTTTTGTATACATAAGCGACAGAACGACCCGAATTGTTCATAAAAGTCTGTGGCTTTAATAATTCTAAAATTTTGCCACCTTTCTCTAGCTTGGCATACAAAGCGTTAGCATATTTACTTACTACAAAATCTGCATTTAAAGCTTGCGCTAAGGCGTCCAGAACGACGAAGCCAACATTATGCCGTGTGTTTCTGAATTTATCCCCCGGGTTTCCAAGTCCTACTATTAGTTTCATTCCTGGATTAATTCTACCACCTCTTCGTCAGTCACCTGCGGAAAGTCGCGGTAAAATTGGCCAACGGCATAAAAGGCAGAAGGTGTATCAAGAACAACCATTTCATCAACCATCTTGCCGATTGAGCGGTAAGATTCCCGTGAGGACACAGGAGAGGCAACTACTAACTTTTTTGGCTTCTTTTTTTTTAGATACAAGACAGCAGATTCTACTGTCGATCCCGTGGCTATCCCGTCATCAACTAAAATCACCGTCTTATTTTTTATTTCTAACTTCTTTGTTTTAAATTTTAACTTGTAATCTTGAATTTTGGCTTTTGCGGTAGCAATTTGTTTTTCAAGATCAATTTTTTTTACACGAAGCCTTGCGATCAAATCATGATCCAACACTTTACTTCCGTCCTCACTAACCGCCCCAACGGCCAGCTCCTCATGGCCGGGGGCACCTATTTTTTTAGTAACTACAATTGAAAGTTGCGCACCCAAACCCCTAGCTACTTCTGCCGCAGTAACCACCCCTCCCCTTGGGATTCCAAAAACGACAGTATTTTGCAGATCAAATTCTGAAAGATTATCTTTAATCCTTTTAGCTAGAAGTTGTCCTGCCGCTCTTCTGTTTTTAAACACTGGAACACACTATTTTGCACCTAAAAATTTCCTTGCAAGCTTTCCTACCAGCGGTACTTCCCACTCTTGCCCATTCCATGCCTTCATTGACAAAACCAACCAGAGCGTAAAGCCGACAATCCAAACCAACCCACCGGCGTTGCGGACGACAGGTATATAGGCGACTAGCTTGCCAGCAACCAGCAAAAACAAAAACGTCAGTGTTGACTGCATAGCGTGAAAGCGTACAAATTTGTCTCTTTCCAAAATCAAAAAAATTACAGGGATAATAACTGTAGGACCTAAAAGCACCGAAAGAGCGGCTGCTGAATTTTTCGGAAGCCCTGTCCCCTCGTGTAGCATTGACTACATCATTTCAAAAAAGCCGAGTTTGGTCAATAGGATCATATCTATATAAACTCAACCACCACAAAAACGGTGTAGAGAAAAAGCATGACGCCGGCCTCCCATCTTTCAAGAGTTCTCTTGGTGCGAATGAAATACCAAAAGAGGCAGTAAATAACTAAAAAAGCGACTGAGGCCACCAAATACTGCCTCCTGGCAACTATTTCCATCGGCGCAATTACGGCAGCAAGGCCCACTACGAAAGTCGAGTTTGCAATAATTGATCCTAAGATATTGCCAAAAAACATTCCCGGCTGGTCCTCGGACAAAGATTTAATTGAAAACGTCAGCTCGGGAAGGGTGGTGCCAATAGCGAGAAAAACAAGCCCGATAACCAGCAGCGGAACGTTAAGCGCCAAAGCAATTCCGTCCGAAATTCTGACAATCATGTCCGATGAAAAAAGCAGCAGGGCAAGACCTACAAAAAGCCTGCCGAGCTCTCTTCTTTTGGCCGCCGAGACGTGATTAAACTTTTGAAAAAATCTGTAAATAAAACCCTCCTCCCGCTGTTCACGGGCAACTTGCAAATACCTTTTCCTGAAAAAACTCGAGGCGTATCCCGCATAAGTGGTAAGCAAAATTAACCCATCCACACGGCTAAGGTTGCGATCAAGTAATAAAAACAACGGCAACAAGCCAGCCAGAAGCGCAATCCCAACATCTCGCCTTACGAAAGATCCTTGAACATGGACTCTACCCGTAATTAAGGCTGCAATCCCCGCCACCAGCGAAATATTTGCGATATTTGCCCCCAGGACCACACCTAGTATCAAATTCGGTGACCCGGACAACGCAGAAGTTATACCCACAAAGAGTTCCGGGAATGATGTGCCAAGGGCAAGTATAATCGCCGAGATAGCAAAAGCCCCCATTTTCGTACTTTCGCTAAGCCGCCTGATTGCAACCACCACCCAATCGGCGGACTTGACTAAAACCAGAGATAAGATAAATAGAACAACAATATAAAAAATGACCATGACTTTTAATCAGTTAACTTTGTTTTGGCGAGTTCTATTATTATAAACATTAGACCCGAGACCAAAAAAACTACCAACCAATGAACCGGTTCCAGGATTGTCAAACCGAGGAAAGCTCTAGTCTGTCCAAAAAGAAACGGACCTACTTGAAAAACAAGTCCTGCAACTATTGCTAAATTCAGCCATTTATTCTTGAAAGGATTTTCGCGCCAAAAAGGCTCTTTCAATGTTCTTATCGAAAACACATATACTAGGGAGTTTATACCCAAAGTTGCAAAGGCAACCGACCTTGCAACTTCTATATTACCTGTTGTACCCAGGTAGTAGGCAAATATCAGTAAAGCCAGAATTCCACCCGATGTGGAAATAATTAATATGAAAATCTTCATCCAAGTTTCAACTAAACCCGTCTGGGGGGATCTGGGGGGATGAGACATAATACCCTTTTCTTCCGGATCAACAGTCAAAGAAAGATGGGGAAAGCCGTCAGAAACTATGTTTATCCAAAGAATTTGTGCTGCGGTAACAGGAAGCGGTAACTTAAATACTATTGTCCCGACAACTGCAATTATTTCTTCAAACGAATCGCTCAAAAGATAAAGAATTATTTTTCTGATATTATTAAATATTCCTCTACCTTCTCTTACCGTCGCCACTATCGTTTCAAAACTGGAATCCATCAGTACCAAGTCCGCGGACTCCTTGGCCACGTCCGTTGCATCTCCCACTACTATTCCAATATCGGCCCGATGGAGTGCCGGTGCATCATTAACACCGTCTCCCATCATTGCAACGACTTCGCCGTTTTTCTTTAAGGCATTAATAACTTTTAACTTTTGCTCGGGTTTGGTTCTGGCAAAAAGTATTGCCCCTTTCCCTTCTTTGTAAAAGTGCCTCAATTTATCGGCAACCTCATTTTCTGATATTTTCTCGAGCTCGCTCCCGACTATAACTCTGTCCTTGTCAACTTCCATTTCCAACTCATCCATTACGCAAAGAGCTGTATTGGCATAATCACCCGTGATAAGAATAGTTTTTATACCCGCATTATACGTTTGTTTAAAAGCTTCTTTAACTCCCACCCTCACTGGATCTGTAAAGACAAGCATACCTACCCACTCAAGATTTTCCATTACGTCGCTTTCTGAAATCTTTTGGAAAGTTTCCGGTACGTCTTTTTTGGCCATACCGATAACTCTTTTTCCTTCGCGGGTTAGAATATGAATTTTTGCTTTTATCTTTTTCGCTTCGGGTTCGGAAAGAGTTGACCAGTCCAACAAGTGTTCGGGTGCGCCATTTATATATACCTCGCGATTACCATCTCTGTGTTCAATTAAACTTGCGTAGAACCGATTTTGCGGAGTAAATGGAATCGAATCAATCAACTCGCATTCTTTATTGAAACTTTGCTGAGCCTTATCAAAATGGGTTGAATTTTCCTTAAGCCAACCCCTGGCCGCTACCATAATCGGATCATCCGATGTGGCAAAATGTTGAATACAGACTTTTTCAACATCACCATGTTCTTCGAAAACTTTCAATTTTCCATAAGTTAAAGTCCCTGTTTTGTCGACACATATCGTAGTTACCCCGCCCAAAGTTTCAGCTGATACCAAATTTCTCACCAGTCCTTTTTTCTTTAATATTCTTTGCATTCCTATCGCCAAAACCACAGTTAAAGCAATTAAAAGTCCTTCAGGAATGGAGGAAACTGCCAAGGCCACCGAGGTTTTAAACATTTCCAGAAGCTCTTTACCTGTAATAAGACCTACAGCAAAAACAAATATTATCAAAACGGCAACCAAAACTGTCAATTGATTACTAAAAACTTTGAGCTGTTTTGTCAAAGGTGTGTCCTCGTGAGGTTTTTGAACCGAGGCGGCGATTTTACCTACTTCAGTTTCCGCAGCCGTTTTTGTAACCTCCATCAACCCCTCCCCAGAAGAAACTATAGTGCCCATATAGACGCTATCGGAGTCACCTTTTTCAACCGGTATAGATTCACCCGTAAGAACCGCTTCTTCAATAAATAGTCTATTAGCTTTGATTAATTTTCCGTCCGCAGGAATTTTCTCTCCCTGTTCAAGTTCTACAATGTCACCAGGAACTACAAATCTAAAGTCAATCTTTAATTTTCGGCCGTCCCTAATCACTTCCGCCATGGGGTGAACCAAAGCCTTCAATGCTGAAAGAGCGCTACCTGCCCTCTCTTCCTGAATAAAACCGAGGATTGAGTTAACAAAAACTACAAAGAAAATTATTGCAGCGTCAGAATATTCTTTAAGAACTATAGTAACAACCCCGGCGGCCAGAAGAACGTAAACCAGAGGATTTTTGAGTTGTGACAAAAAAATAGTTAGAGAAGAAGGGGGTGGCTTCTCCGGCAATACATTTGGGCCGAATTTCGTAAGTCTATCTTTAGCTTCCAGAGTGGTCAGTCCTTGAATATTACCGGTCATGTTTCTATGCTACCACAACCACCTTGAAAGCCTAAGGTTTATCAATCTCGTCAGGTGTTTTTTAATTGGAATTCTCACTGTTCCTCCAGAATCTAAAATGCTATCTACCACTCTTCTGGCCGTAGTCAAAAATATTTTAGCCACCTGTTCCATCCCCATCGCTGCATACTTTTCTGCTAAACCAATAGCTTTCAAAACAGCGTGATTGCCAAACTCTTCTGCCAGCGGTCCTATTGTCTCTGAATCTGGCTTATGTTCCCTAGTCATTGATTTCAGTGTAACAAAAACAGTTTTTTGAGTTCGGAAACGCTTGCAGCCTGCTTTAGGGATTTATCGTCCCTACAGTATACCTGAGAATTTTATGGCTTTTGGAAAATAATCACTCCCTCATTTTGTTTAAACGTTATATGGAAAACATCAAAAACATCCAATCTTCCCAAAAGCAGTAGCACATTTTCTGTCAAAGCCCAAGCAATCTCTACTTCAAACTCAAAATTATCAATCCTAACTGTCGTCTTTCTCTTTGCGACGGACAACTTACCTGCAATCCCACCTATTTCTTCAACTTTCTCTTGAGGATCCAGTTTAAATCCTAATAGTCCTCCTACTGAATAAGGCAACAGAGTCACATCGGCACCCGAATCAATATACAAATCCTGAAAAATCCACTCACCTTTTTGTGATTTAAACTCAACCAAAGCTACTGGCCGCCTAATAAATTCACCGGATCTAGTTCTTTCTGATCGGTATTTGAAGGTTATATCCATTTTACTTCAATTTGTAATCAGAAATAGCAAAATGGGGGATCAAAATCACTGACGAGAATTGCAAATTCGAGTTAGTGGAGTTTATCATTTGAAACTACGAGTAGAACCATCATGTTTTCGGGTGGAATTTTCGCAAGTGTTGGCCTTGTTTTCGGCAACCTTTTCAAAGCTTTCAAATAAACACTTTTAGCGTTTTTTCCAGATGAAACAATCTTTCTGTCAACAATGGCAACATACTTCCCTTTGTATTGAGAAAGGTCAGCCTTCAAAAACCACTCATAATCGCTTTTTTTACCTTTAGTCATACTTGCCTAAAGTATATCACATGCCCAAAGGCCAAAAACTCTCTCATCTGTTTGAAAATACCTCTAAATCCCAAAGTTTTATTTTTGTAATTCAAAAAGTCTTTTGAGTTCGGAAACTGTGGTTGCTTGTTTTGGTGACTTGTCGTCGCGAAAACGTACCAACCTCGGGAAGCGAAGTGCATATCGCGCAGTGTGCGTTGGGCTTACTGTAATATTGTCAGCAGCAATTTCAACCACAACTACGGGTTCTACCCAGTTATCTGGTTCTAGGTTTTTGTGGACTTCAAACTCTTTAGGTTTATCGCGCAATTTGATTTTTTGGAGTCTTCTGTTTAATTCCCTAAACTCTTCATCAGAGAGACCTGTTCCAATTTTTGTCACAGTCACGAATTTCTCTCCCTTTCTTACCCCTACCAAAAACTGTCCAACCCCAAAAGCGGCTCTTTTACCTCGGCCAGCCGAATAACCCAAAACCACACAATCAAGCGTGTCGGCGAGCTTGCCTTCGGACCCCACCGCTCCCTTCATTTTCACCCAGCGCCACCCTGTCCGACCGGGAACGTACTTACTATCAGCACGCTTGACAATTACACCCTCAAGACCGTCATCGACCATCTCACGGTGACGTCTTTTTATCTCCTGGGCACTTTCGGTAATCCAATAATCATCAACCACAAAAGTCTTATTTTCCTTGATGGTTTTTTCAAGTACATTTCGGCGTTTTGTGTAGGGCTCGCCCATAAAACTTTTTCCGTCTCTGAAAATCAGATCAAAAATCTGGAAAGCGACCGGAATTTTACTTTTCAGCAGTTCGATGTCGTGTTTGCGCCGGCGTTGCATGGTTGTCTGGAAATCAGCAATCTTAGCCAAGTTTGGATCCATACCAACAGTTTCTGCATCGAGTATCACTTCTTTTGCATTTAAAAACCTGCCGATGTCACTTAGTTCCGGAAACATATCGCTCACGTCATTTAAGTTTCTGGTAAAAGCCTTAATGAAGCTCGGCCTTTTAAAATGAATTAACAACCTTAAGCCGTCGAACTTGGGCTCGACAGCCACTTTGCCCATTTTAGCAATCATTTCCTCGGGGTTTTTAAGCCGCTGGGCAAGCATTGGCATAACGGGAACCCCAACTATTGGCATTACATCTTTAGTAGCTCTGGCAACCCCGAGTTCTTTTACCTGTTTTGCCAAAAGGCCGACGTCGGGAATCACTTCATAAGCTTTGTCCAGTTGAGATTTTAAGCTCTTATCTCCAGCCTCCATCCACGACAGCGCATCAAGTAATGTCTTGTCTGAAAACCCAAGCCTAAGCCTTCCGAGAGGAATTCTTACAACAAACTTTGCACTAAGGGGATCCAGTTTTGAAATCAAGACCGCCAGTGAATCTGTTTTGTGCCCAACACTCCCTTCACCCTCAATCTTGGCTATCTTCACTAGTTCGTTGTAAACCTCAGATACTGAAGACTTTGAGATTTGAGATTTGAGATTTGAGATTTGTGCGAGCCTCTCTGCAATATTACCAAGATCACCAACTGACTTATATAATTTACGTACAGAACCTGCTGATGTCTTGTAAGCTTTCGCGAGCACTTCGATCATCATCCGCTCTGCCAAATTAAAAACAATGCTCCTGTAGCTTGGAGCAAGAATCCCGAGCAATAAGTAAACTGTTTTATCGGCATCGGTCCTGCCGGTTTTTTTGAGCAATTCCGCCAAGATTTTCGTAATCTCGATTCTCGAGCTAATCTTTTCCAACTTGGCCAGATACTTTGCCAATTGCCTAAAACTCATGTCTGCGAGCTTAAGTATGAAGAGAAAAATAAATAAGTAAAGACCACAATCCCCAGAAAAGCCAAGCCAAAAATGATACTAATAAAGCCCATCCACTCCTCGTGAATGAGTTTATTAAGACCTTCGCCTATTAAAGTCAATCCAAACAGCCCAGGCAGAACCAAAATCATATATAAAAATTGCGGATCTTTTGGCAGCATGTTATTTATTTTTAATTATGTACTTCGACGCTTTGGTTGTCCCCTCTTTTTTGATTATGCCTTCGCTCAACAAATATTTTAAGTCACGCAAAACAGTGTCTTCAGAAACCATCGGAATCACTTTTCGAAGTTCCTGCATAACGGCAGACCCTTTTTCGGAAATATACTCTACAAGCCTCATCTGGCGCTCGGACAACGCTATTTGTCTACCAAGATTGAGTTTCATCCTGGAATCAACCGACAGTTTTCGTATCTTTTCTTTAATTTTGGTAAGTTCCACAGCCACTGCTTTGGTAAAATACTCAAGCCAATGAGTCAAGTCACGCGTAGCAATGTCTGCTGACTGTTTATCAACGCTTGCAAAAGCTTCATAATAAGCTCCAAGGTCTTGGTCAAAGTGCTCCTCGAAGGCAAAAAATTTCTTTGTATCATACCCTTCCCGAAACAAAATCAGATTTGCAAACGCGCGGACAGTCCTGCCGTTGCCTTCCACAAAAGGATGGATGGCAACTAAGACATAATGAGCTATACCTGCTTTAATAATGGGATGAATATCGTCATCACGGACACCGTTTAACCAATCCATAAAATTCTCAATTAAATAAGGTACTTCTATCGAGGCGGGCGGAGAAAGGATAATTTTACCTGTACCCTCTTCTTTAATTATCACCTGGGTTGAGCGCAGCACACCGATTTTTTCTTCGGCAACTATCTTATTAACAGTTTCGCGGTGGATTTCTAGAAGCGATTTCAGAGAATACATATGGTCTTCTTCTACTAGTCTGTCAATCAACTTGACTACATTTCTGTAGTTAATTACTTCCTGGACATCTCGAGGTCGCGCCATCACTTCCTCACCTTCCAAAACCTTTTTGGTTTGCGAAAGTGTCAAATCATTACCCTCAATGTGCGTACCATGATAAACAGTCCGAATAACAGCGTCGCTTTGGAACTCTTTTTCAAACATTGGTACTAGTGGCGCGTTTTCAATGACTTCCTTTGCCGCCTCAATCGCGCCAATGTTTTTGAGGATTTTATTAGTAATCGTGTATTTTGGGGTATACATCTCGTTTCATTTTACGCAGAAGTTGCGGTAAAAACAAGAGATCTAAATCAGGCTTTTTAGTACAGAGGGAATTTTGTCAACCAGGTCTTCTGCGTTGTAATTGACACCGACTTTTTTGTAAAGTTTATCCGCTGCGGCTTTTAAGATGAAGCTTGCACTACAGGCTGCCAATATTGGATCATTTTTAGTCAAAAGTGCAACAGTCAGCCCGGCCAACACGTCCCCAGTCCCCCCTTTGGTAAGACCGGCATTTCCACCTTTAACAACGACAGATTCTGCTGGACTATAAACAACGGTTTCAGGACCCTTCATAACTATTATGCATTCATATTTTTTTGCAACCACTTTTGGATCCATATTCCCAAAAAGAAGTTTATATTCCTTCTTGTTCGGAGTGACTATCGCGTTTTCCGGAATCCAGTCTGCGTCCATCGTCTGCAAACTTCCGGCATCAATTACCCAACGCTTTTGGGCAAACTTCTGTAAAAAGTGCTTTGTAATCTCCCTGGTTTTCTGGCCATCTTTGTTTGGGTTCACCAACTCGTGGTCCTTATTTTTCTCGCTGCCGAACCTCATAAACCCGGGACCGATGAGAACTGCATCACTTTTTGCTACATAACTCTCTGCGTCTTCCCAGGGAACCCAGATAAAGGACATCAACTTACTCTTTATTTGTTCGGCAACTCTCCCCACACTCGGCTCGGGTGATGCAAAGAAAACCATATCTACAATTCTTGAAGATACCTTGAGCGACAGGATCGGCGCGCCGTAGAATAGTCTACTGCCGCCGATTATCGTCACTTGCCCGTTGTCCTCACCATAGGAATCCTTCGCTGGTCTATAAAGCTTTTTTAAATCCTCTATGTCAAATTCTCTCATTGGTTTCTTTTAGGCTCTCCTTTCTCGATCCAAACGGTAAAAGGTTTTTGGCGAGTTTCAGTAGATTATGGAACAATCTCTTCACCAGTCAAAGGATCTATTTCAAACGCTGGCGGACCCTCTTTCCCGACTCTTAAAACTGTAATTCGTGGTACAACTTTAACTACTTCCCCAAAACTATTAAATACTTTAAATACACTGCTTTTTGTCATAGTTTTATTTTTTCAGAAACTTTAAAATTTTCAACAAAATGCGGGTCGGCAGTAGTAATTAAGGTTTGTTGATTATTTACAATCTCCATCACTATAGCACGGTGGTCGTGATCAAGCTCGGAAAAAATATCGTCCAAGAGAAGTGTTGGCTTCTCGCTCGTTTTAGCTTCAACAAAAGCAAGCTCGCAAAGTTTTAACCACAGAATTGCCATCCGCTGTTCACCCCGTGATCCGAAACGACTTAAGTCTCGGGTTTTACGGGACTCGCCGATTAAAAACACAAAGTCGTCGCGGTGGGGACCAACAAGTGTCGTTGCAGCGGCTACTTCTTCATCTCTATATTGCTCAAGTCTGGCTTCAGAAATTACCGATTTGTCGTACGAAAGTTTATAGTTCATACCGACCTTCGCATGCATGGTCATTGGTTCATTATTGTTGAAAAAATCGATCAACTCCTGTCGTTTCTGAGAAATATAATCGCCGTTTTTAATAAGCAACTGGTTCCAAAAAATAAGCCGCATGCGCCCTGATCCCGCCGAAGGATACTCCCGGATCTGCCACAAGAGTCTGTTTCTCTGGCGCAAACCTTTTTCGTAAGACAGAATTGCTCTTCTATACTCCCAATCGACCCCAGACAAAACAGTGTCCAAAAAACCTCTTCTTCCGCTCGGTGAACCTGTTACCAAATCCATATCCCACGGGCCAAAGAGAGCAACTTTAAAGTTGCCCGCAAAATCAATCAACCTTCTTGAAACTCCGTTAACCAAAAGTTTTTTTCTGGGGGTTTTTTCGAATTTGTCGTCCCCAACTTCAATCCGGCCGCGGGTTAAAATCACTTCCAAGTTCATAGACTCATCGCTCGTCACTCTTCCTTTTACTCTTGCTATATCCTCACTATTTTTGATCATCTCCTCCTCAAGATGGGCATGGAACGATTTACCGGTTGATATTAAAAAGAGAGATTCTAAAATATTCGTCTTACCTGTTGCATTGTCGCCGATAATCACAGTCGTTTTGGGAGAAAACGAAAACAGCTTTTCTCTAAAATTTCTGAAATTAGTAAGTTTAATCTTTTGTATCATCAAAGGAATAATACTACTTGACACAAATTCTTAAAGTATCAGCAATTTAGTTTACATGATACGGCTTCAAAAAGTAATTCTTGTGAGGATACAATAGCTCCTGTTGTTTCTGATTTTAACAACTTAG
>MGGS01000014.1 GCA_001792535.1 Candidatus Woesebacteria bacterium RIFCSPHIGHO2_02_FULL_42_20 | reverse complement strand
TAGAGTAATAACTCAGAGGGTGTTTTCTTTTTTTTGCTTGCAGGACCATTTTATTGCGAAGTATCATGTAAAAAGGACTCAGGAGTGTAAACAAACCCACAAAGATAGTTAGTAGGACCAAATCGGGCATTAAATTATCATATCAGATATAATTTAGTTAGTGAAAATTAGCTGGACACTGGGGCTGCTATTGGTACTGGCCTTCCTGCTGAGGGTTTTGTGGCTGGATAATTTTCCTCCCGGTTTTACCCCCGATGAAGCATCTTTCGGATATGATGCATATTCAATATTAAAAACTGGTAGGGATCAGTGGGGTAATCCCATGCCGTTGGTTTTAAAGTCGTTTGGTGACTTTAAGGCTCCACTTTATTCTTATCTTGCGGTGCCCACAGTTGCAGTTTTTGGGCTTACTAAGTTTGCTGTCAGGTTGCCAAATGCGCTTTTGGGAACTTTTGCTGTCCTTGCAACGTATTTGTTAGTCAAAGAAATGTTTAAAAAGGCAAGGGTCGGACTTTTGGCCGGTTTTCTTCTTGTTGTTTCCCCTTGGCATACAATGCTTTCGCGGGGTGCCTTTGAAGCCAACCTTACGAGTTTTTTTATGCCGCTTGGTTTGTATTTCTTTTTGAAGGGCCTTAAAAAGAATAGCTATTTTGTACTAAGCGCCGTAGTTTTCGGGCTTAATTTGTTTACATATCATTCTGCAAAACTGCTTACTCCTTTTGTTGTTTTTGCCTGCCTTTGGTTTTTCAGAACCGAAGTGAAAAAGGTTTCCAAAGGCCATTTGGTGATCTTTTCTTCGGTTCTTGCTATTTTTTTGCTTCTTGGTTTTGTGACTATGTTTCAAGGGGGGGGATCGCGTGTGTCGGAGGTCAATATTTTTAATACTGCATTAGGACCGGCTACACAAGCGCGTGCCGCTCTCCTGTCCAACGGTGCCCCCGCTTGGGTTGCCCGCTTTGTCCACAATAAATATTTTGTTGGGGTGAGGATGGCTGCTGGTAATTATTTTAGCTACTTTTCGCCGCAATTTCTTTTTTCAAGCGGGGCTGCGGAAACGACTTATGGAATGTTTCCCGGGCGGGGGGCTCTTTTTTGGCTTGAGTTGCCGCTTCTTTTGGCATTTTTAGTGCATTTTCGTAAATTATTTTCAGTTAAAGCCGTTAAGGTTTTGCTGGTGTGGCTTTTGGTTTCTCCCATGCCTGCCGCACTAACCAGCGGGTCAGGGTATGCTGCCAATCGGGCCGCCGGAATGCTGCCTGTCATTCATATTTTTTCCGCTTTGGGAATTTTGTTTTTTGCTAATCGGGAACGTGTTAGTAAACTGGTCTACAAGGTCGTATTTGTCGCCAGTTTTGTGTTTTTATACTTTTTTCTTGAGGGCTACTTTCTTGTAGCTCCTAGGGTTATTGCTCAGGGAATGCTTTATGGTAACTTGGAAGTTGCCGAGTGGCTAAGCGAAAATATAGGAAAAAATGAAAAGGTGATTGTTAGTCGAGGGTTGTCCGAACCTCAAATATATATCGCTTTTGCAAAAAAAATTGACCCGGAGCTTTTCCAGAATGCAAGCAAGCGATGGGATTACAAAGCTAACGGAGTCAATTGGGTCGACCAGATCCCCATTTATCAGTTGGCCAATTTTACTTTTAAAAACATAGAATTGGATTTGGACATAAACGAGGCACACTATTTGGTAGGCAAGCCGTCGGAGTTTGGCGATAAACTTGCTAAACTAATTTCTTTTAGCTACCCTTCTGGCGAAGAAGCTGTTGTTATTGTGCGCGGTAAAGCAGAGTATTATGCGGCTAATTAAAGCTAACATCTCTATCTTTTTGATTCTATTACTGTCGCTGGCTCTGCGGATTTATCAAATTTCGCAAGTACCGCCGGCTTTGAATTGGGATGAGGTAAGCCTCGGGTATAATGCCTATTCGGTTTTTAAAACGGGCCATGATGAATGGGGAAATAAGCTGCCGACAATTTTTAGAGCATACGGCGATTATAAATTACCGGCATACGTATATATATCCATCCCGGGTATTGCCGTTTTCGGTTTGACCGAGTTCGCCGTCCGGCTTCCTTCGCTAGTTGCCGGGACATTGAGTATTTTGTTTACCTATTTTCTTGTTTTAGAGCTATTTGATAGTAAAAAACACCGGACACCATACACTCGAACGTTTGCAGCGCTTTCCGCCCTGCTCATGGCAGTCGAGCCTTGGAGTTTGTTTACTTCCAGGATAGCTCTCGAGGCTGATATTGCGGTGTTTTTCATTATCTCCGGCACCTATTTTTTTCTAAGAGGGCTAAGAACAAAAAACTATTTGTTATTTGCCTCGCTTTTTTTTGGTTTATCGGTTTGGTCTTATAACTCGGCTAGAGTGTTTGTACCACTATTTTTAGTTTCCTTAGTAATTATTTATCGTGAAAAATTCTTGGCAATTTATAAAATATCACCATCCACTATTCGCTGTTCACTAATCACTGCACTGGTGTTTTTAGTGCCCATGTTTTGGCAGCTTGCCCGCCCAATTGGCCAAGCGCGCTACGGTGAAGTGCAAATATTGGATCAAGGTCTAATTGCCAAAATTAATGAAGCCAGAAACAACGGTTGCTCAAGACTTGTGTGTAATAAGGTAACTTATTTTGTACCCATATTTGTAAAGAACTACATACCGCATTTCGGTCCGAGGTTTTTGTTTTTTGAAGGCGGAAGCAATTATCAATTCAGTATTCCGGAGCGTGGATTATTACATTTGGTTAATTTACCGTTTTTTTATTTGGGACTGGTGATGGTATTTTTAAAATTCAGAAATTATAAATATGGACGGTTGTTAATTGTTTGGTTACTTTTGGCACCAACCGCTTCAAGCTTGACCCGCGAGGCCCCCCATGTTTTGCGGTCTATTGTCATTCTTCCTGTTCCGATGATCTTGACTGCCCTTGGCTTGGGGTTTTTCTTAAAAAAATTCAAACATTTATTTGTTTTTGTATACCTTGTCTTGGTCCTTATTTCATTGGAAGGTTACATGCAGACTTATTTTAATGATTACAGGGTTAATTATTCTGACAGTTGGCAGTACGGATATAAAGAAATGGTAGGTTTTGTAAAGGAAAATTATGACAAGTACGACAAAATATTAATTACAAAAAAACATGGTGAACCGCATGAGTTTATATTGTTTTATTTAAAGTGGGACCCGGGAAATTATTTGAAGGATACTAGTCTCGTTCGCTTTTATCAATCGAATTGGTGGTGGGTGGATGGGTTTGACAAATTTTATTTTGTTAATGACTGGGAAATAACGGAAGATAGAGTGAGGGAAAGGAAGTTTATTTTGGAAAGCAAAATAACTGTTGATTGCAAAAGCTCAAAATGTTTATTGATTGCCGGAGGTCAAGATTTTTCAGGTATTTGGAAAAAGTTTGAAACAATCAATTTTCTGGACGGCGATCTGGCGTTTGAAATTTATGAAAATATATGAGTAAATTTATCGCTCTAAGAGTCTTATTTTTACTAGATGAAAGATCAGAAAAACTTGCATACAGACTAGCGAATGAAGCTGAAAAATTTGGTAAATGCCAATTCAAGTTAGATGTAGATCACCTACCACACATTACAATCTACCACGCCGAATACCCGGTAAAGAATTTAAGTAAGATTAGATCTTCCCTCAAAAATTATTCTAATAAGTTGCATGGCAGTAAGCTGTGGTCTCAGGGCTTGGAAAGCGGTTGGGGATATGTGGGGGTGAACTTTAAAAAAACAAAAGATATCTTGAAAATACATGAAGATTTAGTTAAAGAACTTAATTTACTTAGAGAGGGACACGTGAGAGAAAAGTATCACGAGGAGATAGAAAAAGGGATTTACTCGCAATCAGAAGCTATAAATATAAGGGAATTTGGTTATCCTTATGTTTTGGATTTGTATAGACCTCACATGAATTTAGTTAAATTCGAAAATGAAAGTTTGGGAATTAAGGCAATGAATAAACTAATTAAAGAGTTCAGAAATTTTGAAGGGCGTATTCAGGGTCTGGCGTTAGCCGAAAAAGGAGAGTTCGGGAGTGTATCGAAATTGTTAGATAAGTGTATATTTCGATGAATCGATTCATTGTTATAAAAATAATTTTATTAGTAATAATTATTATTGCAGCAATCTTGCGCCTCTGGAATTTGGGCGGTAATCCGCCGCATTTAACGCCAGACGAGGCGGCGTTGGGATACAATGCTTATTCTATATTAAAGACAGGTAAAGACGAGTATGGGCAGATTTTACCTGTCATTTTCAAATCCTTTGGTGATTATAAACCAGGTCTGTATGTATATTTGACAGTTCCCTTTGTGGCCATCTTTGGGCTTACGGAATTTGCCGTTCGGCTTCCAAGTGCCCTTTTTGGTATTTTATCGGTATTTTTGATATTTAGAATTTGTTTGAAAACTGATAATTGGAAATTGGCAATTCCCGCGGCTTTTTTTGCTGCGGTCAATCCTTGGTTGATTTACTTTTCCCGCGGTGCTTGGGAAGCAAATGTAGCGCTAACTCTTACTCTGGCGGGCATTTATTTCTTTTTTAAATCTTTTAAATACAGCAAACTTTTGCTTCTGTCATCCGGTTTTTTGGCATTGACGTATTTGACTTACCAAGGAGCAAAATTGTCAACGACAATTGTAGTTGCGGTATTGGTAATTGTGTATTTCAAATCTGTATTAAAAATTGATCGGCAAGTTTTGGTTTCGTCAGGGGTTTTGGGTCTACTTATTTGTGCACCGATTATACTGAGTCTCCTGCATGGTCAAGCAGGAAGACTCGAAGTCTTTAGTGTTTTTTCTTATCCAAGACCGGTTGACTATATGCAAAACTTTTTAGACGAAGGTGGAGAAAAAATCGGAGGTATCAATTACTATTTGTTTCACTCGGAAACTTTCAACTTCCTAAGGGGTGTAATGGGCCGGTGGTTTAATTACTTTTCTGCCAGATTTCTGTTTTTTGAAGGTGACTATGCAAATCCCGGTCACACTCCGCCGAATGCCGGAATGTTATTGCTTTTAGATTCTGTATTGCTAATTCTAGGTCTTATGTATTTGGTAAAATTCAAATCCCGATTTAAGTGGTTTGTTTTGGCATGGCTGATCCTGGCTCCTTTACCGGGGGCGGTTTCTCGTGATCAGGTAAATTCAATCAGAAGCCTAAGTATGGCAGTTTCGTTGATTATTATAGTTGCATTAGGTGTAATCCAGTTTTTTGAATTTGTTAGAAGATTTAAATTTAAGCGTTTGGTATATGTCGTATTTTGTATTTTGTATTTCGGAAATATTATTTACTTTCTCGATTCCTATTTTGTTCATCAGCCGACTCACAACGCCAAGTATTGGTTCTATGGCTATGAACAGGTTGTTCAGCAAATTTGGCCAGCTAGAGAAAATTATACAAAAATAGTTTTTCAGCAAAGCTACAGTCAGCCATATATGTATTTTTTGTTTTATGCAAAATACGATCCTTCAACTTTTCAAAAACAAGCAAACCTGGTCTTGACCGGTCCGGATGTCGGTTTGGTCAAGAGTTTGGAGAAAATCGAGTTTGCCGATATTAATATCCCAGATCTGCGTAATCAAAATAAGTATTTGGTAGTTGCCAATTACGTTACTTTGCCGGAAGAGATATTGACTAGAATACCTGAATTTAAATTGGTAAACGATGTGACTTATCCGGACGGGCAAGTTGCTTTTAGAATTGTTGAGACTAGATGAAAACTAAAGTTTTATTGATATTAATACTTTTATTAGTTACTGTTTTACGTTTTTGGCAACTCGGAGATTACCCCGCTTTAAATGCCGATGAAGCTTCTATCGGCTATGACGCGTATTCTCTTATTCAAACAGGCAAGGATCAGCATGGGAATCCTTGGCCAATTAGTTTCCAATCTTTTAATGACTATAAACCGGGGCTTTTAGTTTACTTGGTTTTACCGTTTGTCAAGACTTTAGGGTTAAATGTCTGGGCGGTCAGAGTTCCTGGAGCCTTAGCCGGCGTAGGAACAGTTCTGGTTTTGTATTTATTAGTTAAACAATTGAAAATTGGAAATTGGAAATTGGAAATTATGGCGCCGGCTCTGCTGGTGATTAGTCCTTGGCATATTCATTTTTCTCGCGGTGGTTGGGAAGTAAATGTTGCGACATTTTTTATCACGTCCGGATTATTATTCTTTTTCAAGTCTTTAAAAAATTCAAAGTACTTAGTTGTAAGTTGTACGTTGTTTGTACTTTCTTTATATACTTATCATGCCGCGAGAATAATAACTCCGTTATTGGTTTTTGGACTTCTTGGTATTTACTCCAAAGAAATATTCAAAAATAAAAAAAGTTTAGTAGTGTCTGCGGTCATCGGTCTTTTTTTACTAATGCCTTTGATCAAGGAAACATCAGGTGGCAGTTTCTTTTCTCGTGTGCAAGGTGTCGGAATTTTTGCTGATCAGGGAATTATTTCAAGAATACAAGAGCAAAGGGGTGAGCATGAGAACCATGTCGGGCTTCCGTCAATAATTTTGCACAATAAAATTGTCAACTACAGTCTCGCATTTTTGGAAAACTGGGGAAAGCATTTTTGGGGTGAGTTTTTGTTTTTATCCGGGGACGACATTCAAAGAAACAGAGCCCCGGAAACAGGGCAATTATATTTGTTCCAATTAATAGCTTTAGTCGTTGGTTTATGGTTTATGGTCAAAAAACTCAATAAAAAGTTCTTGGTTATTAGCTATTGGTTATTGGTTTCGCCCGTTGCCGCCGCATTGACTTTTCAGTCGCCGCATGCGCTGCGATCTCAAAACATGGTAATACCGTTGACAATCATATCCGCATACGGGCTATTAAAGTTCTTTGATTTTATAAGATATATATTTGGGAAAAGAATTTTAGTGCTCGGTGTATGGTGTATGGTGTTCGGGATTGTTGCTTTGGAATCCAGCCGGTATTTACACATGTACTGGGTACATATGGCTAAAGAGTATCCGTATTCGTCACAATACGGAGTAAAAGAGTTGGTAGCCTATGTAAAAGAAATCAGTGGGAAGTTTGACAGGATAATAGTTACGGACAGATATGACCAACCATATGTGTTGTTTTTATTTTATTTGAAGTATCCTCCGGAGAAGTTTCAAAATAAACACACACTGACGTCCCGCGATAATTTTGGTTTCTCGACTGTTCGGGAATTCGCCAATTTTAAATTTGAGTCAATAAAGTTTAATGAGACGCGGGAAAATTATCCCAATAGTCTTATAATAGGGACGGAAGAAGAAATTCCGGAGGGCGTGAACGTTATTAAGGATATTTATGGAACAAATGGTTTCAGGTATTTTAGGGTAGTTGAAAATTGAAATGAAAAGGCTTTCAGTTGTTTTGGCCACTAGAAACGAAGAGGAAAACATTGGCAGATGTCTTGAGTCAGTAAAGGACATTGCCGGAGAAATCATTGTTTTTGACGAAGAGTCAACTGACAAAACTCGCGAGATCGCAAAAAAATTCGGCGCTAAAGTTTTTATTGTTTCACACGAGCCGATTTTCCATAAAACTAAACAGAAGGCGATTGATAAGGCCTTAGGAGAATGGGTTTTACAACTCGATGCAGACGAGAGCGTTACTCCCGAACTTGCAAAAGAGATTAGGGAGGTTATTAATTCACCATCCACAATTCACCATCCACCATCCAGCAAAAAAGCGAGACTTTTTGCGAGGCATCAAAGGGTCATTGAAACCCGGGATGGGAAACTAGGCAAAAATACAGGCGAAGTCGTCGCTTTTTTTATTCCCCGCAGAAACCTGTTTTTGGGCAAACCCTTAATCCATGCCGGAGTTTATCCTGATGCCGTAATTCGTTTAATTAAACAAGGAAAGGCAAGGCTTCCGGCAAAATCCGTTCATGAGCAGATGATAATAGACGGAGAAGTGGCATGGTTGTTTAATGATTTGATTCACACCGATTCACCGACACTCGCTCGCTATATAGCACGACTTAACCGCTACACCGACTTGCAGGCCCAAGAGCTTGCTGACGAAAAAGTTCCCAAGAATTTGTTTTATCTCGCTCTTTACACCATCCACAAACCACTATTCACATTTCTGAAGTTATATATTCGCCACAAAGGTTTCCTCGACGGAATGTACGGCTTTGTCTGGTCGGTTTTTTCCGCCTGGCATTTCCCAATTTCTTACTTTAAATACTGGACTGGGGAGTATAATAACAAGAAATGAAAAATAAATTTTCAAAGTCGGTTAATTTAGGGTATTTCTTAGTTGTAGCTGACATGTTTATTTATGGGTTATTCCCGGTCTTTGCCCATAAATTTTCATATACAATGAACCCTTTACTATTTGCTGGATTGGCAATGCTGGTTGGGTCTCTCCCGTTTACAGTCTTGCTTGCAAAACAAAAAAAGTTTAACACAATGTATTCTGCACTTTACTTAAAACCACTTCTTATGATTGCCCTGCTGACAGCTCTTGGCAGTATGGCATTTTTCTCGGGAACAAGGTTATCGAGTGGGATAAATACAGGGCTTATTATCCAAATAGAACCGGTCTACTCGGTAATACTTTCTGCAATCTTATTACACGAAGTTATTAAAAAAGACCAATTGTTTTCCACAATTATAATGGTTTTTGGTGCGATGGTAGTTGCCTATAAAGGGCTCTCGGCTGTAAATATTGGAGATTTGTTTCTGGTTACGGTTCCATTATTTTTTCAGCTTTCTCATGTAATAATGAAGAAAATACTTGTTAGATTGAAAGACCCAAACTTTATTATAGTCTCCAGGCTTCTGTATGGAGGGTTGATTGTTACAATTGTTGCTTTAATATCTAACCCGGCCGATATAACGCAACTATCAAGTTTTAATAATCTTTTTAATATAGTTATTTTTGGCTTGATTTTTAGAGCTTTTGATTTTTTCCTGTGGCATCAAGGATTGGCTAGGTTACCGCTATCAAAAGCATCGGCAATACTTCCTTTGTCGGTTGCTATTTCTTTCCTCGGTTCGATTTTGATTCTAAAAGAAGTACCGACACTAAATCAATACTTAGGCCTAATGCTTATTGGAGGAGGAATGTTTTGGTTGACCTTACAACATTTTAGGATAACAAATGTTGGACTGGTTGGTAATTTTAGGAAACTAAAAAATGAAAATAAAAATTAAAGAACTGGAAAAGGTAGTACGTAAAGCTCTGTTTACAAAATACGACAAAAGGGCGGTTGACTTAATGACTCCAATTATTATGTTTGGGGAGTTGTCAAACACAAAATCTCACGGAATTATCAGGATATGCTCATCTGGTGAAAATATTCTTTCGCGGAAGCCCAAAGGCTATCCTTCAGTAGTAAAAAGATCAAGAAACTCAGAACTAATCCAAGGGAAAGGTAACCCCGGTATGTTAATTGGAGCAATTGCCTGCCAAGCGGTTATTAAGCTTGGTAAAAAATACGGTATTGGTATTGTGGGCAGCAAAGACTCGACCAGTTCTTCAGGGTGTCTTACTTATTATCTAGAAAAGATAGCTAATGAAGATTTGATTGCAATCGTGATGGCAAGGGCTCCTTCGGACGTTGCTCCTCACGGAGGGCTGGACAGATTGTTTGGAACCAATCCAATTTCATTCGGTATTCCCAAAAAGGGGAGCCCTTTGATTTTTGATATGGCAACTGCAGCCATAAGTTATGGAGCGGTAGCACGGGCAAAAAATCTTGGTGAAAAACTTCCTGAGAATGTTGCAATTGATAGGCAAGGGAAAATGACCACAGATCCAAGCGAGGCGCTTGAAGGGGCGTTTTTAACCTTCGATAATTCATACAAAGGTTACGGTCTTGCAATGATGGTCGAAATTCTTGCTGGAGTGTTTCCGGGTGCGCAATATCTGGATTTAAAAGACGGTGACGGTTGGGGAAATTTGTTTATCGTGATTGATCCCGGCCTGTTAACTAGTACTGGTAAGTTTAAGGAAAAAGTAGAGAAGCTGGTTGGCAGGGTGAGAAACTCAAAGTCTGTTAGTGGTGAAAAGATTCGGATTCCCGGTGAAAATAAAATAGGAATTCGCAATCGAACCATGAAAAGCGGTTTTGTCGATGTTGACGAAAAGACTATACAAGATATTGAAAGTATTATTAAGTAGTTAAAGCTGTGAGAAAAGCACTGATCTTGGAGGGGTGGTTTAATAATCCGGATGATAATTGGTACCCATGGCTAAAAAAAGAATTGGAGAAGAAAGGATACAAGGTTTATATTCCCGAGTTGCCGACGATGGACACAAAACTTCCTGACATGCAAAAGCAAATAAAGTTCGTCGAGAAAAATTTCAGAATTGACGAAAGTACGGTAATTATCGGCCACAGTTTAGGGGCAATTTTGGCCTTGAGGTTAGCCGAAAGATATAAATATCAGAAAATGTTTCTGGTTGCAGGTTGGGATTTTGACGATTTAACAGAGCCACGACATCGTTTGTTTTGGAAGAATAAAATTAATCATTCGAAAATAAAGAAAAATGTTAAAGAAATCTATTGTGTATCTTCAGATAATGACCCGTATACAACAGCTGTCGTAACTGAGCAAATGAGCAAAAGATTAAAAGGGAAATTTATTCTAATTAAAGATTCAGGCCATTTTACTAAAAAAGACGGTGTAGTAAAAATACCACAACTTCTTAAATATGCATAGCGTTGTCTTCAAAATCTATCCCTATTGACCCAGCGTCCATTTCAATGTGAACAATCATAGCAATTTGATTATATAATCGGTGCTTGAAAGAGAGGGTATAATCTGATCAATGGCTCCGGAATACTTAAGTGATTTTAGACCTGAAGTTTTGGGCGGACTAACCCTTGACGAGATGGTCCAAAACAGGATGGTAATCTCTCCCGGTTACTTGGGTGTTGCGTTGGCAGAAGCATCAGAATTTTTGTCAACAGTACCCGGCCCACATTTGAACCAAAGACGAGAAGGTTTGAGGGACTGGTTAAATTTTTGGATAAACCACTTGAGTAAATTCTCTCCGGAAAGTACCACTTTAACTCCTTCGGTGAAACTGCAAAGGAATTTGGTTGATTTGGCTGCCGCTGTCGAAGTTGACCGTAGTCACGGGCTTACGAGTGGAGTTCTTTTACTTGCAACGGGCGAAGGCCATGCCGGCCATCGAAGTGCGGCGGAATATATGAGCGGTGTTGTCGACAAAGTTGTTTATTTATTTGAGCCTGATTCTTATTTTGGGCAAAATCCAGGAAGAAGAAGACCTTTTTTGCCAAGAACGGTAATCTTATCACTTTGGGACTACTGGCCGTATGTCGGGTATACCGGGATGATTCCACCGAGGGATGTTACAGAGGATATGAACGTTTTTTATGCCGATGTAGTTAGAAGAACAGGAGTCGACTTGAGTTTTACAACTAGGGGTGATCCCAATCTTGCAACAAAAATACGAAGAGGGAGAACATTTGATATTCGAAGTATTATTCCACTTACTGATACAATGCAAACGAGCCATAGAACAAAAAGACTTAGGCCAGAGATCGATCTTGATGATTTAATTAGCTTGTTACAATTTTAGGGAACTCTTTTGTCACAAGTTTAATACTTTTAAAATCTCTTTCCTGAGCCAAAGTTTCCTTGTTTTTCCGATGTCCCCTTCAAATTTTGCGCCGATGTGTTTCGAAAGAAGGAATTTAACCTCATCATTCTCAGAGTATATGTAGTTGACTCCTTCAGATATGCTTGGTGACGTAAGAAACCATTTTGGATTGCCAAATCCTGTAAGAACTTTTTTAGCTATTGGTAGGTACTTCGAGAAAAACTTACTACTGTCCCAAAGTTCTATTTGACCTATGGCTATGTCACTAAGACCTTTGGAGTCGTTTTTTAGCGAAGCGTCAGGATTTTGGTAAACGTTTTCCTCTACTTCCCTAAAGTATTTTTGTGCCCAGTTATTACCCAGTCTGGCATATTTCGATAATTCTTTGTAAGCGTTCTTATCTCTATTTATAGTCACAGACGACTTGAAGTTTAATGTGTTTGAAACTATTGCGGTGAGTAACAATCTTGCTGACGTCTTGGATACTTTGTTTGTTAACTTTTTCTTTCTAAATTCTTCCCAAATTAATGTGGCACAGGCACCTACGTGTTCAATGTGTGAATTTCTTCCGAGTTTCGCGGACCAATATTTTTCCCAGCCAAAATGGTGGTCGTAAATTTCGATTACGTTATCTAAATTGACTTTATTCAAAAAAACATCCGGATTTGATGTATCCACTAAAACAAAACAGTCTTTTGGTTTTGGACTATGCCGGCTTTTGTAATTAAGTTTCCAAGATTTGACTGTTTTTGTGATACTTGCGTTTAATGGTCCGTAAAGAACCGCCGTTGCAGGTTTATTTAGCAGATTTAGCAAATCGCTATACGCTGTTGCACAGGCCAAAACATCGACGTCTGTATATTTTGTTCCGGAAGTTACTATTATCATTTAGTGGCTAAAAAATTGTAAATCTCTTTTGCGGCTTTCAAAGCAGATTTTGGGTCGGAACTGTCTAGTGCGTTTTTTGCCATTTTAGTAAGCAGGGACTTGTCTTTAAGCCATCTTTTTACCGTTCTGGTAATTTTTTCGGGATCCTCGACAATTTTTCCGGAGCCGATCTCTTCAACATATTTTGCATTTTTGCTTTCCTGATTTGGGATAAAACCGTTAATTATTATTGGTAACCCACAGACAAGTGCTTCGCAGATTGTCGTGGGGCCAGCCTTTGTCACCACGATGTCAGCTGCTTTCATAAACATCGCGATTTCGTCGGTAAACCCCTGGACATGAAAATCCGGGCCTAGATTTTCATTAAGTAAAGAATTTTTGAGATTGTCATTTTTGCCGACAAATGCGATTGTCTGAATATCTTTTAGTTTGTTTAAGTAAACTGCTGTTTTTTTAAAACTTCCTAACCCTTCCCCTCCACCCATTAATAAAACTAGAGATTTATTAGGATCAAATCCCAGATTTTTCCTCAAATCTTTTTTGGCGGGATATTTTTTTCTAAAACTCATTCGTAGAGGTAGACCTACTAATTTAATTTTTTGCGAAGAAACTCCATGACGAATTGCTTGATCGAAACATTCATGCGAAGGAACTAACATTAAATCAATATCAGGATTACCGTACAAGGCGTGAGTGACTTTAAGATCCGGGACAATGACGATAAATTTTGTTTTCTTTTTAAATTTCTTGATTGCCCAGACGCATGGGTGGACAAAAACTGGGTGGGTTATGACAATTGCATCAACTTTTTGGTTTACGATTTTTTTGGCTGCTGACTCGACTACAGGTTGCCATGACCTCATAAATCCTTTGGCTATTCCTTTGTGATTCAATAGTCTCCAGGCCGCCCCGTAGGTCAAACCTCCGTCAAGCTTAATTTGCCAGGGGTAAGTCGAGTCCAGGTGACTGATTGGGAAAGGAGCAAACGTTCTCAAGCCGTCAACTACTTGCGCCTCCACACGGCCTTTGTAGCTTTTATCAAAAACTTCTTTGACTGCTTCGGCGACTGCATTGTGGCCTCCGCCGGTTTTAGCCATTAAAATCAGTATCTTTTTAAGTTCCATATTGGGGAGCTAAGTAGTATTATACTGGTAAGCGAATTTTTATGAAATTTAATAAGTTTAAAGTTATTATTTCATTGGTTTTTTTTGGGATTTTGGATACCGCCTACCTGACTTGGGAGCATTATTCAAATTCAATCCCACCCTGCTCAACAAATATTTTTATTGATTGTGGGAAAGTGTTAAACAGCCAGTATTCTGTAGTTTTCGGTATCCCGCTTGCACTGGTTGGGTTGGTTAATTATCTGGTGTTGATGGGATTTGTTGTGTTGAGTATTAAAGCGGGTAAAAAAATATTTAGATATTTGAGTTTACTTCAAACTTTGGTCGGATTAGTAGTGTCTGTGTATTTGATGTATTTACAGTTTTTTGTAATAGGTTCGATTTGTTTGTACTGTACGGCGTCGGCCCTGATCAGTTTCGGTTTATTTTATTTTATCTGGACTAAATTTAGTGGGGAGAGAAAAAGACTGGCTGCGATAAAAATTAATGTGCTGTATAAGCATTTTATTAAAAATATTTTATTTCTAATTGATCCTGAGGCTGTTCACAATAACATGCTTGTTGCAGGCGAATTTGCAGGAAAATCTAATTTAATTAAAAAAACTGCTGAAATCTTTTTGAAGAGCAAAAACACGCGGCTTAGCCAAAAAATTTACGGAATCGGCTTCGGTAATCCTATTGGTTTGGCTGCCGGTTTTGATTATGAAGCCCGGTTGACTCAATTTCTGCCGTCACTTAATTTTGGTTTTATGAGTGTCGGGACAGTGACCAATATGCCCTACGAGGGAAATCCCAAACCTATGCTTGGGCGCCTTCCAATGTCCAAATCTTTGATGGTAAATAAAGGTTTTAAAAGCTCAGGCGCAATAAATGTTGCGAGCAGATTGAAGGGATTAGATTTCAAGATTCCGGTCGGAATAAGTATCGGACGGACAAATTCTCCCAAGTTATCCAATCAGAAAGACAGCATCAAAGATATTGTTCAAGCTTTTGAAACTTTTGAGAAAGCGCACGTTAATAATTCTTACTACGAATTGAATATCAGTTGTCCTAACTTGATTCACGGAAATGTGGCGTTTTATCCTCCGAAAAATTTGGAAGAACTTCTGAAAGCAGTTGATAAACTAAGAATCAAAAAACCGATTTTTGCCAAAATGCCGATTGAAAAAAACGACACTGAAGTGCTAGAGATGTTGGAAGTGATTGCGAAGCGCTGCCCCAAGGGCGTGATTTTTGGCAACCTGCAAAAGGACAGGAACGACCCGGCGCTTGTTAAAGAAGAAGTAAAAAAGTTTAAAGTAGGCAGTTTTAGCGGTAAACCGACTTACAAAAGAAGCAACGAACTTATAAAGCTTGCTTATAAACATTACAGGGACAGGTTTATAATCATCGGTTGCGGCGGAGTATTCAGTGGCCGGGATGCGTGGGAGAAAATTACACTTGGAGCGTCGCTTGTGCAATTAATAACAGGATTAGTTTACGAAGGCCCGCAACTGGTTAACCAGATTAATTTTGAACTATTGGATATAATGGAAAGGAAAGGCTTTAAAAACATTTCCGAAGCCGTTGGCATTGTTACTGATTAAATTACAGCTCTCTCGTTTTGTATCTGCTTACTTCTCCTTCTAGGAAGACTTTAATCTTATCTGGTGATATTTCATCCTTTAGAAACTCTATTTTATAGTCAGTAATATCACTATAATAAACAAGTTGTTGTAGGAATAGGCGCTTAGAGAAATCGTTTTTAAATTTCCTTATCGATAACTTTAAAAGTTGATCTAAAGATATTTTTTTATCTTTGAGTAGAAAATATATATCTACATAGTCTCTCCATTTGGGTCTTCTCCCAATAATATAAGCTTTATTACAGGCTATATCCCGAAGATCCATGAGGTCGATGAAGTTAGTTTTTATTGCTTTGAAGAGAGGCTGATATTCGTCATGGAAAAAAGTTACCTCAACACCCCCTGGAGTTATTAAATTCAGTTGATCCTCAAAGTCCAGCAGCTTTTCGCAATCTTGCCCTAAAACTTTTTTGGCATCTTTCCATAAATGGCCAGGTAACGCGTGGTAGGAAAAAATATCGAAGTCAAAGGAAACTCTATGACCGACTTGCAGGGCTAAAGCCGTACCACCACCGAGCACCCCCATATTTTTAAAAGCTCTTAATTTATTAAAAACTTTAAACCTGTTTTTATTCAATGATGCGAGGATAAGTTGTGACATATTTTTGCTGGTCGGGGTATTGTTTTAAGCCAAGTAGGATTTTGGTAACGAAGTTAAAAACCACCGGTTTGTAATCTTTGGCGGGATATTTTAGAAAAATGTTTTTAATTTGTAACCTTGAGTAGGTTTTAAAAAGCCATTTGAGGTCTTCCCACGTTCCGTATGCTAAAACTTGGTGGATTATATAATTTTTATCCTTTTTAAGATCCAGATTTTTAATTTTACGTGACCATAAAACACCTTGGAGTGATTGTGGTATAGTAGGCATATATTTAGTATATTATACCTTACGAGCGGGCTTTGTGCTCTGCAAATCTTGGAAATAATGGGTAACGGGGAGGGGTATTTAAAAGTTTCTGTTTTGCGCGAGGGGATGAAATTTAAAAGTGATATTGCGAGTTTGTAAAATGAAATACATTACAATAGACTTTCCAGCTTTTTACATGGAACAGTCAGAGGAAGTGGAAGATTGAGATGAAATTAGATAGTGCGGTTTTGTATAGCAATGATATTAATAAAGCCATCGAGTTTTATCGAGATATTATTGGGTTAAAAGTTGAATATGTCGAACAGGAAAAGTATGCTTCATTTTTGTTCGACAATGCTCGACTTGGCGTTAAGAAAAAAGTCGAAAAAAGGGAAATTCCAGGGGCACAGACCATTTTTATTGCAACCGACAGTATAGAAAAAGATTATAAAAGAATGATAAAAGAGGACGTTAATTTTATTAAACATATGCAAGTTAGGCCATGGGGAAACGAATTTAGCGTGGTTGACCCAGACGGTAATAAAGTAGAGTTTATTCAAAGAAAATGAAAAATGCGCTGATTTTGCACGGGACGATGGGAAGCCCTGATGGTAACTGGTTTCGATGGTTAGAAAGTGAGCTGGTCAAAAAGGGATATAAAGTTTGGGTGCCAAAATTGCCAAAATCCGAAAAACCCCGAGTTTCGGAAAATGTAGATTATATTTTCAAGAGAAAATGGAAATTTGACAGAGATTCTGTTCTGGTCGGGCATTCCTCAAGCCCGGCGACTATATGGGCCATTTTGCAAGAATTGCCGGATGACGTAATCGTAAGTATGTGCATTTTTGTTAGTGCGTTTATAAAATCTGACTGGGAGGCAAACAGTGAACTTTTTGACTATAAGTACGATTGGAAAAAAATAAAAAGGCACTCAAAAAAGTTTATTTTGATTCACTCGGATAATGATCCTTATACTCCTTTGAGTCAGGCGAAAATGCTGGCCAAAAATTTGAATGGGGAGTTAATAATCAAAGAAGGCCAAGGCCATTTCAATCTTGAAAAGGGTCCAGAGTATAAAAAATTTCCTTTTCTGTTAAAATTGATTGAAAATGAATAAAGATATTAAGAAAGAGTTCTCGAAATACCTGAAAAGTCAGCGGTTGATGACTTTGGCGACTTGTGCAGATAAACCATGGGTTGCGACAGTGTATTTTGCTGTTGATAATGACCTGAATTTCTATTTTGTTAGCTCACCTAAATCAAAGCACTGTAAAGATATTGAAAAGAACAGCAAAGTCGCTGTCAATGTTGCCGATTCGCACACACCAAACTCGGCTAAAAAAGTGGGTATCCAAGCTCAGGGAGTTGCGAGTCAAGTAAAAGGTTGGGAGAGAACAAAAGTACTTTTGAAAATGTGGCATCGGGCAGCGCCTGGAATGGAGGGAGTTGTAAATGTTAAAAGTATGAAGGAAAAAATAATCAGCTCCAGAGTTTACAAAATTCAGCCGACTTTCATTAAATACTTCAACCAAAAACTTTATGGCGAAGAAGGATGTAAAACTGTAAGATTGTAGTATGGATCTTAAAAATAAAGTTGTAGTAATCGCCGGGGCGACGGGAGGAATAGGCAGGGAAATCACCAAGGCTTTTGCAAAAGAAAAGGTCAACTTGGTTTTGGTTGCGAGAAGAAAAGTTATATTGGATTCTCTAAAACAGGAAACCGAAAAACTTGGTGCAAAAGTAGACGTGTTTGAATGCGATCTGACCAAATCCGGCTCGGTAGAGAAATTCGTTTCTGTCCTTAACAAGGACCATAAACAAGTTGATGTTTTAATTAACGCTGCAGGAGTAGGAGTTTATAAACCGCTTCCAGAAATTAAACTTGATGAATGGCAGAGGTCTCTCGAAGTAAATGTTACGGCACCGTTTTTGCTTATTCAAAAATTACTCCCCTTACTTAAAAAGTCTCAAAAAGCTTGTGTTTTAAGTACAGGAAGCGGTATGGGAAGGGTTGCTATGGCTAAAAGATCAGCCTATTGCACGAGTAAATTTGCCCTCCGTGGGCTAATGTTAAGTTTGGCAAAAGAATATAAAAAGACTAATATTCAATTTTGTCATCTGACTTTGGGAAGTGTCCTGACAGCATTCGGTCCGCTGTCGTTGGAAGATAAGCTGGCGAGTCAAAAAAAGGGAAAGAAGTATTTGGACCCGTCCTGGCTTGCTCACACAATCGTTGCCAAAATTAAAAACGATACTTTGGAGGACGAAGTCACAATCTATCCCTCACATTACTTTGCCGAGAGCAAAAAGGGCAAAACCGCGCTAAAATAGGATATATGCTTCGAGTCGCGTATGTAATTGGGGAGCCAAAAGGCCATGCCGTGCGGGGGATCGATGTATATAACAAAAACTTACTACCTGAGCTTCAAAAGCTGGGTAAAAAGCGTGGCTTTAGTATTGAATCGATCACCCATCACCTGCCTGCGCAGACAGGTGATGCCATTATTCACTGGCCGTATTTTGATTTTTTCTTTGACACACTAAAGCCTGCTTCTGGAGTGAAAAATGTCGTAACTGTTTACGACTGCATTCCACTTATTTACTCAAAGCACTATCCGGCTGGATTCCGCGGGATGATAAATTTTCGACAACAAAAAAATGCTCTAAAAAAGGCGGATGCGGTAATCACAATTTCGGAAACTTCCAAGAAAGACATCGTTAGGTTTTTAGATGTGCCAGCCGAGAAAATTCACGTCGTTTATGCGGGTCCGGGAAACCCCACTTCGCACAAGGTTTTGCGGGGTAAGCAAGATGGGATCAAGAAGAAATATGATTTGCCGGAGAAGTTTATTTTGTATGTCGGAGATGTAAATTATAACAAAAACATAGTCAATCTGGTGAAAGCTATAAAAATAGCCAAGATTCCTCTGGTGATTGTAGGTAAACATGCAACAATGCTTGAAGACAGTGTTAATTATGAAGTGCACTTGGAAGGTCCTAGAGATATGGTCAGATGGTTTATGGGTAAACTTCATCCAGAGATTTCGCACTACAAAAAATTATTAAACGAGATTGGGAGCACTAAGTTAATCAGAAGGTTGGGATTTGTGGAAGCAGATGAACTTTCGGCAATTTATAGCCTTGCATCAGCATACTGCCAGCCATCGTTTTATGAAGGGTTTGGTATGGGGGTACTGGAAGCATTTACGGCCGGGGTTCCGGTTGTGGATGCCAGGACGCAGGCACTGGTTGAAATTGCAGGCGACGCTGCCCGGTATGTAAACCCAAGAGATTATAAAGACATTGCGAAGGGTTTAATAAAAGTGATTTCCGACGATAAGTTACGAAAAGAACTAGTTCTGAAAGGCAAAAAAAGACTTAAGTTCTTCTCATGGATAAAAACTGCTAAACTTATCCTTGATGCTTACAGAGAAGTGGCTAGTGGGCAGTAGTCGGTGGACAGTCAAGAATATTTTTGAAATTTTTGTACTATGGAGACTATTTTTACTACTCATTGCTTTGGTTGTCCCAGTTTTTTTTGAGCTTCAGGACAATTTTATTGGTGGTGGCAGACAATTATATATACAAAATCCTTTATTTTGGGGTCACGTCAACTTTGACGGAGAGCACTATTTAGCGATAGCCCAAAGGAGTTACCGTGACTTGGAGTATTTTTATTTTCCGGGATATCCACTGTTAGTTAAGTCAATAACTCAATTAATCAGTAGCTCAGTAACTGTTTACGCCGTTGTCGGTTTGTTAATATCACACCTATCATTTTTTTTAACACTGGTTGGGTTTTATAAATTGGTGAAATTGGATTTTAAGGAAAATGTGGCTAAATGGAGTTTGATTGCGCTTCTTGTTTTTCCGACGTCATTTTATTTTGCTAGCTTTTACACCGAAAGCATATTTTTGATGCTTGTTATATGGTCATTTTATTTTGCCAGAAAAAAAATGTATTTGTTTTCAGGGTTATTAGGTGCCTTTGCTTCTGCGACTAGATTAGTTGGAGTTGTGTTACTACCGGCGCTTTTTTGGGATAAAACAAAACTATTTAAGAAAGTCTCATTAGTTGTTGTTCCCACGGGACTAATTATATATATACTTTATTTAAATAAAGTGACGGGTGATCCTTTGGAATTTTTACATTCGGTAGAAATATTTGGAAGCCAGCGGTCGTCAACTTTAATTTTATTGCCACAGGTTTTTTACCGCTACATATTTAAAATTTTACCCAGCTTGGACTACTCATATTTTCCAGTAATATTAACTACTTTTCTTGAATTCTCAGTGGCCTCCGTATTCTCAGCGCTCACAGTTTTGACGTTTTTCCGCCTTAGACCTTCCTACGCCATCTATACAACATTAGCTTTTTTAATTCCTACCTTTTCGGGAAGTTTTTCCTCTCTTCCTCGTTACGTTTTGGTTTTGTTTCCAGCGTTTATTTTGTTTGGCAGGTGGTTAAGTACATGTCGAAAGTTTTCTCGAATTGTTTTTATTGCCGGTAGCGCGCTATTATTAACCGTGGCCTTCGGATTATTTTTCAGAGGTTTTTGGATTTCATGAAAAGAGTATCATTACTAGTTGCAAAAGTACCGATTTTCGGTCCTGTAGCTGCTTCCATGCTGGTTCATCCTTTATTTTCCGGAAGTTTGGTAATGATGCTCGGAAGCAATTTTGCCAATTTTTTAGCATTTGTCTACCATATTATTTTAGGCAATTTGTTGGGGCCCGTAAAATTTTCGGAAGTAGCTTCTATTTTATCATTTCTGGGAATAATTTCGGTGACCTATACGTCGCTCGGGATGGCGATAGTTAAATTCGTTTCTTCAAGTCACTTGAAACAAAACAGAATTTTTTATTCTTGGATAGCTAAAAGAATTCTTATCTTTGCCGCAGTCTTAAGCATCCTGGTGTTGTTGGTTTCGAGTTTTATTTCAAATTTTTTAAGGATAGAATATTTGCCGGTAGTGATATCGGGTTTCATTGTCTTTTTTTCTGTTTTAGGTTTTTTGAACCGCTCGTTTCTTCAAGGATTTATAAAATTTAACGCCATGATTTTTACCTTGAATATAGAAATGATTACCAGACTAATTGTCGGATCAATCCTGGTTTATATAGGTTTTTCGGTTGCGGGGGCAACATTCGGAGTATTGGTCTCGGTTGTGATTGGTTGGCTAGTAACTTTCCCTTTCCTGCCTAAGTTGAGAATTTTCGGCGTTAGAAGTAATTATCAGGATGGTCGAAAGTTGGTTTCCTATGGTGTTCCTGTGTTGTTACAGGCTATAGCAACTACCAGTCTGATGTCGCTGGATGTCATTTTAGTGAAGCACTATTTTGGTGCGCATGACGCAGGGCTTTATGCTGCTGCGTCTAATTTGGGGAAAATAATTTATTTTGGTACTGGGCCGATTGGAGCGGTGATGTTCCCAATAATTGCCAAAAGACACTCTAAGGGGGCCGAGTATAAAAAGGTTCTGGTGTATAGTCTCTTTTTGACCGCGATCTTGTCACTTTGTATCTTGGTTTTTTATTATCTTTTTCCGGAATTTGCAATAATGGTTCTTTACGGTAAAGAATTTTTGGAAGCCACCCCTCTCATCTTCATCTTTGGCTCTTTCTTTTTCGTTTTTGCACTGACTGGTATTTTGGCAAATTTCTTTTTTTCAATTGGCAAGACTTGGATAGTGCGACTGCAACTTGCGGCGGCGCTACTTCAAATAGGGGGAATTTTGATGTTTCACAACTCGCTTTTTAATGTGGTTAAAATTTCAATAGCATGCATTTCATTTTTGTTTATTGGTTTGTTAATATATCTGAAGCGTGAACTCAAAAGTAACTGATAGAAAAACCAAACTGGTTTCGGTTGTGATGCCAGCTTACTTGAAAGAGAAGACGATATATCGTGACATACTTAAAGTTAAAAACGTGCTTGATCAGATCAGATATCCTTACGAAATAGTTTGTTGTGTAGATGGCACTTCAGCTGATAGAACCAAAGAAATTGCTCACAAAGCGGCCAAAAAGTTTCCCGAGGTAATTAAAGTTGTTGGTTATTCCATAAACCACGGCAAGGGCCACGCAGTGCGCTTTGGCATGGCAAAAGCAAAGGGTGACATAGTGGGATTTGTGGACGCTGGTATGGATATAAACCCAGTTGGTATTCAGATGCTACTTTCGCATTTTGAATGGTATGACGCAGACATAATTGTTGGTTCTAAAAGACATCCAGTATCAAAAGTACATTACACGAAATTTCGTGCATTAATATCGTTTGTATACCAGATGTTGGTAAAATTGTTATTCGGTTTAAAGGTTAGAGATACTCAGGTCGGAATTAAATTCTTTAGGCGGGAAGTGCTGGAGAAAGTATTGCCGAGGGTATTGGTTAAACAGTTTGCATTTGATATTGAATTATTGGCTGTTGCTAACTACCTTGGTTTTAGGCGTATTTACGAGGCACCAATAGAGTCCAAAATGGATTTTAAAAATTCCACGATTTTAACAAAAGGATTCGCCTCTACAGTTTTTAGTATGATTTGGGATACCGCAGCAGTTTTTTATAGGCTACGCATATTGCATTATTATGATTGGGCAAACCGTAAAAATTGGTTAACACCCAAGTATCTTACTTTGAATAATAAGCATGACTAAAAAAAGAATGTTCATAACTGGGGGAGCTGGGTTTATCGGCAGTAATTCGGCAGAATATTTTGCGGGTAAAGGTTGGAAAGTTACAGTTTTTGATAATTTTTCCAGAGCCGGGAGTGTTAAGAATGCCAAGTTTTTAAAAAGTTTAAAAAGAAATATTCAAATGGTAAAAGGGGATATAAGACATGACCAAAGACTTTTGGATAAAGAAATAGCCCAAACAGACACAGTTCTCCATTTAGCAGCTCAGGTTGCAGTTACGACCTCTGTTAGTTATCCAAAAGAAGATTTTGAGATTAATGCATTAGGGACCCTTAATGTTTTGGAAGCAGTTCGAAAGAGCAAGAATAAACCGGCGTTAATTTTTGCATCAACGAATAAAGTTTATGGTGGGATGGAGGGGATCAGAGTCAGGCAATTGCAGAGCAGATATGCGTATGAAACTTATCCCTTTGGGATTTCAGAGGATAAACCTTTGGATTTTCATTCACCTTACGGTTGTTCCAAGGGAGCTGCCGATCAATATGTTCGTGATTATTCCAGGATTTATGGGCTTAAAACGTGTGTTTTCCGGCAATCTTGTGTTTATGGCCCGCGGCAGTTTGGAGTTGAAGATCAAGGTTGGGTTGCCTGGTTTATTATCGCAATTGTAACGGGCAAGCCGATTACCATCTATGGTGACGGTCGGCAGGTCAGGGATATTTTGTATATTGACGATCTGGTTAAGGCTTACGAACTGGCATTCGCAAACAGACTGGCAATGCGTGGGGAGATTTTTAACGTAGGTGGAGGCCGAAAATTTACGATTTCTGTATGGAGCGAATTTGGTTCTGTTTTGAAGGATTATTTTGGGAGAAAGATAGATGTCAAGTTCTCAGATTGGCGGCCGGGTGATCAAAAAATTTATGTAAGTGATATTAGAAAGATTGGGAAAATGTTGGGGTGGAAACCAAAGGTTTCCCCAGAAAAGGGAATAAGAATGCTTTGTAAATGGGTGGAGGAGAACAAGGAACTGTTTTAATTATTCTTAATATGCTATTAAAGGGTAAAGTTGCTATCGTGACAGGTTCAGCCAAGGGCATCGGCAGGTGTATAGCAACTGAGATGGCCCGGGAAGGGGCACATGTTGTGATTGCTGACATAGATGAAAAAAATTCTAAAATAACCCAAAAAATGCTAAAAACCTTTGGCAATAAATCGCTTACTGTATGTACAGATGTCAGTATAGAAAAAGATAATAACGAGCTGGTTGATGTGACTCTTAGAACGTTTGGGAAAATTGATATTTTAATAAATAACGCTGGAATAAATACACGAGGAGGGATAACTGAGATTGGCAGGGAAGAAGCGATAAGTGTTTTTAATACAAATTTAATAGGTCCTTTCTTTCTGACACAAAGAGTGGTAAACGTGATGATTAAGAAGGAGATTACAGGTAGTATTCTTTTTACTTCCTCGATACATAGTCATATCACACAACTGCATCCAGCATATTCTTCTTCAAAAGCTGCCCTAGAGATGTTTGTAAAGGATATTGCGCTTGAGCTTGCGGAATACGGAATTAGGGTTAACGCAGTTTCGCCTGGAGCGATTGCCATACGCGGTGAGAAAAATCGGAAAAACATCCATGTTCCACTGGGGTATTCTGGAACACCTCAAGATATTGCTAATGTAATGGTTTTTCTTGCTTCCGAAAAGGGAAATTATATTACAGGTCAAGCTATAGTAGTTGACGGTGGGTTCTCGCTCGCCCATACCCATTATTGGACTAGGAAAGGATTATTTGATAAGAAATGATAATAAACTCTGTATTTGTGGCGCTCTGGGGTAGGGGGGAAGACTATAAAGATTTGGATGAAATTGGTGCTAATCATTTTATTCTTTCGGAAAGCAGGATTAACAGAGAAAATATAAAACAGTTTAATAAATTAAAGTGTAAAATCGGAATCTGTGTGGATTGTTTTGGTGAAGACGGTTGCCCAGCTAATCCTGCGTCCTTTGGAAAGCTCAGAGTCAAAATCGACAATGCTTTAAAGTATAAACCCAACGAGATTTGGTTAGATCACTTTAGGTTTGACGGAAGGTGGGAAGTAAGAACTCAAAAATTAGCCAAAGTTCATAAGGAGTGTAAATTTTGTATAAAAAAGTCAAGATTTAAAGTATTATTAAATATTGCAAACAAAGTCAGAAAGTATGTTCCCAAAAACGTAGAGATTGGCTATTTTGCAGTTCCTTTCAAACATGAGGAATATTCGGACTTGGTGACTATTTTAGGACAAGACCACAAACTTCTGGCTAAGTATTTTGACGCAATAAGCCCCATGCTTTATCACAGAATGATAAAAAAGCCAATAAGCTATATTCATGAGTACGTTGAATATTTGTATAATTTAACAAATAGGCCGATTATGCCAATAATTCAAATTAAAGATATGCCCGATAGTCTTGTAGACAAATTGAGCAGGGAAGAAGCCTTAAGTGCGGCAAAAGAGGCTGTAAAACCACCCTCGAAAGGTGTAATAATTTTTCTTTGGGAGCACGCAGTCGAAAAGAATAAAATTCATCTTTTGGAAGAGATGTTAAGGGTGTCTTTGTGAGAAAAGTTCTCCTTGTAATTATTTTATTTGTGCTAATTTTTTCTTTACCAAAAAATATTTTTGCAAATGAAAGAGAAAAATTTGTGAACATTGTTAATCCGGTCAGAATTGCTCCTTACACAAAAGATGTGTCTAGGAGTATTTTAGCCAGTTACAAACCGGTTCAGGAAAACAATTTAGCCGCGACCTGGCTTTTGACATACGATGTTTTAAGAGACGAGAAGGCACTTAAAGTAATTTTGGGTATGGATGCTAAACAAGAGGTTGGCATTTTTCTGGAAGTCTCAAAGAAGTTCTCGGAAGATTCCGGCGTTATTTATAACGATACAGGCTCGTGGCATCACGCCGCATCTGTTTTTCTATCAGGATATAAAAGGGAGGATAGACTAAAACTTATTAATAAAGTGTTTAGTAAATTTTATGAAGTTTTTGGATTCTACCCCAAGTCTGTCGGATCCTGGTGGACGGACAGTTTTTCCCTTGCCTACATCAGGGAAAAATATGGTTCTATAACAAATCTTGGAGTAGCCGATCAATTTTCAGTGGATGGTTATCAGGTGTGGGGTCAATACTTCGGAGTCCCTTTTTATCCGTCAATGAGCCATGCCGGAGTACCAGGCAGTCGGAAATCTAAAATAGATATTGTAACTATTCAGTGGGCGCCCAGAGACCCCGACAGGGGATATAAAAACAGTCTTTATAGTGCGCAGGATTATCATATTTTACCTGAGAAGCTTGATTTAAAATATTTTGAGTGGCTGATGGACGTTTACTTAGACAATGAAAACGACTTCGGCCAGTTTACAATTGGACTGGAGGCAGATTTGGATCCATCGGCTTATAAAGGTGAATATGAAGATCAGTTAAAACTGATTTCAGACAGACAAAAAAACCATAAACTTGTAGTCCTTTCGATGAGCGAGTTTGGAGAGTGGTTCCGAAAAACATATCCCGAGGGTTCACCTTCATATAAAATTAAAGCAAAAAATGTAACTTGGTACCAGTCTGCGAAATTTCGGATTGGCGTAAGATACCATGATGGGGAAGGGAAAGCACAAATATTTGATTTCAGAAGTTATCATGAAGATCTGGTCGAGCCCTACTTTGTAAATCCAAACTCCGATTTTCAATTAGCCGTTAATGTACCCTTTTATATTGATGAGGCAAGTGACGAAAAAAGTGTGTGGAATTTGGGGGACACGTTATTTGACTACTTTGAAGACAGGGTTGTTCTTCGAGGGTATCAGGGTGATATTCCCGATTGGCCGGCTTATAAAGAAACTTTGGAGGTTGAGAGGTATGGGGGTGACTTGATTATTAAGCCTCGTTATAACTGGTTTGTCGGGAAGGAAGGATTATTACTTTCTCACTTGTCACCTGAAGCAATCCACCTTTTGAAAAATAAAAAACTGTGGCTTTTGAACGGACTTTTATTTGTGGCACCCGCATTTTTTTTTCGAAAAAAGAAAATAATCATTTTTGTAAGTCTCTTTTTACTAGGAATCGGAGTATATCTATGGTACAAGAAAAATTCTTTAACTTATTATGTGAGCCAAGATGAAATAGCGGCACTTACTTATATTAAAGCAAATACGGGCGACAAAGTATTGATTAGTGATAGAGAATGCTTACAGTGTCCGTATGAAACACCTTATAAACCGGCGGCATTTATTACTAAAAAGGGGTATGTGCAAAATATTTCCGGCAAAAAAATTGTTTCTGACAAAAGAATTTTTACAGAGATTGACAGGGAAAAAGCAACACGAATTTTTAAAAGTCTTGGAGTAGATTACATTTACCTGGTAAGGTACGGCGAGTACAAAGAGAGTCTCCCGTTCTCACCGGGGGACTTTGGTGTAGAAAAGATTTTTGGTAATGCCAACACCCAGGTGTGGCGAAGGATCAAATGAAAGTTGTATACTGTGATTTGTGAAAGAAGTTGTTTTGGTAACAGGTTCTTCATCGGGGTTGGGGCAGGAAATTACGCTTTTTTTGAGTAAAAAGGATTTTGTAGTTTATGGGGGGTCGAGGACGGAGACAGAGATTGATGGAGTGAAATGGCTAAAACTCGATATTACTTCGGATAAAAGCTGTAAGGAGGCTGTCCATGAAATTATCAAAAAAGAGGGAAAGATCGATGTTTTGATAAATAATGCCGGTTATGCCCTTTCAGGGCCATTTGAAAAATTCTCGAGTTATGACTATCTAAAGATATTGGACACAAACGCAGTTGGGGCATTCCGTTTAATTAAGGAAGTATTGGTAAATATGAAAAGCCGGGGCGGCGGTAAAATAATTAACATAACATCATTGTCCGGACTTGTTTCTTTTCCCAACTTTAGTGTTTATTCGGCTTCAAAGTTTGCTTTCCAGGCGTTTTCGGAAAGTATTAGATATGAGCTACTCAAAGACAATATAAATATTACTGTTGTTGCGCCGGGAGCAATTTATTCAGAGGAAAAAGTTAAATTACAACACAAAAGTGCGAGACAAAAATTGTGGCCCTTAAGATTGCTATTACCCTTTGTCAGGGGAGAGAAAATTGTCCAAAAAATATACGAGATTATAAAAATGGATAGACCGCCCGTAATAACAGTCGTAGGCCGCGATGCTAAAATAATTTGGGTTTTAAATAGATTATTACCCAGAGCTTTGTGGGATAAGCTTCAAAAGTTTATTTGGAACAAGTAATGAAATTGCCGACAATTAGTATTGTTACAGCAACGTATAATTCAGGTAAAACTCTTAATGAGTGTCTTAAACGTGTACGGGTGCAGAATTATCCTCAAAGTAAAATTGAAATAATTATAGGTGACGGTGACTCAAACGACGACACGCTGGATGTAGCTAAAAAGTACAGGGCGGAAGTTGTCAAGATTTCTGAAAGCAAACAAAATGCGGAATACAATAGAGGAGTTGCTTTCAACAGGGCCAAAGGCGAGCTTGTGCTTATTTTGGATCATGACAATTATATGCCGACGAAAAATTTTCTGAGAGAGTATGTTGAGCCTTTCTTAAATCACAAAGACCTTGTGGCAGTTGAGAGCTGTTGGTACCACTATGACCCCAAAATGAGCTTGATGGACAGGTATTTTGCTCTTTTTGGCGCACTCGACCCGGTCCCGTATTATTTTGGCAAAGCAGACCGTTTGATGTGGATTCAAAAAAAATGGAACGGACTCGGGGAATCACGTGATATGGGAAAATACTTTTTGGTGGAGTTTAAAAGTGATCCGCGAAAAATTCCGACGGTAGGAACAAACGGTTGTATGATGAGAAGAAAAATTGTTTTTGAGAATGCAAAAATTTCACCCAACTATCATTATCCAATCGACGTAATGACGGATGTGATACTGCGAGGATTTAATAAATTCGCATTTGTTAAAAACTCGCTTATCCACGCAACGGGCGCTCGAGGACTGGTCTTTTTTTTGAAAAGGAGACTTAAATTTATGCGAGAATATCATTTTGAGGATTTGTCGAGAAGGCGGTACAGTGTCTATATGCCTGGAGACTTTTGGAAATTGGCAAAATTTATTATTATATCTATTACTTTTGTGAAGCCCACCCTGGACTCGTTTAAGGGCTATGTTAAATTGCGGGATTTTGCTTGGTTTGTCCATCCCATCATGTGTTTCGGAGTAACTTTGATGTATGGCTATGGAACAGTTTTAAGTTTAATTAAAAAGTATAAATATATGGTATGAATGTTTTAATTTTGAATTGGAAAGATATAAAACATCCAGAAGTCGGCGGCGCTGAGATAATACTGTACGAGCTTGCCAAGAGATTAGTCAAGGATGGTCATGAAGTTAATTGGTTTTGCCGGAGTTTTCCCGAAGGTAAAAGGTTTGAGTCCGTTGATCAAATAAAAATTGTTAGAATGGGGAGGAATAGAGTTATAATGTACTTACTTGCTCCTCTCTATTATTGGTTATTACAAAAAAAGCCTGATGTTGTTTTGGATTGCTCTAATACTATTTTTTGGCAAACACCTGTTTGGGCTTTAAAATCAAAGAGAATTGGCTATCTTAACCAAATGGCAAAGGAAGTGTTTTTTTATGAATTTCCTCCTTTTGTTTCACATTTCGGATATTTGGTTGAGCGTTTGCAATATCTCACTTATAAAAAAATAAAATTTATTTGTTACTCAAACAGTACAAGGGATGACTTAATTTCGGTTGGTGTTCCAAAAAAGAGTATTGGGGTATTTAATTTGGGTATTGATCACACTAGATATCGACCCGGCAAAAAAGCTTCTTACCCTCTATTTTTAGCAGTAAGTAGGTTGGTAAAAATGAAAAGAAACGATCTGGTTATTAACGCATTTAAGAGTGTGTTTACTAAATATAATGATGCAAAACTGGCTGTTGTTGGCAATGGGTATGAAAGAAAAAGACTTGAAGAGGTAAGAGATACTTTGGGACTTGGTGAAGCTGTATATTTCGTGGACAAAGACAACTTGTTTTTTAGTAAAAATGTGAAGGATCAAAAAGTTAAATTGATGCAACAGGCCTGGGCTTTGGTTTTCCCTTCGATTAAAGAGGGTTGGGGAATGACTGTAACTGAATGTGCTGCTTGTGGAACGTTATCAATAGTTACGGACGTTTCTGGTTTGCGGGATTCTGTCATTGGCAGCAAAACTGGTATGATAGTGAATACTAATCCGTCGGTTGAAGAGCTTGCTGAAGCGATGTTTAGAATAGTTGAAGACCACAAACTAAGAAGCAAATTATCTTCCAACGCCATTAAGTGGGCAGCAAAATTTGATTGGGAAAAGAGTTACAGGGAGTTTAAAAAGCTATTGTGAGCAGGCTAAGAATTTTGATTTTGACTCCTGCTTTCCGCCCAAATTTGGGGGGAGTAGAGACACACCTGACTGATTTGACTGAGCACCTCGCCAAGAATGATTATTTTTCTTATGTCCTTACGTATCAGCCAATAACGGTCAGTATTAAAGGACTTGGAGTTGAAAAAAAGAAAAACTTGGAAGTTCATCGATACAGTTGGTTTTCGGGAAATTACTTTAATATCTTTGTTAACTGGCATCCAATTTTTAACTTTTTCTATCTGACACCTTACCTTGCGGTCAGATTATTTTTATTTTTGCTTACCCATCATAGTAAGGTTGATTTGATTCACGCGATAGGTCTTTCGGTGGCTATGCCTGCCGTTGTGTTTAAAAGGGTTTTTAAAAAGCCGGTTATAATGACAACAGAAACTTTATTCAATTTTAATAGTAAAAGTTTGTTTGCAGGAGTTGCTAAGTGGGTTGTTGAGAATACTGACATACTTCTGGCACAGTCCGAGCAGTCAAAGAAAGAATTTGTTGATTTGGGTGTTAACCCTAAGAAGATAGTCGTTTTTAGCCACTGGGTAGATCTGAATTTATTTAAGCCGACAGATAAATCTGTTGCCAAGAAAAGACTTGGCTGGGAAAATAAATTCACAGTGTTGTATGTCGGCAGGCTTATTCCTGAAAAAGGCGTGAGATTGGCTATAGGCGCTTTTGAGAAGGTTGCAAACGGTTGCCAAATGAAAATAATCGGAAGTGAAGGACCGGAAGAAGAGTTCGTGAAGCAAAAGGCAGTTCAAAATTCCAACATAGATTTTTTGGGTTCCAAGAGTTACAGGGAGCTTGCTAAATATTATCAGGCAGCCGATGTTCTAGTTTATCCGGCGCTGTACAAAGAGGATATGGCTTATGTTTTGCTTGATGCCCTGTCTTGTGGTACGCCAGTGATTAATACCAATCCTGGTTCGGGGGTTTACGCGTTGAGTGAAGATGTTGCCTTTGTAGTTAAGCCGTATGAGGGCGAGATTGCAGACAAGATTGAACTGCTAATGAAGAATTCAAAGCTTGCGGGCAGTATGTCCAAGCAAGCCAGAAGATTTGCGACACGTTTTGGTGATCGTTTGGCTAAAATCATAACAGATGTTTACGATAAGCTGGTTAGGAGCGCTTAAGATCGGGCCAAAGTTCTTTAATCTCTTTAAAAATATTTATGACAACAGAGGGTTTGACAAAGGCCAAGATTTTGTTTCTCGGGCCAGCTTCATAGATTGTTCGACCTTTGACTCTTGGGAAATGGCTTACTCCTACCTGACCGACTTTAAAACCCTTTTTTTGGGCTTTGATTAGTATTTCGGCGTCTATGAGTCCGGTTTTAGACTTTAGTTTTAAAGTTTTAATGACTTCCTTTTTGTAAATTTTAAACGAGCAATCAATGTCTTTTGTGTTTAAGCCCAAAAGGGTTTTGATTATTAAATTATAAACGCTTGCAATAAAAATTCTAAATAGCGGGTCTTTTCGTTTGACTCTGTAACCGGCTACAATGTCGAATTTTTTGACAAGATTTAAAAGTTTATCGAGATCGTTGATGTTATATTGATTGTCCGAGTCGGTATAAAAAATTAAATCGTTTTTGGCAGCCTTAAACCCTGATCTTAAAGTTGAGCCATAGCCTTTGTTTTTTGGGTGTAAGACAAGATGAATATTTTTAAATTTGTTAGATAATTTTTTAACAATAGTATTGGTTCTGTCAGTGCTGCCATCACTTACAACTATAATTTCAAAAGTCTCGAATTTTGCGGCTAAATACGAATAGATGCTTGTTAGCGCTTTTTTAATATTGTCTTCCTCGTTGTATGCAGGAAGTACAACCGATATGGAATTATATTCACTCATGCATTAATATTACATTATAAAACCTTAATGATTAACACTAAAATACTGGACGAACTACTTTCTAATACAGGGGATATGTGTCTTAAAAGAAGAGCCAAAGCGATTATCACATCTCTATCTCCCAAAAAAAATGAGATTGTATTAGACGCTGGTTGTGGCGATGGGTTTTACCTCCACTTGTTGTCAAAATTTACCAATGCTCATCTTATTGGTTTAGACGACAATCCGAAGGCTCTAGATTTAGCCAAAAATTATGTTAAAAGTAAGCGACTGAAATTGGTTGAAGGCAGCGTGATGAAGATGCCTTTTAATAATAATAAATTTGACAAGATAATTTGCAGTGAAGTCTTGGAGCATTTACCGGACGATGTTGGGGGTTTGAGAGAGTTTAAGCGCGTTTTGAAAAAAGGCGGAGTTTTGGCGATTACAGTACCGTCTCATAATTACCCTTTTTTATGGGACCCGGTAAGTTTCATTTTGGAAAATGTTTTTGGTACCCACATAACAAACGGTTTTTGGGCTGGGGTTTGGAATCAGCACATAAGACTTTACACACCCGATGGCTTAATCCAAGCAGTCAAAAAGTCTGGGTTAAAAGTGGAAGAAGTGAAAGTATTGACCCATTACGGATTACCGTTTAATCACTTTCTTTTGAATCTGGGATACAAGATCAGAAAATCTAAAACGCTTCCTCGTAATATTACAAAGTCTCTAAGTAAGTTTTCTTCAGATGATGGCGGAAGTCGGGATTTGTACCATCTTTTATTAAAAGCTGTTAATTTTATTGACCGTTTTAACGATAAAGAATTTAGTCTCGATACATCCACTGTAGGAATTTCTCTTGTGGCTATAAAGCAACGTGCTTAAAAAGATTTTAATTATTTCCTTTTTTAGTTTAATACTGCGATGGCAATCTTGGGGGTTGCCCTTAAACCGCGATGAAGGTGCATATGCTTACATGGCAACTCGATTTTTTGACAGCGACTTTGTTCTTTATAAAGATGCTTTCGAGCACAAGCCTCCTGGTATCCATTTGCTGTACTGGATTGGTTTTCAAATTTTTGGGGAATCCCAACTTAGTGTAAGGATACTCTCATTTATAAACTCCGTTGTTTCAACTTTGATAATAATAAATATTTTAGAAATAGTTAAGGTTAAAAAGAAATTTCTTTTAGTCGGCTTTTATATGTTGATGGCAAACTCCTTTGTCTTGGAAGGGCTGGTCGCCAATACAGAGATGTTTATGGTTACGTTTTTGATGCTATCACTATTACTTGTTATTCAAAAAAGGTTATATGTCTTGGCCGGATTTTTGGCCGGGTTTTCCTTTTTAATTAAACCTATTGCTTTCACGAATATCGGAGTCTTAGTCATATTGTTAATCTTTTTAAAGAGTAAATTATTAGCTTTTGCTAAGTTTGGGGCAGGGCTAGCTGTACCCGTTGCTGCAGTCATAATATATTTCTATTTTCGCGGAGCTTGGGGTGCGTTTTGGGAATCTGTCGTGGTTTTTAACCGTATCTATGTAAGTTCAGGGATAGAAAATGTGGTTGACAAAGTCGGGCTAGTCGGCATTGTTACTCGAGGTAATTTACTTATGAACATGTTGCTTGTTTCTGCCTTAGTTTTAGGATTTGTATATAGAAAGAAGCTTAACAATCAAAGAATTTTCTTTTTGTTGTGGTTAGCTGCGTATTGGATTGCTGCGAAGCTCACTAGTAGGGATGTGTTACATTACTATTTCCCGATAATTTCTGCTGGCGTTTTGGTTTTTGGTGTATTTTGGCAAGAAAGACAAGCCCCAAAAATATTTTTTGTCAACATCTTTATTTTTTTATCCCTCTGGGGCTATTTATGGTTTATAAACCCAAGAAGCGCTTATACGAAAACTTTTGGGAGCACAGTCAGGTATGCATATGAAGGCCGGGAAATTGGTTTTGAAATAAAAGAAAGGACCTCAAAGGAAGACCTGATTTTTCTTTGGATTGACGAGCCCGAGATCTTGTTTTATTCGAATCGAAATTCTACGTCCCGCCACCTAAATACCTTTGGTACGTTAATTCCTGTGCAATTGGAAGTACTCAAAAATGGACTCTCGAAAAAACCTAAAGTTATGGTTACCTATGGAGGGCAAGAGGAAAAATGGTTTTTGGAGTTTTTGTCTGAGAACAAATACAAAATCGAAAGCAAATATTCGATAGCCAGAATTTATTGGAGGGAACAATGATTAGGTTGCCTGGTGTTTCTATAATCATCTTAAATTATAACGGCATAGATGATACTATTACTTGCTTAAAATCCTTACTGAAGACAGATTATCCTGATTTTGAAATACTAGTACTTGATAATGGTTCGACATCAAACGAAGCAAAAATTATTCAAAGAAGTATTAATAGTAAGAAGCTAAAAGTATTCAAAATTGGTCAAAATCTTGGTTTTACTGGTGGAAATAATTGGTTAGTGAGGCGTGTTAAAAGCAAGTATTTTGTACTTTTGAATAACGACACGATAGTTGACAAATTTTGGCTTAAAAGACTTGTCGGTTTTGCCCAAAGAAAAAAAGATGGCGCGGTTTTCCAGCCTAAAATAAAACTTAGTTACGACCAAAAAAGGTTTGATTATGCAGGTGCATGCGGAGGATATATCGACTATTTTGGCTATCCCTTCACAAGGGGAAGAATATTTGAAAGTCGGGAAATTGATAGAGGACAATATGACAACCCCGCGAGAATATTTTGGGCTAGTGGCGCGGTAATGCTAATTAAAAAAAGCATACTAGAGGATGAAGATTATCTTTTTGACGACGATTTTTTTAACTATATGGAAGAAATAGATTTCTGCTGGAGACTGATGAATAAAGGTTACAGAATATATTCTGTCCCCCAATCTGTTGTATATCATAAAGTTGCAGGGAGTGCCGGTAAAAATTTGCTTAAAAAAAGATTCTGGGAACACAGAAATAATGTACTGTTGATGCTAAAGAATCTTGAGAGGACGGACTTGTTAATTTTTTTGACCATAAGGCCTATGTTTGAACTTCTTACCTATGTAAGCTATATTGTACAGCTTAAATTTAAATTTGCCCTCTCTCTTTTTTTGGCTCATTTGACCCTCTTCTATATGGTTCCTAAATTTGTTAAAAAACGGACCGGAAATCACAAAAAACTTAAAGACCTTCCTGTTTTCAAAGGAAGCATAGTCGTAAGTTACTTTCTTGAAAATAAAAAAACATTTAAGTCTTTGGGGTTTAATGCTAGGCACGGTCTATGAGCAAGCGAGTGTTACATCTATATTTTTGGGTCGCGGTATTTTTGGTTTTTATCTGGTTTAAGGATGGAAAAATGATGGCGACTGGAGAAGAGGGTATAACTTTGTTTGAGCCCAAGAGAACACAATATCTGTACTCTTCGGCTTGGTACCAAACAGGCACTGGATATTTGTTGCCGGTTAATCTTCCAAGATTGTCATTTTACTCCTTGGCTGGCGTATTTGTTAATCTTGGGATAACCAACTGGCTGACTCAGGCAATTTTACTATGTTTCTTTTTGCTTCTTGGGTTAATTGGCTTTTACTTTTTGGCCAAAGAACTTCTTGGACAAAACTATAAAAGCAAGGTTTTGTACTTTGTGGCTGCTGTTTTTTATGTTTTTAATTTATACAGTCTGATCCAGATTTGGGGGAGGTTTTTGTATACACAGATTGCAGGCTGGGCGGTCCTGCCAGTATTTACCTATTTTCAAATAAAATTTGTTCGCGAAAGCCGTATCAGGTACGCTTTGGCTGCCTCTTGCGTGTCTTTGATAGTACCCATAGCTTACGGTGCACCATCGTATATTATTACCATCTGGTTTCCCTCGGTGGTATTTTTTCTCCATGAGGTATTTAGGGTAAAAAATGTGATTAAAAAAATATTATCGTTTTTTTTAAGCGGATTTATATGGGCTGTTTTTCATTTTTGGTGGCTTATTCCTTACATGATTTTAAGTTCGGAATCGTTTTCCAAACAAGCTACTCCGAATGACAGTATTTCGGTTTTAGCCGGCCTAAGTAAATTTTTCAAGTTCGATAGTATTATTTTTTTGCGTGAAGGTTATTTTGGTGATAATTTGGGTTCTTTGTGGAGCTTTTATGGGGAAGCGAAATATTTGATTTTGAGTTTAACTGTTTTGTCAGTTGTAATTTTGGGTATTTCGGTCAGCAGAAAGGCAAAAATTCACAAATATTTGCTATTTATACTTGTAGCATCGCTATTTTTTGTTAAAGGACTAAATCCGCCTTTTGGTAAAGAGTTCTTTTCCACTCTGTTTAATGTGTTCCCTTTCATGGGCGTTTTTAGGAATCCGTTTGAGAAATTTGGGCTTATTATACTAATCCCGTATTCAATCTTTTTTGCCTTGGGATACTTTTATTTATTTAAGCGAGACAGACTATCGAAGATATTAGCACAAATAATATTGATTATCACTTTGGTACTTGTTTGGCCTTTTTGGACAGGTAAATTCATAAGCGGGTCGGTCAAGATTCAGGTACCGGATTATTATAAATCAGCGAATGCCTATTTAAACAGCTTTGGGAGTGAAAGGTTATTTCATTTGCCTTTTTTAAACGGTGACGGGATTCGCTATAGTTGGGGCTATCGGGGCTTGGAACCATCCGAGTTTATCTTTGATAGGGAGTCTATATCTAAGTCACTTCGGACCTCGCGGTACTTTGATGATTTTTACCTGGCATTAAAGCATTACCTGGACCAAGAAAAATTTAGCAATATCTTATATGCAACAGGCGTGTCTAATGTTATTTTTCACAAAGACGTGGATGCATCTTGGGCAAATGAAGCAGGAATGGATATAACCGAGGAAAACATTAAAAAGTGGCACGATCTGAAATTTGAAAAAGAAATAGGGTTAATTAAAATTTACTCTTTGGATAAAAACAAAGTTGTGCCTCGTATTTATGCTGTATCAGAGATAAAACTTGCACGCGATTCAAACGAAACTATGGAGATTATGCTAGATCGTAATTTTGAGCCCTTAAGTTTTGTGGCTACAGACAGCGACAAGAAACTAAGTAACTGGACGCCGGGGATTAGTTTTGAAAAAATAAGCCCGAGGAATTACAAAGTACGGGTAATTGGGTCGAGGGGAAATTTCATTTTGGTTTTGACCAACACCTATAGTGACCTCTGGAAAGCCAAAACAGATGGTAAATCGGTTCAAAACCACTTTTTGGTAAACGGCTTCGCTAATGGTTGGTTGGTAGAAAGAGAAGGAGATTTTTATATTGATTTAATTCTTAAAGTATGGCCATGGGAATAAAAGTGGGAATTATCGGCGCAGGGTTTGTAGGGCTTTCAGCGGCTCTATGTCTTGCCGAAAGAGGGGATAAAGTAGTGGTCTTTGAAAAAGAAAGTAGTCCTGGTGGACTTGCGGGTGGATTTAAGAGAAAGAATTGGAAGTGGACATTAGAGCAGCATTATCATCATTGGTTCACTAACGACACTCATGTAATCAATCTTGCTAAAAAGTTAAAGCATAGAGTGATTACAAAAAGGCCCAAAACATCGACTTTTTTCGACTGTGTTATTTATCAAACGGACTCGCCAATGAGTCTTCTGAGGTTTAGTCCGATACCATTTTTAGATAGAATTAGAACCGGTGTTGGGATAGCGTTGCTTCGTTTTAATCCTTTCTGGAAGCCGTTTGAGAAAATTTCGGCAAGTGGTTTCATAAAAAAAGTTATGGGCACATCTTCTTGGAAGGTTTTGTGGGAGCCCCTTTTTAAAGGAAAATTCGGCGAATATTCGGACTTAATTTGCGCTTCTTGGTTTTGGTCCAGAATTTCAAAAAGGACTTCTTCTCTTGTTTACCCAACTGGAGGATTTTTAAATTTTGCTCAAAAAATAGAGTCAAAATTAAGGATTTTGAATGCTAAGTTTCATTACAATACGGTGGTTGAATCTCTTAGAAATATAAAAGGCAGGATATTGGTTGTAACGGGTGTTGGTAAAAGATATTATTTTGACAAAGTAATATGTACACTTCCAACTACCGTCTTTATAAAAATGACTCACGGAATTCCGGAAAGTTATAAAAATAGCTATTCAGGTTTACCGGGATTGGGTGCGATAAATTTAATTTTGTCACTAAAGCAAAAGTTCTTTGAAGACAACACTTACTGGTTGAATATTAATGACAGGAGTTATCCGTTTCTGGCTTTGGTTGAACACACTAATTATATGGATAATAAATTTTACAACGGCGAGCACTTGCTCTATATAGGCAACTATTTGTCGCATGATCACGACTATTTTTCAAAGAACAAAGAGGAATTATTAAAAATTTTTATACCCTATCTTAAAAAAATTAACCCAGAGTTTAAAAGATCAATGATAAATGACTATTGGCTATTTAAAACTGCTTTTGCCCAGCCGGTTGTGGCTACAAACTATTCAGAGAAAATTCCACCAATTAAGACCCCCATTAACGGTGTGTTCCTGGCAAATATTCAGCAAGTTTATCCCCACGATCGGGGTACTAATTATGCAGTAGAATTGGGGGAGAAAGTTGCCGATCTTGTGAAAAATTTATGACTAAGAAATCAAAGTTTCATTTTTTTGCACTTGCAGCCGTTGGGGTTGGACTTTCTGGAGGAGACAGGCTATTTATAGAATTTGCCAGGCGTTGGGCCAAATGGGGGAACAGACTAGATATTCATCTTTGGACAGAGGGGTATAACATTACTCAAGTGCAAAAACTTCAGCACAAAAACATTAAGTTTGAAATTGTTAACATGGGCATTTTGCCTAAATTTGGCTTTTTAGTTAGTTATATTGCCAGAATTTTAGCCGGTGTCATGTTGGGCTTAAAAATAAAACCTGAACGGTTGGATATTGTTTACTCGTGCTCTGATTTCTTAATGGATTTGCTTCCGGCTTTTTTACTCAAAGTAAGGTTTAGAGGTAAAGTTAAGTGGGTAGCAGGTTGGTACCAAACAGCTCCAAGCCTATTAAAAGGTTTTAGAGAGGGAAAAAGAGAAAATACCTATAGGCTGACTGCGTTTTTTTATTGGCTTTCACAAAAACTGGCTAAGCCGTTAATTTCAAGATTTGCTGATTATGTTTTGGTAAACAATGAGAATGAGAGAAGACAGTTTCCGGATCACGCTAAAAAGGGCAAAACCGTGGTGGTTTTAGGCGCCGTCGATCTTGAAAAAATTATAAACTACCAATCACTAATCACCAAACACCAAGCACTAATATACGATGCAGTTTACCAAGGCCGTTTTCACCCCCAAAAAGGTGTTATAGAGCTAATTGATATTTGGGCTAAGGTAGTTAGAAAGAGAAGCAGTGCTGTTCTTGGGATGATAGGGGATGGAGAACTTATGAGTAATGTAGTCTCAAAAATTAGGAGCAAAAAACTGGAAAGAAATATTAAACTTTTTGGCTATTTGTATGATGGACCAGAGAAGTACAAGATTTTTACGCAGAGTAAAGTTGTTGTCCATCCGGCTTTTTATGACTCGGGAGGTATGGCCTCAGCCGAAGCAATGGCTTTTGGTTTACCCGCCGTGGGTTTTAATTTAAAGTCTTACAAATCATATTATCCAAAAGGCATGTTGAAGGTCCCGGTTGGAGATCTGGAAAAATTTACTGAGGCTATTTTGAGACTTTTAAACAACGAACAGCTGAGACTTAAACTTGGAAAAGAAGGTAGGGGCATGATACTAAAAGATTGGTCTTGGGATAAGCGCGCTTTGGAAGTTATTTTGAAAATTACTTCCTAGTCCATTGTTTTCCATAAGACAGCAAAGTCGTTATCCATCATTTTTGCCGCCTTTTTGTCAGTTAAAATAACCGGGAGCGTCTCTTTATCAAGTAAAAAGTATTGGACTTTGTCCGTTGTATCCTTAAGTTGAGGCATTGAAGTTTCTATTTTTACGAACCAGTCAACATACGGATCCGCGAAAGCAGGTCCGTATAGAGTAACTCTCCGTTTTAATTCTAGGGCTGCACCTCTTCTTATTTCCCGAGCTTTGAATAAACCGATATAGACATTGGAATTGTCGGGTATTTTCTGAATAATATTCTCAATTGTATTTACATCATCCGCCTTTTGTTTAAATTCGCTGCTTACTTCGAAAAGTGTTCCTAAAGTATCGCCTAATTTAGGAGTAAAAAGGGAAGAGTCTTTTAGTTGTGATTGTCGAATCTTGCTGAAGCGCTTTTCTTCACCATTTTTAATGAATACATAGTCAATTTTTAGTTTTTTGAGGGTCGAAGGATTCAGTGTTGTTATCGCGTCAAACCACTCCAAGCCTGTTTCGGGTAAATGAACTTTGTACCCGGGAGGGGATGTTGGAATAAACAAACCGTAAGACTCAACGGCAGCCGGGGTAAGACTGGGTTTGTCAAAGGGATATTCATCGATGACTATTATGCGCTTGTCGTAAGGGACGTTTTTTGCAAACCACCTGAAAGCAGGATAATCCACCATAAGATAATCTGTAAAAGAGTCGTACTGGTTAAAAATTGCCCTGTTTACAAACGGGAAATAGGTAGTAATTAATTGTGGAATAAAAACTAAAATCACAACAATGAACCCGAGTAATTGGTACAGTCTTCGCCTGTATGCTAAGAACTCTGTCAGCACAAAAACTAAAGCTAAAAAAATCATATGATATGCGTAGTTTGCGAAACGGACACTGTTTGTTGGAAAAAAAGTTTCTACAATAAGTAGGGATGATATTGCGCTTATCGTTGAAGATACGACTAGATACTTCGGTATGACTGACTTTGCTGCGAACGAAAATAAACAAGTTGTAATAGCTAATATCAAAAAATTGGGAAGAAACCACATTCCCAGGTTAGTCAATTTAGGAGAACCTGTGAGGTATGAAAATGGGGCACTGGTGGGAAATTCGCTTACGTTTGCTAATCGAAATCTTGACATCTGGTGTGAAGGTGACAAAAGCGAATCACGGACTGAGTTTTGAATTAGTAGGAATAAGACAAGAAACAATATAAATGCAGCCCAAGCGGAAGAGTGGTATATATTGTAAATCAAAGTATGCAGGCTGGTTACCCCGGTTCCTAACCAAAGTGAAAAACTTGAGTAATCGAGAAAATAAGTAGCTTGTTGCCAGGCGTGAGGTGTTAAAAGAGGAAAACTAACAACTGTTTGTAGAAATTTAGCCGCGTTTCCAATAAATATTACCGGCCCGCCGATTAACACCGTTGCTGTGAGTCCTGGCAGGAGACAAAGTAAAGAACGAGTTTTTTCACGGGCTATCCCGGTCAGGAACAGAAAAATTGAGGATATTAGGTAAAATGACAGGGAACTGTGAATGATTGAAATGTGAGTAGAAGTCAAGCTTTGAATAGCACCCATAACCATCATTGAACCTTGATGATATGCGCTTAAGAATTCAGGTTGCCAAGGCAGTACGGTTGGGTAATTCCCTCTTGCAAATGAAAGTGCAATCCCCCAGTAAAGGGGAGCGCTGGATCCTAAAATAACGTCTCTAATAAATAGGAATAAAAAAGCCAGGTTAACCAAAATTAATCCAATCAGTAATATAGAATTAATACTCAACCTTGGGTTAAATAGATGTTTGTAAAAGTTTTTATTACGGGTAAATGCAAACGCAGAAGTTATAATATACAGCAAAAAAATTATTCTTATTCCGATTTCGCCTTTAACAAGGTAAGAGGCCAATCCCAGTAATAAAAGAAAAGTCAAAAAACCTAGTATCGCTCCACCGCCTACAATAATTAGTTTGTTTTTAGTACTGTAAATAAGTGAAAATATAGCTATCCCACCAAAGCAAATTATGATTAGAACAGCAAATATCTTAAAATAGTGTGGAAAGTATGATGGGTTGAATATGAAAGTTAATGTATCCACTTATTTATATTAGCAAAGCATGAAAAGGATAACAGTAATAGTGCCAACGTGGAATGGGGGTTCTAGCGTTGTTGGTTGTATAAAATCCTTAGTCAGCCAGACTTATAAACCTTATGAAACAATTGTTATTGATAATGCTTCGACTGACAGCACACCCGATCTGGTTAACAGGTTAGTTAAAAGAAATAAGACTGTTAAATTTGTGAGAAATGACAAAAATTTGGGAGTAACTGGTGGAAGAAATAAAGGAATAGAGGTTTGCGCTAAGGAAAGTGATTACCTACTTTTTTTTGACCACGATATGCTTGCCGATAAGAAAATGTTGGAAAAACTGGTGAAGGTTGCAGAAAATAAAAATGATATAGGAATAGTGACACCAAAGATTTATTACAAGAGTGAAAGGAAAAGAATTTGGTCTGCAGGCACGGATATAAATTTATGGACGGGACAGGTAATTTTTCGAAACGGAATTGACGTGGGGCAGTATGATAAAACTGTGGAAGTGGGGGTTTCTCCAGCTGCGATTTTGGTTAAAAGAGAATTAGTTGAAAAAATAGAAGGATTTGACAACATTTTCGAGTCTTCTTGGGAAGACGCTGACTTTTGCTATATGGCGAGGTTTGAGGGTTATAGAACTTATTATACCCCAGATGCAATCGCGTATCATGATATAGAGTACGATACCCAAAAAGACGCAGAAAGACTTTTGGTCAGGTATGCCAGGAACTTAGGCAAAAACAGGATAATTTTTATGAGGAGATATGGGAAAAACCTCTTTATATTTCTGTTTTTTTTGCCGATTTATTTAATCTATTATTTGTATTTGGCTGTTAAATACAAGCATTTATCTGGCTATTTAAAATTTCTGAAAGGGACATTGGAAGGATTTATGCTAGTTAATATAAAAGAAAGGCGACATGTGAGAATGGGTACCACCAGGGGGACTTAACGAGTTTGGTTTTGTAAGAAACGTTAAAGGATCTAAAAACATTTTTCCAGTCCTCTAATTTTCTGTATGTAAATGGTATGCTCATTTTTCGATTGTGAATTTTGTTAACCGAAAAGTCAGCAAGATACCCGCGAATTGTCGGTAGGAGTTCAAAAAGTATCACTTTGTTTGAAATTCTTAATGACTCCTTGATTAATTTTAGCTGTGTATCTTTCGATGTATGATGAAGTACATCTGTAAAAATAGTAGAATCAAACTGCTTTTCTCTGAAAGGGAGAGTATCTTCCGACTTCATTTTAACGAACTTTATCATTTCTTTGCGGTAGTCGAGTACGTCGCATCCTACAAAGTCAATTTTAAAATATTTTTGTAGCTCTCTGGTTACAACGGCATTTCCGCAACCGACGTCTAAAACCTTTTGATCATTTTTTACCCAATTTTCTATAGTGTTGATTAGTAGTTTTGATCGGTAGACAGATGTATAATTTGCAAGTAAAATCATTGACAGTATTTATTATATTATATATATGAAGAGTATTGTTGCTTCCGTGGCGGTTGGTCTGGGGAATAAAAAGGAGCTTGTTTTCGATGCGGTTGAAAAAGCAATGAATTTAGCTTCATGGAAGAGGTATGTAAAAGGAGAAACAGTTCTACTTAAAACTAATGCGGTGTGGGATAAGGTATATCCATGTGCAGTTACCTCTCCGATGGTGTTGGAGGGGGTTTTGCGGATGGTAAAAAAATATGTTAAACCAAAAAAAATAATTATTGCTGATACTGATACTGCTGCAATGATGCACACAGACATATCATTTAAAATATTAGGGATAGATAAATTGGCAAAGAAATATAATGCAGAACTGGTCAGTCTTACCAGAACGAAATTTAAAGTTATCCCATTTGACGGAACAGTTTTAAATCACCTGAAGGTCAGTGAAGTTTTGCTTGCTGCTGACAGTATTGTGACTTTGCCGATAATGAAAACACACGGGTTGTCAGGCCTAACTTTTGCGATAAAAAATCAGTGGGGTTGTATTCATGATATGAGACATAATTTTCATTTGGTTCTTGCCCAAGCCTTAGCCGATGTTAATAAATATTTCTCGAACAAGTTAAGATTTGCTGTCGGAGATGCAATTTTGGCGATGGAGGGTACGGGTCCAAAAACTGGTACACCTGTTGAAGTGGGACACATTTTTGCCTCCCATGACCTTGTAGCAATGGACGCTTTGGCGGCCGACATAATGGGGTACAAATACTCAGAGGTGCCAACAATTAGAACCTGTGAAAAGAACGGTGTCGGAACCAGCCACTACAAATTAGTAGGGAATCAACCACCAATGTTAAAGTTTAAGAAACCTAGCCCAAGACAAATAGTGTTCTTTACAGAGATGGCTCTAAGGAGAATGGGTCCGCAAATCGAGTGGTTTTTGTTTAAGACACCCATCCTTCATCTTTTCCGGCTTGCCGCCAAAATATATAACGATTTATGGTTTTATTTATTTGCGAAACAGAGGGCAGATACTATTATGAGAACCAGATGGGGTCAAATGTGGTATAGCTATGTAAGTCATAATGAAAAGAAACGAAAGATTAGTTAGTATTATTATCCCAGCTTATGACGAGGCCGAAAATCTTAGGTTACTTCTGCCACAGATAAAAGCTGCGACGAGTAAAATAAAAAATTTTAGTTTTGAAATTATCGTAAATTGTAATAATTGCAGCGACGATTCCGCAAAAGTTGTAAGAGGGCTTGGGGCTGTCTGTATCGAAAAAAAATATTCAAAACCCAGCAAATCACAAGCTTTGCTTGATGGATTTGCTGCAAGTAAGGGTGAAATATTGGTGATGATGGATGCGGACATGTCTCATATGCCAGGAGACATCAGCAAGCTTCTTAAATGCATGGCAGACAATGAAGTCGGTTTAGTTGTGGGATCGAGAATTACCGGTGGCAGTGCGGACGAAACTCATATCAGAAAGTTTGGGGGAATTGTTCTTAACAAGTTTGTTAACCTATTCTTTGGTACGAAGCTGACCGATGCAATAAACGGGTTTAAGGTTTTTAGGCGGGATGTATATGATCGGTTTATTTTCCATCCGGAGGGGTATGCTATCGAGATAGAGTTGATCTCAAGCGCTTTAAGGTTGGGTTATCGTGTAGTTGAGATACCAACCTTCGAACCTGCAAGAGAAAAAGGTGTGGCAAAATCGAGGATTTTGAGAGACGGTTGGTCATTTTTTAAAAAGATTTTTAAAGAAGGTCTTTCTTATCACAAAATCGGGATTATCGGCTTTCTGGTATCTGGATTAGTTTGTGGCCTGATTATATTTTTGGTTTTCAGGAAAACGCTTGATATGGGACTTTTCGGCGATGATTGGGGATTTGTTGGGTTTGCAACGAAACCAGAATACCAGGGTTTTTGGGAAAGTTTTGCAGGATCTTACGGCTCGAACACCTTTTTTATGCGTGTTGTAATTAATCTTTTCGGTCGTGAAAATTTTCTTGCCTTCTATGGAACATCAATGGTTCTAAGACTTTTTGCCGCTTTAGGAATTTTTTCATTTGTCTATTTCGGTACAGGAAGCCGAATTGTTGCTTTCTTGGCATCTCTATTGTTTTCTGTGCTTTCAACAGGCCTTCAAACAACTGATTGGGTATTTAATTCTCCTGCTTACTTATCGATAGGTCTTGCCGCTATATTTTTAGCTACACTATTGTTGGTCGCGGAGAAAAGAGAAATTAGTTTGCTAAAAATCCTTATTCTTACCTCTACATTTACTTTAAGTGTAATTTTAATGCCGAACCGAATGAACACACTGATTATTGTTGGTATTGCATACCTATTTTTATCTGTGGTTTTTTTAAAAGCAAAATTTAAGCACTTGTTGCTTGTTTCAACACTTTTAATTCTGTTACAGTTTATATTTTATAAATTTCATTTTTTTGGTACTTCCGTGGATAATACTTTTAGAGTCACTAAAGCAGTTGGGGAAATTCGTCAGGCTATAAACTTAAGCAATTTTGATTTTTTAATTAATCCCTTGGCAACTACCGCAAAAATGTTTCTTCCCGACACTTTAGTTCAGAAAGATTTTGTAATGCCGCTGCTAGGCAGATTCGCGAGCGGTACCAATATTTTTATTATGTATTTTATTACTCTTGCAGCTTTTGCCATTGGGACTTTTTCAAGTCTTAGTTTACTAATGAAACAAAAATCTAGAAAAGGATTTTTAATTATCTCATTTGGTTTTTATGCAATCTTTTGGTTAGTGATATTTTTGGCTAGGAAATTAAACCCTTTGAACCTAAATGATTATTATTTGTATACCCTTTCGTCGCTTGGTGCAATTATACTGTCGGTATTTATTGGTTTTGCGTTTTCAGGCACGCGTAAGCTTAGATTATTTGCTTTACTTGGGGTTTTGACCATCCCCTCTCTTTCGCTAATATCACAAATTTACTTCCCCTTGACATATTTCGGGATATTTAATCGGTACCTGGTAAGCAACATGATTAGTGTCGCAGTTTTTTGGTCATGCATTCTGACATTGGTATTAAAATCACACGCTGCAAAAACTTTAAAGTATAGTGCGTACATTGTATTTTCACTCTTCACTCTAGTCCATATTCACTCGTCACGGATTTTCATAGAAGAAAATTACAAGAAACACCCTGCGGTTGCAGTAAGGCAGGTTTGGTCTGATTTTATAAATTTGGTGCCAGACATCCCGAATTATAATGAGAAAGATCGATCACGCAACGCTCTCTTTCTTTTTTTGCCAAAGGACGAAAAGTCATCTCAAATAGTTGGTGCAACGATCGATTTTAGTTCTACTTATAAAATTTGGGTTGAATATCCTAGATTTAAGAGAATCTCCGATATAGGGTATATGTTTACTTTCAAGAAAGAGGACTTTCGAGATTATATAAAAAAGTATAATACCCCCAAAGAATTAATCTATATATTTGAAGTAAAAAATTATAGACTGGTTGATAAATCAGAAGATTTCAGAAATGGTAAGCTTGAAGAATTGGCAGTTAAAGCGCAATGAATAAAAGTTCAAGAATAAATAAGTTTAAGTGGGCGGGAATATCACCTTTTTTCCACCACCCGATTGTATTTAATTTTATTCCTCATGATTTGTTCGCTAAGGTTGTTGTTGATGTCGGTTGCGGAAAAGGGGTATATGGGTTTTTGATACGTGCGACCAGGGATACATCAAAGGCAAAAATGATAGGTGTTGATGTTTCTGATGAATATTTGACAATCGCTAAAAAAAATCGCGTCTACGACGAGTATGTAGTTGCGAGTTTAGATAAAATGCCCTTTGTCAAGTCAAGCGTAGACTTGATTCTTGCAGTTGAAGTGATATCTCATCTTACTAAAAAAAACGGAGAAAAGTTTTTAGGCGATCTTGATAAGATTTGCCGGGGCCGGTCGATTATTGTCTGTCCGAACATGATGAAACATAGTCAGCCGGAGTTTGTCAAAAGCGACTCCCACCACTCAAAGTGGGGAGCAGATGATTTTAAGCGTTTCGGTTATAGGGTTTATGGTTTTGGTGCCAGGGTCTATCCGCCGAGAGCTCTCTGGCAGGTAAAGTTTTATTTTGCTTTACAGTATATTCTCACCCCGATTTCATATTTTTTCCCCCGGATTGCAGGCTACTTAGTTGCCGTGAAAGATTTTGATGAATAAACAACCACAGGTTTCCATTATTATTGCAAATTATAACGGTGAGAAGTATTTGCCTCTTTGTTTGTCCAGCCTTATGAAGACTAAGTATCAGAAATTTGAAGTTATCTTAGTAGATGACGGGTCATACGACGAAAGCCTGAAAGTAATTAAATTATATTTAAAAAAATTTAAGAAGATTAAGCTTTTGAGAAACAAAATGAATATCGGGGCTGCGGCAAGCAGAAACCGTGCCATTAAGGTGGCAATAGGTGAAATAATTGTTTTTTTGGATAACGATACGGAAGTTGAAACGTGGTGGCTCAACGAGCTCTTGAAGCCTTTTGAAAACACAGCCGTGGGTGCGACGTGTCCCAAGATGCCAATGCTTCAAGATAAAAGCAGGATTACTACAGCGGGGCTGCTTTTGATTCCCCATACAGGTTGGGGTATTGCCTTAAAAGGAGAAAAGACACGCGAAGTGATTTCAATATCTGCTTGTATGGCCGTGAGGAAAGGAGTAATTGAAAAAATTGGTGGTTTCGATGAAAAACTGGCTGTTCACACCGAGGATTTGGATTTTTCGTGGAGGATCTGGATTGGAGGATGGAAAATAATATATGTTCCTGCCTCTGTCGTTTATCATAAGTCTAAAGGTTACGAAGAACGTGCAAGACTGATGAATGCAACGAAAAGTTTTGTATATTTTCATATAAATAAAAATACTTTTAGGACCTTAATCAAGAATTATGAATTAAAAAGTTTAATCAAATATTTGCCAATGGCATTTTTGATTTTGTTTGCAAGGGGTGTCGTTGTTGTTGTTCGAGACAAAGAATTTAGCGCATTTAGTCAATTTATTAAAGCGGTAATATGGAATATCGCTAATTTCCGAGATACACTAAAGCGAAGAAAATTTGTACAATCTTTAAGAGTTGTTAATGATGGCTACATTTATGAGAAAGTAATGACTAAGGAAAGTCTTGTAACTATTTACAGAAGGTACTACCAATGAGTTATTATTGGGGAGAAATTCCACAAGATAAAGCGCGGCAAATTGTTGAAGTCGCCAAAAGAATTGGTTACCAGAATGCCGCAAATTTTTTAGGAGTGAATAGACTAAACGAGTATATTTTAGCTTATGATCGGGCAGATTGGCTTTTTGACTGCCTGAATTTGAAAGGCAGGGATAAGGCTCTGGATATTGGTAGCGGATGGGGTGCCAATTCAATTTCTCTCTCTTACCAGTTTGACGATGTTTATTCTCTTGAGTTGGTAAAAGAGCGCCTTGAGTTTCAAAAAGTTCGGGCGAAGCAAGAGGGTCGGACAAATATAAAATTTATTCAGTCCGACTGGTTAACCTTACCGTTTCCTGATAACTTTTTCGACTTAGTCGTAGTCAACGGAGTACTAGAATGGATTGGCCTTTCGGATTTCAATAAAAATCCGAAAGAACTTCAGATAAAGTTTCTTCAAGAAGTGAAAAGAGTATTAAAACCTGGGGGAGTGTTATATATCGGAATTGAGAACAGATTTGCCTTTTTTTTCTTTTTTGGAGCAATTGATCATAGTGGGCTTCCTTTCACAAGTTTAATGCCGAGGAGGTTGGCAAGTGTTTTAGTCAGAAAGTTTAGAAATACGGGGGGAAAATATGAAGATACAAAGAGGATGGGCTTGGATTGGTCCGATTATCGAACTTATACCTACTCTTACTGGGGTTATCAAAATATTATGAAAGAAGCGGGATTTTTCGGTTTTAAAATTTATTGGACCCTTAATTACAACAGTCCAAGTGAGGCAGGACCAATGGACGGGGAGAGTTTTTCTTTTTTGTTGAATTTTTTGCGAATGCATGATTTCAGCGTGACGATAACCAGCAAAATTGCGACAAAGCTAGCATTACTATTTCGGCCAAGGTTACTAAGAGTGTTTTTCCCGATATTTGCACCGAGTTTTTTAATTTACGCAAATAAAGAAGGTGGAAGCAAAAAAGATTTGTTTGAAAGTCGGGTTTTGAGCCTGGGTAAAAAGCAAACAAGTTTTTTAAGAAGAAGTGGTACACATGGGTTAACCTCTAAAATAAACTATTTTTTACTTGAAAACGGGCAAGCCAAGAGTGTAGTTAAGTTTGCCCGTTTTTCACAGTTCCAGGAAAGTCTTGTTAGGGAGGAAGCTCTAGTTGCCAAATGGAATGGGATGAATATCAAGAAGACTAAGGTGGGAGATAGGGATGTGTTTCTTGAGCCTTACCTTAAGGGTCACACATGTAGATCATTGAGTCTTGAAGACAATGAGCTTGCGGTTAGCTGGTTACTTGAGTTTCAGACAAAGACCGAAAGCGGGCTAGTCGATTCCCGAATATTTGAGAAAGAGATGTCAAACGCAGTAGGTTTTTTAAGATCACAAAATTTTACAGATAAGGTTGAAAAAATTGTTGCTTCGGATCTGGCATTATTCACAAAGAAAATGGGGGAAACAAAAATAAAAAAAGTGGCCAGTCACGGGGACTTTGTAAAAACAAACATAATAATTGACAACAAAAAAATTTATGTTATCGACTGGGAGTTTTTTGAGAAAGAAAAAGATCCTTTTTTTGATTTTATTTTTTTTATTATTAATAATAGTAGACGGGAAAGCTGGGATTATTTTAGAGAGAACTTAAAGGGCGTTGGAGTTTACTCAAAGATAATGAAAACAATCTGGGGTTATTTTTGTGATACCAAAAAAATTAACAAAGATTTACTTGCTGAGTCGATTTCTTTCGTTATGTTAAAGGCTTTGATGAGAAGGTTTATTGATAAAGACTCGAGGCATATGGACATTAGCCCTTATAAGGATATGGTAAATATTTGGTCGGAAATCAGTAAAGAATCTAAATTTTGGTTAACTAGATAGTTATGGACTGGAGACCAATACTTAAAAAAGTAGATGCCTTTTTTGCCCCGATATACGCGATTTTGCCCTTTACCCACTATGGATTGGTTATGAGGCTGGTCAGGGGTCATGGCGAGACTATACTTGATGTCGGTTGTGCTGATGGCGCTTTTATGGAATTTATTATTAAAAATTCCAAAGAAAATAAAATCCCGACCGGGGTAGATATTTTTGAACCTTATTTAAAGAAAGCAAAGACAAGAAAAATTTATAAAAGATTGGTAAAAAAAGACATTAAAAACCTAGATGAAAGCATTGGTAGGTTTGACATTGTTTTGTGTTCACAAGTAATTGAACACTTGACTAGAAGGGAAGGCTTAAAACTGATTGCTAATTTGGAAAATATAGCCAAAAGAAGGATTATTTTTATTATTCCTGTGGGTGGGTTGCCCCAAGACCCGTATGATGGCAACCCTTATCAAAAACACTTGTCGGCCTGGTATCCGAGAGACTTCAAAGAAAAAGGTTATAAAGTTTGGGGACAAGGTGCGAGAATTCTTTACGGTTATGGAAACCGAGTTAGAAAATTGGGGCCTATCAGTTATATATTTTCTCTAGTATCATTTATTTTTTGGCCCATGCTTGCTCTAAAGCCTGAATGGGCAATTTATATGTTTTGCTGGAAGGATAATTGAAATGGGAAACGTTCCTCTTGTATCGATTGTTATCCCAAACTATAACAGGAAGGAGCTAATAAGCTCTTGTCTAAAATCCATAGTGGCGACCCGGTACGCAAATTATGAAGTTATTATTGTTGACGACGGGTCGACCGATGGCGCGAGAGAAGTATTATTGGGTTTTTCCCGGAAATACAAAAATCTGAAGGTTTTGTTTAACGAAAAGAACAGCGGCCCTTCTATTACGCGTAACGTTGGTGTAAAAAATTCCGAAGGTAAGTACGTTGTTTTTTTTGAGACGGACATGGAAGCTTCCCCTCTATGGATAAGTCAAATGGTTAGAGTACTTGAAAAAAAACCAGGAATCGGTGCCTGTCACAGCAGGGTTTTTGACTTAAAGCGAAAAGCATATATTCAAGCCGATGGGATGCTTCTTATTCCCCATACTGGGTGGGTTGTAATGAGAAATTACGGCCTGACAATAAATGAAGCAGATGATTCAATTGCCAATGTAGTTATTGGATCAGTGGGTACAATCGTAAGGAAAGCTATTCTGGACAAAATCGGTGGATTCGATGAAAAATTGGGACACAAAGTTGACGACATTGATCTGGGTTGGAGAATATGGATAGCAGGGTTCAGGTCGGTTTGTGTACCCCAGGCTGTAACTTACCATTGGGGAGGGAAGCCTCAAGCTGCAAGGCCGATATCAACAATTAAAGCAGAGTATTATTTTAACAAAATGCCTGCTGTTTTTATTAAAAACTATCAGTTTGTTAACCTGCTTCACTACTTACCCTGGATTTTTGTTATCTATTTGCTCCGCGCGGTCAAGCACCTAATTCTTAAAAGAAACACTCTCCCGTTGAAAGGATTCCTTAAGGCTTGGCTCTGGATTTTGGGCAATATCGGATATATCCTTGGAGAAAGGAGAAAGGTGGCCGAAATCAGAAAGTCATCGGATAAATACATTTTTAACAGGGTGATGATTAAGGGAAATGTATTACAAGTCGTGAAGAATCAGGTTCTCCCAACCCACAAAATTGCTCACGAAGTTTTTGCGAGTTAAATGAATACTATTCTAAAAAAATTTGTGCATTCAGGCGTTGATTTTATTTCACGATTGCCGGAATTCGGCCTGAAAGAGGAAATAAGAAACATTTTTTATCAGGATGTAGTTTCAGAGCGAATCATAGAATATGCATGGGTAGTTAGACATATTCCCGGCGGGGGAAAAGTGGTGCTTGATGTGGGGTGCCGTTACAGTAACTTAGTTCTTACACTTGCGAGTCTTGGGTACAAAACCTACGGCATAGACATCGAACCTTATCCTTATAGTCACAGGAATTTGAAGTTTGTGACAGGGGACATTCGGAAGACTAATTTCAAGAAGAATTTTTTTAATACGGTAATTGCGGTATCTACAGTTGAACATATTGGCTTGGGTTTTTATGAAAAAACAAAAAAAGATATAGATGGCGACAAAAAAGCAGTTGAAGAGATAATTCGAATATTAAAGCCTAAAGGCAAGTTTATCCTCACAGTTCCATATGGAAAGTGGAGGATAACGAAGTCTTACCGGGTGTACGATGAAAAACACCTGAAGCAGCTACTTGGTGGTTTTAAAATACTACTCTTGGAATATTTTATAAGAGAAGAAAGGGAGTGGATACCTTCTTCCAGATCTCGCTCCTCAGAAGTAGATTCGCCAAGTGTAGTAAATTCTGTTGTTTTTGCTGTTTGTCAAAAATGAAAAAAGCTAGTGTCCCGTGCCCACTTTGTTTGTCAAATACTTTCATTCATTTATTTTCTTTTGTAAACCCTCGTTCTATTGGAGCAAAGAGGCTGTATTATGAAAAATGTAAATTTTGTACCCTGACGAGGATTCATCCTATGCTTAAGGTTAACGAGTTGGAGTCTTTATATTCAGACGTAGAGTATTTCGAAAAGCTTGCAAAACCAATTGCAACACCTTTTCTCAATGCTATTTTATCGATTCGCTTCTTTCCGGAGTATGATGAGTATGTAGAGAAACACACCAGCAAAGGCTCCCTTTTAGATATTGGTTGTGGCAATGGTGAATTTGCCGAAAAAATGCTTTTGAGGGGGTGGAGTGTTCAGTGTATTGAAAAAAGTATTGTGGCTGCAAAACGGGCCGAAAAAAGAATAGGCATAGGAAAAATAAAAGTGGGTGAGGTAACAGAAGTCGATCTCAAATCAAGTTTTGATGTTATTACTGCCTGGCACGTTTTAGAGCATGTACCTAATCCTTCCGAATTTGTGCATAAAATAGGTCTTTGGTTGAAGCCAAAAGGAAAATTTATTTTTGAGTTGCCAAACGCTGATTCTATAAATTTGTGGCTATTTAGGCAGTATTATTCTTGGCTAATGGTTCCGGAGCATATCTTCTACTACTCCCCGCAAAGTATTGCAAAACTTCTGGATCTGGCTGGCTTGCATGTTGTGGAGTTTTCATTCCCTACTCGTGCGATTCTAAACTTTAGCCTGAGTGTCCGGAAAATAGTGGCACAAAAAATCGGAACTTTTGTTGCAAATATACTTTTTATTGTTTCATTGCCACTTTCTTTGTTGGAAGCACTCTTGGCATCGCTTACAGGTAGATCGGAAGTCGTGAGAGTCGTGGCTTCCAAAAATTAAACATGAAGAAAGTTTTAACACATCCGATATTCCAAATGGGTGTGATTGTCTTTCTTTGCTTAAGTTTAATTTTTGTTTGGTTCAAGGATGGGTTTATGGTTGGTTCGGGTGAGTCCGGGCTGCCATTCCACAATTTTGCAAGGCTGATACCGAGAACCTTTCACCAGTGGAGCGATGCATTACTTGGGTCTCCCTCAAATACTGTTAGCATCATTTTCTTAGGTACAATTGGGCTGCTTTCTCACGCCGGTATGTCATCGGTAGTTATTCAAGCAATGTTTTATTTTTTTGTTTTGGCGGTAGGTAGCGTCTCAGTGTATAAATTAGCCTGTCTCGTAAGTGAAGACAAATTTGCCTCGTTTTTCGCGTCTGTCTTTTATATTTTTAATCCTTTTACCATGGTGACGGTCGTCAATAGGCTTCAATATACTTTCATGTTTTTTTATGCGCTTTACCCCTTATCTTTGTTTCTATTCATAAAAGGGATTACCGCGAGAAAGTACATATACGCTTTTTTGGTAGTGGCAAGCAGCGTAGCCTTTTCTTTAAGTTTTGCCTCTTTTCCGTTATTGATATTATGGTTTATTACACTTATATCTTTTGTAATGTTTAACGTGTTAAAGCACGTTAAAAAGAATTTGCTTTTTTCTACGAAGTACTTCGGAATTACCATCATCCTCTGGGTACTTTTTCATGCCTGGTGGTTTTTCCCGACAATGTATTCGACTTTCGCCACACCTTACGCATCTACTGAAGCAGTTACTCAAACGGGAAATATTCAATCCTTTGTTTCAGTTAGTCAAGCCGTGGGTGGGCTGCCTTTTGTCCTAAGACTGCTGGATAAGTCTTTTATTGATCAAATAGGGAGCACTTGGGGTATCAATTACTTAAACCCCGTCATTCAAATTATTGGATTCATCCCGGGAGCGGTGTGTTTGCTTTCAATATTTAAGAGAAAAAAAAGTTCGCTCTTTAAGTACTTTCTAATATTTTCGGTTTTTGTACTTATGTTATCAAAGGGTGTAAGTGACGCCCTGGGTAATATTACTTTGTTTTCCTTTTCTAATATCCGTTTGCTTGAAGTTTTTCGTAATCCTTTTGAGAAGGCTGGTTTTGCCTTGATGTTGGCATATTCTATTCTTTTCGGCATTGGGTTATCAATGATCGCGAAATTTCTTGCCTCCAAAGTTTCTCTCCTAAAGTACGCGTTAGTAATTTTAGTCTCGTCTGTTTTGTTTTTTTACTATGTATTACCGATGTGGAACGGAGAGGTTTTTGGAGGTAACCAAGACAAAATAACTAGTTATATAAAAGTACCTTCTTTTTATAAAGATGCAGACAATTGGCTTTCCACCCTCGGGGAAGGGTTCAGGGTCGTTGCCCTACCCATAGACGGGGAAGGGATGACATATTCCTGGGATCGTCCCTTCAATGGAGTGGAACTTTCAAGTGAGTTGTTTTCTACTCCTTTTATCTCTTTTTCTACCTCTGTACCCTACCTTGAACCTATCACTAGTACACTTGAACCGGTTCTTTTTCAAAATACGGAAGTTTTTCCAAATTTACTCGGGACACTAAGCTCGAAATATTTTTTGCTAAGGCGGGATATTGATTATTCTCGTCGCGGTATGCGAGACCCGGGGATAGTAAAAGATTATGTTGAAGCTTTAGTCGAAAAAGGAGATCTTACACTCTCGCGTGAATTTGAAGATTTGCGCTTTTATGAACTTTCAAACAAGTATTTTGTTCCGTTATTTTCTGCACCTAATGACATTGTGGCAGTGCAAAATGGTAGAGATGTATTCTTTGACAAGATACACACTTATCCTGATATAGACACAGTCGCAGTAATTAACCCGGTGTCCTCAGGAGTGGAAAAGTATGTTTCAGCCAGGATACTTCGTCCAACTAGACAGTTTCAACTAAACCCTAGTCGCCAGATAAATATTGACCAAGCGCGAGCCCAGCTACCAGCTATACGTTTTTTGCCGACAAATAGACTTTATCCACTAATTCTTCTTAAGGAATCCATTGAAAGAATGGCTTTAACTGAAAGTTCAGCGAGGCTCCTTTATGACCTTCAAACACTCGGGAAACGCATGATAGAAATTGACGGTGTCAAAAATGATAGTAAGGAGACTTTAGAACTGGCAGTAGAACGATACAAGGACTTTCTCTCGAAGTTAAGCGACGAAATTATAAGCGAGTCGGGTCGAGAACAGTTTATGAAAGATCTTTTTATCGAAATGTTCAATAAACATTTTGTAATACTTTCAAGTGCTCAAAAAGAATCAAGTTTGGAAAATCAGAAGATATTGTTAACGTTTGAATCCTACATGAGCGGACAATTACAAATCATGGGTTTAAGAAGTTTCTACCCGATAACGGTTGGTTTATCCGAGGCTTCGAGAATATACCAGTTTCGTGTGGAAAACAAAGGAGATTATACGGTTAATCTCTACGGAATTGACTCTAAAGGCACTTACGAGTACCCAAAAATTTGGGAGATAGCTCTTGATGGAAAACCCCTTACCCTTGAGCCACAAGTCGATAATAACTTTCTTAAGATTGTATCTTTTTATTTTGCCGCCGGAGACCATGAAATTAGCATACCAATTCCCATGCTTTTAAACTTAGTGGATGTTCCCTTGCAAGAAACGGTAAATGTCTCGTCGGATAATCACCCCAGATTTGAAATTAATAATTTTAATCCTTACTCGACATATAGAGTAGCTTTTGATTATTTAATTAAGAAAGGGGATAAATTTTCAGTAAATATTGTAGATGATTTAAATATTGAGAAGCTTGAAGAAGAAAGGCAAAGAATAAATTCAACAATATCAATAGATGGTTATGATCACTATTGGAAACATTATGAAACAACTGTAAGCCCAAACCGCGGATCATCCCGGGCGTGGGTTGAGTTTGGTGCTACTAAATTTGATTTTTGCCCGCGGTCAAATTTTTTCTTGAGCTTTAAATGCGACGACATTACTTATAGGAACAGATTCGAAAAACCTGTCGAAGTCGAAGTTAAAAACTTGCGGGTTGAGCGATTATTTCTTGACAGCCTGATTCTTGTAAATGAGGAGTCAAAGACAAGCGAAATGGTGCCGCCTGATATCACTTTTAAAAAACATAACTCCTCCTCCTGGGAAGTTGAAATTCAAAATGCTACAACTCCGTATCTTTTGGTCTTTAGACAGTTATTTCACCCGTCATGGGGTATCAAGGTTAAAGGTGATGAGGCATTGGAATTGGAGGGTGAGCATGTGTTAATCGACGGATTTGCCAACGGTTGGTATTTGGACAAATTGGGAAACTATACACTGGTTGTTGAGTTTCAAGACGAAAAAGTTCTTTTAATTGGAAGAACTGTTTCTGTAATTTCCCTATTTGTCTTTTTAACTTTCATTGTATTTATTTATGCTAAAAAGACTTATTTCACTAAGTAAAACTCTCGCCACCCCTTTTTTGTGGGTAGTTGGAGTTGTTTTTGTGGTCTGTATTTTGGTTATCAAGCTGTACTTGCTGTTTGTAAGCTCAAGTGCATCCGTCTTACCGTATTTTTATATGGTTATCTTGTACTTAATGCTTATTGCAATTTACAAGTTTAAGATAAGCGTAAAAGTTTTCTATAAGCTTGCGACAGTTTCTTATCTGGTTGGGGTTGTTACATTTATAGTTTCCGTTGAATTTTCAAAGTTTGCTTTTAATATTATGTTATTGTTATTAATTACAGGCATGGTGAAAGATCTGGTTTATTTGGGATTTATTAAAAGAGTTAAAGTCGGAGAATTTGTGTGGCTTGGGGTTTTCCTGTTTCTATTGGTCGCTTCGGCCTTTTTTTATTTGGTTAACCATTCGGGACTGGCAGGAAGACTTTTAGAGATTACTGCACTTTTTGTCCTGTTGCGCTTAGTTATTTATATTTGGCGATTTAGACAACCTGATCATAAATAAAATGGTTCGCAGGTATTTTTCTCTTATCTTTACAGTTTTTTTATTTTGGACTATCTTTTTTCCGGGAATACATATCGGGCATGACTTCCCAAATATTTATCCTGAAGCACTTAAAGAAAATATTTCACTTCCGCAAGTCTGGTCGACAAGGGGGTCGGAGGGAATGGGCTATTATGCAGTTGATACTCTTTGGTCTTGGCCACTCGACTTTGGTATAGGTTTACTTTCGCTGATAGGGTTGCCATTTTGGGTGATCACTCTTGGTGTTTTTATTATTCCGACATTTGTAATTGGATGTATCGGGATCCACAAACTTTTAGAAGATTTTGGGATTAAAGGGGTCGGAATCTTTGTCGGGCAACTTGTATTTTTGGCAAATTCTTATCTTGCCCTTCTCATCGACGGTGGTCAGCTATCTATTGCCCTTGCTTATTCTCTGTTTCCCCTTGCCTTTTACTTTTTGAAGGAAGTGATGGATAAAAGTTCACCAAATGCACCATTTAAGTTCGCTCTTGTCGTAGCTTTCATCTCAATTTCCGATATTCGCTTCCTGTATATTTTAGCCGTTTTGGTATCTATAAAATTTATTTTTGATCTTGTACAGAAACAAAGAGGAAAGGTGATTTTAAGATATTTTAAACTTGGATTTATTACTACAAGTTTTCTTTTTTTCCTGCACCTTTATTGGTTACTTCCCGCGATTTTTGCCAGAGCACCGTTACTGCCTTCAAATTACGGCAGGGTTACTCAACTGTCATTTTTAAACTTTACAACACTTGGCCATGCACTTTTTTTTATTACACCTCATTGGTTTCAAAATATTTTCGGCCAAGTTACTGGGGTGTTATTTTACTTTGTAATTTTCCCGCTTCTTGCCTTTTTACCTATCTTTGTCATCAAGAAGGGTAAGTCGGTCGGGTTTTGGACACTTATAGCGTTAAGTGGTGTCTTCCTAGCCAAGGGAGTTAGTCCTCCACTGGGCACGGTGTATCAATGGCTTTTTACCAATTTTCCGGGCTTTTCGTTGTTTCGCGACTCGACAAAATTTTTCTTCATGGTGGGTATTAGTTATAGTGTTCTGGCCGGGTTTAGTGTAGATTGGATTCTTTCTAAGGTTCGAACCAAAACAGCTAGAATCTGCCTGTTTTTATCGGTATTAGGTATTTGGTCGGTCCTTCTTTATCCGGCCTGGTCAGATAAAATGACAGGACTTTTGAGGATACCTCAGAGCAATATAAAAATTGATTACATAAAAAACATTTCCTTGAATGGTGAAAAATATTCCAGATCTCTTTGGATGCCATTCCGTCATCCATTTGCGTTTGCCGATCATAAACATCCTTTAACCGAGGCAACGTTGCTGGCCGTTAAGCGCCCTTTTAGTATTGGCGTGGTTGGGACTTATGAGCTTTTTAATTTTTTACGGGATTACCCGGAGGTTGATGAGTTTTTGCGTATTAGCTCTATTGCAAATCTCCTGTATACAAAACCTATTTCCAAAAGCGATTCAGAGTATTATGAGGTATTTTCTGATCAACTTGCGGATTTACCTTGGGTGAGTTGGAGTGAGAGAAAGGAAGACTTACTAATATTAAAAACTAGAGAACATGAGGATTTATTTTTCTTGACCCAAGAGCCTTGGTTTGTAATAGGGTCCGACGAGATCTACGGTCAAGTACCAAAGGAGAGTTTTAAACAATCCTCATTTATTTTTTTGGAAGAGGGGTTATTGGACGAAAAAATTCTTACCGGGGATGACGCTCGAATAGTAGCGTATCAAAAAAATCTTACTGACGTAGCCGCGTTTTTTTTAGGCAGGGACTATTTTCTGTTTCCGTCAAGAACTCTTGACTTTTCACCTGATGGGTCCGGGTGGTGGAAGAGAGAAACCGGAGATTTTTTGACATGGAGAAGCTTTTTAGAGTCAAAATACAAAATCGAAAATACCGATTTTGATTATGGGGGTGGGTGGGCGGTAGCCGAAGGGGCGACATCGCGTACCGTTTATAATATTACTAAATCATGTGATTGTATTCTTATTGCAAGATTTCTTCTGAGTAGTCAAGGGGGGATACTGCGTTTTAGTGTAGACGGGAATGAAATAGGGCAAGTAAATACAAAGCTAGAAAAGCCATCAAAAGTAGTCAGAAAACTTGCCGGCTATAAAGATACCCCCGACAAGTTTTTAGAATACGATAAAGGAAATGTGGAGTGGAGTGAAGTTGGGGAGGTCACTTCGATGGGGAAATTGCAAATCGAGACCCGGGGAAATATAAACGTAGTAAATGCGCTCGGTGTTATCCCAAAGAATCTCTGGGACGAAGCAAAGAGGAAAGCAGCAGCTGCATCTGTGGTTTTATGGGATGAAATTTCAGAATTAGATCAAAAAAGTCTTTTTGAGGGGAAAAATAGTGGAGAGGTTGACTACACGCCCGTTTCTCCGACACACTTTAAAGTTAGAGTTACGGGTCTTGAGGATAAAAGTTTATTGGTATTTTCTCAAAACTTTGATCCTCTTTGGACAATGAACGATGTAGGCGCGTATCCGGTATATAGCTTTGTAAATGGGTTTATGGTAGCGGAGAATGGTGAGTACGACGTTTATTTTACACCTCAAAAGTATGTGTTACCGGGCCTGTTGTTTGGTTGGGTAGGTGTGCTTATGGTGACTTTCCTGGTATATAAACGGCTGATGCGGGTATAATTTGGCAATGGGGCAAATAGCTAGGCTTGGTTATAGTATCCTCTCTTCGCTAAAGTCAGCTACCTTTCATCAGTCGGCTATAACTTTTTTGGGTACAGCGATAAACGGAATTCTCGGGGCGGTGTTTTATATTCTCGTTGCACGATTTCTTGGGCCTGCAAGTTTCGGTCTTTTGATGGTTACAATCACACTTCTTACTTTAATATCCGATATCGGAGATTTAGGAACCGATACAGGGTTGGTTAATTTTGTCGGGAGAAACATAAAAAAGAAACCTTTCAAAGCCTACCGTTTCTTAAAATTGGGTCTAAAAATAAAACTTATGGTCTGGTTAATAGTGCTTGGCGTTGGGTTCGTTTTTTCAGACCAAATTGCGCTCTTGTTATTTAAGAAGGTTGAACTCACCAATCCTCTAAGACTGGCATTTTTCGGGGTGGGCGGTTTTTTGTTTTTTTCATTTATTACTCATGCTTTACAGGGAATGCAAAAATTTTGGGCGTGGAGTGGTATTCAAATTGGAACCAATGCCGTGCGCGTCGTTATAATTATAATACTTCTAGTTTTTGGCATTTTTAATCTTACGAGTACGCTTACAGTCTATATAGCAACGCCATTTTTGGGTTTTTTGGTCGGTATGTCTATACTGCCTAAGAAATTTTTGAGAGTGGATAAAGAAATGTCTGTTGGGGCTGAGTTTTTTCATTATAACAAATGGGTTGCGGCTTTCACTTTGGTTGCAGCTGTTTCTTCCAGGCTAGACACGTTTATTTCTGCTCGGTTGCTGTCTGCCTTTGAAGTCGGACTTTACTCAGCGGCAAGCCAGTTAACAGTTATTATTCCCCAAATTGTTGTAGCTATGGGCACTGTAATTTCTCCAAAAATGGCTTCAATGGGAAATAAAGAGGTTTTTGTAAAGTATTTAAAAAAAACTCAAATAATGATACTTGGAGTTGCCTTTTTGGGTATTGTCACAATACCTATCGTGGCATTTTTAGTGCCTTATGTCTTTGGTAGTGAATACCTGGGATCAATTCCTATCTTTGTGATTCTTTTTTTGGGAGAATTGATTTTCCTTATTTCGGTTCCTGTACACAGTGCGGTTTTTTATTACTTCAGCTATCCAAGACTTTTCTTCTGGCTTTCGCTTGTCCACCTTACGATCACGGTAGTTGGTGGGTTGTATTTAATTTCGCTTTACGGAGTTCTTGGGGCAGCTTATATTGTAGTAATAGGCAATATTGTTAATTTTTTAATACCCTTGTTGTGGGTATTGAAAAAGTTGAAAATTAAAAGTAAATAATTTATGTCAATTTGGGCGCACACATTGGTTAAAAATGAGGATAAGTATTTGTGGTTTACTGTGACAAGCGTTGTTGATTATGTCGATAGAATTTTACTCTGGGACACTGGGAGTACTGATGACACTATTAAAGTCGCGAAAGAACTAAAAAGACGTTATTTGGAAAGGATTGATTTTAGGCAAGTTGTCCAAAAAGATATATATGATTTCACGCTGACCCGCCAGAAGATGCTTGACCAAACCCAGGCAGACTGGCTGATGATCCTTGATGGTGATGAAGTTTGGTGGGAAGAGGGGATTAAAGAGACTATTAAGAGCCTTAATTCCAATTTAGAAACAGTGGTTACTCCTCACTATAATGTTGTCGGAGACGTTTTTTATTATCAAGAAGAGACTGCTGGGATGTACAAAATTGACAACAGAAGGGGACACTTTAATATTAGATTTATTAGTCTTAAAATTCCGGGTCTTCACTTTGAAAAACCGCACGGAACACAAGGCCTTTTTGACAAAGATGGTATTCTTATCCAAAACAGAGATAAAGCAAAGAGAATTTTTATTGATAAAAAATGCTACTTACATTTTACCAATGTCCCCAGATCAACGGGCCGGGATGTGTTTGTATCCAAGAGAAAGATGAAAATTAAATATGAGATCGGCAATAATTTTCCGAAAGATTTTTATTACCCGGAGGCGTTTTTTAAACCGGCTCCCTCCTATATAACTTCACCTTGGAGCAAGATGAGTAGTGATTTCGCTAAAAAAGCAATGTTTCAAACGCCCTTGAGGAAAATAAAACGGAGGTTATTTAGAAGTGACGTTGGATACTGATATGGGTAATTACGGTAGAAAGACGCTTGATGTCATGGATAGAGCCGAGTGGTATAACAAATGGCTTATCGACACGGCTTGCCAATATTTGAAAGGCGAGATTTTGGAAGTAGGTTTTGGGATCGGGAGTTTTACGACTAAGCTTTCAAAATATGGTTATGTTACGGCGATTGACGTTAATTATGATTATATAAAGGAAGGGAAAAGGAGGTTTGGTGAAAGAGTTGGCTTTGGTGATATAGAAAAAGGAAAATATTTTTTTGGTAAAAAAAAATTCGACTGCATTTTTTGTTCAAATGTTTTGGAACACATTAAAGATGATAAAAAAGCCGTAAAAAATATGTTTAATTTACTTAAAAAAGGGGGTTATCTTGTTTTAAACGTGCCGGCACACATGATCCTTTACAGTAAGGTTGATAAAAATTTGG
>MGGS01000013.1 GCA_001792535.1 Candidatus Woesebacteria bacterium RIFCSPHIGHO2_02_FULL_42_20 | reverse complement strand
AAGTAAAGCGCCATACGGTTACACTAATAATCCGAAAACGAGGGGAATTGATGTTGATGAAGAAAAATCAAAAGTTGTGAGAAAAGCATTCCAGCTTTTTGCTGATGGGAACATTTCTTTTACTGCTATTTCTCAATTTATGTTCAAGTTTGGGATTAGGCGGGAAGGAGAAAAACCCGTAAAAGTTGGGCAGGTCAAAAATATGCTTTCAAACCGATTTTATCTGGGTATTCTCAAATACGCCGGGGAATATTATCAAGGCTCTCATAAAACGTTTATCAGCAAAAAGCTGTTTGACGAGGTTCAAAAACAAGTTGAGAAAATTGAAAGGCCAAGACAAAAAGGACACAACTTCGCCTTTGCAGGTCTGGCGACCTGCGGCGAATGCGGCGCCGCAATCACCGCTGAGCAACATATCAAAAAATACAAAAATGGCACCGGCCAAACTTTTATTTACTATCGCTGTACGAAAAAGCTAAAACCATGTAATCAAAAATATATTTCTGAATCCGATACGGAAGAACAAGTAAAGAAAATCGTCCGTGATTGCGGCTTGCATGAAAGCTGGGAACCGTATTTTGAAAAATGGATATCCGAAGCCGAACAAAAAGATAAACTAACCGCCGAAGTTGAAGAAAAGCAGATAGGCGGACAAATTCAAGAATCTGAAATCAAATTAAACAGGTTACTCGATGGATATCTCGATCAGGTTATCGAACCGGAAATTTACAAACAAAAGAAAAATGAATTATTCGACGAAAAACTAAAGTTGGAAGAGAAAAAATCACAAATTCAAAAAAACGGAACTGTTTGGCTCGAACCTATGAGAGAATTCGTAAATTGCGCCTTACAGGCGCAAAAAATCGCGCGCGCAAAAAATAATTGCCATGATTTATCAATCATGGCAAAAAAAGTCGGCTCGAACTTCTTTTTAATGAATCGGCGGCTCTCGGCGAATTTGAATTATCCCTTTGCAGCGCTGTCTGCGGAGGGGGGCGCAGCCAGCGCTGCCCCTACCGATTCTTCGATTTCACTTTTGGTGAGCCAGTTGAGCCAGAACTGGAACTCTCTTCTCACCTACTTCGAACGTGTATATTATACCCTCAGACGGTTTGACCTACAACCACAATACGCCTACGCATCAGTATAAAATCTTTTCTCATTGCGCCCTGCTCTCAAGGTTTACTGTACTCGGTGCTGTTTGCATACTGACCCCACCCAGTCGGATTTTCAGAATCCCGAAAGGCATAAGACGTCAAAGTAATCCGCAATACAAAATTATTTTTTGGTAGTCGAAGTAGTTGGAGTACGATTGCTTACTGTCTAAGCTCAAACCTGTCAAGCTCTTCTCTCGGGGGGACTCCGAAAAGACGATTGCTTTCGTTTAGTAAGGCCAAGTAACAGATATGAGCAGTTCGGAAGTGCATGTATGACCTGGATAAATCCTGTCCTAATTCAACAACAAAATTATTGTTACCTCCATCACGCATAAATCTATCAAGTCCACGAGATGTCATGTGCGCATCAAGAGATAAAAGCCAAAAAGCAGTGGCGTATAGTTCTTCTGCGTTGCTTAGTCTTGCCCGTTCCTGTAGCGATGGCCACCGTATGGTATCTCTACCATATTGAGTTTCGGTTTGTGTCAACTCTTGTTCGAGTTGCGCAAGCAAGTTTCTGTAACGCTGAGCGTCGGTAACTGTTGCCATACCAGGTGTTGCATTTCTTTCGAGTAACGGTATGAGTCTGCGGAGTTCAGCTATTCTGTCTCTGTGGTCATGGGCAATAAACGCTCTCGCCCTCATTTGGGTATCATCTTCCAAAATATATTTTGTGCTGATAAGACCCTCTACTATTGACCGGATATGGGAGTCTAAGCCATCCACAGACCCGCCACGTATTTCGCTTAGTATTGCCCTGATAGTGCGATGGAACGCACCTGTCATCTGCATCAGTATTACTCGTCTCAAGTCTCCTTGCCACTTGATAGTATTACCCTGAGTTGCCGTATCGGCATACGTCCATAGCGCTTCAAGTTTATCTAGTACCCCCTTCGCATCAGCAGGGAATGGTATCTTTGTCTGCATATTATTTTTGGAGATTGTATAACCGAAGGCAGGTAGGAAGTGTGTTATACCCCTTGTCGTTTATCAACCGCACCGCCCATATAGTTAGCTTGGTAGACTAATCTCTCTCCTTGGCTGATTTTCTCTTCTCCTGAGTACTTTTCTAAATCTCCATCCCAGGCATTGGTATAAACATACTCACCTTCCTCATAGCGTTTCGGGCCACGGTAGGGCGCATCTTCAGGCATCTGCATAAGTGCATTTCGTAGAACTTCATATACCTTGTCAGCATTCACTCCTTCAACCACCCAGCCGTAATACACCATCATCCACGTTGGCCTTTCTTCATGAAAGACTATAACCCGTCCGCCGTAGGGTTCACCGCCGTAAAAGTTATCGTGAGACCTCCACGGGCCTTGCTCAAAGGGGATTGTGGTAGAGCCATTCGGTTCTTTTATCCATTTCTTTGAATCTCCGCCGGCGTAACCTGCTTTGTTTGAATCAATGAGAAATTGTCTCAGTCCTTCTTTGTTCATACTCACTGATATTATACGGCTAGAACGGTCAAAATACTATCTACTTCTTGAGGTTGAACTTCAGATATTTTCGCAAGCTATTCCGTCGCCCACTCCAACCGCATCAAGTTTCATCGGGTCATTCTGAGCAGTGAATCCACAACAGTTGAAAAACGCTTGAGCTTCGTCGTGAGACGAAAAGTCAGAGCAATCTCTATCAGGGCTTGAGCACGAGTACTTACATGCGCCACCGCCGGAAGTCGTGCCGGTTGAAGTATTATTGTTTGTCGTACCAGTAGGTGTCGTGGGTTTTGTAGTTGGTATCGGGGTGTCAGTATTACATGCGTTCCAGAGACCTTTGTTCGCAGTCCTAGCCTCTTGTTCTGCCTGTTTCAATTTATCCTGGTACTTCACATCCGGCGGGTATGAGATGGCGCTAGCGTAACCCTCAGCCACTAAAACATGATTGATAAATAAATCACCCATGTAGACGTATCTCAAGAGCCTTCCGTATTTATCGGTTTCAGAAACGTCTTTTTCAAGTCCTACAATGCCATTTTCAACCAGTTCTTTGTTCTTAGCCGTTGCTTCCTTACTAAAACATTGCACTGGCTGTCTGGGGTCAACGCTCTCAGGAGTATCAACACCAATGTAACGGATACGCTTGATATTGCCTTCGCCTAAATCTACATCTATTGTGTCTCCATCAATAACGGCCACAACTTTAGCAAGCACCAGATTAGGATTGCTAGGCGCTGTTTGTGCTTTGAAAACAGTAGGGGAGGTTTCGGGTTCTACCGGTTTTGTGGCCTGCGAGACATTCTGGTCAACTTGTACTTTCGGTTGCTCCGATTGCTGTGTCGGCTTGCTTGGTGAAGACATCGCCACTACCCAAGCGCTTCCAAAAAAGAGAGTAAACAAACCTATCGTTGCGAATGAGATATATTGTACTTTTTTATTACTTACTTTTTTGTGCACCAGCCATGCGAGTAATACAGCGATAGCGAAGGGAAGGAACGCTAGGCCCAAGATTATGGCAAGTGGAATTGTTATCAGCTTTTTCTTACCAGAAAATAATTGTTTCATTTCATCTTTTTAGTGCCCCGATTATATCAGAAATATGCCTGGTAGAGCGTTTTTTTATTGATTATGAATCGTCTAGGGTATTGCAGTAACATTGACCCTTGTTGTTAGCAAGTGGGATATTGTGGTCTTTGTGCCACTTGATATGGCGAGCCTTCGCTCGTCTGTACTTGATGTAGAAGGGAAGATAAATAATTCCACCAAGTATTGTAGTGCCTACAACGGTTTCTATCACTTGACCGAGCCGTATATTCCATAACCCTGATAATGTCTCACCTAATTTCATAAGGAGTCCGATGACAACCATGATTGCAATGGGTATGCCCGCTAGAATTGCAACGCCGTCTAATCCCTTCCAAAATAATTCTGTTACTTTTTTAGCCATATTTAGCGACAATTTTCTTGATACCAGACTGGTATAAACTCTCCGTTTTTATACTCGTACCTGGTTCGTTTTGTCTGATTAGTATTCCAATCGGTGGTTATACCTAGAACAAAACCATTTCCGTCTTCTACAGCCTCTGCATAGATGTTTGCGCCTTCTGCTTCGAAAATAACCTGACCTTCTTTGACAATCTTGAGTAAGTGAGGCGTGTGGTTCATGGCTAGATTGGCAGTCATTATGTCTTCTGGTTTACCGTCTCCATCCACATCGAACGATTCACTTGACCAGGGAGACGATTGGTTGGAGAGCATATAGAACTCACGGCCCTCTGGCGCTTTGTTCTGTTCAAAGGGTTGGTTCATCATGATAGGAGTTGGTTCTTTGATAGCCACTTTCTGGCACTCTATGACGCTTTGTGTGGTCTGTTTTTCTTTCGATTGACTAACTACGACTATAAGTAATGCCACAGCTAAAGTTGCGGTGATGATTACAATTTTCTTCTTCATATAAAAATAGCAACTATCTCTAGTTGCCTGCGTGTGCGCTCAGCTACGATATGGCATTTATGCCACAGACAGTATAGCTCTAATTTGGCATAAAGACAATATGTCAGGTAGTAAATTGAAAGAAAACGAGGTGAGAAAAACGTTCGGTGAGAACGTGCGTGCAGTGCGATTGAAGCTCAAGAAATCCCAAGAAGAATTAGCACTCGACATTGGAATGGACTTGACTTCAATAAACGAAATTGAAAACGGACATCGCAATCCAAAACTCAACACTGTTTTCAAGATTGCTTCTGCTCTCGGAGTACCTTCGACTAAGCTCTTGCCTTTCTAATGGAGACGAGAAGGTAGGACGTATCTCTATATTGTTTATATTTATATAAATCATATATGGATTATTTATAGATAAGTCTATGTGATTGATTGTAAGTGAGTGAGGGTACGGAATACCTTGAAAGTACTTGGGTCTTTTTATAACTTCTTTTCCCACATTTATTACTTCAGAGTCTGATACGTATTTCATTATAAAGCCCGTTATATCGGCATAATCTTGACATCTCTCGTTGCATTGTTTATAGTAAAATTGTAAGTCGAAATAGATTTTCTCGGACAAGGTGTTGCTGAGAAACAATCGCATATTGTTCGGCTGGTAAGGACACCCATGAATGAAATGAAAGTTCTTGGGTGTTTTTTGTTGGCAATAGAACAATATGCAATATCATACCGAAACCGAAAACCAGTTATATCGAAGCGATGACTTACTTGTCTGTAGTTTTCTTCTTTGTAATCAAGCACGACTTGTAGATGTAGTCTCCGATTCCCCACGACATTTCACTTTTGTTTTTCAAGACCCAACTAAATGCCGTCAGCTAGTCCAGGAGTACGTCAACGGCGGAACTGCCGTGGCTCGAGAACTTTTCTCCAGAAGGGAGGAGCTTTTGGGACTCATGAGAAATAGAAACGGATACCGAAATGAAACAAGATATGAAAACGTCGCCTAGATTCGCAAGTCGTGATGACGAAGTTCGTGCAACCCTAACCAAAGAGGAAGTCATCCGCAGGATTGAAAAACTCGGTGGTATTCCTGATGAATCGAACACGGACTTTGATGTTTATGACCAATTACTTGCTTGTGAAGCAATAAATGAATCCACTCCTGTACTTTCTAACTCTTATATAGAAAACAATAATACAAGAGATGATGTCGTTGCTTATGAGGATGGTATTGATGGCTGTAAACAACAAGTAAACCTTGAACTAACTCCGAGTAAACTCGGCGCTATCGCAAAACTCCGAGAGTTGGACTATAGAACCCCTCCTCCTGAAATTGCCTCGCTTCTTGAAGTAGTTTTCGAAGGTTACGGTACTAAACCTGGTTGGTGGCTTGTTGTTGCACAGCGTTGGAACCCTCGTGCCATAAACCGTGATATTGCCAAGCTAGTCAAACTCCATTCGTCTGGTCGCATCACTTTGAGAAATCCTGCAGCGTATTTTTCTTTTCTCATTCAAAAGCGCAAGAAAAGAAGAAGTTTATGAGCATCAATGATGGTTGTAAACAACATGTATTTTCTCTAAATGGAACACCAAGCGCCATGACTAACGAATCAACATACACAGACCAAGTTGCGCAAAAGAAAACCAAGCTCAAGGTTACTCTGAGCGAGGATGAGCGTATGCGCATTATGGCCAACTTGATGATAGATAGAATCCTGGAGGACTACAGGAAGGGGCAGTTGAAGTTTGTTACGAAGTCTGATAATCTTATTATGGAACACAAAGATAGAAATAGAAAATGAAAACAGAATACGCTATCGGCATCTTACGGGTTTCATCTACCAAGCAGGGTCTTATGGGCGATAGCCATGAAGACCAAAAGCAGCAATTACTTCGACGGGCAGAGCAACTTGGCTCCACCATCAATCGAAAAATTACCATAGAAAAGTTTTTCGAGTTTACCGAATCAGCGTCTGGAGAGCTAGACGGGCAACCAATTCTCAAGGCTCTCGACTACTGCAAAAATCCCCACAACAAAGTTAGCTACGCTTTTATCAAAAGTATAGACAGAGGTACAAGAGGCGGCGCTACAATGTATGGTTTACTCAAGTCTCAGTTCGCTAAGTATGGAGTTCAATTTATTGACGTATATGGAGTTATCGGCACTCAAACCGTAAATACGCTTGACCATCTTGGACTCAAGTATGGCTGGTCAGAGTTTAGTCCGTCTTTCATCACCGAACTTTTGGAAGCGGAGCGGGCTAAAGGTGAAGTTCGAGACATCCTAACCCGAATGATTGGCGCTGAAGTTCGCTATGTACGTATGGGCTATCGTGTTCGACCTGCACCACCTGGTTATCAAAACAAGAAAATTGAAACAAGCCATGGCATGAGGGTTATTCTCGCCCCTCACCCTGTAGAGTCTCCCTGGTTTATCAAGATGTTTGAACTACGTGAGCAAGGAACTTTGACGGATTTACAGATTGTCGAACAAGTAAACGCCATTGGTTACAAGTCGAGAACGAGAAAGCTCCATGATAAAACTGATAAGCAAAAAATTATTGACAAAACAGGAGGGATACCACTTACCATCAAACAGATGCAGCGCTACATTCAGAATCCTATCTATGCTGGTGTAAACACTGAAAAGTGGCTTGATGGTGAACCAACAAAATGTAAGTTTCCTGGACTTGTTTCAATCGAGATATTCAATAGGGCTAATCGTGGGAAAATAACAATCGTTGAAGATGGCGATGTTGTGAAGATTTATCGAGGTAAGGTTGACCCCTGGAGATTGAGGAAGCAGAAGGAAAACCCGCTCTACCCGTATAAGCAGTATATTTTATGCCCTGCATGCAGAAACCAATTACTAGCCAGCGCTTCAAAGGGTAAGTCTGGTAAACACTTCCCTGCTTACCATTGTAGCCGTGGCCACAAGTATTTCAGGATACCCGTAGACGCTTTAGAAACCTGTGTAGAGGCGTTTATGGAACACGTAGACTTTGATGAGAGCTTTGTAAAAAGATTCAGAGATATATTCCTAGGAGAATGGAACAAACGGGAGCACCAGGTATCAGATGTAACTGTCAAACTCAATGAACGACTTATCAGCATTGAGCACGAAATTCATGAGCTGAAAGACAAAATCAAGATACTCTCACTTCCAACTACAATCAAACTAATGGAGGAGGATATAGAAAAGCTGGAACTTGAGAAAACGAATCTCGTGGGTGTCAGAGAAAAGAAGGAGAAAGAACAGATTGATATTCAGATACTCATAAACTACACCCAGTACTTCATGGAACACCTCAAAGATTTACTGTTCGGAAGCACTAATCCCTTTCAAAACGCTGCCATGTTCGGGTTGGTTTTTGAAGACCTGCCAACGTATGCAGAATTAGAAAATGGAACACTCAATTTAGCGCCTATTTTCAAGCTAAATGATGCTTACAAGACTTCTAAATCACTATCTGTGAACGTTTTCGAACAAATTCGAACGTATTTCAAAGGTAGCGGCGGCTGACCGCACCAGCCGCCGCACTATTTGTACGCTCGGCCTGCGGCCTCGCTTATTTTCAGCGCGCGCGACTTTTGGCTTGCTAAGCAAGCCATATTGTACAAAATTTATGAGTTATTATCTAGAACTAAAGACATAAAATGAGATATAATTTGAACATGACTTCCATATTAAAAGAGAACAGAAATATCCTCGTTTTTTATATTCTGTCAGCTTGCATGAATTTTTTCTTTTTGGCAAGCAACTGGATATATTTTTGGACAAAATTTATGACATATGGCCAACTTGGATGGATTGATGCTTTAGGGTTTGGATTTGCACTTTTTCTAGAAATACCGTCTGGCGCAATTGCAGATTTACTCGGTAAGAAAAAAACAATCCAAGTTGGCCTAATTGCTGGCACAATAGGTGCTTTTATGATTTCTGGAGCCAATAATTTAACAACGATATTTATTGGTTGGTTAATGGTGCAAATTGCCTATGCATTTTATTCAGGAGCGGGTGAAGCACTTGCCTACGACACGTTAGTTCAATTGAAGCGGGAGAATGAATATGATGTAGTTATAACTAAAAGTAAAACAATTGAAACATACACAACCGCATTCGCAACTTTCTTCGGTGGGTTTATGTATGAATTTTGGTTTCGCCTCCCTCATTATGCTTGGGGTTTTGGATTTTTGCTGGGAGCTATATCAGCATTTTGGCTTTTCGAGCCAAAGGTCGACACTATCAAATTTTCTTTCAAGACATATTTTGAACAACTTTTTATTGGTGCAAAAGAACTATTCAGCGTTTCGTTGAGAAAATATGTCGTTTTTATACTCATTCTTCTAGGAGTCTACTATCTCTATTCTTGGGGATTCATCAGACCGGCAATTGCTACAAGTTTTGGTTTTTACGCAAAAGAACAAAGTATTATTATTGGTTTATTAACTTTAATTTCAGCATTTGCAATCCGTTTGGTACCCAAGCTACGAGAAAAAATTTCTGACATGGGAGGATTGGTTATATTATCTCTTATGATGGCCATTGGATTTTTCGCAGCTGCATTTCCAATTGGTTACTGGGGCGTATTTGTTTTGCTTACAATAGCAATTGCTGGAAAACTGGCCGACCCGTGGATATCTGTAGTTATTAACAGAGAAATACCGTCAAAGTATAGGGCGACTACATTGTCTACGGCTGCGTTTATTACTAGGTTGCCTTATGTCTTAATAGCGGTAGTCGCTGGAAGCTCTATACAAGCCGGAAAGTTGAGCATTTTTAATCTATGGGTGGCAGGAGCAATATTGTTAGGGATATTTTTAAGCTTTTTTCTATATAAATTGAGAAAAGTAAAAGCACTTTAAAATTTTTGCGTTTTTCTTTGTTCCGCTTTCGGCGGAATGTCCGAGCCGACTTTTTGCGAAGCCGCAGGCCGAGCGTACAAATAGTGCGGCGGCTGGTGCGGTCAGCCGCCGCTACCTTTGAAATACGTTCGAATTTGTTCGAAAACGTTCACCAAAAAAGAAATCGAGTCGGAATTGGGGGCAGCGCTGGCTGCGCCCCCCTCCGCAGACAGCGCTGCAAAGGGAAAACCGAGGGTTGCCGACGGGCGACGCAAAGAAAAAGAAACGAGAAAAACGCAAAAATTTTAGTAAATATAAATATGACAACAAAAAATTCTAACCCATTATCAGATTTAATTGAGCAGGTTCGTGCTATTGAGCAAGATGCTCCTGCTTCAATTGATAAACGGCACCATCAGGCTGACGCTAAGCAGATTGAGGCAGTTGGTCGTTTAATCAAAACTATTCTTGATCTAGATGCACAAAATCAAAAAATAGAAAAAACCAACATAGGATTGCAAAAAGCTGCGATTTTTTTAGGAGTTGTTGCTCTCCTATTTACCATTCGTCAGGCAATAGGCAATATAAGTCTTTCAATTGCTATTACGATTATCATTGCAATCGTTGTCTATTTCTGGGTCCGAAAGGATTAAAAAATGAAATACATCGCTTATTGCCGAAAATCAACCGATGAAAAAGACAAGCAAGTTTTGTCTATTGAAGCGCAAATTGCCGAACTCAAGGAGTTTGCCAAAAGAGAAAAATTAACCGTAACTGAATTTATCACTGAAGCAAAAACTGCCAAAGCCCCCGGAAGGGAGCAATTTGCGGAGGTACTAAAGAAAATCGAGAAAGGAATGGCTAACGCCATTCTTTCATGGCATCCCGACAGACTTGCTAGAAATTCTATTGATGGCGGGAAAATTATTTATTTGCTCGACACCGGTAAACTTCTTGATTTAAAATTTCCCTCGTTTTGGTTTGAGTCAACCCCACAGGGTAAATTCATGCTTTCAATCGCCTTTGGCCAATCAAAATATTATGTCGATAATCTTTCCGAAAATGTAAAGCGCGGAAACAGACAAAAACTTCGAAACGGAGTTTGGCCAAGCAAAGCGCCATACGGATATATAAATAATCCCAAAACGAGGGGGATTGATATTGACGAAGAAAAATCAAAAGTCGTCAAACAATCATTTCAGCTTTTTGCTGATGGAAATGTTTCTTTTACTGGCATTTCTCAATTTATGTTCAAGTTTGGCATTAAGCGAGAAGGAGAAAAACCTGTAAAAGTCGGGCAAGTAAAAAACATGCTCTCCAATAGATTTTATCTAGGTATTTTGAAATACGCCGGAGAATATTATCAAGGGTCTCACAAAACCTTTATTAGCAAAAAGCTGTTTGATGAAGTTCAAAAACAAGTTGAAAAAATCGAACGACCAAGACAGAAAGGTCATAATTTTGCTTTTGCGGGGCTCGCGACCTGCGGCGAGTGCGGCGCCGCAATCACGGCAGAACAGCATATCAAAAAATACAAAAATGGCACTGACCAAACTTTTATTTACTATCGTTGTACCAAAAAGCTAAGACCCTGTACTCAAAAATACGTTTCAGAGATAGAACTTGAACCACAAATAAGAAAGATTGTCAGTGATTGCGGCTTGCATGAAGATTGGGAACCGTATTTCGAAAAATGGATCACCCAAGCCGAAGAAAAAGACAAACTGGTAGCCGGTGTGGAAGAAATACAGCTTGACGGACAAATTCAAGAATCCGAAGTCAAACTCAACAGGCTTCTTAATGGATATTTAGACCAAGTTATCGAACCGGAAATCTACAAACAAAAGAAGAACGAATTATTTGAAGAAAAACTAAAGTTAGAGGAGAAAAAATCTCAAATTTCCAAAAGCGGAACTGTTTGGCTCGAACCTATGAGAGAATTCGTAAATTGCGCCTTGCAGGCGCAAAAAGTCGCGCGCGCTGAAAATAATTCCCATGATTTGTCAATCATGGGAAAAAAAGTCGGCTCGAACTTCTTTTTGAATGACCGTCGCCTGTCGGCAACCCTCGATTTTCCCTTTGCAGCGCTGTCTGCGGAGGGGGGCGCAGCCAGCGCTGCCCCCAATTCCGACTCGATTTCTTTTTTGGTGACCCCACTGGGACTCGAACCCAGGTTTCTAGGATGAGAACCTAGTGTCCTAGACCACTAGACGATGGGGCCCTTTTGTGTGGCCAAGTTAAACCTATTTTACCCAAAACAAGAACTTAAAACAATTAAGCGCAGTCAGGACAGAGCTTTTGTGATTGCGGTGCGCGCTGCTTCAAGAGAAGTTTTTTGGATCAGCGCAACCTCTTCGACTATCTTTTCGAGTGCAAGATTTAAGATATCTTTTTTGGCTTTAGTAAACCCTTCCTCGTTTTTGTTTTTTTCACGCCAGTAAATTTTTAGAATCTCGACAGATTCATAAATATCGTTGCCACCTAGTGTAACTTTAGCCTCAACCACGTCTAACTCTTCCCGCTGGGGTCCGCTCGAGAGATTCCGAATAATATTTTCTAATTCCGTTAGTGAAATTGGCCTTCTGATATTTGCCTCCTGCAAATTGTCTTCGGGCAAAGAACAAACAACCGTGTCGTTGGTGTAATCAGAAAAGTGAGGTTTATAGCAAATTATCCTCCGAGGCGCACCGTCGATCGTCTTTTCTTCAATTTTGTAAACGGTATAAACTTTACCACCTTCAACGAGTTTGCTGCCTATTTTAATGTTACCTGGAGATGACAATGGCTAATTATAGCACACTTGGGTAAACTATTACAAAAGTCAATTAACTGCCATAAATGGAAATACCCGAGGAGATTTGGATTTTGCCAGCGGCCATTTAGCTAAAACATGAGGAAGAACTTCGGCTATTTTTGAAACAAAAACAAACTTTATATCTTTTTTAACCTCATCCGGAATTTCTTCCATGTCTTTTTTATTATCCGCGGGAAGTATTACTTTTTTAACCCCTGCCCTGTGTGCCGCAATTACTTTTTCTTTGACGCCGCCGATTTCCATCACGTTTCCACGAAGCGTAATTTCCCCTGTCATTGCAACGTCCCTATTTGTATGAACACCCGTCAAAGCCGAAACCAAAGCCGAAGTCAGGGCAACCCCGGCCGAAGGACCGTCTTTAGGAACAGCTCCTTCGGGGACATGAATATGAACATCCATTTCCATACCAAAGTCACTTTTTAGACCCAACTGCCTCCAGTGAGCCTTAGACCAAGTAAAGGCTGCTTTTGCCGATTCTTTCATCACGTCCCCTAGCTGACCCGTGAGAGTAAGTTTGCCCTTGCCGGGCATTAGCGCAACTTCGATAAACAACACGTCGCCACCGACCGAGGTGACTGCCAGCCCTGTCGACATTCCAACCTCGTCTTCTTTGCCCACAATTTGGGAAGAAAATTTCCTTGGGCCCAGAAACTTTTCAATATCCGTCCTTTTAACCTCCTTGGGGTATTTTTTCTTTTCAGCCATAAGCCTCACAACTTTCCGGCAAAGCGTTGCCAGGCTTCGCTCAAGCTCCCTTACTCCAGCCTCTCTCGTGTATTTCTCTGCCACATCCAGTAAAGCATCCTTGTCAATAGTAACGCCACTTTTGTCCAGTCCGTTAACCTTTAGCTGTTTTGGCCATAAATACTTTTCGGCAATATGGAGCTTCTCTTCCAATGTATAGCCCGAAAAATTAATTATCTCCACGCGGTCGCGAAGCGGAATCGGAATACCATCTAGCGTATTGCCTGTGCAAATAAACATGACATTAGAAAGATCAAAAGGCACCTCCAAGTAGTGATCTGAAAACTCCTTATTCTGTTCCGGATCAAGCGCTTCCAAGAGCGCAGAAGTGGGATCGCCTCTGAAATCCACGCCGACTTTATCGATCTCATCAAGCATAAAAACTGGGTTTTTTGTACCTGCATTTTTAATCCCCTGGATTATTCGACCCGGCAGTGCCCCCACGTAAGTCCTTCTATGACCGCGGATTTCCGCCTCGTCACGTATTCCTCCGAGAGAAACCCTGGAAAACTTTCTTCCCAAAGCCTTTGCAATAGACTTGCCAATTGAGGTTTTACCCACCCCCGGCGGCCCAATAAAACACAAAATTGTAGGAAGAGACCCTTCTTTTTTCATTTTCATTACCGCAAGGTATTCAAGGACTCTTTCTTTAACTTTGTCTAATCCATAGTGATCATCGTTTAAGACCTTTTCTGCTTTCTTAATTGACGTTTCACTTTTTGTTTCTTTGCTCCAGGGCATATCGCAAAGCCAATCCAAATAGTTTCTGATATAACTGCCTTCAGGATTGTGGGGAGACAATTGTTTCAAGCGCTTGAGCTCTTTTTTGGCACGGTCCTCAACATCTTTCGGCATCTTAGCCTCCTTTATTTTCAGGCCATACTCCTTAATTTCGTCGTGCGAGACTTCGCCGTCTTCTTCACCCAGCTCTTCTTCAATCGTCCTTTTCTTTTCCCGCAGCATCGCTTTTCTCATTTGATCCTCAAATCTCTTTTGAGTCTTAACCGAAATTGTCTTTTCAAGGTCCAACACGTTTACTTCGTGTGTTAAGTACCCATTTACCTTCTCTAGCCTGTCTTTCAGAGAAATTGATTCCAGTAATTTTTGCTTTTCTGTGGTTTTAATGTCCAAGGTCGACGCAACCAAGTCCACAAGCTCGGAATCGCTGGATTGCCCGGAAACTATTTTCATTACAGACGTAATCTCCGCGCTTTTGCCTAAATTAATTGCTTTTTTGAAAAGGTCAAGAAGGTTTTTTGCTCCAGCTTTCACCTGATCGTCATCTCTATCTTTATCGGCTTCGATCTCCACAACTTCCGCAACCAAATGGGGTGAGTCAGCGCTTATTTTTTCCAGTCTGATCCTTGCCTGACCACGTACCATTGTGTGCACTTCACCTTCGGTTTGCATCATTTGGGTAATTGTTGCGATCGTCCCGACCTTATACAAATCTTCTTCTTGGGGGTCCAGTGTCTTAGACTCTTTTTGAGTAAAAATCGCTATAACTCTATCTTCGCGGAAGGCGGAATTTATCGCCGAAACCGATTTGGGTCTCCCAAACGAAAGTATTGCTTCTGTCTGAGGAAATACTACGCTTTCACGAATGGCAACTACCGGGACTATTCTACTAATCTTATCCTTCAAATCCATAATATCTTAGCAGTCTAACAGCCAAAGTGCTAACTGTCAAGCCTTCACTTTCCTGTTAAATATTTATAAATGTGTAACCTTTCAAAGAAATAGGCAACAGTACTTCCCAAAATTGCACCCACTAAAACATCAACGGGAAAATGTACATTGCTTAAAATCCGGCCTATTCCGACTCCAAGCGCAGCCAAAAGGTACAAGAGACCGATTTTACGGTCGTGCAACCAGAGTGTAACGCCGATAGCAAAGGCCGCCGCCGCGTGCTGTGAGGGAAAACCGCCATCAATTGGGAACGTAAACGTCAAAGGCTTTGCACCGTTTAAAATAAACGGCCGTGGCAGCGGATAAAGTGTTTTCATCATTTCGGAGACCGCCCAGGCGATAAGCGCTGACAAAAATGCGTGAAAAGCCTGTTCCTTCTTAATTTTGCCGTCAATAAACCAGTGGACCACCAAACCAAAAAACATAAACCAAATCAAAAAACTTGCTAGAAACGTTATTAAAAGCACTTCCATTTCCTAAGTAAACTATACATGGTAGTATACTCTAAATAGTATGAGTAGAAAGTATAGCATTGCTGGCAGTTTTGAATTCGCAATGAATGGCATTAGAGACGCATTTGCCAATGAGCCAAACTTTAGATTCCACACAGTAGCTGCCTTTATGGCTCTGGTAGTCGCGATTCTTCTCGCTTTTACTCCCCTGGAATTTGTTATTTTATTGCTCACTATCATTTTTGTATTGATTCTTGAGCTTTTTAATACTTCCATGGAAAAAATTACGGACCTTGTCAGCCCGGAAATACACCCAAAAGCAAAGGTGGCAAAAGACGTTTCTGCTGCAGCAGTTTTCCTGGGATCAGTAGGGGCGGTACTCATCGGCCTCGTCCTATACCTACCTAAAATACTATTGTTAATATTGCCAGGATAAAAGTATAAATGCCGAACACTCCGAATTTTTTCTTGGTTAGCAAGTTAATTGTCCAGCCAATCGAGAAAAAGCCTACAACGAAAGCAGTAAGAAAGCCAATTAAATAACTAAGGTCAAATGCCCTTATATTTTCTTTATAGTTTAGAACCTCAACCAAATTTGCCCCCACAATCGCCGGTATAGAAAGGAGAAAACTAAATTCAGCGGCTTTTCTTTTATCAATTCCCCGTAAGACGGCAACAAAAATCGTCGAACCAGAACGGCTTATTGCCGGCAATATTGCAACTGCTTGTCCCAAACCTATCAAAAAAGCATCCGTCATGTTAATGACTTTATTTTTTTTCTTCAGTTTGTCAACAATGAAGCAAATCGCCGAAGTTATTAAAAATTGAATTCCCAAAAAAATACCAAAGCGAAAAAAAGTTTCCTCTAGAACCTCACGAAAAAAAATCCCTGCAAAACCCGCCGGAATACTACCAATTAGCAATAACACAACCCATTTAAGATTAAGTTTTAGAATCTTCTTTCTGAAATAGATAAATACCGCCACCAAAGTCCCTAGATGTAAAATTACCTCAAACCAAACCCCCGGGTAAGACATTTCAGGGAAAAATTTTTTTGCCAACACCAAGTGTCCACTCGAGGAAATCGGCAAAAACTCCGTCAAACCTTGAATTGCACCCAATAAAAGTGCGTAACCAATGTCCATATCTAGACAGATTCTAACAGAATATTAACTAAACAACTTGGAAAAAGGTTTGTATCCTGGTTACTTAATAACCAGGGAGGGTAGTTTAAATTTAATATTTGATACTGACGAAAAGTTGTCACTACAAAAATTGGAGACTCTCTGGACAAAAGCCTTGGCGGAAATAGAAGAACCACCATATGATGGATATATCGAGTCGCACCAGGAACTTTATTATAAAGGAAAAAGAGTAAAATCTCTTGAGGAAGGTGACGACCTTGGTTGGTTTTTTGCCCCGCTTGGAACAGACGAGTTGACTCGTGAAGTTGTTGAAGGGAGGTGGGTGCGTGGCATCAAACCAACAGATGACTTTTTACAGGAGAATGTTCACGTACACTCACAAGATATCGAGCTTTGGGTCAATAGACTCCATGGAAAAGGATTGTTGCCGAGTGAGTTCAACATCAATAAAGCCAGGCTTTATACCAGACTGCATGACTTAGGAGAAGCCCTGCGCGGTGACCACGCCGCGCTGAGAGGCAAAAAAACAGCTGCTCAAGTAGGCCAGGAACAGTCCGATTTCGTTAAGCTTATTCAAGGTGAAATCGGGGGAATTCTAGACGAGCAAACAGCAAAGTACTTAATTAAAGCATACCAAAATTATGAAGGCAGGGCAGACGTTGAAGCCAGAGTGGTTCTGGTATTTGATAGATTTTGCGGAAGCATGGTTCATATTCACTCAGAATTAAAGTTAACACTAGATACGCTAAGATTCTCTTATGATCGGGTATTTAAACCTTTTGAAGATTTTAGTAATCTAGCGCCTATGGATTATGATCCTAAAGGATTTAAACATCTGTTAGAGCGTCACTTTTTACCCAGTGGCAATTGGGTACGTTTCTATAACTTCAAACCAGATATTTTTAAATCCAGCGAGGAGATAGTATTTTAACTAACAAAACTCAATTCCTAACTTTGCTTTATGATATATACGTCATACAAGAATCTAAGGGGTGGTTGTTGACCAAGCAGGATCAGAAGATTGCGACCCTGTGGTTGTTCCCAAAGTTGCGTTATAACCATTGCCAGAACCGTCGCCGACGACTTGTCCTGCACCTTCATTCATCTTCCAAAGCACAACGGTACCAGCACCCGCCGACAGACTTTTTTGAGGAGTAAAAGTACCAAGATACAAAGCCAGGTTTGATATTCTTACCTCGTCAACCAGCCCGGCAAAATATTCGCCGTTATAGTCCCCGGCCCGCCCGGCCGCGAGCCTTCCACTACTGTCTCTGGGAACAGCGGAGTTGTTTCGAGTTGCTGTCAGTTGGCCGTCAACGAAAAATTGCAAAGCATTGCCAGTATTACGGCTCACTGCAACATGGTGCCAAGTGTTTACACCCGCACTCACTCCAGAGCAGAATACAGACGCACCGTCCCACACGGCAAATTGGTCGGCCGGACTTGCGCCGCAATCCGCGTTTCCAGCGTCCACATACAGCGCAAACATTACTTGACTGTAGCCGCTATTGGCGTCGGATAAAAATGTCTGAAATCCCCCGTTATCCACGCTTCGTCTCACCCAAGCCTCATAAGTGAATTGGTTTGAGAGGGGAATATTTACCCCGCGGACAAAATCGTTGATTCCGTCAAACAAGAGACTAAATCCAGACGGTGAAGGAGTTGGCGACGGCGTGGGTGTGGGGCTTGGACTAGGACTAGGCGTAGGGGTTGGGGTTGGCGTAGGCGAAGGCAGAACAGTTATAGGGGTATCGGTTGACCAAACAGGCCCGGTTGGGCTACCTCCAACATTGAGGACGCCATTGCTTGGCCCTCCGGTAGCCTGCGACCAGTCAGTTGCCAAAGTACCGACATTCTCATCGAAGTGGTAAAGACCAACAGTATTTACGTCAGGATTGAAAGCGGAGTTGACCGGAGTAAAATTTGCGGTATATCTTATATTATCGGAGATCCTGACTTCATCTACCAAGCCATTATATGAAGGATAACCGCTGCCGGCATCGTGTTTTTCGGCACCAATTACCAAAAACGGATCGTCCTCAAAAGTCGTTGGCCGTCCGTCCCTATAGGACAAGTCGCCTGTCGGGCCATTGCCTAGAGTATCCAGTTGACCATCAATATAGATTGATAGTTGACCATTTGTGGAATTCCTGGTTACCGCTACGTGATGCCAAGCGCCATTGGCCACAACGACATTTCCACACAAAGTGTTGCCCGATATCCCATTATTAACACCAAAGGCAACTCTTCCGCCTGTTAATGAGATCCCGTAATCGCCAAAGTCCCCGTTTCCCCAAACATCACGATCAAATATCGTATTCCCGTAGATCCAACCGTCATTTTGATTACAGATAACTGCGTCTGACGGATTATTGACCGCTTCGGCTTTCATCCACCATTCAACTGCAAAGTTTCCGCCTACATCAACGGGTTTGGCCGGATTATCAATGGAAATTTTTACCCTGTCAATGTCTCCCTGTCCGTTGCCGAAAAAACGCAAGGACGTTCCCACCCCAGGAGTGGGCGTGGGTGATGGCGTTGGAGACGCAGTTGGCGTAGGAGCAGGAGTCGGAGTCGGAGTGGGAGTAGGCGTTGGAGTTGGAGTTGGAGTTGGAGTGGGTGCAGGAATATTTCCAATAGGTGTATTCATGGCAGACTGAATTTCAGCCTGTACTAAAGCCTGATTGTAAATTCTTACCTCGTCAACTATTCCGCCGAAAAAGTCACTGTTGCTTCCGCCAAAAATCCAAGAGCCAATTTGCAACGTCCCGCTGTATTGAGACAAGCTGACATTATAGGAGCTGCCATTCTGCACTCCATCTAGATAGGAAACTAGGCTTGTACCGCTATATACCAGCGCGACATGATGCCAAGTGTTTGAAATAGCGGGAGGAAATTGTCTATCACTGCCGTTATAGAACGTAACAACTCCATTACTTAAATATAAGTCTCTGTCTTGGCCGACAGTCATTATCGTTTCATAGGCTGCGTTTGAGGGGTTATTTATCCAAGCCATCAACGTAAAAGGTTGACCCAGCGAAATCGAAGAAGAAGTTACACGATCATTGACACCGTCGAAAGACAGTGCGTTCCCATACTTGCTTTGTGCCGTCCAAGTAGCACCATTTACCGTCCCGTTAGTAGTGTTTCCCGAACTGTCAAAGGCAACAGTTCCTATACCTTCGTCAAAGGAGTAGGCAACTCTTGGCTGTGGAGTAGGAGAAGGAGTGGGTGTTGGACTCGGAGTCGGAGTAGATACAAGTTGATAAATCGCGGTGTAAGTTTGCCCTATAGCCGGCGTGATAATGGTGTGCGTTGCCGCACCCCCATCAGACCAGGAAACAAAGTCATAATTGCCTCCGGCGCCTGACTGGTTTAGAGGTGCACTTATTGTGTGTTCAAAGTTAATAACCGTGTTTTGTACAAAGGGAGCAGTTTGTGGAAAACTATCTAAAGTCAGCGACAACCCCGAAGGGACAGTGTCGTAAGTCAAATTTACCGTCTCGGGAATAATAGTAACTTCCTTAGAGTCTTCCAGCCCGTCGGCATCCGTTACCGTCAAAACAAATTGGAAAGCAATGTCGTCATTTATTTCATGTCCACTGGTCGGAATAGTAAACACCCCGCCGGATCCCAGAACTGGACCGACATCGGGATGAGTATGTGAAAGGTGCAAAAGTAAAATTCGCCATGAATAGTTGGACTCGCTCAAGATACCATCGCTATCCGTTGCGCTCCCTGAATAGTTAATCACGTCACCAGCACGAAAGGCGGATAATGCAACAGGCGAGGTTATTGTTGCAACAGGCGGAACACCGACCGTAATGCTGATATTATCCGACAATGTCTGGTTCACACCGTCTGAAACACCTAGCCGCGCTACATACGGGCCTTTTTGCTGATAAGTATGGGTTACATTCTGGCCGCTTGCCGCTTGCCCGTCTCCAAAAGTCCAATCATAACTTAAGGTTTGACCTTCCGGATCCGTCGCGGAGGATGAAAAGTTGACTTCCAAAGTCGGTCCCGCACCGCTTATAGTATCCGCCGTCACCGAAACTATCACGGGAGGTTGGTTTGCGGCTGTATATTTAATTCTTCTGACTGTTCCCTGATTGGGGCCGCCGCCACCTTCCCAAGAAATGCCTATATCGACGTAATATAAGGCACCGTCGGGCCCTTGTTTCAAATCAACTATTTCGCCGTACGGGCCGTCGGCGGCACCGTTGGTTGGCTCAAAATTAAACGTACCCGTTACCGAAGTACCTGCAACATTAAGATTCAAGCCTTTTACCCAATTTTGAACATAGTCGCCGTAAAAATAAGCACCCTGGTATTGGCTCGGAAAATTACCTCCGCGATAGACAAATCCGCCCGTAACCGATGAGTCCCGTCCACTATGCGGATAGCTAAACAGAGGGTTTGTCATCCCTAGAGTTCCGCAACTGCCCTCGCAAACAGGCCAGCCGTAATTGGCACCCGCTGCCGCCAAATTAACTTCTTCAATTGAAGATGAAGGGTCATTTGAGCCTACATCCCCTATATATATATTTCCTGTAACTGAATCGAATTGAAAGCGAAAGGGGTTTCTCAAACCCCTCGCCCAAATCTCGTCCAAATTTGGTCCTGCTCCATCATAAAAAGGGTTATCTGCCGGAATTGTGCCGTCAGAGTTAAGTCGAAGCAACTTGCCTCTGTAGCTAGTCAAACTTTGAACTTCATTTGATCTGTCAAAGCCGTCGCCGGTTGAGACATACAATTTGCCGTCTGTGCCAAAGCCGACGGATCCACCATGATGCCACAAAGGCGCACCCACGTTATCCTGCCAAATAACAATTTCGCTTCCCGGATCAGCCGTATTTCCGCTAGCAGTAAACCTGGCAACCCGATCGCGTAACGGCAAATTTCTGGTATAAAAAAGATAGACAAATCCGTTTGTTAAAAAACCCGGATCAAGAGCGATACCGGTAAGCCCTCTTTCTCCTTGTGAAGTATTAGTCACCGAAGTTAAATCCAAAAACGGCGTCGGATCGACCTGAATGGCTCCAGGCTGGGCGACTCTTATACTTCCGTACCGGGACAAAATCAGCATCCGCCCATCCGGCAAAAACTGGATTGCCGTCGGCTCGTTAAGCCCGGTGAGAAGTGTCTCGTTAATAAAGTCGGTCGGAGGGGTTGCTTTAGCCGGACTCGCATATATCAAGAGGCTTAGAATTTGGCTTAAGACTAAGTTGGCAGCTAGGAAAAATTTCCAAAATTTCATTATCTAATAACAATCAATTCTACAGACAAATTTTGGCATGTCAATTACTTCTTTTTACTTTCTTTAATGAAATGAATTACTCCCGGAAGTACAGAAACAATAATTATCACGCCAACTATCGGCAATAGATATTTATCTATATCAGGAATGAGACTACCCAGAAAGTAGCCTAAAAGGAGCATGCCGGCAGACCAGAAAATTCCGCCAAAAATGTTGAAACTCAAAAAGGTCCTGTAGTGCATCTTAGCCATTCCGGCGACAACTGGCGCAAAAGTCCTAACTGCCGGAACGAATCTGGCCATCACTATCGTCTTTCCTCCGTGTTTATCATAAAACTCCTGGGCGCGAGTCATATATTTTTTCTGAAAAAAGAAAGTTTCCTTTTGCCTCATCAGCCAGTTGCCAAACCTTCTCCCCATCCAATAGCCGACACTATCGCCAGAAATCGCAGCAATAATCAATAGAGGGACTAAGACCACTATGTTCAAAAAATTCTGCGATGCTAAAAAACCTGCAGTGAAAAGCAGGCTATCGCCAGGTAGAAAAAAACCAAAAAAAAGACCCGACTCGGCGAAAACAATAAAAAACAAACCTATGTAACCCCAAGTTTTGATCAGTTCGACAATGTCAAAATTAAGTAACATTTTTAAAAAGGCTCAAGGAGATAAAGTAGCGGCCCCTTGTCACCCAGGTTAATCCCGTCGCAAGTTATACCCCAAGGACCAGGAACCGCAAGCAAACTTGTGTCGATTTCAACATACTCGGCAGGGTTAACATTTAAGATAATGTGTGTACTGGACACACCAATCTCATGCGCTAGGCTGTCACGGTTGACTATCGAAATGGTTTCGCCTTTGGTTGCCCTAAAAGTATCCGGATCAAATTCAATTGACCCGCCGATACTTGGCAGAAAGGAAATTTTACCTTTCTGACAACTAATCAGCCGCACAATATTCACGTCACTGGCCGCAAGTTTTCTGGTTTGGATATCTGACACTCCAAGATCAGCTAAATTGAGGTCGATAAATTTTCCGAGCCCGATCAATGCAAAAGTCACTAAACCAACTATTAACAAAATCACGATTACAATTTGTTTGTTCATACACTTGATATTAATACTATAAACTCCACTTACTCGAATTTGCAATCCCTGCTTGCGCAGGCAAGCTCGCAAGTGATTTTGATCCCCCAAAATATTATTTTAGATGCAAACTAAAGTATTTTGGGTATAATAGTTTGCGATGAAAAATGCATTATTAGCTTTTGCAGTACTTATCTTGCTCATTTTTTTACTGCCGGGTTCTGTCTATTCGGCCTATGTACCAACAGACTTTGACAACAACCATTTTGGAATCCACATCAGCGATGAATCCGATTTAGAAGACGCGGCAAAATTAGTTAACGGGGGCCGCGGACAGTGGGGTTATGTTACCTTTGTCATTCGCGAAGACGAACGAGACAGCCTTCGCTGGCAAAAATTTTTTGACCTGCTCACCGACCTTAAACTTATTCCGATTGTGCGAATTGCCACTAAAATCTACGGGCCAAACTGGAAAGCCCCTACACCTCAAGAGGCGGAAAACTGGGCGGTTTTTTTTAATAACTTAAATTGGCCAATAAGCAATAGATACGTAGTTATTTTTAATGAACCAAATCACGCGGCCGAATGGGGAGGCGACATCAATTCTCAGCAATACGCAAATATCCTTAAAACATATTCACTGACCTTTAAAAGCAAGTCCGACGACTTTTTCATTCTTCCTGCAGCCATTGACCCATCTTCGACAAATACCAAGACTACAACCAGCTTCAAAGAGTTTGTAGAAGGTATGTTTTCTTACATGCCGGACTTACTTTCCTACATCGACGGATGGAATTCTCATTCCTATCCAAATCCGGGATTTTCCGGCAGTCCATATGACACTGGGCTGGGAACAGTCGCAAGCTGGGAACGCGAGATTGAGTTGCTCGCAAGCTACGGCATAAACGAAAACATACCGGTTTTTATTACAGAAACAGGCTGGTCGACAAATTCAAACAGCGAAGAAACTATCGTATCAAATTATTTGACCGCGTTCACTAAAGTGTGGAACAAAAGTAACCTTGTCGCCGTTACACCATTTGTCCTGGATTACCTGCAAGAACCATTTAATGGTTTTTCATTCAAAAATCCTGCTTCAGGAGACTACTTTAAGTTTTTTGACCTGATATCAAATTTACCTAAAACAAAAGGTCAACCGATCAAAAACACCGGCATCTTGGACAACTTTAGCAGTTTAAAAAATAGCGTTTTGACAAAATCGACAAAAAACATCTCTGAAATAATTGGCGACAAAGAAAAAGAATTAATTGCGCAAGTCAACTAATTTTAGATAAATCCAAATAATACTTCGCAAACTCGTCCGCCCCCGTTTCAAACTTCTTTTCGGTTGTTTGAGGCAACTTTGCATTATATGGATTTTTGTGGCCGAGCATTATATGGGCAATTTCATGGGCAACGGAATAAGTAACCCTGTCCTTACTCTGACGAAGTAAATCGTCGCTCAAAAAGACTATTGTCCTTCCGCATAATTCTTCCGAGTCCAGTGTAAACGACCAAGCGTCATCAAAAGCGGACACGAACCAGACATTTTTTACAACGAAATCGATCACTTCTTTTGGAAATACAAGTAGGGTTGCGCAAATAATTTTTTTAGTTTCCTCATCTCCCACTAATCTTGTATTAAAGTCTTTAAGTATTTTAGCCAGATTTTCTTCTTTATGCTTCATTTGCGAAATAGCTTTTTAACGAAATTAAACAAAACCGGAATGTTTTGTTTTTGTTGCTTTTTATGAACCGGTTTGGACCAAGCGGAAAGAATTACCCACCTGTCCTTAGCATTTTTTTTGGCTACGACTTCGATTTTTTGATTTCCCCAAATTCTGTCAAAAACCCATCCACCTCGCACCTGCGAAAACCGGTTGTTTTGGGGCCGGCTCCATGTAGCCCAAACATCACCTTGCTTCATCCCCCGCTCCGCCAACCTTTGTAGTACGTGCTTTGTCCAAACAACACCGCCGTAATTTGAATCCATTAAGACAATTATAACAATAAAAACAGGAAGTTTACTTCAGATTGAAAGAAAATCGTTACCAAACTCGTCAACACCGATAGAGCCGAGTTCACTCATAAATGCGGCCTCAAGCTCTTTGCTAAATTGTTCTACAGACTTTGCATCCGCCGGTGCAACTATTTCAGGAACGTTGCCGTGATTGCTTAACTTCATAACAAAGGCGATGTCAAATTGTTGGGATGAACCTAGCATTGAAAGCGGGTCGTCTAAAAATGCACTACCACCCGGGAGGCTAGATCCGCTATCCAAAACAATCGAAACAGATACTTTGGTCGTATAATAGGTGTTTGCATCAACCCAAACATCAAGGCTCAAATCTTTATAGTAATCGGAGGCCTTATAATCACCCGAGTAACTACTGTCCTGGTTATTGATATCGCCTGCCCTTTTCATAATGTAATCAAGCAAATCGGCGCTTGGCGAAAAATGAAACTTGTATGACTTCTTGCCGTCAAGTAGTTCTTCTGTCATTTCCATCGCTGCCAGCACCTTTTCTTCAAGCGCCAACTCAAGGCTTTTTGCCAACTCGTCCCCGGTCATGCCAGATGACGGAGTCGGATTTTGGACCGTGCCGGAACCATACAAGTCTTCCTGCTCCAAAGCCACCCACGTACCCAAAAAGGGGCTGATTTTGTCACTTGAAATTCCAACAAAACTCAAAACCAAAGACGGAACTTTATTCACACGCAAATATGCTTTGTCGCCAACAGTCACAATATCCATATCAAATTCTTTAACCACGGAGACATTCATTTTTGCCTTCAGATTTTCCAGATCAAGATAATCAATATCCCCCACAAACTGCATATCGAAATTCCCAAGGCCAAGTATAGATAAACTACCGGAGCTTAAAGCTACCGATGCGTCAAAGCTTACCGACTGAACATCTTTTTGTACCAAATACGCCTTTTCTAAAACGTATTTAGGAGTTTTGGGAGTAAAAGGTAAATCTTGCACAAAATATGCAACTGACCTTTGCAGATCTTTGTTCCCTATGTCTATCTTTTCATAGGCAACAGCGTAAAACACCCCCCCTCCAATACCAAAAACCAGCAAAAACAATAGAAGGAGGGCTAAGAAAAGCTTTAGACCTTTTTTGCTTTTTCTAAGTTCCTGGCGCTCAGGGATCAGTTCATCCGTGGAGGTAGTCGTCTGGACAACTTGTGGGCTTTCCTGCAAATCCGGGGGAACCTGATCAAGCTTCATATCCGGAGGGACACCTTTGGACAAATTTTCCAAATTAGGATCACCCGCAGGCGGAGGCCCCGCTGCAACCGCCGGTTCCTGGGAAGAGGTCTGACTAGTCTGTGAATTATCGTTCATAATAAGTGGTTAAAAAAGTCTAGCATACCTTAATTGACCTGCACAACTCCACTTTGATAAAGTTAGACAATGAAAATAAAACTGCCCGGGCTAAATCTTCGTAAAAGCATCAAGCCCGATAAACACTTGCCGATAATAATTGTTTTGGTAGTTTTCGTCGTCGCGGGTTACTCCCTCTCAAACACTAAAATAGCATCCCTACAAAACATTATTCAAAATCTTACTAATCAAAAGGATCAAAATCTGGTCGAATTGGAAAAAATCGGCAAGGAACTGGAGAATTTGAAAAACCAGGATCAAATAAAGATAAACAAAGACCTTGAGTCGAAAATAACTAGTATAGAAACTACTTACAAAAAAGCGGTTTCGGTCTACGAAGATTTGCTTGACCTCAAGGCTAAAACAACCAAGACAACGGACATGGATAAAGATTTCTCAGAAGTCTTAGCCCTTCTTTCTAAGCAAAATTATAACGACGCGGATAAAAAACTTTCCGACTTGACTAAAAGTATAAGCGATGAAAACGCAAAAATTGCGGCCAGTTTCACAATACCTGCAAATGTTCCCGAAAATAATAGCCCACCGGGTGCCGGATATAGCCGCCAGCAAGTTTCAACCGATGCTGGAACTTTTATGGTATCTCTTATCGCAACAGATATCGGCTCTACCAGAGTGGTCGTCGATACTGCGTCGGACTCCGATTGCCCGGACAACTGCCCTGTACTCCCGCTGGCAACATATGTCTCGCGCAACGGTGCATTTGCCGGAGTCAACGGAACATATTTTTGTCCGGCAAGCTATCCGTCATGCGCCGGCAAAACCAATACCTTCGACCTACTCGTTATGAATAAGAATAAGTATTACTTTAATTCAGCAAACAATGTCTACAGCAATAATCCCGCGGTAATTTTCGGGGGTGGATACGTCAGGTTTGTGTCAGGCGCAAGCCAGTGGGGCCGGGACACGGGTGTCGACGGGGTCTTGTCCAATTATCCGCTTTTAGTCTCAGGAGGGAATGTCACATTTGGCGGGGACGATGACCCTAAAAAGGGAAGTAAGGGTTCACGAAGTTTCGTGGCCAATAAGGGTAATACTATTTATATAGGCGTTGTTCACAGTGCCACAGTCGCCGAGAGCGCCCGTGTTATGAAAGTATTGGGAATGGAAAATGCGCTTAATTTAGACGACGGTGGGTCGACCGCCCTTTGGTCCGGCGGTTACAAAGTCGGCCCCGGCCGCGACTTGCCCAACGCGATTTTATTCGTCAAAAAATAAGCTGAGGACCTAACTCCCGTCATTTAGGTTTTTCACCTAGGGTTGTGTTTTATGATAACCTTTTTCAGAAGTAAAACGTACCACCCCTATACTCTTTAGTGTATTCCTCAGTTCCACCAAGTCCAGTCCTGATAAATCGATATTTGCTTTTTGCATTCAATCAAAGCCAATATAACCTTCGAACCAAGCGGGCTTCATTTAGATAGTTATATATCGTGTGTAAATCTGATTTCGGTAACTATTCAAAATACCGTCCTTTCACTTTATATAAAACAAGAAACCCGGCAACAATTGCGGCCAGGTTCAAAGCTATATTTCTGGAACTCAGTAAGTTGTCTGTCAGGATGTAAGTCGGCAACCCGATTACCAAGCTTGCGATTGCGCTTCCGGCCAGAAACTGTTTTAGGTTTAGATCAATAATTCCTGCAAAAAAAGATATCGCCTCTACAATAGTTCCACCGCCGGCAATTTTAAAAACGGCCACGGACTCAACCTCCCTTCCCTTTCTAATTTTTAACTTTGATATCTTATTTGATATTGTGTCTCCGAAAATTTTCTTAACAATAGTCACTCCCCATTTTTTACCCATGTAGTAGTTTGCTATGGCACCAATCATTGCTCCGATGAAATCAGCCGCAAATGCCATCTGCCAACCGATTATTACAATAGATCCCCATGTAACAAGCCCACCCGGAATCGGCGGGAAAATCAAACCCATCGTTTTTACGGCCACCAGAAAGATAAAATAGACAACCAAATTCTGTCTTGCCCAAACAACTAAGCCATCAAGCTCCCCGGAGTCGTAAAGTATATAGCCAGCAATAACAAAAGCGAAATATACTCCCACCATCAATACCGGCCCTGTAATTTTCTGCACCACGTATTAAATTCTAATATAATTCAACTATGACTGAAAGGATATTTATATACGGCGTCCCGGGAGTTGGTAAAACACGTTTATCAAAAATCTTTGGGAAAAACTTTAACATGCCCGTTGTAGAAATGGACAGAATAAAAAGAAAGGCAAGGAAAGGAAAAACAAAAGACCGGTTCCCGTTTCTTTATTTGGGAACCTGCAAAGCATATTGTAAATTCGGCGGCCTAAATAAAGAAAACACCATTAAGGGGTTAATTGCAGTTAGATTAGCTTTAAGAAAAGCAGTAGCAGACGAGGCTAAAAAGTATACAGCCGCAATTTTCGAAGGCGCATTCTTGGATCCATATTCATTAAAACGATTAGGTAGGCCTATTCTGCTAACCACCGCTAATGAAAAAAGACACCGAATACAATTCCTTTATCATGTAGATAGACTTCTAGATTTAAAAAGTAGCGAATTTAAGTCAGCAAGAATGATTCAAGAATATTTAACCGAGGAAGCGAAAATATTAAATATTGAGATAGTAGACAACTCAACCTCTGTTGAAAGCGTACCTTTTTGGTAATATACTGAAATTACAGTTTATTTATTTTACTTATTCATTCACGCCCACCCCCACACCAACTTCCCCGAGCGAATTACTAACTGGGTCTTATTTGAACTAGCTGGAAATAATTTCCATCAACATCTTCAAAAGTGGCGATCCAGCCATAACTCTCTATATGGTAAATCTCTTGAATCTTTTTGACCTTTGCCTTGTAAAGTTTTTTAACTTCTTTTTTAATATCATCGACCTCAAAGTTGACAATCATTCTTTCCGGATTTTTGTTTTTACCCCTGACTCTTGAGTGGTCAACGACGTAGAAGCCACTGCTACTTGCAAACTCAAATCCAAAAAGTTTTTCGCCTTTGTCACCCATCTCGGCTTCCATCGATACTTTTAAACCGACTTTCTTGCTATAAAAATCAGCCAACTTTTTAGCGTTTTCGCTAAACAACGTCACGCTCTCAATTCCTTTAATCATTTTAATCACCCCCTTTCGGAAACAGAATAAGCATTTTAGAATACCTAAGGGTTTAATTCTGTAAGAATTCTAACAACAATGGGGAAAGTTATTGATAGAAAAATTTCAGATTTCTTCTCACACGGCACCTTTTTGAAATGTAAGCGTGGAGAAATCTTAATTAACGCCGGGGATGAACCCAATGGCGTTTACTATTTGAGCAAAGGGTATGTAAAAATGAATTCAATTTTCAAAAATGGTTCGGAGCTTACGTTAAATATATTCAAACACGGGTCATTTTTTCCAATGATGTGGGCCTTGGGTGAGGCTAAAAATACCTATTTCTACCAGACAATATCCACCGCTAATATTTACCGTGTCCCGAAAGAAAAAGTGCTAAGGTTTGTAAAAGAAGATCCAAGCGTATTATTTGATCTGACAAAACGCATTCTGGTAGGGTTGGATGGCCTGCTTACCAATGTTTCGCAACTCCTTTACGGAAGTTCGTATAACAGAGTTGCCTCGGCTATTCTTATTTCTGCAAAAAGGTTTGGCAAGCGTTTTAAAGATGGCAGCGTTTTAATCGATCTTTCACTCACCCACCAGGATATCGCGGACTTAGCGGGGATTACCAGAGAAACCGTAAGTCTTGCCATGGAGAAATTGGCAAGAAAGAAAGTTATAGCCCGCTCGCATAAGAAAATTGTCGTGGGAAGTTTACAAGTCCTTGAACAAGAAGCTTCAATCTCCATCGTGTGATTCCGGCCATAATTTTGATATACTTGCAAAGGCATTATTGCCCGGTCGGCTAACGGTAGGCCAGATGGCTCTGAACCATCTAATCCACGTTCGAATCGTGGCTGGGCAGCTCTCTTCTCAAAGACAACATCAACTTTGTTATAATCACATCATGAAAAATTTTCCCGCTTCTGACAATGTGTATATTAGTAAATCAAAAATTCATAATGCAGGCCGAGGTGTTTTTGCCAGGCATGATATTAAAAAAGACGAAATTATTGAAAGATGCCCTGTTATTGAAGTTCCAAAATACGACACATCTAATTTAAGAGAGAGTATTCTTGTTACTTATTTCTTTTATTTTGGCAGAAATAAGGAACGATCAGCAATTGCCTTGGGTTTTGGATCAATATATAACCATACATATAAACGAAACGCAAGATTCAAGATAAAACAAAAAGATATGATAATTGATTTTGTTGCTTTAAAAAATATTAAGAAAGATGATGAGATAACAGTTAATTACTACAACGGTAATCCAAAAAAGAGTCCATTATGGTTTGAGCTGGAATAGCGATTATGGGACAATTGGGTCCTAGACTGGCCTGCTCAGCATTTTATTAGCTTGTCCGGTGTATAATTTCACAAATTTCTCTATGAATAAGAAGATAGTTCATATCTACAACTGGTGGAAAGCAAACAATTTAACCACGGACAGGATGATAAGAGCAAAAAGAACATGGCAGGAATTTTACAACAACGATAAATATGGGTTTTTAATTGCAGAGTTTAGTTTAGAAAATGGACAAAGAAATTCTTTAAGCTTGGGCGAGAAGAAAACTATGCCATTTTTAAAAGATGTCGTTGACTACGGCCTTTCAGCCTATCCTGATTGTGATTTATTCTTATATACAAATTCCGACATCTCATTTGTAACTAACGCGTCAAATTTTATTAGAGACTCTCTGAAAAAATGGGAGTGTGGGTATTCTCATAGAGTAGATTTTTCAAAAAAGGACCTTCCTAAAAATACTATTACCAGAGATCAACTGAGAGATAAGCTACCTCTAGGTCGTTGGTCTGCTGGTTCAGATGTCTTCTTTTTCACCCGAAGGTGGTGGAATAACCACAAAGGAAATTTACCCGACGCATTAATTGGTTTTGAGGCCTGGGATGCCTGTGTTATGGCGGCAATGCTAAAATCTGGCTTACCGGAACCAATAAAATGGCTTAGTTATCATCAAATACATGAATCTTATTGGAAAAAGAATAGGTTAACCTCAAAGGGACAACTTTATAATCGAAAGATATGTACTAAATGGGCAATTAAAAATAATCTGGGACACTTGATAAATTACGGAAGTTTTCTTTTTAAACTCCCAACTCCCTATAACGTAATAATATAAGAACAAGAAGGTCCTAGACTGGCCCGCTCAGCCTAACCACATGGTTAGAATTTAAAGTCACTTAAACGATCTTTTGTTGCAGGAAAAATTGATTCTGGAAATTGGTTAAAATTTCTCTTTTGTAAAAGTGTGTTTGGAGTTAAAATATCAGGGTGAAAAATATACTTAAAATTGTAAAAGTCTCCAGACCGCTCTATAAAATCCTGGCAATTATCACGCTTCTAATTGTCGCTTCGGCTCTTTTAGAGCTGACCACACCAGTCGTTTCCAAATCGATTGTCGACGAAATTGTCGCCCAAGAAAGCGGTAGTCAGCAGACGTTGACATTTTTAATAGCATTGATGTTTGCCCTAAATTTTATCGGCATTGTCGTTTCGGGAATTTCGGACCGGTTGGGTGACCACTTTGCAGGGCTTCAGAGAAAACTTTTAACCGAAAAGTTTTACAACAAAGTTTTGTTTCTACCCCAAACATATTTTGACTCCGAAATGTCGGGCAAAATTGTTAATCAATTAAGTCGGGGTATTTCTACGATTCAAAATTTCACCAATGCAGCAACAAATTTTATCCTCCCTTCATTTTTGCAAAGCATTTTCACCGTACTCATTCTGGCGCGCTACAGCTTGCCCATTGCCGGCTTTGTATTCATGCTTTTCCCAATCTACCTGGCACTTTCTTACTATTCGTCGCTAAGGTGGGGCCGGGAAGAAGTCAAGAAAAACAAGCTTGAAGACCGATTAAGAGGCCGTATCCAAGAGGTGGTAGGCAATATAAAGATAGTCAAAGGCTTTCTGACCGAGACCAAAGAGTATAATTTTGTGTCCAAGAGACTAGCTAAGGTAAATGAAATTTACGCCGGTCAAAGCCAAACCTATCATTTGATAGATTTTGCCCGAAACTTAAGTTTGGTTATCATTCTTTTGGGGATAAACGTCGTTGTTTTTTACCAAACTTTTGAAGGTGCCATAACCATTGGTGAAATGGTGCTCATAATTCAATTGGTTATCCAAGCCAGAAGGCCCTTGTTCGCCATGTCATTCATTTTGACCCAACTGCAAAATGCCGAAAGCGGCTCCAAAGAATTTTTCGAAATACTGGAGCTTCCCGGGAGCGAAATGACAGACAAAAAGACTAATTATAAAAAACTTACCAATCATTCTTTGGAATTTAGGAACGTGTCGTTTAGCTACAAAGATTCCGGCAAAGTCTTAACTGACGTCTCTTTTACAATTCCAGCCAAGCGAAAGGTGGCACTGGTTGGCCACTCGGGTTCCGGCAAAACAACAATAACCAATTTAATTTTAAAGCTTTACGAACCTAGGCGCGGCAATATTTATATCGGTGGCAAAAGTTATAAAAATTTGGAATTTAGCCAGGTAAGGCAAAACATCGCTTTGGTTTTTCAGGAAAATGAACTTTTCTCAACAAGTGTGCGCGAAAACGTCGCTTACGGAACACCGGCTTCGGACAAAGAAATTATAGCAGCTCTCAAGGCGGCAAATGCTTTAGGTTTTGCCGAAAAACTTCCCAAGGGAATCGACACCGAAATAGGAGAGCGCGGGGTAAAGCTTTCCGGCGGCCAAAAGCAGCGAATCCAGATTGCCCGGGCAATTCTTAAAAATGCCCCAATACTGATTTTAGATGAGGCGACAAGCAGTTTGGACGCCAAAAGTGAGATGGAAGTCCAGGGTGCATTGGAAAAACTGATGCAAGACAAGCTGGTTATCATTATCGCCCACAGATTCTCAACACTGCAAAACGTCGACCACGTCATAGTCATCGACAACGGCAAAATTACTCAATCGGGCACGCCAAAAGAACTGGCAAGGCAAAAAGGCGCATATTCGGATCTACTTAAATATCAAATCGAGGGCAACAAAAAACTTCTCGAGGGCTTCGAGCTTTCTTAAAACCCACCAATTACGAATCCGAAGCTGTGTCACAACTTTTGGCCGAAGCAGCTGTTGAAAAAGCTTTGGAAAAAAGCAACAAACAAACTGCAGCTGACAAAGCCCCTTTTTAAGTGTAGAATGAATTATTAATACTAAACTTTCGTTGGACGAGCTGATTCAAACATTTTTAAAAAGGGGCGGGCGCATCGATAAATATTACCTTCGTGACTGGAACAGAAACAAACACGCAACCGTCTACCTCGGAGGGTGGTTTGGCGGGAAAAACATCCGTGAGGCACTCACCAAAGCTCTCACTTAAATATCACAAAAACCCTATAGTCATTTGACATCTCTGTTATTTAGTGATACACTTACTTCCAAGTCAGCAGGTTGAAGTCATAGATCTGCTTAAATTGTAAGTTTATTTTGAGTTTCGCCAGATAAAGATACTCCAATTTTGTTAACTACTTTTTTGTATCTTTTCTCCGCAACTTTATATCTTTCTTAATTTAGGCAGTTTTATTTCTTTAATCCGAAGCGTAACCTATGTATAGAAAGTTTAATAACAAACAAAGAAGAGGCGCTTTCCGTAGTGGATACAGAACTATTAAATCTTTTGACCCTTCAAATATCATTAACGCAACCCACCAGAATCAGATAACTGAAGAGCAGGTTGTATCCCACACATTTGCCGATTTTCAGATCTCGGATAGAATAAGAGAAAACATATTGCAAAAGGGATACACAACCCCGACCCCTATTCAAGATCAAGCAATCCCTTCAATCCTGGCAGGAAAAGACATTATTGGAATTGCAAATACCGGAACCGGAAAAACGGCAGCATTTTTAATTCCCTTAATAGATAAAGTTTTTAAAAACAGGAGTCAGAAGGTATTAATCCTTACCCCCACTCGCGAGCTAGCTACTCAAATTAGAGATGAATTTCTTGACTTTTCAAAAGGTCTTGGAATTCATTATGCCTTGTGTATTGGCGGAGCAAATATTAGAAGGCAAATCAGAGACTTGAGGAGAAACCCAAATTTTGTAATCGGGACCCCGGGAAGAATCCAAGACCTGCTTAGAACTCACTCTCTCAACCTGTCATATTTTGGAGTTGTTGTACTCGACGAAACGGATAGAATGGTTGATATCGGGTTTATCAAAGACATAAAGTACATAGTTTCACTTCTTCCTAAAGTCCGCCAGTCACTTTTTTTCTCGGCAACAATCAGCCAAAAAGTAAACGGAATTTTGCAAAGTTTCGTCCATAAACCTTTTACGGTATCTGTCAAAACAAAGGACACCATAGAAAACATTACCCAAAGTATTATTAGGGTCTCTAATTCCAGCATTAAAGTGAATAAACTTCACCAACTGCTTAGTAACCCCGAGTATGAAAAAGTCCTCGTCTTTGGAAGAACAAAACACGGCGTACAAAGGCTTTCCAATGAACTTGTCAAAAGAGGTTTTAAGGCAGATGCCATTCATGGAAATAAAAAACAAAGTCAAAGAGCCAGAACTCTAGAAAGATTCAAGGCTAATATTATTCGTATACTCATAGCAACCGACGTGGCTTCCCGCGGATTAGACATACCCAACGTCAGCCACGTTATTAATTACGATTTACCCGATTCTTACGAAGCCTACATTCACAGAATCGGCAGGACAGGCAGGGCAGACAAAAAAGGTGTCGCGCTCACTTTCGTTAATTAAAAGATTGTTTTACTAGTTTTGTAAGGAATGGAATTTTATTGACACCATCACTTTCTGTAAAGTGACCCATTTTGTTTTCGACTAAAATTTCGGGGTTTATTTTCTCTTTAAAAAATTCACCATTTTCCTGAAGCGGTACATATAGATCATCGTCAGAAAAAACGGCAATAAATTTATTAGCCTTTGATTTAACTTTATCAAAGTCTACATCTGCTTTTAGCCAAGGATCAGCGTCTGACTGTTCTTCATTTTTATCCAACGTTAAATACCACCAAGGTGCAATCAAAACTACTTTATCGACATTATCTGAAATGGTTTCCAAATATCTCAAGATAGCTTGGCAACCAACACTATGGCCAACAAAAATATCATCTCTTTTTGGTTTCCCGACAACCATTTTTAATTTGTTGGTCCATAAGCCAATTTTAGGGTGATTTGTTTCCGGCATTTCGGGCACAATTACATCAAAACCACTTTTAGAAAGTTCTTCTTTAGCCCAAGGAAACCAGTCATTTTTCGGACTTCCTCCCCAACCATGTATCAAAAATATTCTCCGCGTCAAATACATTTAGAGTCTATCATAAAAATCGATGCGCCAAAATCCGCCAGGTTAGCTAATGAGCCTTAAAAGAAGTCCTTGATTGATATTTGCATTACTTGGGATAACATATGATGCGCTAACTTTTTTCTACGATTTGTAATTTGACCTTCAGAGTACCAAAGTCAATCACTCCATACAAAAAATCCTGGGATTCTGCTACAATTCATACTTACTTATCATGAAGAAGGAGAAAATTTGTTTACAGCAAACCCATGGGCCAACACCGTGTTTTCAAAATGACACCAAAAGTACCGTTTGCTCTTTAAATTTTTGTCCAGCATCGGAGCATCTTCAACAACACCCACAAATGACAACGTGGCAAGTTCTGGACACGCACTGCGTAATGAGCGATGCCTACGGTCGACAACACGACTACGAAGCAGGAAAAGGTGAATTTGTAGCCACCATAGCATTATTAGCCGAGTCTGCTGCGGGTAAACCGTTGTAAAACAGCTCATGATTGAAAAACACCCATTCGGGAATTTTGTCCTGGTAAAGTCCAAGTATTTGCTTCTTGGCAGTTTTGTCGCTAAACCAGCAGATGGTTATGAGTGGTTCTACGCAAATGGCAGAAATCTATTCTGGCCGATACTCGAGGAGGTATACGGCATAAATCTCCGAACAAAAAAAGCCCAGCAACATCTGTTCACCAGACTAGGCTTGGCTATTACCGATATCATTCTGGAATGCGATCGGGAAAATAACAGTAATTCGGACATGAACCTTAAATGCCTGGTTTTTAACACCCAAGCAATTGCCGAGATTGTGAAAAAAAACAAAATCACCTCAATTTATTTCACCAGCAGATTCGTCGAAAAGTTATTCAAAAAAGAATTTAAAGATCTTATTCTAAAATTTCCCAAAATTGAACTCATTACTCTCCCATCTCCATCCCCGCGTTATGCCCTAATGAGCAAGTCTCAAAAAGTAACAATATACAAAAATCTTCTCCCGCGTTTAAAATAGTCAAAAGATAAAAAAGGGGCTATAATCGCAAATAATAATCCGATGACTTTCAAAATTGGTGTGTTTGCAATAATACTCGACAAACAAAGAAGAGCACTTCTCTGTAAGCGGCGCGACTACAATAGAACTTAAAAACGAAGTCACCCTGAAAATCCAAACCGGCCCTTCGTCAATAGAATTAGTAAAGCAAGGCAAACTCTAAAAACCACCCTTTTGTTTGATGTTTATAACTATAATAGGTTCCGGTGGAAAGCCACTGTTGAACATCTCAACCACAGGCATGGAAATTCCAGGGATTGCTATTGCGAATAACCTCTTCAGTACTCCAAGTCCACTAAAAGACAGCTTCGTCCCCTATCAGCAAGTCGGAAAACTTGTTAACCATCTAGTTTCAGGTAATTTATTCCAAAGGTTAAATCACCTGGGGTTTTGCTATCAAGTGAAATCCATAGCGGACGAAAAAGAAAAGTTGATCGAAAAAATTCGTCGGATCCGTTGGTCGAATTGGTACTGCTGGAAAAAACAGATGACAAGTGGAAAAATTACTGGCTTCCCCATTTCCAAATCGACCTAGATACATTTCTTCATGGTGATGAGATAGAAAAATTAATAACAGAAACGTTTCAAGGAAAAGTAAAACCTTATCGCCTTATAGAAACGAATGGCTTTATAGCTTTAGTCAGAGCTAGGTTGGGAGTAATTTCCGGAGTAAACATCAATCTAGACATGGGTTTTGAAGGAAGAATGACTCGGCACCACAGAATGAAATTCCTTAAACAGTTAGATTGAAATTAATAGAATACTCCCAGAAATTTGGCCTAAAATGTTATAGTTAAAAAATGAAAACAAAGGTTGAGACGAAGGGTGCGCCGCCGCCGAAGACTACCCCATTCTCCCAAGCCATAATTGCAAACAATTTTGTTTTTACAGCAGGGCAATTTCATTTAACTCCCGACGGCACGCCACTCGAGGGAACCATCGAAGAACAAGTCCATCAGATAATGAAAAATCTGCAAGCTATTTTAACAGAAGCCGGAACTTCTTTTGCAAATGTCGTCAAAACAACAATTTATGTAACAGACATGTCTATTTACGGGAAAGTGAATGAGGTCTATGGCAGCTATTTATCCGATCCATACCCCGCCCGCGAAACGGTTTGCGTCAAAGAACTACCTCTTGGGGCAAAAGTGGAAATTAGTATGGTAGCAGTCAAGGAGTAGCTAATGAAACAGCTTCTGGTTATCAATCCTGAAAAAGTCACTAAGAAAGAGGTCAAGAGCTATCCTACCCGTGAGGCGGTGCGGGCCATAGTCTTTGACAACGACGGAAAAATAGCGCTCTTACACGTAGTTAAAAGCAAATATTATAAATTGCCCGGCGGTGGCATTGAAAAAGGCGAGGATAAAAAGCGAGCCTTGAAACGAGAGTGTCAAGAGGAAGTCGGGTCTGAAATTGAAATCCTTGACGAAATAGGCTCCATCGTCGAATATAGAAAAATATTCAAACTTAAACAAATCTCTTACTGTTACTTGGCCAAACTGAAAGGCAATAAAGGTAACCCTAGTTTTACAGATGAAGAAGTTGAAGGTAACTTTGAACCTGTTTGGTTAAGTCTCGAAGACGCCTTACAAGCTATTTCTAAAAATGTTGCCACTTCAATTGAAGGAAGCGCTTATATTGTTCCACGAGATACTGTTTTTCTTGAGGAGTCAAGAAAATATTTAATTTAAATGTAGTAATTTATATGCTAATATGGTAATATACTTATGCATACAAACTTTGAGTGGAACGAAGACAAAAACAGGAAAAACAAAAAGAAACACGGGGTTGTTTTTACAGAAGCGCAATATGCGTTTTTATTCCGAAAGCGTGTAATAGCAAAAGATTTAGCACATAGCAGACCCGAAAAACGTTACTATTGTTTTGGGAAAGTGAAAGGAGGTATTTTAACAGTCCGTTTTACGTACAGAAACGATCGTATCCGAATAATCGGGGCAGGTTTTTGGAGAAAAGGAAAAAAGATATATGAAAAGCAAAATAAAATATAGCAACGAATCTATAGAAGCTCGGGTGGTTAGCGATTTCCTGCCACGACCAGAAAATCTTGTTTTGCGTGAGAAGAAAAAAAGAGTTACTCTAACCCTAACGAGACACAGTATTGATTTCTTTAAAAAGGCAGCCAAAAAACACAACGCTTCATATCAGGCAATGATCCGAAGATTGCTTGACTATTATGTCGCCAATCAGCAATATAAATAATTAAGCTTGCCTCATCTTATTTATATAAGTCCAGTTTTCCCCCAACCTGCTATACTTCAAATATGAAAAGACTGTTTTTAACATCAGCAGTTCATGGTGTAGCTCACGATATTGCTAAACGGGTTAATCTTTCTAAGGGCAATAAACTTGTTTTTATAGATACTGCGGCAGAAGTTGTAACAGGAAACAAGAATTGGCTCAAAAAGGACAGGCGAGCATTGGTCAAAGCAGGATTTAATATTACCGATTACACACTTGCTGGTAAGAAAAAGAGCCAACTTGAAAAAGACCTTGCCAGCTTTGACTACATTTATCTGTCCGGCGGAGACACTTTTTATCTTCTTGAACAATCCCAGAAATCGGGATTTGCCTCGCTTGTCAAAGATTTAGTTCTAAAAAGAGGAAAAACATATATTGGCACTAGTGCCGGTTCAATCATTGCCGGCGAGATGGTTCCTGGTTATTTAGCCGACAAAAATTTAAAGCTAAAAAACCGCAATGGCTATGGTTTTGTAAATTTTACAATTATGCCTCATTGGGGAGACCCTGACTTCAAAGATCGGTATCTAAAGACAAGGCTTAAAACGGTTTACAAGAAAGGCCAAGGCCCATTCATTTTACTGACCAACAACCAATACATACATGTGCAGGATAAATGTGTGGAAATTATTAATATAACAAAGTAATTTAGAGAGAATGTGAGAACGATTTCCAAAACCGAAAGCCCGTATTACAAAAAAACGCTAACCGGCTGAAGGAGTTGGTCTGCGATCCCAACGATGGCTTCTTAGTTTTTTAATTAATTGCTTCGCAAGTTTTCCTTTCTCACCTGCTCCAGCATTTTCTTCGACATGTCTTCTCTTGCGCATCCCAGGAATTGTAGTGCTAACATCGCGGTTTGAGAGAATAAACCTCAAAGCAAGTTCCGACATCGCCATACCTTTTGGTAAAACTTTCTTCAATTTCCCCGCGTGTTCAACGCTTGCTTTTAAGGTTTCTTTATTGAAATATTTATTGCGCCAATCCCCTTCCGGCCATTTACTTTTTAAGGTCAAAGTACCGGTTAACGTGCCTTCGTCAAGCGGCACGCGGGCGATAACAGCCACATTATATTTGCGGCAGACCGGGAATAATTTGTCCTCGGGAGCTTGGTCAAAAATGTTATAGATCACTTGCAAAGAATCCACCGCGCCGGTTTTGATTGCTTTGATTGCGTTCTCCGGCTCCCATCTATCGATACTTATACCAAACGCACCAACTAGTCCCCGTCTTTTCAAATCCTCGGCAGCTTTTTGCCAGCTGGGGTCTAAAGCCCAAACGTCATCCCATCCGTGCAGTTGAATAAGATCAATGTGGTCAATGCCAAAATTTTTCAAGCTTTTCTCGACATATTCAATCATGTGCTTGGCCGGAAAGGTTTCATCAAGAGTATATTGCGGTTCCATCGGCCATTTGAAATTTTTAGGCGGGATTTTTGTTGCCGTATATAAACACTCATTGGGATATGCACGAAGTAATTTACCAAGAAGCTTTTCGCTCCTGCCGTTTCCGTAAATCCAGGCAGTATCGAAAAAGTTAATACCTAGTTCCACCGTCCGATGCAATGCCCGCAGGGATTCTTTATCGTCCGAACCGGTCCAGTCACCCATCCCCCACATACCATGGCCCAGCGCACTCACTTCCCACCCCATTTTTCCAAACTTGCGGTATTTCATCTGCCCAGATTATACAACTTTTTTGCCGACATAATTACTGAGTGAAACTAGATCGATTTAGTCCGATTAAATTGAGGCTAGAGTCTACCCGGCCGAAATGCTACAATTAGTTATGATTAACTGGTCGGTTGATGAAAAAAAGTTTAAAAAAGAAAACCCCAAAGAATACAGGCTTTGGAGGCTGACTCAACTCATTAACTACGGCCTTGACGGTGAAAAACTGGATGAGCGCGAGGTAAAACGCGCCTGGCCGAAGATAAAAAAGGGGCTTGATCCAGACAGCCGTAAAACTATAGAATTCTTTGTATGGGGGAAGTTATGGAAAAAGGAGCCGGGCTTACTAGCCGACAGAAGCAATTTCTGGCAGTGGTACTTCAAGAGCCATACATCCTAAAGAACTTTTATCTTTCTGGCGGTACAGCCCTTTCTTGTTGGTATTTACATCACCGCGAATCATATGATCTTGACTTTTTTAGTGAAAAATTTGAGGTTAACGCACAACATATTCAAAAGTTCCTGCAGAAGAATAAAAAGAAAATCGGATTTAACGAAGTTGGTCGTACAGAACAGCTGGGGTTTTATTTTTACACTTTTGAGTACCCAAACGGCGATACGTTGAAGGTGGACTTTAGTTATTATCCTTCAGAAAGGGCCGAATTGGGAATTGTTTGGAATGGTTTACGTATCGATAGTCTGTACGATATTACACTTAACAAATTTGAAACGATAAGTGCAAGCCCAAGAGCCAAAGATTATATCGACTTATATTTTATATCTTTAAAGGAGGAGTTTAATTTGGAAAAAATAAGAAAGGATTCGGCCATAAAATTTGGAATTCATACCGACAGTATACACTTAGCTAGACAATTTTTAAGAGTGGTAGAATTTAAAGACTACCCAAAAATGCTGGTTCCATTCAAATGGAAAGAAATGGAGAACTTCTATTTGAAACTGGCAAGAGATATGAAAAAGGAAATTTTCAAGTAACATTTTTTACCTCAACTATTGTGATATACCAATCAAAATGATAAACAGAAACAATTTTTCCAAAATAGGTATCGGGACCTGGGGAATTGGCGGCTTTGCCGAGCACGACACAAATAACGACGATGAAAAGCAGATAAAAGCACTTACCCACCAGCTTTCCCGAGGTATGAATTTTGTCGAAATAAACTTTTGGAACTCTCAAGGTCACTCAGTGAAACTTATTAAAGAAGCGGTTAACCGCTCGGGTGTAGCACGCGATAAGCTTTTTTTACTCCAGTCTATTTATAACTATTACAACCCGACCATCGGTGACGTCAAAAAAGAATTTGAACTGTGTCTTAAAACTTTTGATATTAATAAAGTCGATTCTATTCAATTTCCAGTAACCGCGATTAAAGTTTACGGATTCAAGCCTTTGGTCAAACTTGTCAGAAGTTTCCTTGACCAAAACTTGGCGCGCTTTGCCAGTGTTACAAACTTTGATCTAGAAAATTTGAAAAGGTATCACGCAGAGTTTGGGGACAAAATTTTTTCTCACGAACTGCATTACAGCTTCGAAATCAGAACCGTAGATGACTTGGGGATAATTGATTTTGACAATAAAAACAAAATCATAAATGTTCTTTATCAACCTTTGCGCCGGAATAGAACCGCCAAGCAAAACTGGCCGTTACTTGCCGAACTTGCCAAAAAATACAACAGAACTCAAAACCAGATAATTTTAAACTGGATGACGACCAAGGGCATGCACCCTTTGGTAAAATCCGAAACAATCGAGCACATTGTTGAAAATTTGGAAAGCTTGAATTTTGAAATGGACAAAAGCGAGATTAAGAGAATCAACGATTTTCGCCCGCCAAACTATGCACCGAAGGAAGTTGATTGGATGATGGAAGGAAACACAAATAAAGCCTTCATCCATGCACTCCCTAATATCTTCGACGAAGAGTACGAGAAGGTTAGAGTATAATAGCCTTGTGAGAATCAAAAAGGGGCCTTGGGAAGTTACCGGAACCAAAACTGTCTACCAAAATCCGTGGCTAAGAGTTCGTGAAGATAAAGTAATTCGCCCGGACAAAAAGAAAGGTATCTTCGGAGTTGTGGAAATGAAACCCGGCGTATCCGTCCTTCCGATAGACAATAATGGAAATGTTTACTTAACTAAAGAGTACCACTATGCAGTGGAAAGAATAACTATTGAGGCAATCAGTGGAGGAATAAATAAGCGAGAAAATAAACTCGCGGCTGCGAGACGAGAACTTAAAGAGGAGACAGGTATTTCTGCAAAGGAATGGATAGACCTGGGATATATTGACCCCTTTACCACAGCTATTTACTCACCAAATCATATGTTTTTTGCTAGAGATTTATCCTTTTCACAAGCAAATCCTGAAGGAACTGAGAATATTAAAGTCATAAAAGTTCCTTTTAAAAAAGCAGTCCTGTGGGTAATGGACAGCAAAATAACCCATGGTGCAACAGCAGCTCTTATTCTGAAAGTTAATAATTATCTGGCCTTAAACAATAAATAACATGATTGAGGTTGCAAAAAGAGCATCACTCGAAGCCGGAGAAATAACCCTCGCCAGACGTTTTGCAAACCATTCAGTTAAAAGAAAGGGAACAGTTGACAACATAGCAACGGAGGTCGATAAAGCTTCGGAAGCACGAATATTGAAAGTTTTAAAGTCAGAATTTCCAAATCATAACTATTTATCCGAAGAAACCGGCGGAGAAGATAATGGCTCGGATTATTGGTGGGTAATTGACCCTATTGACGGAACAGGTCCATATTTTTCGGGTATGCCGACTTTTGGCATTTCCATCGGCCTTTTAAGGAATGGCAAACCGCAGTTAGGGGTAATTTACTTCCCTGCATTAAAAAGTATTTATTGGTCTGTAGAAGGAAAGGGGGCATTTAAAAATGACCAGCCGATAAAAGTAAATGCTAAATCTGCTCTTAGAGACATAATGGTCGGTTATGACTTGGGTTGGATGGGTGAAAGAGCAAAGGAAGTTAATAATCTAGTGTTACCACTGGTGGATAAAGTAAGATACACACCCATTTTGGGCTGTACTGTAGCTGGCTTGTCCTACGTAGCCGAAGGAGTTTACGGAGGTTATATTCACTGGGCATATCCATGGGATTTCGCTGCGGGTGCAGCAATTATTGAGGAAGCGGGTGGAAAAGTCACAAACGCCAAGGGCAAACCAATAAACTGGCTTGCTGACGATATGCTTGTCGTCGCAAGTAACGGAAAAGTGCATGATAAGATCTTGTCTTTAATAAAAACATAGATTTAATTATGGCATTAAACAGGAAAGAGACTGAGAAGCTTCTGAAAACGGACATTGTCTATTTGGCAACGGCTGACAAAAAAGGCAATCCCCACGTAAAGTCTATTTGGTTTGAAACAAGCTATTGAAAAGGAACTATCCTGGCACTACGCGGATCAAAATTGGGAGTAAGCTTTAGGCCAATAGCAGGCGCGCGCCTACCAGAAATAAAAACGCTGCTACGACACCCCTGAAAGCTTTCTGGGAAATCTTGTCCACTAATTTTTTGGCGACTTCGGCACCGATAAATGAAATCGGGATAAATACTAACAAGCCCCATCCAAGATTTGAATCAAGTTTTATTCCTCCAGCCGAATAAATAAACAGTCGGCCAGTATCTATAAACAAACCAATTACGCCGGACGCGAAAATATATACCTCTTTGGGAAAGCTGTAAGCAGAAAGAAACATACTTCGGACTGGCCCGCCAATCCCTGAAATTCCGGCCAATAAACCAGAAAACACTCCCCCAATCCCAGAAAAGAGAGTGGTTTGTGGAAACTTAAATTTTGGCTCGAAAGCGAGGAGAATGACGTAACCAACAAGGACTCCGCCCAAAACCTTTTGAAGAATTTCGCTTGGCGTGGAAAGGACAATTCCGGCACCCAAAAAGCTGGCGATCACTCCCAGCACACCAAAAGCCAAAATAGTCCGCCATTTTGCCACCCCTCGCTTAAAAAGAACCACTTTCCAAACATCACCAAAAGCATGAATGATACCCACGAACAAAAGCGTTGTCGGAAGCGGGAAGAAAAACAAAACCACAGGCACCATAATCGTTGATAAACCAAAGCCGCTAATTGTCCCAACAACCGATGCAACAAATGTCAGAACAATTATTGAAAGAAATTTCATTTTTCTATTATATGCGATATTGAAAGTCTTGCCATTTTAGTACTACACTGATACTAACGTGACCAAGTGGACAAAAAACTACGTTTCTGTTAAGAAAAAGGCTCCAAAGATTAATCCCGATCCTCCGATTTTTGATCTCGAAGTCAGAAATCCAATTACCTACATTCGAAACTGGTGGAAGAAAATAATCGGTAACGAAGGTGTCGAAATAAAAGTAAAAGTCCGGCCCATTACAACACTTTTAATCGTGGCTCTGGTCTTAACGGGAACTTACGGTTTAGGAGTTATCACGGCGTTTCTGGCCAAAGTGCCTTATATCAAAGATGTACTTCCGACACCCGCACCCGTAGTTACTCCCACACCAACCACAAGTCCATGGAAAGAAACAGCTTTTTCGGGGACTTTGCGCTACTCCTCGGTAACAAGCAAATATTATCTAACAACAACCTCTGCGGAGGCAATCACTTTAGAAGTACCCCCATCCGTGGACGTCGCACGCTTAGTAGGCAAAAGAATTTTTGCGGCGGGAAAATATAATAAATTGACAGACGTTTTAATAGTTTCAGACATATCCGGCCTAGCTATTCTTCCCACCTCTCCCCAACCCATTCCGACAGTTTTCCCCTCGCCTTCGCCCTCAGACTCTCCTATTCCGGGACAGCTTTAGATATTTTTTAGTAAATTGCCCTAAATTCTGTTAAAATATAGCTCCCGAATGAACGAAAAAATTATAAATGTTGCCGTTATTGCCCATGTTGACCATGGTAAAACTACCTTGGTGGATGCTCTTTTAAAGCAAACTCACGTCTTTCGTGACAACGAAGAGGAGATGAACCAAACACAAATTATGGACAGTAACACTTTGGAACGCGAGCGGGGAATTACAATTCTGGCTAAGGTCTGTTCAATCCGCTACAAAAACACAAAGATAAATATCATAGATACACCCGGCCACGCTGATTTTTCGGGTGAGGTTGAGCGTACTTTAGGAATGGCTGACGGAGCACTTCTGATCGTCGACGCCCAAGAAGGCCCAATGCCGCAAACCCGGTTTGTTCTCAAAAAAGCGCTTGCCCTTGGGCTCAAAATCATTGTTGTCATAAACAAAATCGACAAGAAATTTGCCCGCCCTGAAGAAACTCTTTCGAGAGTAGATTCCCTGTTTTTGGAACTGGCCAACAAAGACTCCCAATTGGAATTTCCTGTTTTATACTCAGTCGGAAAACTCGGCGCAGTTTATACTACTTTGCCAGAAATACTCGGAGGGTCGGCTGATATTTTTCCGCTTTTAGACACTATCGTTTCTACCGTCCCAGCCGCCACAAGAAACTCCGGGCCGTTTAAAATGGTCGTAACTTCCCTTGAATACGACAATCACCTAGGAAGAATTGCCGTCGGGAAAATTCATAGCGGAGTTATCCAAAAGAGCATGAAAGTGGTGATATCTGGAAACTTAAAAAAACTTTTCTCCATAGAGAAACTTTTCGTGTATCAGGGCCTCAAAAAGAAAGAGGTTGACTCGGCTGATGGCGGAGAAATTGTTTCCTTTTCTGGACTCGGAAATGTCAAAATCGGCGAAACTGTTTGTGACCCGGCTGACACAACACCCCTCCCTTCCATATCCGTAGGCGAACCAACTATCCACATCACAATCGGCCCTAATACTTCACCTTTTGCAGGCCGTGTTGGTAAATTTGTCACAAGCCGGCAAATCGAAGAAAGACTGCTGGCCGAACTTGAAAGCAATCTGAGTCTGCATGTTGAAAAAATCTCCTCCGGAAAATTTAAATTGTCAGGGCGGGGAGAACTCCATCTTTCGGTTCTACTGGAAACCATGAGACGAGAGGATTACGAAATGGAAGCCGGAAAACCTGAGGTAATTACAAAAGTGGTCGACGGTAAAACTATCGAACCCGTCGAGGAAGTCTCTATTGTCATCCCAAACGAATTCATAGGAGTCATTACAGAAGAGTTCGGAAGGCGTTACGCTAATATAATTAAAATGGGCCCAATCAATGCCGAAGAAGTCGAGTTTGTCTACAAAATGCCTACCCGCGCGCTCATCGGACTTCGAAGCCTTCTGCTTACGGCAACCAAAGGAACGGTCGTCTATAGCTCACAAATCACAGGCTACGAAAAAATGGGCAGAACCATTCCCAAAATGAGAAGGGGGGCACTAATTGCAAACGAGTCAGGAGTTGCCCTTACCTACGGACTTGAAAATGCTCAAGGCAGGGGAATTACCTTTATAGACCCCGGAGAAAAGGTTTATGAGGGAATGATAGTTGGGATGAACGCAAAAGACGAGGACATAGCCATTAATGTCTGTAAAGGTAAAAAACTGACAAATATGAGGTCTAAAATATCCGACGGGGTTATCCAGCTTACGCCTGCAACAAAATATTCGCTCGAGCAATCTCTGGATTTCTTGGAAAAAGACGAGTTACTCGAAATCACCCCTTCGTCACTTAGGATTCGGAAAAAGTTACTGAATGAGATAGAAAGAAAAAGGTTTTCGAGAAAAGAAAAGCAATGAAACAGCCAATGCCTCTAAAATCTGGGGTGTCAGTTAAAACTTCTCGAGATTTTCAAATTAACATATCGGATTATGCGAAGTGCTAGGCATAGCCGAGCATTTGGGAAATTTCTGCAAGAAATTTTGTTTAAGCCGTGTTATGTGGTAATCCCGCAAGGCGAACGAGGGAACGAAGCAACCGACTGTATGACGCAGGGTTTGATTATCTGTGATTTATTTTTGCCTTATATTTGAGATACCTTACAATACCATAAATAAATAATACAACTCCAAAAAGCATTGAAACTAAAGCCAATATCATGGAATATATTGAAACAAAAAATTTGATTAGAAATGCTCCTAAAACTAAAAATGCAAGCGTAGTTCTCCAATATGCTAAAAGTGTTCTTTCGTTTGCAAGATGAGTTCTGTCTTGCGCCAAGTATTCTCTTCTTATATATTATCCCTCCATATTTTTATTCTATAACTTTTATTAATTAAATACTTTTTGTTTATAAAATCCGAGTAATATTACCACAACGCACCGAGCTATACGTAAGTTGCTCGTTTAACCTTAGCTATATTTTGGCAGAAACGAGCAATTTGGGTGAGGGGCGAGCAGAGCCCTGAACTGAATATCCCTTGTTATACACCCCGACAACCAACGGGAGGAGAGCGCAGCGTGGCAAGGAAAATCTTTTATTTTCCACAGAGTAATTTTTAGGTGGCCGTTATTCTCCAAATTTATATCCTTTGTTTTCTAAGATTCTAAAAGGGTAACCTCTCAAATCCTCTTCTCCTACTTTAGCATTTAATTTTTTAAGTATCTTGTAAAGAAATTTCTTGCCCTCTTGAGGCTTTTCAAAATGTGCTGTTGTTTCTAATTCAATGTATGAACCCAAATCTTTTACTTCATCAATTACAATTTCAACTTCTTCAAACATCCAAGTAGTTCTAACCTTTTCTACAACAACAGTTTCTTTTATATTCAAGTTTTGAAAAATCTTTTTTATTGCTTCAACATTTTCAATTTTTGTTTCAAATTCATCGCAATAGTCCGTCTTTTTGACATTTTCAGGATGAAAATGCTTATAGTTTATTGAAAATCCTTTTTGTGATTCCCTTAATCTCAACCATTCGAAAGGATATTTTACGTTTAGAAAATCCCTGTGGGTTGGAATAAAATATGTATCTTTCTGAAAAACATCTTTTGATACTAATTTTCCATTCTCATTAAGAAATTCCTTTACATCATCTGGATTATCCAAGGTAGTTTTTATTTCAATTTCGATATCTTGATTTGCCATAATAGTAATGTAAAGAATTAAATACTTATATTGCTTTCGGTAGGCCCCCTAAAAAATATTTTATATAACGTTCCGGCATATCTGAAGTCGCGAAGCGATTTGAGCGTAGGCTTTGTAAAAGCCGAAGCCAGATATGCCGTGTTATATGATGTAGAAAACATTTTTACTTTTCCTTTAAAGATTTTAGAGATTCTATGAAAATAACGATCCCTATTATACAAATTACCAAGCCTATTAAAGTTCCTGGATAATAGCTCGTCTTTATTATAGAGCGAATAAGATGATGTACTTCTGATATAAAGAGAAGACTGAAAAAAATAACAACAACCAATTGCCACTTTTTCCCATTTAACATGAGGTATGTTGTTAAGAGCCAAAAAAATCCAAACATACCAATAAGGATAATAAATGATTCATCGCTATTTGAGGAAAAATAACTAAGTTTTTCCTGCATAAAATCAAAAACGGCCCTTGCATCGCTGTAAACTGAATGGTCTAAACCAAAAAGCCACAGCTCTAAAGGCATATGAAGAATCTCTAAAATTGCTCCCACAAGAAATAAATTTTGTAATCGTTTATTTATCATTGTTATTTAAAAAAATTAGTAAAATGTTTTCTATGTCATATAACGTCAGGATTATGAGAAGTTTGCGGAATGAAGTGGAGCAAATTTGGGAAAATGCCGAGCTGAGGCATTTTCCTCATAATCCTTGTTAAGCGAGGGTGAGGAGCGTAGCGACGAAAGCGCAGCGTCCCCCGAGCGACTGAAAGGAGCGGAGGCGTATGATGCAGCGCGGCGGCGTTACAATTCATTCTTTATTTTATCAAGTAAGAAACTAAATTCAGTATATCCTGCTTCCTCGTTAATATGACCTGCATTTTTGAGAACAATTAATTCAGTGCCAAGATTTTCAGCAAGAGATTTTCCTTTTTCAAGTGGAACATAAGGGTCGTTATCTGAATTGATGACATAAAATCTCTTGCAGTTGTTCTTGATTTTAGCCCAATCAAAGCTCTTTGTAACAAAAGATTCATTGAGTTCGTCAAAATCAGGATTATTCAATAAACCAGTAAACCCAACAACGAAAAACGCAGCTTTGATTGGGCGATTGAGATTTTCAAGAACACTTAACAAAAATGCAGGTCCAAGACTATGACCAACAACAATAGAGTTTTCGTCCAAGTATTGCTCATATGCTTTGAAAACTTTAAGCCAATTTTCTAATGATTGATTTTCTGGCGTAGGAAATTTAGGGACGAAAACTCTACAATCTAATTTTTCAAGTTCAGATTTTAGCCAAGGAAACCAATTTCCGTTAGGATTTCCGCCAGTGTCATGAATGATTATAATGTTGGTCATAGTCTATATAAAATGGAAGCAGGATTATAAAAGTTTCTTTTAGCCGCTGCCCGAGTAATATGTCGCTTAACTTCTTATATCCGAACTGTTGACTAAAATGCCAAAATCACGGTAATATTGGTTATAATACTTTCAACCATAACTAGTTTATGAAATACAAATATCCCAGTCAAGATCCAATCAGAAAACTTGAGCAAGAAATGAAACTTCGCGGTTTCAGTCTAAGAACAAGAAAAGCATATTTAGGATACATTACCAAGGTTTTAAAATATACTAACAAAAGCCCCAAAACCATAAATTCTGTTGATATCAGAAATTACTTAGAAAGACTTGCGAGTCAGAAAAAATCAAACTCCACAATAAATACTGCATACAGTGCGCTTTTGTTCTACTTCGAAAAGATTATGCACAGAAGGTTCTTTATTAACATTCCCCGCACTAAGCATGCAATAAAACTCCCTGTCATTTTGTCACGTCGGGATATAAGAAAAATAATAGAATCTATCAGCAATTCAAAACACAAGATTCTTATTTCTTTATCATACGGAGCAGGGTTAAGAGTAAGTGAGGTCATAAATCTAAAAGTGAAAGATATAGATTTGGACGAGTTGACAATTCACATTAAAAACGCCAAGGGAGCAAAAGACAGAATAACCATTGTGCCCGCAAAAATAAAAACTGATATCCAAAACCTTATCACAGGAAAAAAAGCGGACAATATAGTATTTGAAAGTGAGCAGGGAGGCAAACTTACAACCAGAACCGCACAAAAAGTTTTTTCATATGCGCTTAAAAAAGCATATATTAAAAAACCTGCCACATTCCACTCATTAAGACATAGTTTTGCCACACACCTACTGGAAAATGGGACTGATGTTCGATATGTCCAAGAACTTCTGGGGCATGCAAATATCCGAACAACCCAAATCTATACTAAAGTAACCAATCCAAAACTTAAAAACATCAAAAGCCCACTATGAACACCCACCATAAAAAAATCTTTTCCTCAATCAATAAAAATCAAAGACCCTGCCTCCGAATTTTAACTTGGCAAAAAAAGGGGTACCATTTGGCACCCCCAAGTAGCACAAGTTGAAATTATTGACCTGTCCCTATCATCAAACCGTGATGACCGCCACGGCCGAAACCTTTGGCAAACCCACCCAAATATTTGCCCAGCACCTCAGGATCAATTCCTTGTTGACTAAACCAAGCTTGCATTTCCTCGCGGTTTTGTAATCTATATGCCTCGCGCTCCGCTTTGACTTCATCTATCTTCTCCAAAAGTGCATTTTTTTGGTCCTCGGTTAATTTACCGTCGGACACTGCCTGATTGAGTCTTTCTTCAAAGTTTTGTCTCATCAACTGATGATGCTCTTGTCTCTCTTGAGTAAAAACCTCCTCAACGTCTGCCACATTTAAACCAAACTTATCGGCAATTCGTTGCACAATTGGAGCGTGACTAGCCAAATCCTCGGCTGAAACTTGGCTTACGCCGTAAAGTCCGATAGTCAAAAGAGTCAGAATCAGCATTGTCGGAATAATCATTTTTTTACTAACTCTACTCATTTTTATCACCCCCTTCCGGACATTTTGAATTTACATAGTTAGTCTGAGAAAATGCTTAGACCAAGGGGAGTACAATTGAGAAAGTACTGCCTTTGTTTGGTTTACTACTCACCGTAATTTTTCCTTCATGAAGTTCGACAATTGACTTTGCAATTGAAAGGCCAAGACCAAAACCTTCAATATTGTCCTTTGAGCGCGAAGAATCCGAACGGTAAAAGCGATCAAAAACATGAGCTAAATCCTTTTTGTCTATCCCTATCCCTTCGTCTTTGACTTCCAAAACAGCACTCCTGCCCCGCTTGGACAAATCAACAGATACTTTCCTATTCTTTGGACTATATTTTATAGCGTTATTAATAAGTATTGAAACAAGTTCAACCAAGCTTTGTTTGTTGCCATAAATATTTATCTCCTCCAAACGGCTAAGCAATTTCGTACTGTTATTTCGTGCCAAAGCCAAATTTTTTTCCACAGCTTCGCTCACCACCTCCTTAAAATTAACCTTCTGCCTTACAATATCTTTTCCATTACCCTCATACTTAGAAAGAGTCAGTAAATAATTCGCCAGATCTTTAATTTTGTCCGTTTCCTGTAAATTGCTTTTAAGCAGTTCCCTGGCTTGTCTTAACTTCAAATTTTTGTCCCGGAGCGCAACTTCAATTTCGGTCTTGATAGCCGTCAATGGGGTTTTAAGCTCGTGACTGGCATCTGCAACAAAACGCTTTTGCTCGTCCATGGCAAGTTTAATTGGTCGAAGAGATTTCCCAGCCAAAACATAGCTTGCCAACCCAGACACAATCAAGATAAAACCATTGATAACGGCTAATCTGGCAGCGACTAAATTTTTTGCGTCCATCAATTCATCCTCCAAAAGAAGCCTAACTCTCTGGTGTGGTATGGGCATTCCCCGAATTCTATATTCCGCCACCATAAAGCCCCTTTCAAGCTCATTCGTTACCACTTGATATATGATTGCGCTAAAGCTAATACTGATCAACGCAATGATGACCAAGTACCAAGCAGTTAATTTAATCCTTGCGGAGTCAAAAATATGCATTAATCTAGTTTGTAACCAAAACCACGAACTGTTTGAATAAGTCCACTAATTTTTTTTCTCAAGTAGCCGATATACACTTCCACCGTATTTGGTAAAATATCGGCGTCATAACTCCAAACATGGTCAATGATATTGTCTTTACTTACGATTTTGCCAGAATTTCTCATCAAATACTCCAAGAGAGCAAATTCTTTTCTGGACAAATTTATTTTTTTTCCAGACATCTTTACCTCGAAATTCACACTATCCAACTCCAGGTCTTTATAAACCAGCCTGGCCAAGCCTCCGTTTTTCGGCCGCCGCAAAAGGGCGCGCAATCTGGCCAACAGCTCTTCAAAAGCAAAAGGCTTCACCAAATAATCATCGGCCCCTGTATTAAGACCATTTACTCGGTCACTCAAAAATCCCTTGGCAGTCAAAATTAATATCGGTGTGTGTTTTTCTTCTTCTCTAAGCTTTGAGCAGATCGTCAGACCGTCGATTTTAGGAAGCATGAGGTCTAAGACGATTGCGTCATAACTTTCGCTAGATGCAAGATCATACCCCTGCTCGCCGTCATAAGCAACATCCACAGCATAGCCTTCCTGTTCCAAACCGCGTTTAATTGAGCTGGCAATTTTATGTTCGTCTTCGACAACTAAAATTCTCATGGAAGTTGCGCACAAAATAGTATACTATTTTCGCTTAGAACCAGCTGAAGATTTAATTAACCCGGAATGGAGCTCGTCAAGCAGTTCGAAGCCCAATTTTATGGCTTCTTCTTTAATAAAAAACTTTATGTCCTCTTTAGCTTTGTCCTTCAAATAATCAAAAAGGCCTTCGTCGTGGGGCCGCTCATGAAACCTCTCCAAAAATTCACCGTGGTCTTTACCCGGAAGTTTACCTAAAATGCAGCCCATTACCCTGTGGTGAACTATTTCATCGACAACTTTCCAGAGTTCACTACGCTCTTCCTCTGTTTTGGCAATTTTTCTGATTTTTCTTTCGACTTTGGATAAGTCGATAAGGTCATCGTAAAAAATCTTCGACATACTCAGATTTTATAGCATTCGCTAACGCAACTGTAAAAAATCTTGCTCATAACTTTTACTCAACTGGTGTACGGGTGTATTTGTGCGCTATATTTATTATACTCAACCGGCCCCAAAGGAACATTATTGTCAGGGTCATCCACAAAAAAAACAAGAACCGGTCCTTTTTTATAACGCGATCCTCCCAGGTATTCCATAACCTCCGGACTTCCACCATAGTGCTTACCCGTCCACGCCGCGGGCCCGGAATCCGCAATAGAGGCAACAACTGCGTTACCGTTTTTGGTATTCACTATTAAAACTTTCCGATACCTATACCAGTCACGAAGATAACCGACACGCCTGTTCCACTCCGGCAGGTAAAGCGTTTGGACAACCGTATACCATTTTTCTTTCTCTATTAAATCCTCGGAAAGTTGAGCTTTTGATTGGGCAAAATAGCCCCAAGCCCCAAGGCCCGGAGCAATCCCCGATCTTAGTATCGCCGGGTCACCCGAGTGTTGGCTGAGGAAATCTCCTGGGTAGCGCTTAAGATGCTGCTCCGCACCAACATAGCCATATACAGTATTCAGGTGCTCACCCTCCAAAGTAGCTCGGACTGGTATATTTAAAGTTTTTTCAAACACCCTCTCAAGTGCTTTCTCCTGTTCCCGACTCAATGGCCCAACTTTGCTCGGAAGTAGTTCCTTCAGTGACTCCAAAAGAAGTTTTTGGGAAGCTTTACTTGTAGAGGCAATTTGACTGTTTAATTTTTCGATCACCGATTGCGGGGAAGGCAAAACTTCGTCGATGCCCTGCAGGTGAGTAAGCAGTATGGAACCGGTGACCAATCCGCTACCGATAAGTTTGATCGAGTGATCCCTTATCTTCCCCAGGTCGGTATTCCTATTTTTGAAAAACTTTGTTGCAGCAGGAAAATTTTTGCTGAAAGTAGCTTGCTCTGTCAATTTTTTGAGCTTGAGACGTTCTCTTAAATCATCAAAACTAAGCTGCCGGGCAGATTTTTTCATATATGTTAATCTAGCACCTCTTTAAGCCTTTTAATCACTTCGTTTTTTCCCAATATCACCATTGATTCGTTAATCGGTGGAGTAAAACGGCTTCCGGCAATAGCTAATCGCAAGCTCATGAAAAAGTCGCCAGTCTTATATTTATTTTCTTTAACTGCTCTCATTAATTCTTTACTAACGGCATCGAGGTTGAAAGGTTTAACATGCTCTAAAACTTCCAGGGCAGATTTCAAATACATCTTGTAATCTTTCTCAAACAACTTCTTGTCTATTTTGAGCTCTTTAAAGAAAAAGTTAGCCATAGTCCCAAACTCGCTTAATTTATTCATTCTTGTCTGTACTAAGGGCAGAACTTTTTCTATTGCTTCTTTGTCATATTCCCCGTCATAGAAATCGTAAATTTGAGTTTTGAGTTTTGAGTTTTGAGTTTTTCTAATGTATTCTCCATTCATCCAATCAAGTTTTTTGACATCAAAGACGGGGCCAGCTTTGCGCATTCTTTTTAGATCAAAAAGTTTCACAAACTCGGCCAAACTAAATATTTCCTTTTCCTGCGGGTGTGACCAGCCAAGCAAGCACAAAAAATTAAGCAGGGCTTCCGGCAGATAACCTTGTTCCCGATAAATTCGAAGGTCCACAGGATCCCGCCTTTTGGATAGTTTCCTCCGATCGGCTCCCCTAAGCGTCACGTGATGGGCAAATTCCGGATGTGTCTGTCCAAAAACTTTATAGAGTGCTATTTGCCTTGGAGTATTGGGTATATGCTCCTCGCCACGAATCACATGAGTAACCTCCATATCCAAGTCATCGATCACAACAGCAAAATTATAAGTCGGATACCCGTCAGATTTCAAAATTACAAAATCCGTCAATTGATTTGTATGAAAACTAATCTCGCCGCGGATTAAGTCTTTCCAGGTTATCCACTTGTTTATCTTCTTTTCGTACAAACCACCGTTGAATCGAATAGCCCCTTCTTCTTTTTTTGCCCATCCTTTCTTTACTAGTTCTTTTGCCTTGTTTCTGTATACATCAAGCTTTTCAGATTGCCGATAGGGACCATGTTTTCCACCAGTAACCACGCTCTCATCCCAGTCAAGTCCGAGCCACTCTAGACCACCAAAGATTGCCTCCTCGGCACCTTTTACATTTCTTTTTACATCCGTATCTTCCACGCGTATAACGAAAGTTCCTTTATTGTGTCTTGCGAATGCATAATTAAATAAAGCCGTGTAAGCTGTGCCAATGTGGGCAAAACCTGTAGGCGAAGGCGCAATTCTTACTCTAATCACAATTGAATTCTAGCATCTTAAAAAGCTATACTCAAAGCATGACCAAGTTAACGCGCGTCGCCATGATCACTCGCACGGCTATCAGGTTTTCATGGATTCTTGTACTCCTGATAATTTTCGGCAGGGCGTTTATCGGAATCGGCGGACAAGTATACAGGTCGCTACGCCCGGATCCCACGCCCAAGCCGACGGTGGCCTTTGGAAAACTCCCGTCACTTCCTTTTCCCGCGGTTGAAGGCTTGCCGCAATTTGAATACAAACTGGACACGGTCGACAGCGAGCTGCCAAAGTTTCCCGACCAAGGGAAGGTCTTTTTTATGCCCAAAAGCACCATCACCTTATATTCACTGGAGCGCTCAAGAATTACGGCAAACTTACTTGGCTTTAATACCGACCCGTTTCGAGTCTCACAGACGGTATACAGATTTTCACATCCTTCTCTTCCCTCACAGCTCGAGATAAATATCGCCACCAAGATATTTTCAATAAGCTACGATCTGGAAGGGTTTTTGAGTCCCCTTGAAAACAGGCCACCAGCACCCGAAGTTGCCATTCCCCGCGCTAAAGCAATTCTTGCTTCTGCCAATGTTCTTGCAGACGACATCAGTCGTGGCGACGCCACCCACGAGCTACTGCGAGTGGAGGAAAAAAACTTAATTCCCGTAGTATCCCTATCCGAAGCTAATCTCATTAAAGTAAACCTTTTTAGGGAACCATACGACAGTCTTCCGAGCCTGACGCCATTCCCAAACCAAGCCAATGTCTGGCTAATCCTGTCGGGATCCGGCGGCCGTGACCAAGTCTTAGCGGGCGAGAATCTTTATTTTCCGGTAGACAAAGAAAAGTTTGCGACCTATTCTCTTAAGTCTTCCGCCAATGCTTTCGAGGAACTAAAAAACAACCAAGCCTACATCGCCTCCATCGGCCAAAACTTGGAAGGCTCAGTGTCAATCAGAAAAGTATATTTGGCTTATTACGACGCTGGCTTTCCCACCGACTTTTATCAACCTGTAATTGTTTTTGAAGGGGACAAAAATTTCATGGCTTATGTACCGGCCGTATCCCGTGAGTATTACGGCGAGTAAATCCAACTATAACTGTTAAAAATCCATTCTATGAGTTCCTTTGTTTCACCAAACCTGTCTTGGCTGCCCAGAACAACCAATGCAATGCGTCTATCGTCTCGTTCGACATAAGTCACTAAATTTTCTCTTGCTTCCTCCGTCCAGCCGGTTTTGACTCCGATAACCCCTTCCACCTGACCCAGTAATTCATTCAGGTTCGTCAGCTTGTGTTTTAAATTTCCTTCAAAATTTTCCACAGTAATTTCTTTCGTAGATACAATTTCCCTAAAGTCCTTATCTCTCATGGCATATGAAGCAAGGCGAATCATGTCTCTGGCACTTGTAACCTGATTGTTTCCATCTATGCCGGTGGGGTTTTCAAAATACGTGTCTGCTAAATTGAGTCTTCTGGCCAGACTGTTCATGTGTCGTACAAACTCGTCTCGTCCTTTTGGAAAATTGTCCGCCAAGGTTTCAGCCGCGTCGTTTGCGCTAAAAACCAGAAGCCCATAAAGTAAATTCCTGACAGACATCTGTTCCCCCAAGACAAGTCTCATTTTTTGGCCTTCAACTCCGGCCTTTTTTACTTCCAAAACTTTATCCAATGGATAACTTTCCAAGGCCACCAAAGCAGTCACTATTTTGGTCGTCGATGCCGGAAGAAGCTTTTTACGAGCGTCTTTTTGAAAGAGAGGAATCCCTGTCTCAAGGTCCACGGCCATTGCCCCCGGGGCCGAGACAATCGGGGCCGAAGCTCGATTATTTAGTAGCGGAACAAACTTTGAAGAAATCGTGTAGGCGAGAACAGATTTAGCCTCGCTGTACACTAACTTAGCATACCGATCTGCCACTAAGTTTATCGCAAAAAGACTTACTATCACAAAAGCCGACGCGGATAAATAAACCAATTTCATTTAATTAATGTATTTTCAAGTGTAAAGTCGAAGAACCAAATTGACAAGAAGTTATTTTTTCAAAAGCTCCCTGCGCAACAAATAGGCAACACTCAAAAAAACCACCCATCATGATTACAACTGAATAATTTTAGGTTTTTCGAGTCTAACGAAGTCAGAATATCTCATTTTTATAGATCGGTCGTGACGACCAGCATTGAAAACAATCTCTTTATTTTCAGAAAGCCTTGGGTCGACATAGGTTTTAAGTCCAACGAATGATCCTAATGGCGGAACTGCTCCAACCTCAAGGCCTGTTTTTGCTTTAACAGAATCTTTGGATGCCATTCTTAACTTTTTCACCTTTAGTTTATTTTGGAGTCCTTCCAAATTGGCCTGCAAGTCAGCGGGTAAAACATATAAAATAAAATCTTTGTCCGCCTGTAAGACCAGCGCTTTTGCTCCCTGATGAATATCAGTTCCCCGAATTTTAGCAGCCTGTTCACTTGTATAAACCGGCTCGTGTTCATATTTTTCAAAGGGGATGTCCTTCGAGTCCAATGAATCGACAATTATCTCAAATATATCTTTTCTTTCGTCCTTCAAAACTCGGCTTTCTTTTCGTATCGTTGATAGCCTAATATCTACTCTTTCCATATCTCTCGGGAAAAGTGAGGCTTCTCGGATGTTAGCAAGTCCAAGAATGTGCATCGTCACCCTTTCTGATCCGAATGAAAACCCGCCCTCTGGCGGCATTCCGAACTTAAAGGCCTGCAAATAAAGATCAAGTTTTTCAGGGTCAACTTTTCTCTCCTTTGCCATCTTAATCAAAAACTCATAATCATTAATTCTTCTTCCACCGGTCATCCATTCCGTACCCCTGCCAAGCAAATCCATACTTTGGGTAAATTCAGGGTCTTCTGGCTCTTGATATGTATAAAACGGCCTTTTTTTGGTTGGATAATGCGAAACAAAGACTAAGTCGCTCCCCTTTTCCTCTAGTGACCACTTACAGATCTCTCTCTCATCTTCTGGTTGCAAATCCGGTTCATTTCTATTATCCCTTTTGGTTCGTCTATAAATAATTTCCTGTGCTTCACGAAGTTTTATTGTCGGAATACTGTCCGTAAACTTTGGTATAGTAACCCCAAAACTTTCCAATATATCACCGCATTTGTCCTCAACTGCTTTCAACATATATTTTATTGTGTATTCGGCCATATCTTTCACTTGGGTCCAGTTATCTATGAAGCCAAACTCTGCATCAAGTGTAGTAACCTCCGTTAAATGACGGGTAGTCACCGACGGCTCTGCCCGCAAAGTCTTATTCACCGAAAAAACTCTTTCATATGCGCCTACTAAAATTTGCTTATAAAGCTGGGGGCTTTGAGACAAGTAGACTTCGTGGCTAAAATAAGGAACTTTGAATACTTCTGCTCCTCCCTCTGCAATCTCAGGAATAAAAACTGGAGCCTGGAATTCAAAAAAATCTTTTTTCTTTAAGGCTTCTCTGAAAGAATCAATAACAACCTCCTGAACTTTAAAGATGGAGTTAACTTTTTTATTTCGCAGAGTCAAAGGGCGGAAGTCAAGCAGAGTCGGCAAAGAAACATCCAAATCTTCTTTACCCATGTCTATTGGCAAATCTTGCGCTACCGATAAGACGTCAAGCTTTTCGATCTGGACTTCAACTGTTCCGGTTTCCAAGTTTTTGTTAACCAATTTTTCGGGACGCTTTGCGACTATGCCTTCAATTTCAACCACGCTTTCGGTAGTTATTTTTGACAAACCCTGACCTACACATTGGACTTTACCGCTTCTATCCCTCAAATCCAAAAAAGTAATCTTCCCGTGATCGCGGATAGTCGCTACCCAGCCTTTGAGCAAGATCTTTTGACCGACTTTACTAATTGTTTCTTTGGCTAATGTTCTTTCCATAATTTCATTTTAACAGAAAAACCCCTGAAAACTTCTAAATATTAGAAATCTTCAGGGGTCCTTCGATTCCGCTCAGGACGGTGCCACCCTTAATTTTACTTCATTTATGCGCTTTTACGGGCGCCTCCGGAAGGGTCTATTTGCCAAAAGGCTTTCTTCCTTCACCTTGCTCGATGTTAGTCAAGCTCAAATGGTTTGGAAATATGATACCTCTCATTCTTGACAAAATCAATCACCTCCTGAACCTCCGGAGTTAGCATTCAGAGAAGGCGCTGCTGAAAAAAGCGTTACATCCACCAAGCGGCCATGTTCCGTAAGACTTGGTTTTCCATCCCATAAACCATAGGGGAGCGCACTTTCAGGAACCGCAACCTCTTCAGCAATCTTCGCCGGTGTACTTCCAGCTCTAGGATGGCCAAATAGTCGACCCAAAAAATTCTCTTTCATGACCGCCATGATACTACGCCACACCCCAAAACGCAAAAAATAGAAGTCGAATTTCGAAACTCAAACCACAACCCATTCATCAAAACGGCTATCTTTTCCTATTTCCACCCGAATAGCTTCTTCCGACGAAGATTCCAGCTGCTCAACAACTAAGCGCAATGTAAACCTGTTATCGTCTCCCCCTTGTAGGTCTATTCCTTTAATATTAACACCATCGCCTTGCCTGCGAATCAGATGTATCAGGTCATCTAAGATACCCGGCTGATCAAGTCCTGCAACACGAACTGTTGTTAACTTCAACCGATCTTTAGTTATTCCGTGAGCATCCAGCCAGTGAGCAACCTCTTCTCTGCTTACTACTCCAGATCCGACTTTGAGATATAAGCCTTCCAGGCTACCGTGTGAATAGATCAAATCCCTGACCACTCCTTCGACATCCCCGAGATCCAAAATTCCCCGAGGAGAAAGAACTCCTTCCAATATTTTTTTGCCTTTACTAGCCAGTTCGTATCTTTCCGCAACTTCCAGCTGTCCCAGTATTATTCTCTTTGTCGCGGGGAGACAATAATCCAGAAGCTCCGGGAGTGGGGCAATTCTTGCTTCATTACCAAGAATTACCTCAAATCTGGCCGCATTGGGAACAACTACCGTCAACGGAAACTCTCTATTGTCTATTTTTATCGCATTGGCATTAGCCAAAAGCCTAGACCCCATGGCACAAACCAAGTCAACTCCAGTCGCCAGTTTAGGTAAAAACAAAACCTTTCCATCCGACCCGAAAGCCGATTTCAGCGTAAAATGTTCAAGATCTCTCTCTCCACGCCTGAGTAAACTGACAACTCCCCAGCGGTTAAATTCTTCCATTTGCGGCGTCACCAAGGCAACCTCTAAAGATCCCTGATTTGTCTCAAGGGTTGTCTGGAGTGCAGAGTAGCCATTGACTCTGGCATTGGCTCCCACGAATTCATCAAATCTACTATAATCCACAATTTCGCCAAGATTTATATGCAACAAACCATTCGCCAGGTAACAATCATCGAGTGTTGGAAGGATCACCCTTATACTTACTAGATCGTCAATTCCCCTTGTATCAGCACTGCCCAAGTTTTTTCGCTTAGTCTCTATAGTAAAATAGCCATTCCGAGCGACTTCAATCTAGCCTTTAATTCCCTTCTCGTCAAGTATCGCCTGAATCCTAGATATCCAATATGCTAAAAACTTATCATCTAATCTGGGATCCTGATCCACCTTTCTTTTTACCGGTACGAACTGATCTGGGGCAATATGTGCAAAAGCAAGATCTTCAAGTAAAGTTTTTACTTCATACATCCCCAGTGACTCGGCCAGAGGGGCGTAGACTTCCAAAGTTTCCCTAGCCTTTCTAAATCCTCTTTTCATTGTCCGGTACGCTCCCCAAAGTCATCATGTTATGCAATCGATCAGCAAGCTTCAGAATTGCAACCTTGGGCTCAAGGTAAGATAAAGATACAACTCTTAAAGCTTCTGCTGTTTCTTGATCTCCGGTGTGTAGTTTAGTTACCCCGTCAACCAGTTGGGCAACGCTATTGCCGAATTCCTGCTCTAGCGCTGCCAAATTGATTCCGGTATCATCTTCAACCACATCATGCAACAAGGCTGCCATAAGCATCTCTGAATCCTCAATGCCCATAGCTTCCAAAATTCTCAAAGTCGCCAAACAGTGATTTATATAAGGCTCATCCGAGAACCTCCTCTGCCCTCTATGAGCCGATTCAGCTACCTTATACGCCTGAAGAACTTGACCAGTTAAGTCGTCATCATTCATATTAAGAATCCCCAGTCTGGATTGGGGATCAATCTCAGGAGAGGCAAAAAAGCTTCTATTCTCAGCTATCGACATTGGCAAATTATACCACCCAAATCCTCTAGTGCAATACTATAGGAGCTTCCCACTTTACAAAATTTCTTTACAAAATTATGGGGAGAGATTATAATACCCTCGTATGCGTAAATATCTTGTCTTTTACATTCATCTCTCTCGCCTTGTCAATCGGACCAAGGCGGAGGTTTGATGTAATAAACTTTCTTTGAATCAAGCCTCCTGAAAGGAGGTTTTTTAATGTAATGTTATGAAGAAAGATCATTTATACCCACAAGAAACAACAGCTCTGCATCTTGTAAAAGCATTGCAAATACAGACCCAAAGACACGGGTTTTCAAATTATGTTTTCACACAGGGCAAGTCGAAAGATCAAACATTTCATCGACAGCACAACACAAAATGAATAACGGGTGAAGAAAATGTTTGTTAATTACAATTTTCATATCTATAATACACAAATTGACTTTATAACTGTTTGGTCAAGTTAATTTTTATTAATATGAACAATAAAATAAAACCACCAAAATCTTGGAAAGATTTGTCCACTCATTACAAAATTCCATTAAGAAACGAATGGTATAGAGTATTGGCTTTATTACAGGACGAATTCAACTTTGCAACTGTCAGCTTTTACCGCCAGAGAGGTATTAAATCTGTACAACTTCCAATTACAACTGGATCAATTTCCAGTCCCATGGGTTTGGGTAGCGACTCTGTGCCAGTGCACGTACAAATTGCTGGAATTGATACTTATTTGGCTGATTCCATGCAATTTTTTCTAGAATACTCTTGTCGAATAAACAAAGAAGGCGTTTATTATGTCGCGCCATCATTTAGAGGCGAGTCAGCCGATGAGCGTCATCTTGGCCAGTTTTACCACTCCGAGGCAGAAATTATTGGTACACTAGATAATGTAATTAAACTTTGTGAGCAATATATCGTTTATCTTTCTAATCACTTTCTTAAAACTTTAGAAAAAGAGATATTATCTGTTGCTGGTACTACTGAACATATTAAGTATATCTCACAGCACGGATATAACATACCAAAATGCACCTTTGAAGAGGCAGTCAGAATTCTAGATAACAACCCCGATTTTGTAGAGAGTTATGCGCTTTACCGAAATATTAATAGCAAAGGGGAAGCGGAATTGATGAAATATTTTGGTGGATATGTCTGGCTTACCAATTTTGATCATATGGCTGTTCCCTTCTATCAAAAATTTGCGCCTGGAGCAAATAAAAAGATAGCTCTTAATGCAGACCTCCTGATGGGTATTGGTGAGACTATTGGATCAGGAGAACGCCACCTTTCTGGACAAGAAGTGCGGGAAGCCCTTACTTTACATCAAATAGATGAAACTCCTTATAAATGGTATATAACAATTAAGGATGAGGTGCCTGTTCAAACTTCTGGTTTCGGGCTAGGGGTAGAGAGATTTTTTCTATGGTTACTAAAACATAACGACATTCGAGACATGCAAACTTTACCAAGATTTAATGGTCAGAAATTTACTTTTTAACAGATATGATGAGTAAAAAAATTGAAATTGTTGGTCTAGAAATTGTAGGTGATTTGTGGGGAAACGATGAAAAAAAAATCAACAACTTATCTAAAAGGAAAATACAGACTTTAATCTCTTTGTTAATTAAGTCAGTAGGTTTTTTAGAATTGGGTTCGTACTATCATCAGTTTGGAAATGGAGGAATAACTGGAGTAGTTGCCTTGGCGGAGTCTCATATTGCTTTCCATATTTGGCCTGAATATAGATACGTTAGCTTGAACGTGTTTATATGTAACTACTCAAAAGACAATAGTAATAAAGCACGAGAATTATTTAACAAAATCTCAACCTTATTTGGTCCATCGAGTGTGACACGTAAGGAAATAACAAGAAAACTACAATGAATAATTGGTAAATGGATAAGATTACACCAGAATTAATAGAAAGACTTAGTTACGTTAAACTTATAGCTACGCTCGATGAGATCAACCGTCCCCCCGGAGGAAAAGATTCTATAAAAAAACTCGTACAAAATACCTTTTTAGATAGGAACTCAAGAGTTCTGGATGTTGGTTGTAATACTGGGTTTTGTTCTTTTGAGATTGCCCACTTAACTCATTGCAAAGTAACGGGGATAGATATAAGCGGGAAAATGATAAAAACAGCCAACAGGATGCTCGATGAATATCACTCTGATCTAAAGAGAAATGTAAATTTTATTAAAGCAGACGGAAAGAGTTTACCATTTGAAAATGGGGAATTTGATTTGGTAATGAGTGGTGGCTCTACAGCCTTCATCACTGATATACCACGGGCATTAAGCGAATACAGAAGAACCACCAAAGATTGGGGTTTTGTTGGCGATATCAATTTTTATTACCATTCTAAACCTCCCAAGAAGTTGATTGATAAAATCAATCACTTAATGGGAACAAAAATACTACCCTGGCCAATAAAGTACTGGATAGATCACTATAGCAAAGCGGACCTTGAAATGTATTATTGTTATAAAAATAAGACAGAGCCTGTTACCCAGGAGAAAATACTGAATTACTGTACCGAGCTTGTTCGTCAAAAGAGATGGCAGGCTAATATTGAAGAAGCCGCAATAAACAGAATGTTCAATATCATGACGTTATTCAGTGAAAATATGAAATATTTGTCATACGGAGTGTTTATATTAAGAAAAAGGAATTTTCGAGAAATTATCTTATTTTAATTACTTATGAAGATAATAAAACCTCCTCGAATAAATAATGGTGAAACGATTGGTGTTATTGCACTTTCCATACCAATAACAGAATGTAAAGAAGAGGTAATACAAAAGGGTTATAGAATATTGAAAAACCATGGCTTGAAGGTTGTAGAACATCCTCAATGTAGGAAAATTTACGGGCACTCAGCAGGAACCATTGAAGATAGAGTTCGCGCAATTCACGAATTTTTTGAGAACAAAGAAATAAGTTGCATAATGACATTTTGGGGAGGATATAACTCTAATCAATTGTTGGAATATATAAATTATGATTTAATAAAAAGAAATCCTAAAATTTTTATAGGATTTTCCGATACAACTTCTCTCCTACTGGGGATTTATAAAAAAACAGGTCTGATAACTTTTATGGGGCCTTCTGTAATATCTTTTGCTAAACCCGATTTCTTTGAATATACATGGAGTTCTTTTTCCGATACTTGCGTTAAGCCTAAGAAAAAAACTGTTATCGGAACACCAAAATATTATGCGGATGATGCCTTTTATCTAAGGAAAGACGACGAACACAGAAAGATAAAAAAGAACGATGGTGTAAGAGTATTTAGAGTGGGTTCTGCACGCGGTAAAATTGTAGCGGCGAATATAGAGACTTTAGGTTCGGTTATTGATACTCCATATTGTCCATCTTTTATAGGGCGCATTTTATTTTTGGAGGGAAGCGAGGAAACAAACACTGCTCAGTTACATCATTATCTAACAGGGTTAAGACAGCAAGGTGTATTTAGTAAAATAAAGGGCATTGTATTTGGCAAATTTGCAACTAATTCTGGGTTTAATAAAGCAGATAGATTAGAAGATGTTTTAGAAGATATATTAAAAGGCCTAAATATACCAGTTCTATATGATGTCAGTTTTGGCCATACTGACCCGATAGCAACTATTCCGATTGGAACAAGCTGTTTAATTGATACTAAGACAAGAAAAATACAAATTTCCAGATCAGTAATTTGAATAATGACTAAATTATTAGGAAGAGATAGTAATAATAATTTTCGGGGAAAAGATGATGATAATTGGTACGAAGAAACTAACCCATTCTTTAACGAAGATTATTTTAAAGAATTTTCAGAATATATATCTTTAGATAGAACAAAAAAAGAAGCTGACTTTTTAGAAAAAGCCTTAACCCTTAAAAGAGGCGATAAAATTCTTGACTTAGCCTGTGGTAGTGGTCGACATACGCTAGAGCTGGCTAAAAGAGGTTATATTTTGACAGGCATTGATATTAATAAGAGGTATTTGAATAAGGCTAAATCCGATGCCATAAAGTTAAAACTTAAGGTTAAGTTAATAAAAATTGATATGCGTAGAGTATCTTTCAAAAACAGGTTTGATGTGGTAATAAGCATGTTTACATCTTTTGGTTATTTTAAAGATGAGAAGGACGACTTAAGAGTGCTTCAAAATGCAGCTACGTCACTTAAAAATGGAGGGGGGTTTTTGTTGGATTTTTTTAATAGGGAAAGGATTATGAGAATATACCAAGCCCGAGATTGGGTTAGCTATTCTGACGGAACAAAAGTACTAATTGAACGTAAATTCGACTTTTTAACTTCACGCAACCATGAAACTCGCACAAAAATAAAACCTAATGGTGAAGTCCGGAGAACTGACATGGTTATAAGATTCTACACACTTTCAGAGTTGATTAGGATGTGTGAAAGTGTAGGTTTACATTTTCTGAGGGCATTTGGAAGCTACAAAGGTGAACCTTTAAACATAGATTCAGAACAGTGTATTTTAGTAGCCAAGAAGTTAAATTAATTTATGACTATTGAAAATAGAGTCGCAGGTGTAGATCTAAATAATGATAAAATCGATACCGATTATAGAGCTGCACTTCACAGAAAAATTAGTAAAGCAGAGATTGATTTGCAGGCGATTAGAAGGCTAATCCATGGGGATTTCGGACAACCATTGAGCGGAGAAGCTGCACTTGTGTTACATAATATTGGTAATATCCTCTTTGAGAAACGGGGGGGCAGAGAAATGATTTATCTATCTGCTCTTAGTCCTTTCGGGTTGGACTCGATTTTGGCAAGAACATCACCATTAAAAGTGGCGCATGTTACGGGTAGAACTGCAGATGTAGTTGCAGACCCTACCACTCAATTAGCTACGGAAGTGTACAGAAGAAGATCACAAGGTAACAAGAATGGAATTAAACTTGGAGCAGTTCATAAATGTGTGAGGTTGCAACGTTATACTGATAAAAATTATCTCACTTCTTTTGAAATGTTCGGTACAGCAGATTCGATTTTAAGACACACCAATAATAGATCGCCAGAAATCTCAATTCTAAGAAATCTTATAGATTATTACTTGAATGCTATTGGTGAAATTTCACCAGGATCAAATTTAGAGGTTTGTGTTGGTAATGTTGGAATAGCAAATAAAATACTACCAGAAAGTTCTTCAAGTTTAAGTTCGGCCGAACTGGAAACACAGGGCAAGTTTTTGACGGAATCATTTGCTGACAACCTACAAGGCAGATTACCTCAGAAAATAATAAATTTGCCAGAAACACAAAAGCAAGCAGGTGGGTTAAACATAGGTGGTGAACTTTTAACCATAGAAAGAGTATTAACAAGCTTACCACCCAAGCCAAACGTCACTTATACATTTCAACTAGATAGATTGTATGGAAGGGGACATTACAGTGGACAAGTTTTTACAATCTTTGTTGGTGATGTTGATTTTATTGACGGTGGCGTAGTAGATTGGGTTGCAAGGCTTTCCTCTAACCTGAAGGAAACAACGGTCGTATCTGGTTTTGGTACAGAATTATTCGCAAGACAATTGGTAAGAACAGGTACCCCTTAAAATGCACAAAGTTTCCATCTAAATCCCCTAGCGCAATACTATAGGGGCTATACTTTATCTTTGATATAATCTAGTTCGCATTAGTGAAAAACAGTCAAACTATCGAGGTAAGCAATACCAAGATAAAATTTTGCGATACATGAGAAAAGATCGATTAGGCCCACGAGAAATAGCTCGATACAAAAAGACAAGATATTATTTCACACTTTTGACATACACAGGAAATCCTAAACCCAGAAAATTACTTATCTCTTTTCAAAAATCTGATATCCCTGACCTTTAGTTGAATTGACTTTGTCCCATTCCACTCATTCTCTTCGATGCTGTAAGCAATATCGATCTCCGAGCCTTTACCAAGTTGCGAATACATATCCCCCCTGCCAAAAGCAATCGCGTCAAGAGCAATATTGCCTTTGACAACTTTTATTTTCAAATGTTTACCTTCACGGCCGACGAGTCTCGCATCGGTTACCTGTACATTACTCGTCATGAAAACAGGGGCAGGGTTGCCGATTCCGAACGGCTCAAGTTGTTTGATTTTATCAATTAAATCAAAACTTACATCAGACAGTTCCAGTTCCACATCTATTTTGAGCCTTTTTTGCAGCAGACTTTCCGTCAACAGAGTTCTTGATTTACGAATCAGTTGTTTTGCAAAAATTTCAATATTTTTGGTCTCTATTGAAAATCCGGCGGCCATTTCGTGGCCGCCGCCATCGATCAAATATTCATTCACCAACCTAATTGCTTTAATTATGTTAAAACCACTAACAGATCTGGCCGAGGCTTTTGCAATATCGCCTTTAATAGATAAAACTATAGACGGACGATAAAACTCTTCAACAAGACGGCTTGCAGCCAGACCAATAATTCCTTCGTGGTAATTATCACTATGTAAAATTATTATTTTCTCATTGGTTTTTAAGGCTTTCTCTTTCGCGTGCACGACCGTCTCCTCAACTAAGTTTTGTCTGTCTCTGTTGGTTTTCTCGAGCAAGGTAGATAGTTCAAGAGCCTTTGTGGGGCTTTTTGTACACAGAAGTCTGAGTGATTCAATGGCATGTGCAAGTCTGCCCATAGCGTTAATTCGCGGAGCAATCATAAAATTAACATGATATGTATCAATGGATTTAGGATCAATTGAAGCAAGATTATAAATTTCTCTTAATCCCGGTCTTTTTGTTTCTCGCAAAGCGAGGATACCGTATTTAGCGAAACTTCTATTTGGCCCAATTAACGGTAGTTGGTCTGCTATCGTCCCCATAGCCGCCAGGTCAAGTTGGCCTAGAGCGAAATCTTTATTTATCTCCCGCGATAAAATCCAGGCTATTCCCGCACCGCCAATTTCCTTTGTATGAATCACCGCAAATGCGTCTTCGGGATATTTCTCGCCTTTTTCGTGATGATCTGTAATGATTACATTGATTCCGATGTCCTTTGCTTTTTTAACAGCGTCTCTTGCAACTATTCCGTTATCGACCGTAATAATTAACTTTAAATTTTTATATTTTGATTTCAAATTTTTTACACTCTCTGCATTAAGGCCATAGCCCTCCGAAAACCTTTCCGGAATGTAAGGTAATACATCTGCTTTTAATCCCCATAACGCTTCCCAGAGAATAGCTGTTCCCGAAACTCCATCCGCGTCGTAGTCGCCGTAAACAATGATTTTTTCTTTATTTACAATTGCCGCCTTAATTCTCCGGATTGTTTTTTCAACCTGAGTCTTATCTACTTTTAATTCTTCTAAAGTCAAATCACGGGGGTGTATTGGGTTTAAAAATTCCTCTCGCTCTTGTCTCTTCTTAATACCTCGATTTTCCAAAAGAATATTTACAATCTCCTCTTTTTTGTTGCTTGGAGTTTTGGAGTTTTGGAGTTTTCCCAAAACCTTCCACTTAATAGCCTTCATATCGTATAATTTAACTTAATGGAAACAAAGTTACCAGAAGAAGTAGTCGAAATTTGCAAAAAAATCGAAAGTAAAGGATTTGAAGTTTATATCGTTGGCGGCGCTGTAAGAGACCTGCTTATGGGAAAACTATCAAACGATTGGGATTTTACAACTAACGCCAAGCCCGAGGACATTCAAAAACTATTTAAAGACTCCTTTTACGACAACAAATACGGGACAGTCGGCATCAAAAGCGAAAACTTTAAACCTCACGAGATAACAACATACAGAACAGAGCATGGATACAGTGATCACCGGCGGCCCGATAAAGTATTTTGGGGAAAAACTTTAGAGGAAGATCTTCAAAGGCGGGATTTTACAATCAATGCTCTGGCATTAAAGTTAAACGATAACTATGAAATCATCGACCTTTTCGGTGGCCAAAACGATATAAAAAACAGGGTCATCCGCGCGGTCGGAGACCCCACTGAAAGGTTTAGCGAAGACGCTCTTCGTATGATGCGCGCAGTGAGATTTGCTGCACAACTTGGGTTTACCATTGAAGAAAATACTTTCGAAGCAATGAAGCTTCACTCCGGTTTAATTAATCAAATTGCCGCTGAGCGAATCCGTGATGAACTTTTGAAAACACTTTCTGCAAGTTACTCCTATGAAGGTGTTATGATTTTAAAGAACTCCTCCCTTATGCATGAAGTGTTGCCCGAATTTGAAGAAAATTTTGGCGTGGAGCAAAAGTCCCCCGGCAGACATCATCTCTATGACGTGGGAACCCACCTTGTAATGGCTTTAAAAAACTGCCAATCGGCCGATCCGATCACTCGTTTTGCAACCTTGCTTCACGACATTGGTAAAGCCAAAACCCACAAAAAGCTTCCAGACGGGACAATCACCTTTTATAACCATGAAATGGTAAGCACAAAAATTGCTTCAAAAATCGCCGACAAACTCCGGCTTGCAAATATCGATAAAGAAAAGTTGCTTCGACTTGTCCGCTGGCATATGTTTTCGGTTAACGAGCATCAAACAGACGCAGCACTCCGGAGATTTATTAAAAATGTAGGTGTAGAAAACATTCCTGACATACTGGCCCTGCGCGTTGCCGACAGACTGGGCGGGGGGGCAAGAGAAACTTCGTGGAGACTTGAGGAATTTAAAAGAAGATTAATTGAAGTTCAAAAACAGCCCTTTAGTATCCGAGATCTTAAAATTGACGGCAACGACGTGATGAAAGAATTAAATCTAAAACCCGGGCCGAAAGTCGGTGAAATTTTGAACAAACTTTTTGAAGATGTAGTTGAGAAAAAATTGGAAAATAAAAGAGAAGTTTTACTTAAAAAACTCAAGTCATCGCCTTCTTAACTTCGAAGCAACTTGGTCCCAGACGACAAGCAGAGGGACTGCGACGAAAGGGGAAGAGTAGGTACCCGAGATTGTGCCGATCAAAAGCGCGACGGCAAACCAGCGGATAGTGACTCCGCCAAGCAGTATCAATGCAACCAACATAAATATTATAGTAAACGAGTTATTCAAAGAACGCACCATTGTTTCCGACAATGCTACATTTGAAACTTCTGTTATACTTCCTCCAATTTTGCGTTGCGATTCGCGTATACGGTCATAAACCACTATTGTGTCATGGACCGAAAAAGACAGAGTCGTAAGTAGCGCCGTAACAAACAAAAAATCAACTTCTGCACCAAATCTATGCCCCAACAGTGAAAACATGCCAATTAATATAAAACTGTCATGAAACATAGCTAAAACCGCACAGACACCGTATTTGACACTTTTAAACTGAAACGCTACCCAGAGTAAAATGCCTACCGATGCAATGCCAATCGCATAAGCAGTTTTTTTAAGCAAATCGCTGCCTATGGAAGGGCCGACATTTTCGTATTTAATCTCGTCGATTCCGTCACCGAATTCCTTGACCAACGCGTCTTTAATTTTTTCACGGTCCCCACTCTGCAAGTTCCCCGATTTAAATAAATAGCTTCTATCACTCGTCTCCTGGACCGTCGATATTTTGATGCCGGTTTCTTCAATTTTACCCAAAGCAGTTTCAGTTGATATTTCATTGGCAAATCTATACTCAATAAGCGCCCCTCCGGTAAAATCTATACCGAAATTGAGATTCCACCGGACAAGCGAATATATTCCCAAACCGACAAAGAGAGCGGAAACCAAAAAATAAAAATATTTATATTTCATCCAGTTCATATCTCATCTCCGGATAAACAACCTTAAAAGATTTCTTGAGACAAAAACGCCGGTAAATAAACTTATTGCAATACCAAGCGCCAAAGTTATCGCAAATCCTCTAACCGGCCCTGATGTGTGCAAAAAACTCCAATCAAAGGGGTTTGCCAAAATAAAAGCAGTGATCAATGTTGCGATATTGGCGTCTCTTATGGAATCCCACGCCCTCCCAAAAGATTCCTCCAAAGCGTCTCTGGTGTTCCTTTTTATTTTCTCCTCTTTAAACCTCTCAAAAATTAAGATGTTGGAGTCGACAGCCATTCCGACAGAAAGCAAAAACCCTGCAATCCCGGGAAGCGTGATTACCACGGGTATCAGCTTATAAAGCGCGAGTGAAAGTATCCCAAAAATAATTAACCCGAAACTTGCCACAATTCCCATCCTTCCATAGCTGGCTATCATAAAAAGCAATACCATTGCAAGGCCAATAAGCCCGGCTTCAACACTTCTTTGAACCGATTCCTCACCTAAAGTCGGCCCAATTGTCCGCTCTTCCACAACACTAATTGAAACAGGGAGGGCCCCGCTTGACAGTTGGATGGCAAAGTTTCGGGCTTCATCCAACGTAAAATCTCCCGATATTTGTGCCGCCCCGCCGGTTATCGTTTCTTGAACTATCGGGGAAGAAATTATCTCGCCATCCAGTAAAATACTTAATGGTTGCCCAATATTTTCTTCGGTTATTCTCGAAAACTTCTCGGCGCCTTCGCTATTAAATTGAATTGAGACTACGGGCCGACCGGAAGTCTGGTCAAAACTAACTCTGGCGTCGGTAAGATCTGCCCCCGACAAGTCGGTAGGTACAATCTGAAAATCTTCACCTTCACCTTGAAACGTGGCAAACTCGAGCTTTGCAGTTTTACCGATTATGTTTATTGCTTCTTTGGTGTCTTTGACACCCGGCAACTCTACAATAAGCCGATCATTACCTTCAAAAGAAGAAAGCAAAACATTGGGCTCAGAGACCCCAAATAAGTTGACTCTCCGCTCAACAATATTTTTGAGCCCATCAAGTGCCAACTTTTTTTTCTCCGGGTCCAAATTCCCGGCCTGAGCTTCAAAAACTAAATGGCTCCCACCTGCAAGGTCCAAGCCTAAGACCAAATCCAACTTTCTCTGGACAGCAAAGCTCCCAAGTTTGAAATTAATCCCTGGCTGGATCGGCAAATCGACCACGAGCCCCAAAACAGTCAGAAACATAATAAACAATATCTTCTTCATGGTAAAAGGGGAATCGGTTTTTACGAAACAAGGTCTTCTTCGTCACCAATTAACATTACACGACTACCCAGCAATATACTTTGAACAAAAGGGTCTCTTCTTTTTTTTCTAAACTCAAATTCTTCCTTGCTCATAACTGTATAGTTTATTTCCACATTCCTCCTGGCCTCCTCAGCCCGGATAACGGCGGCCAGTTCAGGCATTGTAACCTCGCCTACAATTAAAATATCCACATCTTCGTCTCTTTTTCTTTTCTTGTACCTTACAAACCTACCAGAAAACATTGCAAAGGCAATTTTACCCAATTTAGACTTATTGGAAAGAATCTGAAATCCAAGACCAGTGGACTTTGCAACCATCGAAACAAGGTCACCAAACATCGAATAGTCGATGCGCACCCAATAGTAAATTCTATTTCCCCTGGCTTCTTTTTTGAGGATTCCCGCTTTCTCTAATCTTTCCAGCTCGCGCCGTACGGCGTTTATTTCCTCACCGACCTCACGCACGACTCCCCGTACATGGTACATCTCCGTCGGGTTTGCAAAAAAAAGCCTCAATACTTTTATTCTAACTTTTGAAGTTATTATGTCTGAAAGATCGGCCATTTTCTTCCCATGAGGCAGTCACAACTGATTATACCACTTATTTTGTGTTTATTTTATTTCCTTTAGGAACCACTTCAATCCAAATCTCGCCATTTACAAAGCTCACTTCTTTCCCGGCCGAGTCATAAAACCTGGTTCTGTCGGTCCTGCTTTTCTTTTCCCACGTGGCCTTTATTTCGTCGCCATTTTGGTAGATCAAAGCGCTTCCTTTACCAACTGTTGTATATAATATGTGCTTATTCCTGTCAACGGGGCCGCGTTCAACTACGCTCATCACAACGACATTCTTACTTGTCAACTGCACATTATCAAACTCCAGATCAACATACGATTTGTCACCATTAAAGCGTTTATAGCTATTTGATTGACTGTCATAAACCCATTTAACGTCGTAATCCGGACTATCCGACCAAAACTCAAATGAAACTTCACTCACTTTCGGGCTGGAAAGCGGTTTGTCTTCAAAAAACTTCCAAGGAATAAAGACTTTATCCCAGCTATCACCTCTGGTGTCTTTATTTGCGAATCCACGGTCAACTGCTTCATCGTACGCTCTGTCTAGATTTGCAACCATTGTGTGCTCCGTAGCAATTGGGTGCCCCAGCCTATCCGGATTTCTGTAAAAAACCGGGAAGCCAGAATCATAGATTGTATCAAAGTCGTTTCCACCCGGAACTCTCCAGCCCATTGAAGCTAATAGTTCCAATGCGCGAGCTTCTTTTGCCGTGTCACCAAAGCCTCCGAAGTCATTGGCTCCTCCGACATGCATAAAAATCGGGAATTCGCTGTATTCTGAAGCCCAGTCAACAAAATATACTCGAACGGATCTAACAGGTGCGATTTCCACCTCGCTGCCGGCCGCACCACAATAAAAAACTCCCAAAAGCCTGGTTATCCCTCCCTCGGCTACTGCCTCATAAACCACATCGGCCCGTGACAATCCCTGTACGGGGCGCGAGTCAGCGTGATTTTCGATCATCGCCGCAATTGGCCGTCGGGTTTCCCAAATCGCTTTTTCTGGCTTTGTATACAATTTCCCATTTATCGGACAACTTTCCGTTTTTGGTAATTGCATAATTTGGGACCGGGTAGACTCAAGCTCTCCCACATCCACAAAAACATTGCCGGCAGGGCTTTCCCCAAGCAAACTAAAAACCGCCCAAGAGGTCCCGGCCGACAACAAATACAACCCCAACAGACCCAACACCAAAGTCGCCTTCCCCGATCCTAATAATTCTTTAAGCTTCATAATTACCATTTTTTTGAGCCTCATTTAAAGCTTTTTCTTCCTCTTTGGAAAGTTTATACTTACTTTTGCCATTTTTGACAGGCTTAACATACACCCTTGTTCGCTCCCTTGCGTGAATACTTGTCACCAAAAACCCCTTATCGTTACCGTCTAAAATCGCCAGCGAAAAGCTGTGTTCGCCTCCAAAGTCACCTAACGGGTTAAATCTAACAAGCCCCACTTTTTGTACAAAAACCTGGCTCGCCGCTCTAAAAGAAATAAGCTCTTTTTCAAGCCTTAATATATCTTTCCTGTTTTTGGTCTCCAAGTCAACTATATTATCCAGAATCTTCTTCAAATTACCTTCTTTTGCCCCCTTCACCAATCTTAGGTAATGCCTCAAAATCCAATAAAAGACCACACTCAGGGCCAGCAACCAAACCGCTATTGCTATTAATATTATTGTTTGTCCAGACACTTATCTTTGCTATGGAGTATACACAATCTTGATAAATAAGTGTCAAGAATGTATTTTATATCGAGAGATTAGATCATGAAGATGGCGAAACGGACACGAAGACAAAAAGAGGAAGTTAATTACGACTTTCTGGTCAGATGGAAGCCTGCTGTCAAGGGGGAAAAGCAAACTACCAAATCCAAAGCTATTACCAGCCCGAGTAAGCCTAATAACGTCAAAACATCGGCAATTCCTCGATTAGCCGTGAGCCATAAAAGGGAGCTACTTAAATCATTGCTGCTCGCTAGCCTTATTTTGTGCTTAGAACTAATGCTATACTTAGTTAGGCTACGTGGAGGGAGGTGATAATTGATGTCGATGTACTGTGTAAAATGTCGTGCTAAAAGAGAAGGTAAGGACTTGGTGGATGTCACCATGAAGAACGGGAAGAAAGCAAAGAAAGGTAAGTGCGAAGTTTGTGGCACAACCATGTTTAAGATTGGAGGGTAACTTCAAATCTTAGATTACAAAAAACAAAAGGTATCCGCCTGGCGCGGGCCTTTTGTTGTATAATCTTTCCGTGAAGCATGACTTCTCAAAAACATTTAACGTCTTCAAAAGACATTACGAACATGTTCCTCTGGAAATTTTTGGCAAAAACCCTTACACAACACTTATTTCAACAATGCTTTCATCGCGAACACGCGACGAGGTAACTTTGGAAGCGTCTAAGCGCCTGTTTGCAAAAGCACCAAACTTAGAGCAATTAGGTAAATTAGAAATCAGATCAATTGCAAAACTAATATACCCGGTCGGATTCTATAAAACCAAAACTAGACAGCTAAAGCTCTTATCAAATATCATCTTAAAGAAATTTAACGGAAAAATACCAAACACAAGGGAAGGCCTAATGACTCTTGCGGGCGTCGGCAGAAAAACTGCCAACTTAGTTATCAACCGCGCTTTTGGTGTATCGGCAATAGCCGTCGATACCCATGTCCATCGAATATCCAACCTTCTCGGCTGGGTGAAAACAAGTTCCCCAGAGCAAACAGAGCGTGAACTGATAAAAATTCTGCCAAAAAAATATTGGAAAGACACTAACCGTCTTTTTGTATCCGTAGGGCGGCAGTGTCCCACAAAGAAAAAACTGGAGGGCTTTCTAAAGAAAAACAAGTTAATCTAATAAGCAGTTATCGCGACTCCGAAGCCATTTTGGGCATAAATACAGCCCCAGACATACTCACCACCGTTAAGCAGTTTTTTGTGTCCCAACGTGTTTTCCCACAAAGAAACTGCCTCACTGGCGCTTTGCGCTCCGGAAACCAAAAATTCCGACAAATTATATTTATCATAAATCCACTTCAGGTCAGGCCGCCTCTCCGGCATGTCAGAAAACCCTTCATGTCCATCAAGTTTACCCAATTCCAACAGTTCATTTAATCGAATTGAGGCAATTGTGCAAAGCTCCGATTTGCTGGCAAGCTCATTAACACCGAAGTCTTTCCGCCTTTTATTCACAGCTTCCCATAAATCAGGCCCGCCCCACGTTTGCGTATTGGGACTAGTATTTTGTATTTTAGGGGTCAAGGTTGGAATCAAGGTTGCAACTGGCATAGGCAAAACCGTCGGTGAAGGGGTACCTGTGTCAGGTGGCTTTAAAGCCTCGCTTTGCGCTCCAAGCTTAAAACCAGCCATAAAAGACCCTGAACCGAACACTGTTAAAAGGGATATAACAGCGATCAGGGTAAAGACTTTAGACAAAATCTGTTTTGCTTTAGCGGCCATTAACTTTCGAGTACTATAGTAACAGGTCCGTCAAGTTCTGTTTTTATATTCATATATTCTCCAAAACTTCCTGTTTCAACTTTTAAACCCAAATTCTTGAGTTCGTCTATAAAGTATTCGTAGATTTCCTTTGCCTTTTTCGGATCAGCCGCTTCTATAAACGAAGGTCTATTTCCATCCGCGGTATTTGCATAAAGCGTAAATTGAGAAACAACCAAAACTTCCGCTCCTACGTCTCGTACACTAAAGTTCATTTTATCTTTCCCACTTGCCCCTCGAAGCCTCGGCGAAGTGGGATCGCTCATCACTCTCATCTTCTCTAATTTCGCCGCCAAAGCATTTGCTTCTTTCGCTGTATCAGCTTTTCCAATTCCCACTAAAATAAACAACCCCTTGCCAATTTTCCCAACAACTTTATTGCCCACCTTAACCTCCGCTCTTTTTACTCTTTGAACAACAAGTTTCATGAAAGTATTGTAACATTCTCACGTCTTGAGTAAGATATTTGCGTGAAACTTCGAAACAACAGATGGCCTTTAATTGCCTTAACTTTACTTTCCATATTTGCATTCTTCCGCTCAATAAACGAATTTCCATTAAGAAATTGGGATGAGGCCTGGTACGGGGAAATTAGCGAAAACATGGCCATAAATAACACCGGACTTTTGATGCCATTTTGGAACGGCCGATATTACTTTGACAAACCTCCGATGTATTTCTGGCTTACTTACCCTATTCTAAAAATCTTCGGTCCAGGGGAATGGCAAGCAAGATTTGTTAGTGTGTCAGCGGCAACTCTAATACCAACACTGATTTATCTAATCGGTAAAAAACTATTCAATTATAAAACAGGCTTAGTTGCGGCAATTATCTTTCTTACTCTTGGACAGGTCGTGGAAAGGTTCAGCCATGGAAATCTGGACGCACTACTTACACTGTTTTCTATACTCTCGTTTTACTTTTATATAAACAGGTCACCAGTTGTATCGGGTGTGTTTTTGGCCGGTGCCATTTTAACAAAGGGTTTAGTATTCGGTTTTTTCCCCTTAGCCTGGATTATGCTATTTGAATTTTTACTCGGTAAAAAAGAGGTTAAAAAAATTATTAAGCTTATTTCCGTATTACTAATTGCATCCCTGTGGTGGTTTGCTCTTGGATCATTAAAGTTTGGTGAAGAGTTTGTTAAATCATACATTACCGATCTGTTTGCCGGAAATTTAAGCTGGAAAGAGCCGATGTTGGACACCACATTAACCAAAGTGTTCATAAGAGATATTGGATTCTGGTTTATTCCTATTATTTTTCACTTTGTAAAAAATTTTAAAAATAAAGCTCTTTTGTTCCTAACTTTGTCAGTTATCACACTCGCCTTGCCCCTAAATCTCCTGGCTGACAAGTTGGGCTGGTTCTTGTTACCTCTTTATCCATTCGCTTCGCTGATCGCTGGCTTTTCTACCTCCAGCCTTAACAAAAAATATATTCTTATTTTATCTTTGCTGATCATCTTACAACTTAATTCGATCAAAAATTTAGATAAAGAAAATCCGGATAAATCATACATCAGCGCTGAATTGGGAAAGTTTATTAAAATGAACTATAGTCCTCAAACTAAAATAGTATTGGATAGCCCGGATTTTTCATCCTTTTTATACTATTCAGGCCTGAATGAAGTAACTGTCGCAAGCCAAAGCGGCGGCAAAATTAACGAATGGTGGATAAAAAGTTATGACGACATTTCAAGATTCAAAGGCTATTTAATAATTACAGAAAATCCGCAGAAATTTGATACAGTCATACAAACGATTACAACTGCCCCTTACGATTATAAATTGCTAGAGCTATTATAGAATCTTATGGTCAGCATTTCGGTCTTTTTCCCCTGCTTCAACGACGAAACAAATATTGGTACCTTGGTCAGAGACGCTTTTCTTGTCCTCCCCAAGATCACACGTAACTTCGAAGTAATTGTTGTCGATGACGATTCCAAAGACAAAAGTAGAGAGGTGCTAAAAAAACTTAAGAAAAGTTATCCAAAGCTAAAACTCGTTTTTCACGAGACTAACCGGGGATATGGGGGTACTTTAAAAAGTGGGTTTACAAATTCCACAAAGGACCTCATTTTCTATACCGACGGTGACGGTCAATACGATGTACACGAACTACCCATCCTTGCAAATCTAATGACTTCTGATACCGACTTTGTAAACGGAATAAAAATGACTAGGAGAGATCCCACATACCGCATATTCGTAGGCAATCTTTACAGCTTTGTCGCCCGTTGGCTTTTTTGGCTTCCCACCTACGACGTTGACTGTGATTTCAGACTCATTAGAAAAAAAATAATCGACAAAATAACATTGACTTCAAATTCGGGGGCAGTCTGTGTAGAATTGGTCAAAAAGTGTCAGCTTGCAGGAGCCAAATTCCGCCAAGTTTCAATCCACCACTATCAAAGGCGTTACGGGAAATCACAATTTTTCAGATTCAATCGAATTGTTTCAACTTTCAAAGAACTTATCATGCTGTGGGTAAAATTGTTTCTATTGAAAAAGTGAGAGTATCGGAATACGAAAAGTTATTTGAGAACGAAAGCACTCATTTTTATTATGTTGCTTTGCACAACTTAGTAATTTCCGTAGTCAAATCGCTAATCCCCGGTCACAAGACACCGGTCACCATCTTAGACGCTGGTTGCGGTACTGGACTCCTAAGTAAAAAATTGAAACAATACGGCCGCGTAACAAGTGTCGATATAAGTTCGGAGGCTATAAAATTTTGTCAACAAAGAGGTATAAATGCTATAAAAGCGTCCATTAATAAACTGCCTTTTAAGGCCAGCTCATTCAACATCGTCACTTCAATTGATGTTTTATACCACAAAGGTGTCAACGACAAACTAGCTATAAAGGAGTTTTACAGAGTTATACAACCCAAGGGATTTTTGATTCTAAGAGTTGCAGCCAACAACTGGCTTTTCAGCGAACATGATCAAAAAGTCCACACCCGCCACAGATACTCAAAAAGCGAGATCGGGGAAAAATTGGAAAGGGCAGGGTTTAGAGTTGCAAAGCTCTCATTCATGAACTTTTCTTTACTACCAGCTGCTATCTTATTTAAAAACTTATCACTTAACAAAGTGAACCCTTTTATTAATTTTATTTTCAAGTATATTCTCGCAGTCGAGAACAAAGTATTAAGACACATAAACTTTCCTCAAGGAGTGGGTCTTTTGGCTGTCGCGCAAAAATATGATTCTCATCCACAAAAAAACCCACCATGTGGTGAGTTTTTTTGGCTCCGGAGGATAGTAAGCCAGGTTCTGTTTATGGCAATCATCAATCTATGCCCTCAAGCTTCGGGGCTCGGCAAGGCTACCTTCTACTTGCGTAGGCAAGCAAACGCCCCATTCGGAGGTTGCAGCGGGGAGGTTTTCCTCTTTTCACCCTCTTTCTTAGACCGGTTAGGTCCAAGATGAGTCGTTGTCTCTGTGGCACTTTCTAGCGCTTTCGCGTGCCGCCTTACGACGACCACCCTGCCTTGAGCTGCCTGGACTTTCCTACCGCCCACAACCGCGTAGCTGTTGGCGATCGATTGCCCTTCCTCCAGAGTGGGCATATTATAGCAGATTTACGCAATATTATCGATCTTTAAGAGAAGCAGTGGGCGGGTAATATTCTTTAATTATTACCCTAAGAGTTATAACTACAGGAACAGCCAGAATTGCCCCAGAAACCCCTGCAAGTCGAAAACCAATCAAAAGCGCAAGCAGTGTCACGACGGGATTAATGCCGGCAGACTTTTCCATAACTTTTGGAACAAAAACATAATTTTCCACTTGCTGGACTAAAAATGAAAGTGCGACAACCGCAAAACCACTGATAGGGGAGATGGCAAACCCCACTATAGTTGCAGGAATAGCTGCAACCACGGGGCCAAGATTTGGTACAACTTCCAACAAACCGGCAAGCACACCCAGAGGAACGGCAAAAGGGATACCTAAAATAGTCAAACCCAAATAAGTCGTAAACCCCACCATAAACATGAGCAATAATTCCCCTCTGGTCCAGCCACCCAGATCCTTCTCCAACTGATTCAACACTCTTTCGATCTTTTTAGCCTTGTCGGCGGCCAATATGGAATAGAGCTGTTTGTCAATTTTTTCCCGCGTAATAAGCAGATAAAGAGCAATAACCAAAACTGCAAAAATTGTCAATATATTTGAAAAAATTGAAACACCAAGCCTAAGTAGTTGTGAAGAGATGCTTCCAAACTGCGAAGTAATCTCATTGGCAATTTGATTAACCACACTTTCAGGTATTTGCAACCTCTCCAAGTAAAGAGGGAAGTTATTAGTAAAATTTCTTGTCTGCTCCACAAGCGGAGTCAGAACAGTACCTAAGGCGAAAATCAAAAAGGCAAGTCCCGATAGATAAACAATTATCACCGCAAATGCACGGGGTATTCTAAACTTATGAATCTTTTTAACTATTGGGTTTAATATCGTTGAAATAAGTATTGCAACGAAAACCAAAAAAATAATGTCGCGAATAAAATAGAGAAACCACAAGAACACCAAGAAAAGAACCGTAAAAATGATAGTCTTATGTGAAATTTCAATTTTTTGGTGCATAACTTAGCTTGTTTCTTTATACCATTTTCTTACCAAGCTTTCCACATTTTGAGGATAACCTTTGTTAGCAATGTCAAACCAGGTTATTCTTTTATCCTTTTTAAACCAAGCAATCTGCTTCCGGGAATAACTCCGCTCGGCTACCTTCCACTTATCGATCACTTTTTTTAAACTCTCTTTCTTGCTGAAGTATCCCTCCCATTGTTTATAGCCCATACCACTCATTGACTGATTGCCCCATCTTACTCCCGAACTAATTAGTTTTTGAATTTCCGTTTCCATTCCCTGGTCAATTCGCCGATCTACTCGCTTAGCAATCTTGCTGTACAGATCTTGCCTAAACAATATCAGACCGATTAATAACAAATTGTAATTAATCTTTTTAGGTTTAATTTCACTAAGCTTGTTGATGCGACTAGCCACTTCTATTGCGCGAACCAGTCTTCTGGGATTCTTTTTGTCCGAAACATTTAACGAAGCTGACTTTATGGGGTCAAATTGCGACAGCAAAGCATAAAGTTCGTCTGAAGTCTTATTTAGCAAACTTTTTCGAAGGTTAGTATTTCTTGGTACGCCAAGCGTAGAAATGTCGTCAATGATCGCTTTAATGTAAAGGCCTGTCCCGCCTACAAGTATGGGTAATTTCTTGCGATTAAATATAGTGAGTAACACTTTGTCAATTATTTTTTTATATTGTGCGACGCTAAAAGAGCGAGTGGGGGGAACAAGATCGTAACCCCAAACCCTAACCTCGTTGATTTCATAATATCCTGGCAATTTTGAACTTTGGATCTTAAATTTTGAATTTGCTGGCAATTCCTTGCCTGTTCCGATATTCATTCCTTTATAAACCTGCCTGGAGTCGGCAGAAATAAGTTCACTGTTATACTTCTTGGCAAGGTGTAGGGCCAATTTCGTTTTCCCTGTTGAGGTAGGACCGCAAATTACCAGTAGTTTTTGCATGATTAACTTGACGCGCTGGTGTACTTGGTCAAAGCAGATTACAAAAAGCTTCTGCCATGTCAGGCAACAAAAAGTGTCTCCCTTAGGTCTTTTGGTAAAGCACGGGATTGTACCCGAAGAAATTTAGAGGCGTCAAGCACTTCAATGTAAACCGGCTCGCTGTTTTTGGTAAAATGTATAATGACGTCGCCTGATTGCTCCGCATAATCGATTTTCCTCTTAGATAACCAAATATTCAGAACATCATCTTCTTTTTCATAAACAAACTCTGGATATCCACTTTTAGTTTTTTTTGCTTTCATAGTATCTGCCTTTCCTTGCTGGATACAAAGTTACGATTATAATTTTATCATCTTCATATCTAAAAACAACTCTGAGGATGTGCAGCTTATCTAATGGGCGAGAAGCAATAATTTTTGGATAGTCAATTTCGAAATCAATATTCTCCGGTTCGAAAACAGTCTCTGCAACCAGATTTTTCGAAACTTTAGAGCCAACCCTCCTTAATCTCTCAAGTTTCCCTTCGGCGTGTTTCGTATAAACTATTTTCTTCATCAACTTGACGCGCTTGTGTATTTTGTCAAAGCAAACTGCCAAAACCTGTTTGCGGCAAATAAAGCTAACACACTTATCCCAAGTGTCGTAATAATTCCCACCGGGCTGACCAAACCCATCAGCGCCTTTGCGGGCAAAGTTACCATTAATCCAACCGGGATAAGGTATGTTATGACCGACTTAATCGGCTCACGATAGATGTCTACAGGCAATTTACCCAAATTAACCAAGTCGCGATATATAAAAACCAAGTGATCCACTTCCAGCGTAATTACCCCAAATCCGAGTACAAAGATGTGGAATGCAGCGGCAAGAGCAAGGCCGTTTACCAAAAGCAGTAAGTAGTACACAGCATTCAACACGGATGGGCCTAAAAGGCCGCCTACATAAATTACCGCCAGAACTAAAGGCGGAATTGTTATTAAATCGATTACATCAGCACCGCCCAACAAACTCCTAAATAACGGGCTTAGCGGTTTTACCAAAGTCAGGTCAAAATCTCCGGAAACCAAATGTGGTCTAAATCTATATACTTCGCGAAATAAAAACTGAGACGCGACATCAACAAGATTAAAGGTCAAGAAGAAAAATATCGACTGATTAAGAGTGTATCCCGCCAGGCCACCTGACCCTTTTAGCAAAAAAAACATAAATACCAAAAAGAATCCAAACCGCAGCAGTTTTCCCGTCAAAAATATTGATAGAGCAATCTTTACATAAAAAACCGCCAAAAATGAGTTTTTGCTCATCATCCACCAAACCGTCAAGTATCTTTTTATTCTTTTAGGCATCATCTGCCCTCCGATCTATAAACTTTTAGCCCCAGCTTCCAGACCTTACCTACCACAAAAACCAGTATGGCGACCCACAGTGACCCTAAAAGCACCCTTTCCACTGCCAAAGGCGTGGCAAATTTCCCCAAATAAATCTGTAACGGCGAAAACATTAAATATGGAAAGGGAGTAAGATATAAAACACTCTGGATATTCGCTGGCAACACGTCGAGAGGAAAAATACCGCCACCCAAAAAATCTACAAAAATAAAAAGCAGAAACGACGCCCCCCAAGCTTGTTCAGGATACCACAAAGGAAACAAACTAAAAAGAAACATCAGTAAAAAAAACAGCAAAATTGCTATAAAAATTGCCAATGCAAAAAGCAGTAACTGCACAAAGTGAGTCTGCAGATAAAACGGCGGTTTTAGTATCACCATCAAAACCGACGCCTCAAAAACTGCGAAAAGCAAATTAAGCGTTTTGCTTGAAAGATCTCTGGTCAACCAATATTTAAAATAGCTGATTGGCTTGATCAAATAATTGGAAAGGTCACCGCGGCTAACTTCGCCGGCGACGTCAACTGATCTTGCTGATAAAACAACGGATCTAACTATAATTAACCCAAAGACATAGGTCAAAATGGTTGAACGGTTATAACCAAAAACCGACGAGCGCGGGTCCGAAAAGATTGCATCCCAAAGAAAAAAAACCAAAAAAACCTGCATGACATTGCGCAGGCGCCACATGAGGAAATTCAATTTGTATACAAACTCCTGGGCGAAAGAAATTTTAAAAATCGCGATATACTTATCCATTCTTCCTTTTTCTTAGACCGGGTTTTTTGACCTCGCCGCTGAAAATTCTACGAATCACACTCTCTATCGGCTCTTCTTCGATAGTAAGATCCTCGACTGCAAAATTTTGAAGTATCTCAGACGCCGCCAGCGCCGCCGTGCTTCTGGGCACTACAATTTCTACTTTTGGGATCGCAATCTCCTTTACCTTCCCAATCTTCTCCAGTTTTTTGTAGTCGCCATCGTCAGACAGGACAAGCTTAATTATCTTATCTTTGGCATAAAGTGCTACAAGCTCACCAAGCCCCCCATCAAAAATAATTACTCCATCGGCAATTACTATTACTCTTTTTGCGAGATTAGCTATGTCGCTCATATTGTGCGACGTCAAAACAATGGTTGCCTGGTATTTCTTATTGTAACTTGCTATAAAGTCTCTCATTTTTTGACTGGCTACGACATCCAAACCAATCGTAGGTTCATCCAAAAACAATACTTTGGGTTTATGTATCAGAGCCGCAATCAGCTCCAACCTCATTCTTTGCCCTAATGAAAGTCTTCTGACCGGAATATTAAGAAATTTCTTGGCATCAAGAAGACTCACCAACTCGTTTAAGTTTTCAGCGTAGTCCTTTTTGGAAACCTCATAAATTACCCTGTTAAGTTCGAATGTTTCAACCGCAGGTAAATCCCACCACAGTTGGTTTTTTTGCCCCATCACAAGTGTAATTCCTTTTAAAAACTCACTCTTGCGCTCCCAAGGATCGTATCCCTCCACCCATACATGGCCACTGGTCGGATAAAGCAACCCCGAAAGAGTTTTGAGCGTAGTCGTTTTGCCGGCGCCATTAGGACCAATAAAACCAACAAGTTCACCTTTGTCAATACTAAACGAAACCTGTTTTAAGGCGTGAACGTTTTTTTTTCTGGGCTTAAGCAAACTCTTGATCGTTCCGGACAAGCCAGGTTCTCTTATTGTTACGTCAAAATCTTTGGTTAAGCGATTAACCCTGATCGAAGGACCCATTAGTCAAAGTATATCACCGGGCTATAGCTCTTTTGAATTTTTTACCCGGAGTGAATTTAGGAGATCTATGCGACTTAATCGTTACAAACTTTTCAGTATTTGGAATTTTAACCGTTTTAGACTTAACGGGAATCACCCGAAAAGTTCCAAAGCCGGATAATACAACCCTCTTCTCTCCTTTTGCCAAAACTCGCCCAATTTCAGATAGAAAAACGTCTAAACATTCCTCCGTCGCCCTTTTAGTAAGGTGCGATTTGCGGGCAACTAACTCGATTAACTCTCTTTTTGTCATAGATATTTACAGCCACAAGCATAATTTAAAGAATTTCCTTTGTCAAGTTTGAAGATTTATTTTGCCGCAGTTGTGGCCTGGGCCCTTGTTTCCCTAATTACAGTAACTTTGACCTGTCCGGCATACTCGGCTTCTTTCTCCAACCTTCTGGCTATGTCATTTGCAAGAACTGTCAATTTGTCTTCCTCCACTTCCTCGGGCCTGACAATAATTCTTACATCGCGCCCTGCCTGAAAGGCAATCGCTTGCTCCACACCAGAAAAGCTTCCAGATATTTCTTCTATTTTGGTCATTCTTTTGACATAGTTTTCATACGGCTCGTAGCGCGCACCCGGCCGGGAACCTGAAATCGCGTCAGCTATCCAAACAATCACAGATTCTGTCGACGAAAACGGCTTATCTTCATGGTGCTCGGAAACGGCTGCTACAACTTCTTTAGGAAAGCCGAAACGCTTTACGGTCGTAACCCCGGCGTCAACATGGTTACCTTCGACATCGGTAACCACCTTACCAATGTCGTGCAAGAGGCAACCAAGTCTAACGACCTCTGTGTTCGCACCGATCTCTGCAGCAATGGCTACCCCAATTTTTGTCTCCTCAATTGTATGAAGGCCCAGGTTTTGCCCATACGAAGTTCTAAATTTAAAACGGCCAATAAGTTTTATAACTTCGATCGGAAGATTAAATACCCCACATTCCTGAACAATTTTTTTGCCCTCCTCAAGAAGAATATCTTCCATTTGGGATTTTACCTGTCGCACCACTTCTTCAATTCTTGAAGGCTGAATCCTCGTATCCTTGAGTAAAATCTCAAGCGATCTTCTTGCGATTTCCCTTCTAATAGAATCAAAAGAAGAAAGCCTGATTACATTCCCTTCATCGAGTTCAATTTCCACACCAGTTTCCTTTTCAAAACTCCTGATATTCCTTCCCTCACGGCCGATTATCCTCCCTTTTGCTTCTTCGGAATCAACAGAAACTGTCGAGACAGTATATTCGGCGACATAGGTTGTCGCTCCATGTTTCATTGCGTCGGCTAAAATTTCTCTTGCCTTATCTCTGGCTTCAAGCTTTATCCTTTCCTCGCCTTGGCGGATTTTCTTGGCGATATCAACCGTTAAATTCTTTTGAATAACGTCCAAAAGCTCTTTTTTAGCTTCATCACGAGTCAGTGAAGCCACTTTCTCAAGTTTTGAGGTTAATTTCTCTTCTATCTCTTTAAGATCTTTTTCTTTCCTCTCGAGTCTATTCCGATCTTTTTTAATTTCTTCTAATATTAATTTAACATCGTCACTGGACATAAAAACTTCTTTCTATTAAAGGAAGTGTATCGGTTGAAACTAGATTTAACCGACTAGCTGAAGCAATTGTTGCGCTTTACTTTTCAGCATATTACTTCCTTATCGCCTATTTTATTCTTTAAGAAGTAATTCGTCAATTGCCTGCTTAATGACTTCATAATCAAACCCTTTTCGTTGTAAAAATCCAAAAAGTTTCCGATACATCTTTTCACGAGGTACTTTTCTCAGATGTTGTAATTTCCTACTCAGAATTAACATTGCATCACTCTTTTGATCATTTGAATCTTTGTTCCCCTCAAATACGTCGTTAATTATAGATTTGTCAACCCCTTTCCAGATCAACTCCATTTTAATCAGCTTGTCCCCAAAGTGCCTGAAATTTCGCCTCTGCTCAACCCACCATTGGGTAAATTTTTTGTCGTCTAAAAGTTCCAAATGTCTAAGCTTGGCCAAAAACTCATCCCGCATACTTTGATGAACCTTGTATTTGCCAAGCCAACTTTCAATCTCCTTTTGAGATCTCGGCCGCAATGTTGCAAATCTCAGAAGTTTATCTAAGGCTTTTTGCTGTTCTGACTTCTTGATTATCTCGAGAATTTTTTCTTCACTAACTTCCTGTCCGATTTTGATACCCAGCTTAACAAAATTCACAAGATCAATTCCGAACCCGAACCTTCCGTCTAGGTAGACATTTACATTTCTTTTATTTTTTTGAGGTTGTATTGAAGTTATCACACACATTGGCTATATAATAATACAGTATGCCTGAAGAATATACTGAACTTACTATTGAAGATCCGACCAGTAGCGCTTATGAGGAAGCAGTTAAAATAAACAGTTTGATTGATAAGAATATCATAAAACCTCGAGAAGTTGCAGATGCTACAGAAATACAACTTACCGAACTTGCTGGACGAGTAAGTCAATTAATTGCGATTAACATTACCAGCAACCCTGGTGACGATAGAAAAAAAGCTATGACCATCTTGGGTCTTGGAAATCCGAAGGATAAACCAGCGAGATTAAGGCTCTTGGCAGGAGGATTTGTTCTTTCGGCTTATTTGAAATCAACGGCCCATGATAATTTCGCTGGGCTAATATTAACTGGCAGTAGAGTTAGAATAAGAACCACTCCAAGTATAAATTCGGATCAAGATGTAACCTTCGTCGCTCAGCCCGGTGTTAATGTTCTTAATTTGGGCGATCATGACAAAATAGTTCATTTAGCCGAAAGGTTATTAGGAGCTCCTATAGATTGGAATCCTTTATACGAACACGATTATACTAATAATTCTCATGCACCAAATGACTACCCACATATCGATTCTGATTCAATTGTTATTATCCCAGACAGAAGGATTCGAAAAATTTTTATGAAGACATTTGCTGATCAATTAAGGGGGCCGCAAACCGATTTCTCCGGAAGTGCATTTGAACGATTTTAATAGTTATTTGACGACTTATTTGAAAGTCTAGCTTTTGGATTCCTCGAGTTTTTTACTACTCTTTTTCTTCATCTCCCAACTCTTTCGGAATTTTTTTACCCGAAGCAACTGTTTCACGGATTTTCTTTTCCAATTCCTCGGCAAATTTGGGATTATCCTTAATATGTTGTTTCGCTCCCTCTCTGCCTTGGGCCAGTGTCTTGCCTGCATAGTTATAAAATGAAGAGCTTTTGGACATTATTCCAAGCTCTATAGCTACATCCAATAACCCACCTGCTTTGGAAATACCCTCATCATTCATTATGTCAAACTCAGCAACCCGAAGCGGGGGGGCGACTTTATTTTTTACAACCCTGACCCTCGCTCGCACTCCAACCACATTATCCCCTTCTTTAATCGTATCGATTCTTCTAATGTCGATCCTGACTGAAGAGTAAAATTTCAAAGCCAATCCTCCGGGTGTAGTTTCGGGATTGCCAAACATTACACCGATCTTTTGCCGAAGCTGATTGGTAAAAATCAAAATAGTTTTGGACTTTGAGATAGCTCCTGTAAGCTTGCGCAAAGCTTGACTCATAAGCCTGGCCTGCATACCCATAACCGCGTCCCCCATCTCTCCTTCCAATTCAGCTCTCGGGACCAAAGCCGCTACCGAGTCGACCACAATTACGTCCACTGCTCCGGATCTTATCAGTGTTTCGGTGATTTCTAAGGCCTGTTCCCCTGAATCAGGTTGACTCATGAGCAAGTCATCCAGATTCACCCCTATTGTTTCGGCTCGGGCCGGGTCCAACGCGTGCTCGGCATCAATAAAAGCAGCCTGGCCACCCCTTTTTTGAGCCTCGGCGACGACGTGTAAAGCAAGTGTTGTTTTCCCAGAAGCTTCAGGCCCATAAATTTCTACTATTCTACCGCGAGGGAGACCTCCGACTCCGAGTGCTAAATCAAGAGCAATAGACCCGGTCGGAATAATGTCTACTTTTACTGACTGTCTATCTCCAAGTTTCATAATCGACCCCTTGCCGTATTGCTTTTCTATCTGCTCCATCGCCAATTTTATTGCCTGAAGTTTCTGGGAACCGGAGCTATTGCCTGAAGTTTCGGTTGCAGCAGATCCACTTTTCCCTCTTGCCATTGACTATCTTGTATCACACGCATTTGGTAAAAACAAGGGTTTCTTATGATATACTCCTCTTACTCGAGTTTGTAACTCTCGCAAGAGATTATGATTCCCCAAAATAATATTTTTAGTGCAAACTAAGGTATTTTGGGTATAAAATACTCTCTACCGGGGTATAGTTTAGTGGTAGAATGCGCGGCTGGGGGCCGTGCGGTCCAGGTTCGATTCCTGGTACCCCGACCAAAAGAGAAAGAGAGTCCGTCGAGTTGGAGGCGCTCCTTGCGCCGCCGCCCGCACGGAGCGCCGAGAAGCCTTTTTTATATTCTGCCGCGAGCTGCCGATCAGATAAAAAGAAGTTCGAGCCGACACGTTTTGCGAAGAATGCTAATTCTTCGCAATTATTTTTTGCGCGCGCGATTTTTTGCGCCTGTAAGGCGCAATTTACAAATTCTCTCATAGGTTCGAGCCAATTCGAACCCGTCTCCTCAACTTTGGCGATTTCTTCTTGTAATTTGAGTTTTGATTCAAACATTTCGTTTTTCTTGCTTTTATAAGTTTCGGGGTCAACGACACTATCGAGATAGCTGTCCAAAAGTGTGTTTTGCTTTCGATCTATTTCCTGCATTTCAGTTTTGAGATTTTGGATAGTTGTTTCTGATGATTGTTTCTCGATTAATTCGTCCCGTTCTAAAAATTTCAACCAATTATCAGCCCAGCTTTGCGGCAAGCTCACATCAGAAACAACCTTTCTTATTTGTTCTTCCATCTCAAAACTGGTAATTGGTATTTGAGAACAAGGACCAAGTTTTTTGGTGCAGCGATAGTAAACGTAGGTAACTTTATGGTTGGTAGTTTTGTAGAACTTCGTGTGTTGCTCGGCGGTGATTGCCGCGCCACATTCGCTGCACCTTACGAGTCCCAAAAACGGAAAACGGTATGACTTTTTAAAATGTTTGCTTCTTCGGTTCATTTCTCCTTGTGTTTTTTGGAATAACTCTTTAGAGATAAAACATTTATGATTTCCGTCGTGATACTCACCGTTGTAAAACATAATTCCAATATAAAATTTGTTTGAGAGTATCTGCCGGATTTCGTTGACATGGAGAGGTTTTCCGTTTTTGCGTTTCAGATCGAATTTATGGAGATACTTGGCAATATCAGTAAATGTATGGCTTCCTTCCGCAAACATTTCAAAAGCTCGTTTGATGGCTTTTGATCTTTCGAGGTCAACATCAATTCCTCTGGTTTTGGGATTGTTCACATAGCCATAAGGAGCTTTAGCCGGCCAAACTCCGTTGCGGAGTTTCTGGCGCAATCCTCGCTTTACGTTCTCGGAAAGATTGTCTACATAATATTTCGATTGGCCAAAGGCGATTGAAAGCATAAACTTTCCTTGTGGTGTATTCTCAAACCAAGACGTTGGAAATTTCAGATCAAGCAGTTTGCCGGTATCCAGAAGGTAAATAATTTTACCGCCATCCATTGAGTTTCTAGCCAAACGATCGGGGTGCCACGCAACGATTCCGTTTGCGTGCCCCTGTTCGATTTTCTTTAGGACTTTGGCAAACTGCTCCCTTCCTGGTATTTTGGCGGTTTTGGCTTCCTCGACAAACTCGACAATCTCCAAATGCTCCCGTTTGGCAAATTCTTTTAATTCAGCAATTTGCGCCTCAATGGACAAAATTTGTTTGTCTGCTTCGTCTCTCGATTTTCGGCAATAAGCTATGTATTTGTTCATATTTTTGTTTTCCTAAAATTTTTGCGTTTTCTTTCCTTCTTTTTTCCGGTAGCTCTCGGCAGAATATAAAAAGGGCTTTGCGGCGCTCCGTGCGGGCGGCGGCGCAAGGAGCGCCTCCAACTCGACGGACTCTCTTTCTCTTTTGGTCGAGATTTACGAAAAAGTTAGAACCGAATTTCAAAGTTGTTAGCTCGGCCGCTTCGCGGCCTCGCAAGGTGAGCGCGGCGCCCCCACCCGCCGCGCTTCCGAACGTGTCAGCTCGAATTGGTTTTGTTCTGAGCAAAACTAAAAAAAACGCAAAAATTTTAAAGAACTTTTATACAACTTAAATGGCCGCCCTGGTTGTACTCAACTCGGATCTCTCCTAGTTGACCAAGACGGCCATCAAAAAAGAGATCCGCCATGAGTTGAGTACGATAACAATATACCAGAGAAGGCAATAAAAATACAAGAGCATTTTGATACTTGAAATCTTCAAATATGATATACTTTTTCATAGAGATACATATGGAAAATCAAACAAATATTGGTGATCAAAATACGCAGCAAATCGGGCAAAATCAGACAAGCAATCTCACAGCATCTTCCAGAAGGAGAAAGATAAATCCATGGATGTTTTCAGCGATGATTCTGTTTGCCGTTTTATTATTTGGAGGGTTTTATACTTTCTATACACTGAACAAGAAGATAGATAAGCTTACCTTGGGTAAAAATGAAACAGAAGATATTGTGACGGGCAAGTTGCGGGTAAAGTTTAAACCGAATGCAGATATCAAGATCGCCAGTGATCAATTATCTCTTATGGACTTACAACTTCCTTCAGATGTTTTGAAGATTAAAACCACTCTTTTTGCCACACCTAGTCGTATCGGCGGCCAGCTCTATGGACGCAAACTAAGCACGGATTCCAAGATACTCAATGTGGACTATACCTATACTGACGAACAGTTGGGCAAATACAAAGAACGCATTAGAGAAGACACAGCTTATTTATGGGTAACATTTAGAACACCATTGAGCTGGTTTGAAGAAGATGAATGGTTACATGCGAATTATCCCGATTTAGTCGATGTGGCTAAAAAACAGATTGGCAGCTCTACTGTTGAAATTGCGGTGGTAAATATTGAAAGCGGACAGGAATCTTTTGGGAACAGAACGAATCCATGGTATGAAGCCCTTTCCACTGAATTGAACGTCCCTAGTGGAAAAGAAACTGATTTTCAGAACAAGCTTAAGACCTTAGATTTATTTGAATCAGTCGAGTTGATACAACGCTATCGCGGCGGACCCGGACCAATTTGTCTTGATAGTCAAGCAAAAATTTCTACACCGCAGGGAGAAGTTTTGATTAAAGACGTTGTTATTGGTACGCCCGTTTGGACAACCAATGATACTGGTGAACCAGTTGCTGGAACTGTTCAACAAGTTAGCCATTCCCTTGTTCCTGCTGACTTTAGAATTGCACACATACTTTTAGCTGATGGTAAGGAGCTAAGCGCTTCTTCCGGACATCCTTTGGGAGATGGGCGTTTGGTGGGACAAATAAAAGATAGTGACTACATAGCCGGAGTCAAAGTTATAAAAGTAGAAAGTAAATTGTATAACCAGCACTATACCTATGACATTTTACCCTCTGGGGGTACTGGTGAATATTGGGCAAACGGAATTTTACTGAAAAGCACACTGAAGTCTTATTAGAATATTTCGCATTAATAATTGCTATCTAAAAATCGCGCGCGCATAAAATACGCATAAAATAACGGAAGCGCGGCGGGTGGGGGCGCCGCGCTCACCTTGCGAGGCCGCGAAGCGGCCGAGCTAACAACTTTGAAATTCGGTTCTAACTTTTTCGTAAATCTCGACCAAATGACAAACTATGATGTTTTAGTAGGGTGGTAAATGGTTCTTTTAGTTGATATGACGCCACTTTCGCTTCATCAACGGTAAAGTTCAAGAAAATTAAACGGCAAATTTGGTCTTTAACACTTGCGTCACCCGATTTGACCACCGTGGCGGCATTTTTTGACAAGTTCAAGAATTCTTCTAACGTTAATCTATCCTTTTCGGGTTCTGCTATTTGCTGCTGCAACTTGGCTATTTGTTCCTTCAATTGTTCTTTTTGGTCTTCAAGCTCGGCGATTTTGTCTTCGTTAATCTTCCGCACCGTTGAAGACTTTTCAAAATCCAATATCTTTAATGCGCGTTCCCGCACTTCAATATCAACATTGCGCAAAATTGCTTGCTTGCTGTGAATTTCAATTTGCACCTTTTGTTGTTTGGCTTCGGAATACGTGGTCATTCCCTTGTAGTAGTCGTTATAATCCTTTACTGTAAAATTAAGTCCTTTGTCCAAAAAGTCGTAAATAAAGTTAAATACGTTTATCATACGTATTGATTTCTTTTTGCGCGAACAGAACTTGTTATCACACCTTGCATTCAAATACCGCTTTGTTGAACCGGTTGAAGGCGCAATCACCATATTACTACTGCAAAAACTGCACTTAAGCATTAGTTTAAGGGGATAGAAACTTAACCGGCGCGTACGATATGGCTTGGTTTTGTTATAAAAAAGCTGTTGAATTTGGTTGTAGTCCGCTTCGGTTACAGCTTGTTTGAATTCGTATACTTCACGTAAATCAATCCGTTTTGCGCCTTGAATAAGTAAGCCGTAGTAGAATGGGTCTTTGAACAAATCGCTTAATCGCTTGAAGGTAAGTTTTACGGGTTTACCGGACGTTTTAATTATTCGTTGATAGCCTTCTTTATCAAGATATTCTTCTATTTGTTCCAAGGACGTGCCTTCTTTACGCATTGCCCACGCTTCACAAATCAATTCAAAGTTTCTGCCGTCGGGTCTATACAACCCTTCTTCGTCTTTAATATAGCCGTGTTTTGGAATGTGTGATTTGCCTTCTTCAACTTTACGGTGCAAGCCCCTTGTTACGTCTTGTGATAATTTGTCCGAATACTGCTTTGATAATACAAATGCCATTCCAAGTAACATTTTACCGTTCGCGTCTTTTGAAAAGTGGTGGGTAACAAAGCGCATATCTTTTATTAGGTCTTCGTCCACCATATCAATAATTTCCCCACCTTCCTTCATGTTCCTTGCCAACCTATCCGGGTTCCACGCCACTATGCCGTCGTAGACGCCTTTCCTGATGTCATTTAGCATTTGTTTGAACAATGGTCTTTGTCCGGGTCTTTTAGCGGACTTTTTTTCAATTATGTGGGGTTTTACGAGGTGTATACCTAACCGCATTGCCAAATGTTCACATTCGGCTATTTGGTCTTCAACCGACCTTACTTGCCGTTCGGGGTCGTCTGTGGATTTACGGGCATATAAAACATATTTTAGCTTTGTTAGGTCAATGTCATTATCCATAAAATAAACACTTTAAGCCAAGTTAAATTCTTTGATTATTTTTGTTTTACTAGGGTGACAAACAGAATTTGTCGTGATTAAGGAAACTGTTGAAACTTCTAAACGACCTATCTTTATATTTTTTAGCCGTTTAACTTCATTAAAAAACAAATCATTTGGTGTTGTTGTATATCTGCAAACACTTGTATTGCCAAATACTACATCACTTGAAGCATACGTTTTGTTATCGGGAACCCCGGCTTCTTTTAACCCCCGCCTTAATTCCAAGGCTAAATCTTTTAATCCTTTATCAGCATAGGCACGCAAAGATAGACTTGTTGGAAGTTCAAAAAGACCTTCAATATCAAAGAACAAATGTTTATGTTTTGGCACTATTTGGTCAAATACTTTTATTGCCTTTTCAATATCGCTATCGCTAAACAACGGCGGCAAGTTAATCGTTCGTATATTTTGAATGGTTAAATGGAAGGAGTTTTGAATGTAATAGTATTGTTGGCTATCTGCACTTTTAAGCGGGTCAACAACCGTGGACAATATTATTTCTTGAAGGTGTGGTGGAATAAAAGCTACGCTTGTTAAACAAATTCTATTATCATTTTCATAATCTTTTACGGGTTCAACAATGGTTGAGGGTTTTTCACCGTTTTTGAACTTATTTTCAAGTTCGTCAAAAAGTTCCCGTTGTGCTTGCTTATACTGTAAATTACCATTGACGTTCATTGTTATTTTTTCCTTGCTAGGCTTTTTTCTTGCGACTTGCCATTAAATCCGAAGGTCTGTACCCAAACACAAAAAAATCTACCCTAACATTAGGTTCACCACCTTGGCTATATCTTGAAAGCGGGCTTGATACATACCTAAAAAATTTTACCGAAGGGTTTTGACTATCCTTTTCTAGACCATAATCCACATATACTGCTTGGTTAACCGGAAAGGGAATTAAAATATAATCTTCATACGGTTCTATTTCATAAAACCATTGGTTGTCTGTTGCCTTGTTAATCCTCACTTTAATTACTTCGTCACCTTCTTTTCGCGTACCATCAAACGAAAATAAAGCGTTTAATACACTCGCTTCGTCAACTGTTTCTTTAATTAAATTATAAACTGCTAAAACATCGGAAATCATAGTCTGTTATGTAAATACTTGTTAATTTCTTTTTTGGTAATAGGGACAATGCCCGATTTGCCAAACTGCAAGGTTCCCGCAAGTAGTCCGATATTGATTGCTTCAAGAATATCTTTGTCTTCGGCAAGTGCCGTGCACAAAGCCGCCATGGTTTGGTCGCCGCAACCCGTTTCGTCTTTTACAGAACTGCTTTTAATTTTAGGGATAGGGATATGTTTTCCTACGATTTTGTTAAAGAAGTAGCCACCATTTACCCCAACTGTGATAAGGACATTTTCTGTACCTTTGCCTAATAACTTTGTCGCTGCTTTCTTCGCAGTATCAAAATCAATAACTGCTATACTTGTTAGAATTTTAGCTTCATGTTCGTTTGGTTTAATCAAATAGATATTCTGTTTTAGTAATTCACTATAATTTTCTGTTTCGTCTATTCCACCGGGGTCAAAGAAAACTTTTATACCCATTTGATTAGCCTTTTTGATTGCGTAAATTGCTGTTTGCAAGGGTAATTCCAATGAAACAAGTAATATGCCATTGTTTTTTGCAACCGATTTGAAAAGTTCGCTTGCGTCATCAATATCTTTGGGCAAAAAACTATTTGTAATTCCCGGTAATACATAGATTTGGTTTCTTCCCTCCGTGTCTACGGGTATAAGTGCAATTCCGGGGAACTGATTACTTTCCTTAAAAGACGCTATCTTTACATATTCGGTGTTTACTTTTGCTTGCTTTAAGGCTACTAATGGCACTTTCCAAAAACCATATGGGTCTTTTGAAGTCTTTCCAACCATCGCTACTTTATCCTTACCAACTAAAGTAGCAATCATTTGTGCCATATTGCGCGATTTCCCGCCGGCACCAATCCTTAATTCGCTAGCATAGGTGTGTTCACCCGCTTTTAATAGTTTTTTAGCACCAATTGCAACAATATCTGTATTTAAACCACCAATAACAATAATGGATAGACCGCTTTTAGCCATAATCTTTGCTGTAAGTATATCATTTTTTTATAGGGTTTATGCGGAATTGTAGGGGCTTTATAAGTTTATTCTTCTGCCGTTGTTATCGGAAATGGTTGTAGCATTTAGCTTTGCTTCTTCTGTATCGGTTTTCACCGACGCCATAAGCGTCACAAGTTGAATTACCCGTTCTGTTGGATTTTGGGGAATAGAAGCGTAACCGGAATTCGGTTTTGTGGGAACTACGTTTAGTTTTCTTTTGAAACGTTTCTTCATAGACGCTTTTTGGACAAATAAAAAAGCAGCCGTTGCGACTTGCTTCGGACTGCTTAAAGCGTTCTATGAAGCTAATTAACTTAATTTGCTACTTATTGTAGCAACATTATGTTATCAAATTAGGTCTATTCGTGTCAATTTTTGTGCTTGGTGTTGGGTCTTGAAACGGGTCTTGGAAGACAATACGGATTGGTTCCTCGCCATTATTGCCTATAGCTTCCGGCTGCGGGTACATTTTCTTCAAGCGCAGAATGGTTATTAAGTATTTGTGCCTTACTTCCCAATCGGGAAATTCCTTGTCTTTAATCAGTTTTGTTGCTTTAGCACCTTCTACAATTAACTTCACAAGCATTGCTGCAGTAGCGCCATGGGCTTCTAGAACGTCTGTAAAGTCAAGTTTTGTCATGTTCTCGTAACCTATTTGCCTTGCGCTACGTTCGTTGCAGTTGTACGCGCGACGCGCTGCTGCAGTTGCGTTACCGGTTTCAAGGTAGATTTCTAACCATTTGCGCTGCTTTAATGTTAGTTTGTCTGTCTTCATATCAGTTCAAGCCATGACTTCATTATCAATAGCTGTATACAAAACCCATGCTGTTTCTATCTTGGAACACATTATATGGATTGAGGACTATACTTTTTTCGTCAAAGTTTATTAGTTTCCAATGTGATAAAATAGCTTCGGTAACTAGTTCAAGATTGTTCGCTTCTATGCGACCAAGAGAGAAAAATCGATAGAGTCGGTGGAGGCGCTCCGTGCGCCGCCGCCCGCACGGAGCGCCGCAAAGCCCTTTTTATGCTCTGCTGAGAGCTGCCGATTGGATAAAAAGAAGTTCGAGCCGACACGTTTTGCGAAGAATGCTAATTCTTCGCAATTATTTTTTGCGCGCGCGATTTTTTGCGCCTGTAAGGCGCAATTTACGAAATTTCTCATAGGTTCGAGCCAACTCGAACCCGTCTCCTCAACTTTGACGATTTCTTCTTGTAATTTAAGTTTTGTTTCGAACATTTCGTTTTTCTTAGATTTATAAGTTTCAGGATCAACAACGCTATCAAGATAACTGTCCAAAAGTGTGTTTTGTTTTCGATCTAGATCTTGAATTTCAGTTTTGAGATTTTGGATAGTTGTTCCTGATGATTGTTTTTCGACTAACTCGTCTCGTTCCAAAAATTTCAACCACTGGTCTGCCCAAGACTGCGGAAGCACGACATCAGAAACAACTTTTCTTAATTGTTCCTCCATTTCAAAATTGGTAATTGGCGTTTGAGAACATGGACCAAGTTTTTTGGTGCAACGATAATAAACGTAAGTAACCTTGCGGTTGGTGGTTTTGTAAAACTTGATGTGTTGCTCGGCCGTGATCGCCGCGCCGCATTCGCTACACCTTGCTAGTCCTAAAAACGGGAAATGATATGACTTTTTGAAATGTTTACTCCGTCTTTGCATTTCCTCTTGTACTTTCTGGAATAGCTCCTTGGAAACAAAACTCTTGTGGTTTCCGTCGTGATACTCACCGTTATAAAACATTATCCCAACGTAAAACTTATTCGAGAGTATTTGCCGGATTTCGTTGATATGAAGTGGTTTCCCGTTTTTGCGCCCCAATTCAAATTTATGAAGATATTTGGCAATATCCGTAAAAGTATGACTTCCTTCCGCAAACATTTCAAAAGCTCGTTTTACTGCCTTTGATTTTTCAGGGTCAACATCTATTCCTCTGGTTTTCGGATTGTTAAGATATCCATACGGAACAGATCGGTTAGACAGAAAGTACGATAAGAAAAATTCATATTATATAAGTGTACAGTACACAAAGAAACCACAAGGAACCGCGATAGACGAGTACAAAAAGAATCAACCTTGGCTCGAGGGCTACTTACCCTTACTTACAATGAAAGATGGGGAAACAAAATCAGATTTAAGAAGTAAGTTGATCAGAATTAAACAAACGAATATCGGAAATTACAAAGGAGTTGAGTATATCTCAACTCTATCAGAAACAGCTCAAACAGAATGGGTATATTCACGAGAGGTTTTTCTTATCAACGATAACTATGATACGGTAAGAATTCAAGGCTCGCCAAATAATGTTGAGGTTGTTAATAAATCCGAGTGGAAAACAGCTTATCAACAAATTGACGAAGCCAATCTTCCTATTTTTAGAGATTTGGTGAATTCAATTTCTCTATAGCTCCTCGCGAAGCGAGGATAAAATCGCGCGCGCAAAAAATAACGGAAGCGAGGCCGCCGCAGGCGGCCGAGCTACCCTTTGCGAAATTCGGTTCTAACTTTTTCGTAAATCTCGACAAAATTTTTTATGAAAATCTCCCAAATTTATCAAAAATATAAAATCATGCCACAGCTACAGACTCATATGCTCCGCGTTGCCGGAGTAGCATCCATCATTTGTGATAATTTCGAAAAACCTCTAGATAAAAACTCAATTATTTCTGCTTGTCTTCTCCATAACATGGGAAATATTATTAAGGCAGATCTGGACCTATTTCCCGAATATTTAGAAGAGAGAGGGATTAAATATTGGAAAAAAGTACAAAGAGAATTTATCGACAAGTTCAGCAATAACGATCATATTGCGACATATACAATTTGTGAAGAACTGGACGTCAACTCAAAAACATTCGTTTTGATCAAAGGGTTTGGTTTTGCAAAGACAGAAGAAACTTTCAATTCGAATATAATGCGAAAACTTTGTGTATACTCCGATTTAAGAGTATCTCCACACAAAACAACATCACTAGAACATCGTCTCAATGAGGTAAAAAGGAGTTATTTGTCAAGAGATAAGCTTATTTACACAAAAGAACAATTTGATAAATTTATTCCAATGTGGTTCGAAATTGAAAAACAAATCTTTGCTCACCGCAAAATAAAACCGGAGGATGTCACAGAAGAGAAAGTAAAAATGCTCTTTGATCAATTAAACAACTTTGAAATTGAAACAAAAGAGTAGATATCTATTTATATATCTGAGAGTGAGTGCCAACATCTATAAATATATAGTGGCCGCTTTTGACCTCTATATAAGTAACTCTATAATTCCCGGTGACGCTGAATGCACGAGACCCTTTTAAGCTTCCAATTAATTTATGATCTTTTAATATCGGATTAGATCTGCCATTTACAAAAAAGTCTAACCTTATTAGGAAGTCAACTGATCCAACATTTCATTGGCCGAGTGGGCAAGGTGTGTTTTACCCTTCTTCTTTTCCGAAACGAAGGCCTTATATTTTTTGGTCAAAGCTCGACCTTCAGCCTTACTAAGATATTCTACTTCTTCAAGGGAGACATTTATTAATCCTTTGGCAAGTTTGTTCACAAAAAGGCGCACAGCTTCCTGGAGTGAAGAAAACCCCTGGGTTGATGCCGAAAACTCGGCAAGGTCTCGAAGAGATTTGTCCATTGGTACTTGTAGTATTACCTTCTGCATACTAATATAATTATAGTGTTTTGATACTCAATGTCAACGCCCACTCCATTGGAACTGCTATCTTTGATCCACTAGTGAAATTAAGGTTCAGTTTGTTGTATAATAACATCGTATGAGTGAAAAGTTGGTAGGTTATGTCTTACTTGGAGTCGGGGTTGCTGCGATTTTATTCTCCGTACTCAATGTTTATCAGGTATTTACTAAAAAAGTAGAGCCTATTAATCTCTTTTCCTTCGAATCGGTTTCTTTGGATTTTTCAAAGTTTGCCGACCAAGCCCCGGCTGACGCAGACTTTAAACAGGAACTCGTCAGTTCCGATAAATTAAATAAACCACTAAACATTGCCGCCCACTTATTTTTCATGGGCTTTGTGGCATCAACAGGGTTTAAACTTGCAAGTTTAGGTACTCAACTTCTCCGCACAATTAAGGTGGAACTCAAGGAAAAAGAGGTTTTGGAAAAGGTTACTTCACAAAAGAATCCCTAATATGCCATCGCCTGATGAATCCTCCGATGTATCCCATGATAATATAGACAATAAGCAAGTAACTGAAACCGTAAAAGAAACGGGGAGGTTAATTCAAATTAAAGCCGGTGAGGGCTATACTCATGCAGTAATTTACCCCGTGGAAGCTACATATATCTTGACCAAACAAAAACCGGAATTCCAATTTCCGGATGAATCGGTGCAAGCCAAACAAAGACTTTCAGAAGGTAAAAGAGGTGAAGCGAGACGGCTACAACAGGCCGGTCTTGCAAAAATGGCGAGTGTAGAAGACTCAATATTTTGGCCGGTCATAAGAACAGAGATTGATGATGTCGAGGCAACTGGAGATGCACAAACGTTTATTGTTAACGGCGATAATAAAACACCGGATAAAAAATGGGTAACCGCGCAAGTAACTCCACAAGGAGGAATTGCTATTGAAGTTTTAGTTACCAAGAGTGGGGCACATATAAGGCACGTTGATGAAGATATTTCCGGAATAAATCTGATACTGGCAGCTATTATGGTTAGAAGAATCGGCAATCAAGATCCAAAAAGTGTAACTGATCTGGCACGCGATGTTTTGTCAAGGGAAGAAGCGAAGGATGTATTAAATGATTTAAACACAGGTAATATCCCTGACATTTTGGATAGGCTTGGAGACGTAGCAAGAATGTACGAGGAATTCAGAAAAACAGGAAATATAATCTGATTAAGCACTTCTTCGGTTTAATTTCCTGGATATTTATAACTTGAGAATGGTTTTAGAAAAAGTTAATCACCTAAACTGGACTTTTGAAGTTAGTAGAAAGTTTTGCTGGTTTATTGAATGGGGACAAATTCAGGCCAACACAAAAAGCAATCAGATAAAATATACAGGGTTGTCAATTACCTCAGATAACTTTATGATCCTAAACGGTGACGAATATTACCTTGAAGACGACCTTCAAAGTTTTTATAACTTTTTTGATAATAAATTCAACGAAGATCAAAGTTTCTTTGAAAAATTTGCAAAGAAAATTTTTGATATAACAGAAAACGTTGAAAACTTCCGCTATTATTTAGAACAAATTAATTTTAAAGAATTGAGTAACCAAGAACTGCTCAAACACTTAAATCAATTCTCTGAAATGTATGTAAAATCAATGATTCCTGCGTGGGTTAGGCCCGATATGTATCTGGAAGAAAGATTATCAAAAGAGTTGCCCAAAAATGCTATTGGAAAAGTTACTATACCGGCAGATTTAGGCGAGCTGGCCTATAGAGACGAGCCCCTAAAATTAATGTTGACTGCGCAAAAAATTAAAGAGGGTAAAAAGATAGACAAAGATATTGAGTTTCATGTCCGAAACTATGCATGGCAAAAGGGTCCGATAACAACCGAAGATGTTTCCTTCACCAAAAATGACTATTTAGAGCGAATTAAACTTTATCTATTAAAAACAAACCTAGATTATGAAATTAATAGAATCAGGAGCGAAAGGACAAAGGCTGAAAAAGAGTACAAGGAAAGCATACAAAAATATACCATTCATGGAAAATTACTAAAGCTTGTCGAGGCTTTGAGAACATTTATTTTTCTAAGGACCTTGACTACAGAATCTAACGAACATCTTTTCCAGGCCACAAAAGTCGCTCTTTTTAAGGAAATCGCAAAAAGGGCAGGTCTACCCTTTTCTGTAATCCTTTCTTTAGAACCAGATGAAATTGCCTCCTGTCTAGACAACAAAGTTAGCAAGCAGAATTTAGTCCACCTAGTTAAAGAAAGACAAAAGGGGTTTGCCATTATTTGGATCCAGGGAAAACTGGCCAAACGGTTTGGCGATGAGGCAGTAAATTTGCAAAACTTAGTTTCTAAAAAATACAAAAAACAAAAAAAGGCCGGGTCGAAAGATGCAACTAATCAAATTAAAGGAATTTGTGCTTCAAGAGGCACTGCGAAAGGAAAAGTAAAAGTTGTTTTCAGCAATAAAGATATACCAAAAGTAAATAAAGGTGATATTCTGGTCTCTTCAATGATAAACCCTGATTTTGTAATTGCTATGGAAAAAGCAGCAGCTTTCGTAACCGACGAAGGTGGTATCACCTGCCATGCCGCAATTGTTGCCCGAGAATTCGGTGTGCCGTGTATTGTCGGCACGGTTAATGCAACTGCTATTTTAAGAGATGGGGACTTGGTCGAAGTCCATGCAGATAAAGGAACTATTAAAATACTAAGAAACACCTAAAGCACCCTGATCAATTTTAGAAAGTACCTCCTCTTTGGTCATGCATTATTGGATGGGTTATTCACTAATTCCACAACTCCCAAATCTGCCCTAACACTTACGACATCACCATTCTTTAAAATACTAATAGACTCACCTACGCCAACAATACAAGGTTTTTTTAACTCTCTTGAGAGTATTGCAGCGTGGCTTAATATACCGCCACTTTTTGTCACAATCAATGAGTCTCCACGGGTTCCGTTACACTTCACCTGTGGTATCATTTCCTCGTACGATCTCTGATCGACCCGTATCCTGTTTTCCCTGATTTTGAATGTAATCTCTAATTGTATTTTCATTTGTTCCCACATAGGTTACGTGTGATTGTACTTTGAATTTCACTTACATGATTATCCTACCACGCAGGATACGGGTTTAACTTCCCCGCACGGGCTACGCTGTCGCTACGCCCGTGGTACCAAGTTTGAAGTTAATGGCTTCATATACTCTGGCTAACCGATGAATTTGTGGTAGAAAGATTTTCCGACAGCAGTGTTTCGCTTCTTCCCGGATGGCTTGCCTGAACTGCAATTTTTATTGATTACCTGGAAATACCAGTAATAGTCGATACCCTAAAGCGATTTATAGATTTGATTAAAAAAGAAAGTTTACAGCAGCATTTGCCGAACTTACCGAAAAGTAACATAATGGTCATATGGCAGATTTCACACTCCGGGCCGGGGAAAACGACTGGCTAAACAAAGTATTAACGGACGCCATAGGCAAGCGTGCCAGTGATATTCACATCGAACCTCAAAGGGAAAAGATCCAAATTAAATTTCGCATAGACGGTATGCTTCGGGATATCGAGCACGTTAATCTCGACAGCAGCGAGTCTACCACCTCGAGAATAAAAGTCCTCGCCGGGCTTGACATTACGGAGCACAGGTTACCCCAAGACGGCCATTTTGAGTTTAACTATGACATCAGGGTTTACAATATCAGGGTTTCTGCCTTCCCGACAATCTACGGCGAAGCAATTGTAATGCGAATACTAAACCGCGAAGACATCCTGATAAGTATATCCCAACTCGGGTTTGATGAAACTCAATACAAAACCGTTTTAAACCTCATCAGCCAACCTTATGGAATGATTTTGACTACCGGTCCGTCCGGGTCAGGCAAAACAACCCTCCTCTACTCAATGCTAAACTCGGTAAAAAAAGACACCAACAATATTATTACAATTGAGGACCCGGTCGAGGTACAAATGGAGGGCATCAGACAAACTCATATCAGCGAGGCAGTCGGTTTCACCTTTGCCAAAGCGCTTCGGGCGGTCTTACGCCAAGATCCCGACGTTATCATGGTAGGAGAAATCAGAGACAGCGAAACCGCTCAAATATCAATTCAAGCCGCCTTAACCGGCAGATTGGTGTTTTCGACATTTCACACTTTAAACGTCTTTGGAGTAACGGCAAGACTAATCGAAATGGGGGTGCCCAGGTCTGTAACTGCCAACTCTGTTAATGCCGTAATTTCCTCAAGGCTTGTGCGCAAAATTTGTAACAGTTGCAAAGAGCAACACAGTCCCACTCCCCAAGAAGCTAAATTTTTAGGCAACTCCCAAACCAATGCAGTCTATAAAGGCAAGGGCTGTAACGAATGCTTAGCCTCCGGCTTCAAAGGCCGCATTGGAATTTTTGAAGTTGTCCCTTTCGACGACGACATAAGATCTGTTATTACTGAAAGTCCGCAACTGGCAGATCTCTTGCCGATAATTAAGCAAAAGAAGATAAAAAGCCTCCGGAACTCGTCCGTCGACAAGGTAATCCAAGGAGTTACTTCGATTGATGAAGCAATTCGAGTTACCGGAGGCTAAAGTCTACTTCTTGACAGTGCTAAGAAGAATTACCTCTTTGGTGACTGCTTTTTACGGCGGGCTTTTCCGCCAGTGCCGATTTTTCTTCGCTCACGAACCCTGGGATCGCGGGTAAGTAAGCCAAACTTCTTGAGAGTACTTCTAAACTTATTCGAGTCGATAAGCGAGAGCGCTCTGGAAATTCCATGGACTGCCGCTTCCAATTGCCCAATTTTACCGCCACCTGAAACCTTTATAGTAACGAAGTACTTACCGGCCACACCCGCTAGCGTAAACGGCTTGGACCAAACCTTTCTCATGGCTTCGCCGGGAAAGTATTTTCCGATAACCTCTCCATTTACCAGGCTTTCCTTGTTTCCTTTGAAAAGCCTCACCCTTGCCGAAGCGGATTTCCTTCGCCCAATGGCGTATACATAGCCCTTTTTTGTTTTTGTATCTTTAGCCATATTTTTATTTGCCTTCAAATTTATTTTGGAAAGGGTTGTCGCTGCCTGCAACCACCATCAGCCTTTTAAGTCTGAATTTCTTAAGCCTGTTGTCGGGAAGCATACCAAAAACGGCCTTTTTAATTATGTCCTCCGGCTTTTTCTCACTAAGCCTTTTAAATGTAACTTCCTTAAAACCCCCGGGGTACCCCGAATGGCTTCGATAAACTTTCTGGCTGGCTTTTTTACCCGTCACTTTTACTTTCCTTGCATTTACCACAACAACAAAATCACCCATATCATAATTGGGTGTATAGTCTTTTTTATTTTTCCCAATCAATAAATAAGCCGAACGGCTGGCCAGCCTACCCAACGGCTCGCTCGCTGCATCCATCAAATGCCAATCCCGCTTAATCTTACTTACTTTTGGTTGGTGTGTTTTCATTTTTCTATTCCTTTTTGACCTGTGGTTTTGTTAAACCCACCTTTATCTTTTTTGCCTCCACAGTCTTTTTGGCTACCGGCCTATCCACAAATTCCAGGCGCACAATTGACGCTCTGTCGCCTTTTCGTTTTGGCAAATTGACTATCCTTGTAAAGCCGCTTTTCCGATACCCAAAGGAAAGCTTGTAGTCTCCGAACAACTTTTGCGTAGTTGTTTTATCATTTCCAAGTTTTGCAAAAACCATCCTTCTTGCGGCTAACGTATCTTTTTTAACCAAAACCACAAGTTTATCCACAAATCCTTGAACAAACTTTGCCTTGGGTTTGGTTGTAATGATGCTACCGTTTTTGACCACAGCAGCCACAATGCTTCGCAACAATGCTTTTCTGGTGTCGGTATCTCTCCCCAACTTTCGTCCGAAAACCTTATTTCTCACTTTACAAAATCCACCCCTTTCTCCATCAGTGCAGCGCGGGTTATCTTAAAAGATTTCTCTCCCAAGTTTCTTACCTTCATCAAGTCTTGCGGGTTTGCCTTAACCAGTTTTTCTACCGTCTCATAACCTGCTCTGGAAAGTGCATTCGCAACTCTGGTCGGAAGGCCTATCTCCTCAACCGACAATTTACCTACCGGCCCCAGAGCGTCAACAGGCCCCGCATCCTTTTTCTTTTTTACCTTTTTAGGTGAAATGACTTGTTCGAAATACGAAACCAAAGTTTTGGAAGCTCTAATTAATGCTTCTTTGGGTTCTATAGTGCCATCGGTCCAGACTTCCAAAGTCAATTTATCAAAATTTGTAAGACGCCCAACTCTTGTTTCTTCTACCTTATAGTTAACTTTGACAACCGGCGAAAAAGCCGCGTCAATTGGAATCATGCCAATTTCTCCCCGCTCTCTTTCTTCTGCCGGAGAGTAGCCAAAACCTTTTTCAACGACCATATCTACGGAAAAATTTGCTCCTTTAGAAAGCTTTGAAAGAACTAGATCTGGATTCGCCACTTTAATATTTCCTGAAACTTTGATATTACCAGCTTTAATTTCACCGGCGGTTTTTGCAGCAAGATGCAATTTTACCGGTTTATCTCCGTCATAAGAAAATCTAATCTGCTTGACATTTAATATAAAATCAACAACGTCTTCCTTCATACCTTTAAGAGTGGAAAACTGGTGTTTTACACCTGCAATTTTTACACTTGTTACAGCTGATCCTTCCAAACTCGTCAGTAGTACTCTACGCAAACTAGTTCCCAAAGTGTGACCATACCCTTGCTCCAAAGGCGATAATGTAAAAACCGAATATCCTTTTTCTTTTTTGTCTTCTTGTATCTCAAATATTGGTTCGCTCACTTAATTCACCTCCTTAAAACTATCTCGGCAAGAGCATAAGCTCTTGCTTCCCGTTAATATATGCATATTACCTCGAATAAGAGCACAAGGCTCTTGACTCTCGTTAATATATTCATATTACCTCGAATAAGAGCACAAGGCTCTTGACTCTCGTTAATATATTCATATTATCTCGAATAAAACTCAATCACGCCCGCGTCGTCAATTTCTTCCTGAACGTCATCACGTATCGGCAACCTTGATACTTTACCTACTAAAGCCTTTTTTTGCAACCAGTCGGGTAAGTTGTGATCTTTAGCTTCCAGCTTCAATTTTGTTGAAGGTACCTTCACACCCTTAGCTGTAAGACTAATCAAGTTATCTTTCTCGACTTGATATGAGGGTATGTTTACCACTTTACCATTTACCGTCACATGTCTATGAGACACCAGCTGGCGTGCTGCTGGACGAGTTGGCGCAAAACCAAGGCGGAAAACCACGTTGTCAAGCCGTCTTTCCAAAAGTGCAAACAACACATTTGTCGTGTTCCCTAAAGTTTTAAGTGCCTGCCCAATATATTTACGGAGTTGTCTTTCCATTAGGCCATACATTCTCTTTACTTTTTGTTTCTCTCTCAGCTGACTTCCGTATTCAGAAACTTTTCTGGTTCCCTTATGACCGTGCATTCCAGGAGGAACGCTAAGCCGAGTAATCTTCGAGCCTTTGCCAAACAAGTCAAAGTTTTCGCGCCTCGATAGTCTGTCTTTTGGTCCCAGGTACCTTCCCATATTACGACCTTCTCCTCTTTTTTGGCCTGGGACCGTCGTGCGGCACAGGCGTAACATCGGCTATCATCGAAATTTTCAGTCCCGAGGCACGAATAGCTCGCAGAGCCGCATCGCGGCCGGCCCCGGGGCCTTTGATATAAACTTCAACCTCCTTGACCCCGAGCTGGTCACGGGCCTGGCTGACAACTTTTTCAACAGCGGTTGTCGCCGCATACGGCGTTGCTTTTCTAGTACCTTTAAATCCTGAAGAACCCGCCGAACCCCATATCAGCGAATTACCACCGTCGTCGGTGATATTAACCAGAGTGTTATTAAAACTGGCAGCGATAAAAACTTTTGCCGTGTCTATTTTTTTCTTTGCTGGCATCGCTTACTCCTTGCTTTTGTCCTCTCCTCCTGGCTTCATCTTTGTAAGTATGTCTTTTTTAAACGCTCCAACAGTCTTTCTTTTGCCGCGTTTGGTCCTTGCATTCGTCTTAGTTCTTTGCCCCCGGACAGGCAAGCCACGATTGTGTCTGACACCTCTATAGGAGGCGATTACTTGAAGTCTTTGAATGTTTGAGCGCACTCGACGCGAAAGCTCACCTTCTGTGGGAAATTTATCGACAACGGACGCGATATGAGTAATTTCCTCGGGGGTAAGCTCGGCAACATGTTTAGTATTACTCACTTTAGCATCTCTTAAGACCTCTTTTGCCGCTGACCAGCCGATGCCATGAATTTTAGTCAACGCGTAGTCAATTTTAATATTTTCGGGTAATTCTACTCCAGCGATTCTAGCCATATATACTTTTATCCTTGCCTCTGTTTGTGTTTAGGGTTAATGCAAATTACATACAAAACCCCTTTTCTTTTGACTATTTTACAATTGTTGCAAATTTTTTTTACCGACGATCTTACTTTCATCCTGAATGCCTTTCTAATATTTATACACTATTCTGCCTCTATCCTTGTCGTACGGCGTAAACTCGACTTTTACTTTATCCCCTGGAAAAATTCGTGCAAACCGCCTTCTCATTTTTCCGGTTAGTGTGGTAAGCACGCTCCGCCCTTCACCTAGCGATACCCGAAACATTGTATTCGGCAGCGCTTCAAGTACTTCTCCATCGACTACTTCGTTGATCTGTTTAGCCATAAAACCAATCATAAATTCACTTTGTTAAAATAATAGGACCGTTTTGGATAACCGCTACGGTCTCTTCAAAAAGCCCTGAAATTTTAGCATCTTTTGTGCGTATTGTCCAATTATCTTCTTCGAGAACAAGATCGGGTTTGCCTTGGGTATACATAACCTCAATCGCCAGTGTCCAGCCTTCCTTTATTTTGAGGCTCTCGTCGAGCGAATTTGATACAAAGCACGGAATATAGGGCGCTTCGTGAAGTTCTTTACCTATTCCATGACCGACCAGAGCTCTAATTGGGCTAAGATTTGCTTTTTTTAAAGAAGATTCGATAGCTTCCGATATGTCTCCTACTTTGTTACCAATCCTAGCGGCAAGTATTCCCTTCTTTAGTGCATTGCGGCCAGTGGCCAAAAAAGACAACTGGCCATTTTTAGCTTTACCGGCAATCACAGAAGTTGAAGTGTCGGTGTGATAACCTCTGTAATAGACCCCTACGTCGACACTCACTAAGTCCCCGTCGGCAAAGACTATTTCTTTTTTCGGTATTCCGTGAACCACTCCTTCATTCACATTTACACATGTGGACCAACAATAACCGGAGACCATTTTAAATGATGGTTTACATCCGGCCTTTTCAATTAATTTGTCTGCCAGGGCGTCAATTTCGCTTGCCGCGATTCCCGGTTTTATGGCAGATTCTAGCGAGCGCCTGATTTCGGCCAGTTTTTTGCCCCCCTGGCGCATTTTTTCAATATCCGCTACAGTTTTTACATTTACTTTGGCACTCATTTTGATAATTTACTGGAAATGTTATCAAATATCACATCAATAGGCTGCTCACCGTCAATCTCGATTAGAATTCCGTCTTCCCTGAATTGCTCTATTAAAGGGAGTGTCACTTTTTTATATAATTCCAATCTTTTTTTAATTGCTTCGGGGTTATCATCTTCTCGCTGCACCAGAGAACTTCTGTCCACATTGTCAGGAGGAGGATTGGTAACCAGATTGTAAATTTCCCCGGTTTTAGGATCTTTTCTTCTGTTGGTTAATCGCTTTATGGACTCGTTCTCAGTGATACTGATGAGAACCGCAAAGTCTATAGACGAACCCTTCTCTTTTAGCCAATTTTTCAAAAGTTCATATTGAACTACTGAGCGCGGAAAGCCGTCAAAAACTATATTGTCAAAGGAATTGTTGTTTTCCAGATATCTTTTGACATACTCAAATCCTTCCGAATCTGGCATTAAATCTCCTTTTGCCAATTCTCTGGACAAAGCAGGATCGGTATCTGCCAACCTTCTTACCAAATCTCCCATACCAAAGTAAAAAAACCCGAGTTTTTCGGCAATTAACCTCGCCTGTGTTCCTTTTCCCGACCCCTGAGGGCCAAGTATAACTACAATCATGTTTATTTAATGACATCCTCTCCGCTCTTACGAGCGGAGTTTCCTTTTCTAAAAAAGGATGACATATCAGGTTCGATTCATCCCCGAGCTTACGCTCTGGGTTTTCTCGAAACTGCTATAAAGCTCTCGTACTTCTTCATTACAAGCTGCCCCTCAAGCTCGCTGGTCATCTCCAAGATAACCGAAACAACTATCAGCACGCCGGTACCCCCGATGGCGAGATTTGAAATCCCTATAGAGTTTTGTATCAGCGACGGCAAAATGGCTATAAGGCCCAAAAACAAAGCCCCCACCAAAGTTATGCGCGTAATTACGTAAGACAGATAATTTTTCGTTGCCCCGCCGGGCCTAATCCCCGAAATGAAACCACCATTCTTTTGAAGATTTTCGGCAATTTTCTCAGGGTTAAAAACCACAGAGGTATAAAAGTAAGTAAAGCCAAAAACCAGAGCGAAATAAGTTCCATTGTAGACAAAAGAATTAGGGTTAAACAGTTGGGTAATTTTTACACTAATTTGATAAATCTGATCGCTGACATTCCCGCTTGAAAGAAATTGGGCGACCATTGATGGTAAAAACACTAGTGATACGGCAAAGATTATGGGAATGACACCAGCCTGGTTAAGCTTTAATGGAAGAATTGAGGTGTTTGAAGCAAGTCCACGGACAGACCGCCTGGCATAAGTAATTGGAATATTTCGTTTGGCTTCATTCACAAAAACAATTAATGCAATTATTACAAACGCCAAGATCAAAAACACAGATATACGCAGCAAGTCGCTGCTTTGGACGGTCGTAACCGATTGCGCCACGGTAACCGGCAGCCTCGCCACAATCCCCGCAAAAATTAAAAACGATATTCCGTTTCCGATACCGTACTCTGTGATGAGTTCGCCAAGCCATACCGAAAAAACGCTCCCCGCCGTCATGGTAACCAGCATTGCTATCAATGGAAGTGTTTCCAGCCTGTCTATGACACCTTGGCCAGTCAAAAGCGTGTACATGCCAAAAGATTGCATCGCAGCCAGTGGCACCATTAAAAATCTCGTATATTGATTTATTTTTTCCTGACCATATTCACCTTCCTTTGAAAGTTCCTCCAAGCGGGGAACAACCATTGTCAAAAGTTGCAATATAATCGAAGCGTTAATGTAGGGGGTAAGTGCCAGCGCCATTATCGAGAAATTTGCCAAAGTTCCGCCCGAGAATACATCCAAAAGTGAAAGCAGCGGGCTTCCTGTAAACAATCTCTGAAGCGAAGACCTGTCCACTCCGGCCGCCGGGATATGAGCCGCAAAACGGTAAACCACCAAAATTGCTGCTGTTATAAGCAATTTGCGCCGTATTTCACGCGAGCGCAGCAGGCGTGAAAAAAATTCCACAATTTGGTTGATCATTAACTGATGCTTCCTCCGACCTTTTTAACTTTTTCCATGGCAGACTTTGAAATCGGCAATGCAATTTCAAGTTTTTTAGTAAGTTTTCCGTCGCCTAATATTTTCAATCCAAATCTTTTTGCATCCCGGGAATCAACAACTTTATATTTGACCAAATTTTCAATATTCACCAACGTTCCCGAAGGGAGAATTTCAAGGTACTTAAGATTAACTATCAAAGGCTTGCTTGAAGGCTTTAATTTTTCTTTACCACGCCTGACCGGAAGCCTAATTAAAAGGGACTTCTTAATTTTGACGCCCTCAAATATTACGCCGATTTTTCTCCTACTTTTTTGGCCTTTTTGGCCACGTCCTGCCGTATGCCCACCACGGCCCGAACCATAGCCGCGCCCGACCCTCTTTCTTTTTTTGGCATTTACTTTTCCAACCATTGCCATAGTTTTAGCTTCTCCTTTCCTGCAAATCGCTCAATTTCTTCAGAGCTTCCAATGTTGCATAAACATTTGATATTTTATTTTTTGTCCCTAAAATTTTGCCTACAACATCCCGCACTCCTGCGGCATCCAGTACCAACCGCATCGGCCCTCCTGCAATTATCCCTGAACCCGGGGGAGCAGGTTTCAACAATATTTTCGCCGCGCTATATTTATGAGTAACAGCGAATGGGATAGTTGTACCGTTCAGGGGTACTTCAAACATCCGCTTCTTTGCAAAACTTATGGCCTTTGTAATGGCATTTCGGACATCTTTCGCTTTAGAAAGGCCTGCTCCAACCCTGCCTTTTTTATCACCCACAACTACCAAGGCAGAGAATCTCATTTGGTTACCCCCTTTTGTTTTTTTAGAAATCCTGTTTATTTGAACTACGGACTCCTGATACTCTTTATTTCTCTCAAAATTTTGCATAGCTTAAAACTTTAATCCGCCTCGTCTGGCTCCTTCAGCCAAAGCTTTAACCCGGCCATGAAATTTGTATCCGCCCTTATCAAAAACGGCCATTGTAACCTTTTTTAATTTTGCAAGACCGGCAAGCTTTTCCCCAACCATAACAGCTATCCCAAGTTTGCCCTTTGTCTGCTCGATTTTAAATCCTTTGCTGGAAGCGAAGGCGAGCGTTTCTCCTTTATCGTCATTAACCAATTGCGCATAAATGTGTTTTGAAGACCTGAACACCGAAATTCGAGGTCTTTCTTTAGTACCAAAAATTTTAGACCTGACCCTTCTTTTCCTTTTAATTCTGTTTTCTCTTTTATTCATAGCTTTTATGCTACTACTGCCTTTGCAGCAGCTTTACCCGCCTTTCTTCGGACGATTTCGTCGATGTATTTAATTCCTTTCCCTTTATACGGCTCCGGTTCACGAACTCGCCTGACATTGGCAGCCAACTGGCATACTACCTCCAAGTCAATTCCTTCAACGTTTATTACGTTTTTCTCTACCGAAAAACTTACAGTACCAGGCGCGCTAACTTTCACTGGGTGCGAGTAGCCTACCGTAAGTATCAAGTCCTTCCCTTGGACTTCGGCTCTGTAACCGGAACCGACTAACTCCAAAGTTTTTTTCCAGCCTTGCGTCACTCCGGTGATCATATTCATTATGTGAGACCTGGTCGTTCCCTGATTGGCCAAACTTTGTTTGTCACGACCACGGCTTAGAACAAACAGCACAGTGCCTTCTTGTTTGACACTAACTCTATCAGGTAATTTTCTCTCCAAAGCACCTTTAGGTCCTTCTATCTTCATAACGCCGCCCGTTACTTCAATTTTCACCTCTTTTGGGATATTTACCGGTAATTTGCCAAATCTTGCCATATTAGCTTACCTCCGCAATCAGCTCTCCACCCTGGTTTTCCTTCAGTGCCTCTTTTCCCGATTTCACTCCCTTACTTGTCGAGAGTATTAAAGTTGCAAAACCCTTTTTTGCTTTTATTTGCGCTCTGGTCAAATACAGCCTTCTGCCCGGCTTTGACATCAACTTTATGTCGGTCACCAAACTCTGTCCTTTTTTAGTTTTCAACTTCACCTCAAGACCACCTTCCCTAGAATTCACACTTTCCACAAACTTTTCCCGCTTGAGTACCTCCATAACGGCTCTTACAATTTTTGTGTTTGGAACAACAACTTCAGTTTGCTTTGCCATACAGGCGTTTTTAATCCTGATAAGGGCGTCGCCAATGTAATAATTTGAATAAGCCATAAGTCACCAACTAGCCTTCCTAACTCCCGGAATTTCGCCCAAATGCGCGTGTTTCCGGAAACAAAGTCTACAAAGTCCGAATTTTCTCATAAATCCCCTCGATCTTCCACAAAGCCGGCACCTATTTCTGTACCTAACTTGGTATTTCAATTTCTTGTACTCTCTAACTTCTTTAGATGTCTTTGCCATAATTTATTCCTTTTCAAATGGTGCACCTAATAAGTCAAGCAGTTTCATTGCCAGTTTTTTGTCGTTCGTACTAGTGACAATTGTTATTTCCATTCCAAATGGCTTTTCTACTTTGGAAAGATCGATTTCCGGAAAAACGGTGTGCTCTCCGATTCCCAAAGTATAATTCCCATTTTGGTCAAACCCATTTTTTTTAATCCCCCTAAAGTCTCTAAGCCTGGGAAGGACAATATTAAACAACTTCGCCAAAAAGTTGTAGGCAGCGTCTCCTCTTAAAGTAACCTGAATGCCAACAGGCATACCAGCTCTTATGTCGAAGCCTGCCACGGAAATCCTAGCTTTTCGAGTTGCAGGCTGCTGGCCGGTAATTGCCGCAATGTCTTTTTTCACCTTTGCCAGTAAATCTTTGTTCTTAAGGGTAAAACCAACGCCAGAATTAACTACGACTTTTGTAATACCCGGCACAGCCATCACGCTTGTAAGCCCAAATTCCTCCCTTAGCTGTGGCCTAACTTTACTAATATAGTCTTTCCTAAGTTGCGATTTCATTTTTTAGCCCCCTTTGTCCTTCTTTGATTTCGTGTCAATTGCCCGATTGCATTTCTTGCAAAATCTCTGTTTCTCACCCGTTGCCAAGACTTTAAAACCCACCCGGGCTATTTTTTTACAGTGGGGGCAAACTAAAGCAACGTTGGCAATCGAAAGAGGTTTTGGAATTTCATATATCCCGCCTTTTTTGTCCGGCGCCACGGCTGCCTTGACATGCTTTTTGTACAAATTTAAGTTAGGCACCAGCAAATCGAACTTGTCGGCAAAAACCCTTTCGACAACCCCGTCTTTACCTTTATCTTTTCCCGCTACCACCTTGACAGTGTCACCTTTTTTAATTTTTAGCATTTATACAACCTCCCTGGCCAGTGACGCAATTTTTGTGTATCCGGTTTCTTTAACTTCTTTTGCAATTGGACCTAAAACCCTAGTCCCTTTGGGCAACCCTTGTTTATCGATTACCACTCCGGCATTATCGTCAAAACGAGTATAAGTACCATCCGCCCTTCCGACTTCTTTTTTCGTCCGAACTATTACAACCGACACCATCTCTCCGTCTACAACATTTCCATTCGGGTCTGCACCTTTGACTACACATTTCACGACGTCTCCAACACTTGCTTTCTTGCCAATTTTCGGCGAAATTCCAATTACCATTAATTTTTTGGCTCCCGAATTATCAGCCGGATTAATCACACTTCGAAATTGAATCATTTATCGCCTTTCTTTTTTGTAATACTGCTTCGCTTCTTCCCCTCCTTTACCGGAGATTTTACCGACAAACCGCCAACAACCCCGATAATTTTCCATTTTTTCAGTTTACTGACAGGCTTTGTAGCAACAAATCTGACAGCGTCGCCCACTTTCACGTCTACTTCATCATGCACATGATACTTCCTTGTCCTTTTCATGAGCTTCAAATAAACAGGGTGCGAAACCTTTCTTTCCACCAACACGGTTGCCGTTTTTTGCATCCTTTTAGAAATCACTTTCCCTGTGAATATTTTCATGATTATTTTTTGGTCAATGTCTCGATTATTTGTTTTTCCCTAATCAAAGTTTTTATTTGTGCTATTTCTTTTCTTAAGTTTCTGGCCACCTTTAAATTTTTGCTCTTGGCTGACATTTTATTGCTAATTTCCTTAATTTTATCGCCTTCAAGTTTGATTACCATTTCTTCAAGTTCTTTCAGTGACTTTCTTCGTGCTCCATCCAAGTCCTTACTTTTCATTGCTTTTCCTTTCTGACTAACTTTGTTTTAACGGGTAACTTTACCGCAGCTCTATTGAACGCTTCTCGTGCTACCTCTTCCGGCACCCCGGCAACTTCAAAAAGTACCCTACCCGGTTTGATCACCGCCACATATCTGTCAATGTCTCCTTTGCCTCCACCCATTCGCTGGCCCGCAGCCCGAGCAGTAACAGGTTTATCCGGAAAAATCCGAATCCACATCCGCCCCTTTCTTTTCAAATAATGCGTTACGGCACGCCTTGCGGCTTCAATTTGCGCCGCAGACATCCACGTAGTCCCAAGCGATTTCAGGCCATACTCACCAAAGGATAATTTGCTGCCCCTAACAGCTATGCCTTTGCGCCTGCCTCTAAAACTTTTCCGAAACTTTGTTCGTTTTGGTTGTAACATTTATTTTTCTTCCCCTCTATGGATCCAGACCTTCACCCCAACGTAACCTTTCTTGAGAAGCGCGGGTGTTTCAAAGTAGTCAATGTTTTGCCGAAGAGTCTGGGTAGGAACCGATCCTGTATGATATTTTTCCACCCTCGAGATGTCTGCTCCACCTATCCTGCCACCCAACGTCACCTTTACTCCTTTTGCACCGGCGGCCATCACCCTCTCCATGGCTTTATTTATTACTCTTCTGTGGGGAAACCTTCTCTCCAGTTCCCCGACAATTCTCTGAGCTACCAGCCGGGCACTAATTTCAGGGTTCTTTACTTCTTTTACTACTATATCCATCTTGGTCAACTTAGCCACCCTTTTACCTTTAACACGCATGCTGTTCATTGCCTCAATTATGTACCCTTTTACGTCTTCTATCCCCGTTCCTCCCCGGCCTATAACCACACCGGGCCTAGATACGCTAAGAGTCACTGTCATGCTTTTTGGCAACCTTTCAATTTCAACCTCCGTCAAGCCCGCAAGCTTAAGTCTATCGGATAATACTTTTCTGATCAAAATGTCTTCAACCAGGTAATCTTTATAGTTGTTATCTTCCGAAAACCACCTTGATTTCCAATTAATATACGACCCAATTCTAAAACCTATGGGATTAATTTTCTGTCCCATTTTTCTCTTTGTCTCCTTTCACTTTCTTGGCCTTTGGCACCGATTTGGTGGTTAAGACAACACGAATGTGACTCATCCGTCGTTTATAAGGGTGCGACCTTCCTCGCGACACCGGCCGGCCGCGTTTAAGCCGTGGCCCTTCGTTAATTTGAACTTCCTTTATCCTAAGCAAATCCTCGCTTACATTTTTTACTCTCGCATTAGCAATTGCTGTCTTAATTACTTTCATCAAAGGCTCTGCCGCACTTTTTTCAACAAACGGCAAAATATCGACAGCCGCCTGGGGCTTCATTTTTCTAACCTTGTCGGCCACAATTCTCAATTTCTTAGGCGACATTCTGATAAATTTTTGCACTGCAACTATTTCCATAATTTTCTCAAGTCTTTTCAATAATTCTTTTCACCACTTGCCCGTGGCCTCGAAATGTTCTTGTCGGCGCAAATTCGCCAAGCCTGTGGCCAACCATGTCTTCGGTCACAAAAACGCCTATAAAGACCCTGCCATTGTGGACAGAAAAGTATTTGCCAACAAACTCGGGCGGAATTTGACTGGACCTTGACCATGTTTTGATCGGACTCGCCTTGATACCAAGCCCGCGCCCAAGCTTTTTAATTAACTTTGCGTCTACAAATGGTCCCTTTTTAGACGATCTTGACATTAGTGTTTACTCTTTTTCCTTTCTATAATAAGTCTATCCGAATATTTTCTTGGCTTTCTGGTTTTTCCCACAGCCGGCTTGCCCCACGGAGTTTTCGGGTATTTCATACCAACTCCGCTCCTACCTTCACCGCCACCATGAGGATGGGATCTAGGATTTTGAGCCGTCCCTCTTACCGTCGGGCGTATTCCCATTCTTCTTTTTCTCCCCGCCTTGCCAAGCCTTACCGTTCTCGCTTCAACGTTTCCAACCTGGCCCAGTGTCGCATACGAGTCTGGCCTAAATCTCTTTACCTCCCCCGATGAGAGCTTAATCAATACGTATGATTCTTCTTTGCCCTGAACCAGAGCAGAGACTCCGGCGCTTCTTGCTATTTGGCCACCCTTGCCCGGAATTATTTCAATATTGTGAATTGTAGTCCCAACCGGTATTTTAGCAAGCGGCAGGGCATTGCCGATTTCCATTGGAGAATCTGGACCAGATACCACTTTATCTGCCAAACCCAGCCCATCAGGTGCCAATATGAATCTACGCTCACCGTCTTCATAAACTATTCCGGCAATATTGGCATTTCTATTCGGATCATACTCGATAGTTTCCACATAGCCAACGATGCCTCTTTTGTCCCTCTTCCAATCTATTTCGCGTAAAAATCTCTTTTGTCTACCACCCTGGTGGCGCACAGTGACTGTTCCCTTAGCCCGTCCTGATTTTTTGGGTAATATCCTTCTTAGCTTCATTTTCCTTTGCTCTCCTTAATACTTTCCTTAAAGATGTCTATTTCTTGTTTTTCACCTATTTCGATGACTGCTTTTTTAGCCGCACTTTTGGTTATTTTCTTCCCAAGATAATTTTTCCGGATCCGTTTTTGGAAATTCAGTGTTTTTACACTCTTGACGTCTACCCCAAAGGTTTTGCCTATAATTTTTTTTATTGCGTGCTTACCAAATTTTGAATCTACCCAAAAACTATACTTACCACCTTTGGCAAGCGTCAAACTCTTCTCAGACAATATCGGTGTTATCTTCATTTTTTGTCCTTGCTTAAAACTGTTTGGTCGAAAACAAGCTTGTCGCTAAAAAAAACATCATAAGCAGTTAGGCCGGTAAAGGGTTTCACTTTAATATTTTTTAAATTCCTTGCTGCTTTGTTAAAACTTTTGTAATTCTCCTCTGAAACCGCAAAAATAATCCGCTTGCCTGCAAACCCAAGCTTGCCTAAAAACTCTCCAACTTCCTTGGTTTTTGTGAACTTGTCAACCCCGGAAACTACCAAAATGGCATTTTCCTTACCTTTCATTTTGATTGAAAGGTTTAGTGCCTTTTTTTTCATAACTTTCGGGGCATCGAGTAGCCTCCTTGCAACCTTTGGTCCGTGAGCCACACCTCCACCCACAAATATCGGGGCCGATTTAGCTCCATGCCTGGCCCCCCCGGTACCTTTTTGCCTATACAATTTCTTTTTAGTCCTATTAATTTCCGATCTGGTCTTCACTTTCGAGCTACCTGTATGAAATCTGTCGCGATAAACATGAAGCACTTGCCAAAGAAGACTCCGGCTCACTTTCTCGGTGTATTCCTTGGGTAAGTCAACCATTTTACTTTTCACGCCTTTGTCACTAAACACTGTCGCCTTCATTTGAAACCCCCTTTTGTAATAGTCACCATGCTGCCATATCGACCAGGAATGGCGCCAAGAACTGCAATACGACCGGCCTCCTCTTCAATCTTCATTATCCTAAGACCCTTTACTGTCGTTCTCTCGCTACCCATTCGTCCGGCCATTTTTTTACCCTTATAAACTCTACCCGGAGTCGTACCTTGACCGATCGATCCGGGAGCCCTCCATCTGTCGGATTGCCCATGGGTTTTGGGGCCGCCGGCAAACCCATGCCTTTTAACTACTCCTGCAAAGCCTTTACCTTTGGATACGCCTGTAACTACAACGACGTTACCGACTTCAAAAACGTCCTTTAGAGAAACCACATCCCCGACTTTAAGCCCGGGATCGTCAAACACTTTTATTTCGCGCAAAAAACGCGGGGCTTTCTTATTTTTTATTACCCCGCGGAGATGTCCTTCCATTGGTTTTGTCGTATTTTTAATCCGCTTTTCACCAAACCCAAGTTGAACGGACCAGTAATCGGTTTGGTCAGCCTTTTTAACATAAGTAACGACACAAGGCCCAGCCACAACCCAAGTTACCGGGTAGCGGACCCATTCAATAAATACTTGATCCATTTGTTGTTTTTGTCCTAGTAATGTGTTAATCATAAATTTGACCAAAAAAAAGGTGCCGCAGGCACCTTTAGGTACTCCCTGCCGACAATCCTTAAGAGGTTATAGTTTAATCACCTCCATGCAAGAGTGAATTATAGCAAAGCAACTTTTACTTCGCAAGCAATTTGAACAAGGGTACTACGTTTTTGCTAATATGTATTTGTGGCATTTTTTAAAATCCCCCTAAACAAGGCGTTGAAGATTTTACTCGGAACAAACGCACTTATTTTGGTTTCCGGTGCAATGCTTGCCCCAATTTATGCACTTTTCGTCGACAAAGTGGGGGGGAGTTTGTTAGATGCCAGCATCACAGGAGGAGCTTTTGCATTCGCCGCAGGTGCTACTACTTTAATCGCTGGAAGGTTCGCAGATAAAATTAAACAAAACGAACTAATAGTCGCAGGTGGATACGGAGTAATTGCTTTTGGGTACCTGCTTTATACTCAAGCTAATTCGGTTCTTTTTCTTTTATTGGTCCAGGTGCTAATCGGTTCGGCCGAGGCATTTTATTCTCCCGCTTTCGACGCTGTTTACTCAAAACATCTCAATGTAGACAAGGCCGGTCGTCAGTGGGGCGCATGGGAGTCAACTAACTACTTTAGCTTATCAATCGGTGCTATAGTTGGCGGGATTATCGTAACTTTGTTTGGTTTTAACACGTTGTTTATTTTAATGGCGACCCTTTGCTTCACAAGCGCTTTTTATATCTACCGCCTACCCCGAAGAGTGCTTTAGTTGTCAATATTGCACATCAGTTTATACTCACAGTTACGGCAGAACATGTGGCCGGAGCAGGTAAAGTTTGATTGCTCTATCTCTTTTCTAATTTCAAAGATTTCTTTTATTGCGCTTTGCAGCTGTTCTTTAGTTTTCCTCGTCGAAATTTTTTGCTGGTTGTCAAGAAAATATAAAGACAAGGCGATATCCTTGGGGTCCTTATTAAACGGATTATCTTGTAACATCACTGCAGCGAGTGCGTAAAAAGTCATTTGCAAATTACTATCAACCTCTTTTTGGGAAGGTATATTTGCTCCTGTCTTGTAGTCAATTATTTCAACTGACCCGTCTTCATGTTCATCAACTCGATCTATTACACCGCCGATTTTTAAAGGTCGTTCACTTTCTTCTGCCAACGGGATCGTAAATCGCTGTTCAAGGAGTGCCGGTAACACCTTCGAATCAAATTCCACATTAAAATAGCCTTTTAAATAATCCTTACCTTTTTCGAAAAACTTCTTCTCGTGCTCACGACTAGTATAGCCTTCTTTAACCCAAGAGTCCTTATAAATATCTAAAAGAAGCTTTTCAGCAGATTTACTACCATTTTTAACTTGCTCGTAGAAGTATTTCAAAGTCGTGTGTATTGAGGTCCCGAAACTTTGTGATGCAGACAGGGGAGTAGGAATCCGTAAAATATACCCAAGTTTATAGTGCAAAGGACAGACCTTGAAAGTCTCGATTTGGGAGTAAGAGAGATAATCTATATGGAAATTTTGCCGGTGATTAGTAATTAGTGATTGGTGATTGGTGGGCTCGTAATCCAAAAAACTTAGCTGTTTACCCTGAGCATCGCCGAAGGGCTCGCTGGCTATTGCTTCATCCCCAAGCGCTTCAAAAATAAACGGGCTAAGCTTCTTTTCTCTCTTCCCTTCCCCATAGTAATCTGCCGCCGAAAAATACAGGCGCTCGCGCGCCCGAGTCATTCCGACATAAAAAAGCCTTCGCTCCTCCTGCAGATGAAAATCACCTTGCGGTAAAATTTCTTTGATCAACTCCTCCGGAATTGGAATCTGCTCCTGCCTTTCTGTCGACGGAAAGCGCTGGCCGACGAGGTTAACCAAGAATACAACGGGAAATTCTAGGCCCTTACTTCCGTGAACAGTCAGAATATTTACCGCGTCAACTTCCGGCCTGTCAGTGTCTGCAGCCAAAGGAGACTCGCCCAACTCGGTGGATAAATCCAACCAATCAACGACGGCCGGAATAGTCGCGTCTTCGTGCTCCGCTTCGTAGTTTTTTAGTTTGTCAAAAAATTTTGATATATTCTTAGCCTGTTTTTCAGCCTCAGGTGACTGGGGGTTAATAAGATTTTGTAGTAAACCGCTATCCTGCAAAAAGTAATAAAGAATTTGGCCCGTGGTTTCACGCCGTACAAGTTTTAGGTGCTTGTTTATCAGTAACATAATCTTCTTTAGTTTTTCCTTGGTTTCCTCGCCGACCGACACTTCATCAATTTTTTCAACGGTTTCAAACAAGCTTAAGTTATAGCGCTTGGCATAATTTCCAATTTTTGCCAAATCACGCGCAAGAATATCAAAGTAATCAATCGATAAAACTCTATAAAAGGACACTGAATCTTCAAAGTTATACAAAACTCGCAAATAAGAAACCAGGTCAACAACTTCCGATTGTCTAAAAAGTCTTCCGGGGCCTAAAAATTGATAAGGGATACCCTGCCAGGCAAAGGCTCTGGCAAAGGCATCTGCGTGATTATTGGCTCGCACGAGCACGGCGATATCCTTATAATCATATTTCTGCAGTTTAATCAGTTGAATTACCTCTTTCGCCACGCTGTCTGCTTCGTTTTCAATACGGTCTCTATGAATAAAGTTAATATCCTCGCCATTCTTGTCAACTTGTGATACAAGTTTTTTGCCTATTTTCTCAACAACCTCCAATCTGTCGGGGTTATTATTCTGTATAAGTTGGTAGGCTTTATCCAGAATTTTTTGGGTAGAACGATAATTTTTCGTCAGCGTTACAACGTGTGTTTCAGGAAAGCTTTTTCTGAACTGAATAACGTTAGAGATCGAAGCGCCCCTCCAGCGGTAAATCGCTTGGTCGTCATCCGCTACAACAGTAATATTGCCCTCTTTACCGACCAAAAGTTTGACTAACTCGTTTTGGGAAATGTTGGTATCCTGATACTCATCTACCAAGACGTACTTAAACTTGGACTTATACTGTTTTAAAACATTCGGCCGATCGCGAAAAAGTTTTAGGGTTTTGGTAATTAAGTCCCCAAAATCCATGACACCCTCTTTGATTTTTAACTCCTCATACTTTCTGTAGGTATTTGCCAACTCCCTGTATTTATTTCCCTCAACTCTTTGTTCTTGACTTAATTTGGAATTTGGAATTTGAAAATTGGAATTTACCCAAGTGAGATAGTCACTTGGGTCTACATCTTCGTCTTGAAGACGCGAAAAATGTTGCAGTATACCGCTTACGAATTTGGTCGGATTACCCAAAGGCCTAAAATATTCCAACTCCAATTTAAAGAGATTTCTGCGGATTAAAGCTATTGCATCCGCTTCAGTCATCAATTTATATCTTGGATCCAAGCCAACGTGAAGCGCATCAGCACGCAAAACCCGATCGCAGAAGGAGTGGAAAGTCATAATCCACATCTGTGTGTAGCCGTAAGGCATTATCTCGTCGACCCTGGTCTCCATCTCGAGCGCGGCTTTCTCGGTAAAAGTCAAGGCTAAAATTTCTTGAGGTTTTGCCAGTCCTTTGCTAATCAACCGCTTTATCCGCTCGGTTACAACAGTGGTTTTACCCGTCCCAGCCCCGGCAATAATCAAAAGCGGCCCGTCCCTAAACCCAACCGCCTCTTTTTGTTCCTTGTTCAATTTCTTTTCTTCCGCCATGAATCTAATTTTACCACGCCTGGAGAATTTCTTTGCTATATTGACGCAGCCTTCCAATCTTAGTTATAATTCATGCTTCGTTTATGAAAAGAGTGCCATATCTTGTTGATGTCATGAACCTAAGGCAAAGGGTGGTTTTTTATATATTACTTAGCCTATGGCTTTTCTTTGTTGCTGTTTTTTGGATTTGGTGGCTCGACCCTTCACATGTAGTCGGAAAATTGAGTTTTGTCTTCAATAGCCTGCTGATTGCTTGGAACATGCTAATGCCCGCCTATTTTTTCTTTTTCGCCTCGAGAATGAAAAAGCCAAACCCCGCCCTTCCAATTCCAGATGATCTTAGAGTTGCAATGGTAGTCACAAAAGCGCCATCAGAACCTTTTGAAATAGTCAAAAAGACACTCACTGCGATGCTTAACCAAAAATATCCCCACGACACTTGGCTTGCGGATGAAAACCCCACTGACGAAGTAATTGCTTGGTGCAAACAAAAACGCGTATTTATTTCAACCAGAAAGGGGGTTGTAGAATACCATCGTGAGAATTGGCCGAGAAGGACTAAATGCAAAGAGGGAAACCTAGCTTACTTTTACGATCGTTGGGGTTATGATAACTACGAGTTCGTTGTTCAAATGGACGCCGACCACGTACCGGAACAGGGATACCTGGAAGAAATGCTACGGCCGTTTGCAAATCCCAGAGTCGGATATGTATCAGCGCCGAGTATTTGCGATGCCAATACGGACAAAAGCTGGGCTGCAAGAGCCAGGCTTTACTCCGAAGCAACACTTCATGGCCCCCTGCAAGCGGGTTATAACTCCGGATGGGCGCCACTTTGTATCGGATCGCATTATGCCGTACGCACCAAAGCACTCAAGGAAATTGGGGGCTTAGGCCCTGAACTGGCAGAGGACCATTCAACAACGCTTATGATGAATTCATTTGGCTGGAAGGGTGTTCACGCATTTGAGGCTATTGCTCATGGCGACGGTGCCGGAAGTTTCCCAGACAGCATGATACAAGAATTTCAATGGACAAGAAGTTTGGTCATAATTCTGCTAACCATTACCCCTAAATATATAAAAAGCTTGCCTCTGAAACTTAAGGTGCAATTTTTGTTTTCCCAACTTTGGTATCCACTTTTTTCAACAACAATGGTTTTTGCATATGGCCTGCCTATATTTGCAATACTAACTAATAGGCCGTGGGCTAACGTAACTTACATTACATTTAGTTTTATTTCTTGGCTAACTACCATTGTTGCTTTAGGAATTACTTTATGGATTAAAAAAATACAGTTGCTAAGGCCTGTTAACTCAAAAATTATCTCTTGGGAAACATTTATTTTTCAGATAGTCAGATGGCCGTGGATTTTAGCAGGAGTATTATACGGTTTACTTGCCGGCCTTTCTCGCAAGGAAGTCTCTTTTAAAGTGACTACAAAGGGAGAGTCAGGTAAAAAACCATTACCCATTTTCATGTTAACGCCATATCTTTTGATAATTATTCTATCGAGTTATATTACACTCCTTGGAAACGCGTCAAACAGAGTTTATGGTTATTACTATTTTGCAATACTAAATGCTCTTACCTACACACTTTCACTCTTTGCTATTATCGGAAACCATCTTAGAGAGAATAAATTATACGGAGAAAATAAATAATGAAAAGATTTCTACTAATAATTTTCGGTTTGGTTTTGTTCATATTTCCCATATCTGCAATTGTAACCCGTGGCACGTCTGCCATTAGCGGAATTACTTGGGGATACAAATCAATCCTGTGTAACTCCGGATTAAAACCTTTGCAGAAAAACTGCAACCTAGAATGGAAAAATATTACAATAAATTTCGGGGTTTACGACCCTGAAGACCACTTTGATAAAGTAAACACAATGGCAATTCAACATCAATTTATTAAGTGGAACGAGTACCGAAAGGGAAATCTTGATGAGTTTTTCGAAAATGTATTTCAAAAAAATCGCTGGCCAATGGTTACTGTCGAGCCATTCAGCAAAGACGGCAGCCAGGAAAAAAACACTTCTTTGCTAACCGATATCGTTGATGGGCTGTATGACGGAGAAATCGACACTATATGCGCTGATTTTAAAAATTCCAAAAATCCAGTATTTGTCCGCTGGGGTCACGAAATGGAAAACGTAACAGAAAGATACCCCTGGGCAAAAGAAGACCATGACAGCTTTATATACGCATTCAGATATTTTGTCGATAAATGCCGAAGTATTGATTCAAAAAACTTTTATATATGGTCCCCGGTTGGCCACAAAAACGCCAACAATTACTGGCCCGGTAACGAATATGTTGATCTTATTGGCTTATCGGTTTTTATATACCCCAAATGGGACATAGACAATTACGGAAAGGTAAGAGATTTTGACGAGATATTTTCAGAAAAATACAATATCTTCAAGGTGTATAATAAACCAATAATAATCACTGAGTTTGGCGTAACGGGCGATGACCAATTCCAGAAAGAATGGTTTCTAGATGCTGTAAACAGTAGTTATAATTACCCTCTTCTTAAAACAATCTCCTATTTTAATGCTGTGGATAGTCCAGAAGCTTGGGGGACAAACTATCCCACGCCTGATTGGAAAATTAACCCCGAACTTTTTCAGTATACAAATTAGTTTAACCACCGATAAATTTTAAAAGATAATAAATTTTCTAAATGCTATACTCGCCAGTTAGCCATGATAAAAAGCATTTCTGTAGAATTAATAGTCTTAACTGCAACTGTAATACTAATCAAAAACTTTGTTGGCAACTTTAATCTGAAATTAGGAAAGCTGGCAATATTTGTTTTTCCTTTAGTCAGTTTCGTTATCGGTTTCACGCTCCGCCTTTCTGGCAATCAAGAATTAGTTGACATTGGTTACTTCTTTACCGAGTTTACAACACTTTTTGTAACAGTTTTATTTTCCTTGTGTATTTACTTTGGTCAGATTAAGTATTGGAGAATAAAATAGAGTTAAATGGATCACGTCGCCATAATGAAGAAATCTTGGGGGCTAATCCCAGAGATTCTTGATGGCAGAAAATCTATTGAATCCCGCTGGTACAAAACCAAACGAGCACCGTGGAATAAAATTAAACCGGGCGACGTTGTTTATTTCAAAAATTCAGGTGAGTCAGTAACAGTAGAGGCTGCTGTGGCAAAGGTATTGCAGCTCGAAAATCTAAATCCTTCGGAAGCCAAAAACATTTTACAAAAGTTTGGCAAAGAAGACGGAATTGAAAAAGAAAAAATCAAATATTATTTCGAATTATTTAAAGACAAAAAGTATTGTCTTCTGATCTTTATTAAAAACATAAAACAAATAAAGCCTTTTCAAATTAACAAGACAGGATTTGGTGCAATGGCTGCATGGCTTTGTGTTGAAAGTATAAATAAAATTAAGCTACAATATCCCCATGGCGCATACCAGCAAATACCTCGATTACACAGTAAGTTGTTTTATAGTCAAAAAAAATAAAGTTCTGCTGATTTATAACGATAGATATTATCTCTGGCTTCCACCAGGAGGTCATATCGACCCCGACGAAAACATCGAAGGGAGTATCTTTCGTGAAATAGAAGAGGAAACCGGAATAACTAAAAATGAAATTGGGCTAATCGATCCTAGAAAGAGTATTCCTGAGGAAAATATCTTTAGTGATTTGAAAGGTCATAACATTGTGACACCAACATTTTCAGATATCCACGAGGCCGGCAAAAATCATTTTCATATTGGCTTCAGATACTTTCTGACAACCGCTAGCACTGTTAAAAAATCAAGGGACAAACATGTAGTAAGACACAAATGGTTTACAAAAGAAGAGTTAGACGACCCGAGATACAATCTCAAAAAACACGTGAAGTTTTATGCTAAATATGCACTCAAAATCGCTTCCCACCCTTAAACGGCCAGTCGTTGTCTCCTGTGTTTAAAAGAGTCGGAATGGGAACTCGTTAGTTTAAACTCCAACTCTTTAATCACTGTTTTGACCTAACGTCTATGTTTGCCAAATATACGTGTTTACCATAACATCTTAATAGCTGTGGATTATTCTCAGTAGTCAAACCAAGCGAGAGACCGGGTCCTGAAACTTCAGCCATCCTCCTCCCAATTTTCTGTCTCATAGCCAACTCTGTATTTGCCTCAATCCCCAGTATTCTCGTGTCCACGTCAACGTAGCTTCTTTGACGCGCCAAAAACTTTACCAACCACCTCTTTAATTTAGTATCCAGATTTTCCATATCCCCTACATATTTTCGATCTCACTAAATATGCCTGTTTTGTCAATCTCATCTCTCAACGAAGAGTTATGAGTAATGCCTTCCAGGGTTCTTGACGCTTTTGCCGGCCAATTTACTAGAAGAGCCGTAGAGTTAACAGCCAATCCCGGTCTTTGGAAAGCCTGAACTGCTCTAGCCAAATATGGGAGTTCTACCTCGGCAGTCGGCTCTGCTAAAACTGCAAAAAGATTAAGCTGTTGCTATCTCTGCACTTTTTCTTCTAGGATAGAGTGGCCCATGAAGCAGAGGATAAAGATCTCCTAGCACTGAGGCCGCAGTAGACCCAGGTTCAACACGGCTAAGTGCCCTGACCCTGTCTGCTTGCAACTGTGTAACAAAGTGATCAACAGATTCTTCTGTTATCTCTGCTAACTCCGTCATCTTACTTTAAATATCTTTCCGTGGCCGGGGATTATAAAATCTGCCATCTCCAAAAGCCTTTTTCTGCGGCCGCGACAACTACTTTCCCTTTTTCGGTATTAACCAGAAGCGACGCGTGTTCGGGGCAGTGGCCAGGGTGATAATGCGTTACAAACACGTAGTCGACGACGTCGAGTCCCAGGTTCCGTCAGAATTCACCCTCGCATATCCCTCAACCAAAATTTTAATCTTATTCATTTTTCTTCCGCCACGACCTTTACTTGCGTAACATCATGAAACCCGAATCGTCCATGCTCTCTGCCGATTCCAGAGTCCTTATAACCTCCGAAGGGGCTACAAGGTTGCAAATAACTCAGACCGTTAATCGAAACCATTCCTGTCTGAAGTTTTGACGCTACCCTTTTTGCTTTTTCTTTATCCTCTGTGTACAAATATCCGCCCAGCCCGTAAGATGTATCATTTGCTAACTCAACTGCCTTCTCTTCTTTCTTGAAAGAAACAACCGGAAGAACTGGTCCGAAAATTTCTTCTTTCCAAACTCTCATATTTCTCTTTATGTTGATAAGAATTGTTGGAAGATAGAAAAACCCTTCCAAACCCTTATGCCTTGTGCCTCCAGTAACTAACATCGCACCCTTGCTTAATGCGTCTCCAACTTGCTCTTCTAACAGCTTAATCTGTCTTTCGGCAACCAGAGGTCCTAGTTCAGTACTTTCGTCTAAAGCATTCCCAATTTTTAGCGATTCAAGTTTTGCTTTAAGTTTTTCTAAAACCTCGTTCATCTTACTTTCATGTATTATTAGCCTCTTTAACGCGTCACACATCTGTCCACAGTTCCCAAACCTTGAGGAGTAAATTGAGTTTAGAACTTTGTCTATACTCGTATCTTCAAAAATAACTCCTGGTGCAGAACCGCCCAGTTCCAGAAGAACCTTTATAAACTTTTCGGCTCCGACCTTGTAAAGATACTTCCCAGCCCTAGTGCTTCCTGTAAAGCAAATTAAGTTAATGTTCTGACGAGCAAGAAAGTCCCCAACTTTCCCATCTCCGTAAACTTCTGAAAAAACACCTTCTGGTAAACCACAACTATTAATTATTTCTTCTATTAATTTTCCAAACAAAGGAACTTCTTCAGAATGCTTAAAGACAACACAATTGCCTGCAATCAAATTTTGTCCGACCAGCCAAACAAAGTTTGATAATGGAAAATTCCAGGGGGCAATTGAGGCATCAACACCCAATGGCTCGTAATAGACTGTATGTTTTACAGATTCACTATCGTATACAACCTCCGGCGATAAGTACTCCTCTGCATTATCTAAATACCAGTTAAAGTAACGAACAGAATCATCAACATCGTACCTACTATCGTTGATCGGCATTCCCATTTCCTTGGAAACCAAAACGGCAATTTCTTCTTTTCGACTGACAAGGTTTTGCGAAATTTCTCTAAGAATTTTCACTCTTTTTTCCAAACCCAAAGACTTCCATGCTTCTTTTGCTTTTTGTGCGTTTGCAACTTTCCTCTTTATTTCTGCTTCCGAGGAAATCTCAATTTCTCCGAGGAGTTCTTTGTTTGAAGGGTTTATAGATTTTAATTTGTTCATGTCAACTTTCACACCCCTATTCCAACCCCCAAAACTTTCAATCCAGTTTTACCAAGAGTTTTGTATTTCATCTGAACCAAAACAAGCTATCTCCTCAAGATTTTTTCTCTTTGGTCAATACGAAGCGCCTCATCCAGATAAATTTTAATTAAAGACTGATAGGGAACATCACGCTTGTTTGCTTGAATTTTAATATCATCCAATAACCCCTTTGGAACACGTAAGGAAATTGTCTCCGTCGAAAGTTTCAGGTTGGGAAATTTGGCACGATGACCCTTACTCCAATCAAAATACTCTGAAGAGTCTGCTTTATCCCAAAAGTCCCTTTCTTCATCCTCATTCTTAAATTTCGGTACGGTCTTAAATTTCTTTTTGCTTTTCATGTTGTGTTCTTTCTTTTTTGTTCATCGGCCTAGCTGAGATTATTCTGATTTTAATTCCTCTTAATGTGTAATAAACGGCTAAATATCTACCTGCAAAAGTCTGTCCTAAAATCTGATATCTGGGCTCGATAGTCGAATGTTTTACGTCGGGCGTAACAAAAGCAAACTTATCTACAAAAATTTGCTCCGCCTGTTGGTTAGAAACTCGATGTCTAACCCAATTTTTGTCTTTATTTCCTTTGTCCCAATCAAACTCAAAATAATCCCCGCTCCTCCTTGCCATTTCATTTGTATGTTTTTATAATATACATCATGAACATTTTTGTCAATTGCTAAGTGCTCATTCCAACTTCCGATACCTTCAATCCTGTTTTCCCAAGAGTTCTGTATTTCATAAATCCAGACTAATTATATAGAACCTTTTTCAAAAATTCCTGCGGGGAATAAATTGGAATTCCTTTGAATTTTTTAAGGGGAAGTAAATGTTTTTTATCACCAGTAACAATATAATCGGCCTTCCCTTCAACTGCACATTCTAAGATTTTATTGTCAGATTTATCGGTTTTAATTTTTTCTATCTTCTTTGTAGGTTTTACAACCTGACTCGCATTAGTCATAACCATGATAGACCTACTAACTTTCTCATTATCCCAGCCGAACTTCTTTTTAAGGACATCAGCAGTTTCTTTAATAATTTCAGGCGATATAACCAAATCAAATTCACCCTTAAAAGCGTGCTCCAAAAGTATTTCAGCCTTACCTCCAAACTTAAGGAAAGAGATATAGATATTGGTATCGCAAACAACCTTCATGCATCACCCATGATCCTGTAAACATCTTCCTCTGAGGTTATTTTGAACTTTTTGGCCTTTTCGCGACCGTATTCTTGCAGTTTTTTGAACTCCTGCCATAAAGCCTGTTTTTTAACAATTGAATTTATAAAACTGCTTCGGTCTTGACTGTCTTCCTTCCTAAGTTTATCAACCAGTACCAAAACCTCAGGATCAAGCGAGATCGATACCACCTTGGTCTTTCTTTTTATTTGCTTGCCGTTCATACACTGTAATACTATCAGTAGAAAAAATACCTGTCAACAATCATCATGGAGACCACGAATTCTAAAATACACCAAGGTAAGTTTGTTCCCGTTTTCCCTTCCGCAACTTTTACTCTCTTTTATTTACTCTTCTTTTCAACTTTGAGGTAGTACCGCCAAACTTTAACACCTATAAATACGGCTAAAAAATACATGCCTATCATCACTGCAATTGACGGAATTAGGGTTAAAGATATAGCTTTGCCTAAAAAAAAGAAAACAGCTGCATCCCAAAAAAAAGTTGTAATTGCCGTAACTGCAAGATAACTTTTAAAATTATACTTCGCTAATCCAAATGCGTATGAAGCATAATCAAAAGAAGCATTACCGATCGTTCGAACAACCACCAAACCTTTCCAACCGACAATTCCAGCTATCCTATCAACCTCCGATAAAGCTTTTTCACCAATTAGTTTTTTTACAACCGGTCGGCCAAATATTTTGGCTATATAATAATTAACAATCGCACCCACAATACCACTAACCCAAGTCAAAATAACTGCAACCCAGAAGCCGTAAGCTCCGAGTACTACCGGCCAAAGCGGAATTGTCGACGTCGGCGCCAAGACTATACTCAAAACACCAAGGGCCATATAGAACACGGCCCCTAAAACACCGTAAGAAGTTACAAGTCCTGAAAGGTTGTCGTAGTTAAATCCAGAAATAGTTAAAATCAAAAAAGAAATGGCAACCACAAGCAAGGTTGGTATTAAAATAAGTTTTGAAGAAAATTTATTACTACTCTTCATCTTGTGAATCTCCTAGACTTTTGCCATCCCTGTTTTCCAGTTTACCCGCAGAGGAAATTTTACTACCCAAGGCCGAAAAAGAGACTTGTAAACCCGACAGCGACTTATACGAGTTGCGTATGTGTTTGCGCAAAACAGATAAATTGTCATCCACTTTTGCATAATCTTTTTGAATAGCTCGGATTGAGGCGAGTACTTCTTTTGCTTTCGATTCAATTTTTTGGCCTTCGAAACTCATTAAAATCGCCCTAAGATAGGCATAGAAAGTAGTGGGCGAAACCGGTAATACCCTTTTTGTTCCCGAATAATCAAAAAGACCGGCGTCATTCACAATTTCATAATAAACGGCTTCCGAGGGCACATACATCAAGGCATAATCGATAGTCCCCTCTTCGGTCAAAATGTATTTTTGGGATATGTCGTCTATGTGTTTTTTGACATCTTTTACAAACTGCCTCGCTGCATCTTTTTTTGCCGCATCAGAATCCGCCGTCATCATTCTGCGAAAGTTCTCCATCGGAAACTTCGAATCAATCGGAATAATCCCGGCCGTTGTTTTGATAGCAGCATCTACCTTTTCTCCCGACTTAAAAGAATACTGCAGATGAAAGGATTGCTTAGGCAACATTTGACCCAAGAGCTCATTTAATACATGCTCGCCGACATTGCCGCGTAGCTTGGGGCTTTTAAGAAACTCTTGTAAATCGCGCATGCTTCGGCCAATTTCGCTCATTTCACCAATGTTTTTCTGAACATCGGAAATCACCTTGGCCGCGTTATCTAGCCTGGCATTAAAGTTTTTACCTTGTTCATCGAGACGGGTATTGGTAGTACGCAGATACTCAAGTAATTCATCCGCTGGTTTTTGTTTGTCACCAAACTCCGAAAGTTTGCGATTAACATAATAGCCTAATACGACAAAGCCTATCAAAACAGTCACAAAAAGGAGTACTTCGTTCATGTTCAATTCAAATTATATCGGTAAAAAGGCTAAAATGAAAAAGGTATGAAACCAAAAAGGCAAATAGATGCTTCGAAAAAAGCAAAACTAAGCACTGTTATCACAATCTTGCTCTGGTTATCATTTTTGTCGCTGCTTTTCTTTACCAGGCCGGATAACAATCTTTTAGTAAGCCTTTTTATTACTAATTTTTTCCTTGCGATGCTTTTTACACTCTCAATTTTATTACTCAATACCGGAAAAGGAATAGTTATTTCGAGTGCAATAACGTTGTTTTTGATCTTGAGAATAATAGGGATAGGCAATATTTTAAATCTCATTCTGATTACCGGAATAGTGGTTGCTTTTGAGTTTTACTTTCGAAAGCCAAGTTGATATACTTCACTCAAATTAAAGGGTTCATGCGCACTGCGAAAGAAAAATTAAACAAATCGTTAGAAAAAGAAATAACTACTGTTTTTGCCCAACTGATTACTGATTTAAAAACACCCGGGGAGTCAATTTCTTTTATTAAAGACTTCCTGACCGAAACCGAACAAATTCTTTTTACAAAAAGGCTTGCCATCGGATACTGGCTAGCAAAAAAAAGAAATTATGAAAATATAAAAAAGAACCTTAAGGTTTCAAGCGCTACCATAGCGACTGTTTCGGAAATGCTCAAAAAGCCAGGTTTCATGCTTGCAATTAAAAAGATCGAGTCGGATGAGTGGGCAAATAGATGGGCCGAGAGAATCAAAAAGATTGTCAAAAAATAATTTATCGGTTAGAATAATCCAAATGACCCAAAAACAGATGATGATGGAAATGGAAACTTCCTAGTCGGAGGTTTTATTTCCTTTGGGAACCGGCCTCCAAAAGGAGGTTTTTTTATGTTTATCACCATAATTAACGATTGTAAAAGCGAGAATGACATAGGGCGCCAAGAAACGCGCTGGGCTTGCCTGTTTCCTAACACGCTCATTTCATTTGTGGGAGTAGACAGTAATCTGGAAACCGCTTCTACCCTCGAGGCTGCAGGAAATTTAGTCGATATTTTAGACGCTTCGGAAGGAAGCGAAGGTGTGATTTTGCTAAATGTCGCCCCCCGCGGGCAAACCAAAGACGATGGAGAAAACGGCTCAAGATTCTGTTACTTCTGGTACAAAAATACTTTAGTCGTTTCCACAATAAAGGGTTACAACCTGTCACTTGTCAAAAAACTAAATTTAGTAGAGGAAATATATCTGCTTGATATTTCAAAAGTAATTGACTTTGCGATCGAACGTAGTTTAATTAGTCAAACAACGAGCGAGAGAGTTGTGAAATCCCAGTTTCGAAGCTTTGACTTTACCCCATGGGCCAGCAGGTGGCTCTGGGACGGTCGTAAAATCCCATCTCTACCCATATCAATCAATCAAATTGCAGATGTGCCAGTTTGTATCTGGTATATTGATTCATTCGGAAATGCCAAAACGACACTCCTGGATTGCGAGGTAAAAAAATTAACTAAAAAATTCAAATTTTACCAAAGACTCAAAGACGTTCCCGACGGCGAAACAGCTTTCTATATTGGCAGTTCGGGAATTGGAAACCAGCGTTTTATAGAACTTGCCACCCAAAACCGAGTTGGCAGCGCAGCATTTAAATTGAATTTAAAAGTCGGAGATAAAATTAGATTGTTGTAGAATACTCTTATGGGCAAGAAATTTTATATAACCAGCGCAATCCCTTATGTTAACGCCAAGCCGCATATTGGCCATGCTCTAGAGTTCGTCCAAACCGATGTCATAGCTCGATACTATAAACTCCTCAGAAATAATATAACTAAACTTTGTGGAGGAGACGAAAATGCGCTTAAAAATGTACAGGCCGCTGAAAAAGAAGGGACACCTGTACAAGAATTTGTCGATAGAAACAATAGTTTATTTGAAAGATTGGCAATTAAATTAAATGCTAAGTATGACATTTGGCAAAAAGGGAGTGATCAAAAAAACCATTATCGTTCAAGTCAGAAACTTTGGGAACTTTGCAAAAAGGATATTTATCAAAAACAATACAAAGGTTTATATTGTGTCGGCTGCGAAACTTTTTATGCTACCGGCGAACTAAACGACAAAGGGGAATGTTTTGAACATCCTGGCAAAAAGCTTGAGAAGGTCGAGGAAAGCAATTACTTCTTTGCTTTATCAAAATATCAAAAACGGCTAGTCGACTTAATTCAATCAAATAAACTCGAGATTATTCCTGATAAAAGAAGAAATGAAGTACTATCATTTTTGTCTGGAAAACTTGAGGATATAAGTATATCGCGCACAAACGAACGCGCCAGAAACTGGGGCGTACCAGTCCCAGGCGACAGCACACAAAGGATGTATGTCTGGTTCGATGCCTTGAACATCTATCAAAGTGGAATTGGCTTTGGCTGGGACGACCAAAAATATAAAAAACTTTGGCCTGCGGACCTTCATGTTATCGGAAAGGGTATACTTAGATTTCATAGCATTTATTGGCCAGCGTTTCTTTTATCGGCAGGATTAGAGCTACCCAAGAAAATTTTTATTCATGAGTACTTTACAGTAAATGGACAAAAGATGTCCAAAACTTTAGGTAACGTTGTTGATCCTGAAGAATTAATCGAAAGATATTCAAAACTCGTAGGAAATAATGCTACTGTAGACGGGTTGCGTTATTATCTATTAGCTAAATTCTCACCTTTTAGTGATGGAGATTTTTCCGAAAATAAATTTAAGGAGGTCTACAACTCCGATTTAGCAAATGGTTTGGGAAACTTAGTCGCAAGAGTTGCCAAACTTTGCGAAATAAACAATGTAATAATAAACCCAATAAAATCACGCTTACCAACCTCTTCAGAACTCGGGGGCTATCATATTCATTTGGAAAACTTCGAGTTCAACTTAGCACTTGAAGAGTTGTGGAGAGATATCACTGAAATTGACAGAGATATCAATGTCGACCAACCTTGGGAGGGGAAAAATTTAGATAAGATACCTGGATACGTTAGGCAAATAAAGCACATTGCTTTTGGCCTTCAACCCTTCCTCCCCAAAACTTCGGAAAAAATCCTGAAAATTTTTTCTGGCCCTAAAGTAAAAAGTGGAGAAATATTGTTCCCTCGACTAAAATAGACCTAGCTCCATGGTCAAACAATTTATAGCTAAACACGAGAAGCGATTTCTACGTTTTTTTGAGATAGTTCCAGGGCTTGTTTCATGGAACTTGATACTTTTTCCCTATTGGGGAATTTTTGTTATGCCGTTTGTCGCGGCGTATTACATTTTATTTTTTGACATTTACTGGTTTTACCAGTCATTTCAGATTGCCATTAGCTCTTTTATCTCTCATTTCAGAATTCAGGCCGCAATGAGGTTTGACTGGACAGCCGACGTCAAAAGCTTTCCGGATTGGAAAAAAGTCCACAATGTGATTATCCTAACCACCTACAAAGAACCACTTCACACCCTAGAGCGAACTTTTAATGCCATAGTGAATCAAACCTTACCCTTAAAACAAATCTCGGTTGCATTGGCAATGGAAGTGAGAGAAGAGGAAGGCGAAAGAACTAAAAAAGCAAACCATCTTCAAAAGACTTTTGGCAAAAAATTTGCAAACTTCTTCGTCACTGTCCACGAACTAGCCAAGGGCGAGATTGTCGGTAAAGCAAGCAACGAGAGGTACGCCGCTATCTGGGTATACAACGAACTGATTAATAAACAAAAAATGGACATAAATTATTTAACAGTCACCAGTTGCGACGCCGACCACGTTTACCACCCAAATCACTTTGCGTGTCTTACTTACAAATTTTTAGACAATCCCAAAAGGCATTTAATGTTTTGGCAAGCGGCAATACTTTACTACAACAACATTTGGCGACTCCCGGCAATCACTCGTATACAAAATACAATGGGGTCAATTTGGAATTTGTCAATTCTCCCGCGTCGGGACAGGCTCTTGAACCAAGCAAACTACAGCCTTTCGTTTAAGTTGCTCCACGAATCCGGCTATTGGGACCCAGACAAAATTCCGGAGGACTGGGGCATATTTTTCAAAGCATTCTACATCAACCACGGTGAGGTCGAAGTCGAGCCTATTTACCTTCCTTTGTACATCGACGCCGCCGAGTCCACCAGTTTTTGGAAAACTCTCAAAAACCAATATGAACAATATAGAAGGTGGGCCTGGGGAGTATCCGACTATCCCTGGATCATGCGGGATTATTTTCTTAAACCAAGCGTGCCGTTTTTCAATAAAACAATGCGCCTGGTTCACGTAACATGGTCACATTTTATGTGGCCGGTCAACTGGTTTATTATCACGCTGGGGCTTACCATCCCGACATTCTTAAACCCCACCTTTGGAAGGACGACAATCGGATTTATGCTACCAAAAATTTCTTCTTTTATCCTAACCCTTTCTTTGGGATTCTTGGTTGTCATGCTTATTTTTGACAACATTTATAAACCCAAGCGACCCAAAGACTTTCCCTTGTGGAGGGCTGTTCTTATGCCTTTGGAATTTGTCTTGATGCCAATAGCCGGGTTTTTCTTCTCGGCTCTCCCTGGCCTCGACGCCCACACCCGCCTCATGCTTGGAAAATATATCGAGTACCGCGTTACCGAGAAGGTCTAATTTAAAAAATCATGCGCTTTTATTTCTTGAAAGAAATATCGGGAAAGTCAATCCAATTATTCTTAAGTCGCCCTTAAAACTGGCTTTTTCTCCGTAAACAACATCCAAACCAAGCCTATTTCCCATATCTAAATTTGACCTACCCATGATTCCGTAAAAACCGGTAGCTCCAATTTTCAACCCCTCATGCAGAAGATCAATAAAACTTTTATAAGGCTCCGAATCTCTATTTTCTCTTATATACCCCCAGTCGGTCATCGAAGGCATCCTTGGTCCAACCATCGAAAGGTCTCCTTGTAAAACATTAATCAGCTGTGGCAACTCATCAAGAGTTGTCTTTCTTAAAAACTTACCAACTCTAGTAACCCTAGGATCTCTTCTTCCTTTTTTGAAATCTTTTAGCAACATTCCACCGACAACTTCTGCCTCGAGCACCTGAGCATTGGGTACCATTGTCCTCATTTTGTAATGTCTGGTTTTTCTGCCGCTATCCAAAAGATCGTAACCAACGTCGACTAATGGATTGTGTCTGTCGCTAGCTAAGATAGCTAACCCCCCCAAGACAACGGGGAAGGAGGCAAACGGCAGACTCATGCCAGATGCCACTAGGTCAAGGCTTCTTTTCAATCGAGAATCCCAATACGCACGACCTATACGGTCAGATTTTGTCTCTAGTATGGCTTCGGATCTTTGCCTGAGGTCCGGGTCGAGTTCCCAAGTCATGGCCGAATTATATTACAATAAGCAAAGAGAGTAATTAAACGAACATGAGAACTAACCCGCCCACAATAGCCAATATTCCAACTGTCTTATATTGGTCAATCTTCTCTTTTAAAAATACTTTAGCCAAAAGCACAGATACCAGTGCAAAAGCACTACCGATCGGGGCGACTATAGAAGCTTGTATTCCTGCCACTCCAAATGAATAAGCAAAAAATCCACCAATATCAAAAAAGCCGATTGCTAAAAGAAGTTTTATTGGAAACTTCTTTTTATCTGGAACGAAAATTCCCTTTGAAAAAAGAATATATCCTACCAAAATTACTAATACCATAAAACGGAAAGTTATTGTCGGTAAAAACCACCCCAAGTCTTTGCTTGGAAAGACCAAAAGATATAGCGATATTCCCCACCCCAGCATTGCAATAACCCCCTCTTTAACACCAACCAAAAGATTAACTTTTTTAGAACTTACTAAATCCTTTATATTAACCGAAAGGAGTATAATACCAACAATAATAAGTCCTATTGCTAAAAGTTGAGGGGTACTTAAGACCTCCTTCAAAAATATTACACCTAAGATTGCGACAACCAATCCCCAAGCTGCACCAACCGGACCAACCAAGGAAACTTCTGCTTTTTCCAGTCCTTTGTAAAAACCAAGATAGGCAATTACCTGAAACACTGCCACTAAAAGTAAGACCGGTGCGTTTTGAGAAATTCTAGAAAAAGTAAATGAATTTAAGTTGAATAGAAAGTAAGCAAGACCAACCAGAAACCCGAAAAGCTGCATCCAAAAAAGAGTCAATACGTTTCCTAATTTACGAGAAGCAAGTGCGGCCAAAAAAATAGCCGTTCCCCAGAAAGACATCGCCAGTAACCCTGCAATTACCCCCATAACTTAATAGTAACTGTAGTTTACCACAGTTTACCACTTTATTTTTAGAGGCGGCAAGGAGCAACTACCTTCGAATTAGGAGATATTAACTCGTTTGTAGGAACAATTCTGCTTTTGGCTTTTTAGTCCTTGGGAAAACCGGTTGGGAGTAAATAGCCTTGCCAATCGCTTTCTCCTATCGCAAGTTCTAAATGCAGTTGGTCGACTAATTTTGGTTCGTCTTTAACTCTATAAATCCTGTACTCACTTTTCGCCAATTTTTGATCGGTTTTGTGGCCGCGATGAGTTACAACAAGAATCTCTCCAATTGTACTAAATTTTTGTTATATTTAAGTCATGAAGCAAAGGGGGTTTATTCTAATCCCAATTTTGATCATTGTCTTTCTTGCCATTATTTTTCTCATTGCCAACAAAAATAACGGCATCGCTACACCCACTTCCACCGAAGAGACTGCGGTTTTTTATACAGATACTGGGCTCGGATCAAAACCAGTGGGAGAATATGATAAAAACGAAACGTACTGGGAACTGAATGTAGAAACCAGAAAATTAACGCGCGCTGCGTTTTCCCACCCCTATTTTGAATACGAAAAAGAAGTTTCACTAAGGCGAAAAGAGATTGATACGACAGAGTTCAAAAAAGTAGCCAATAAACCCTCAGACGCCTATGTAGAGATTGAGTTAGAAACTGAAAGATACTATCCATTGGTTATACTGTCTGTCCTGGAATGGGAAAAAAACAAACAGGAAGTTTGGGGATATGACTTGAAAACTCACGGGCCTGAAAAGCTAGCTGAATTCAGAATCGGCGGCGATTGCGGAAAGATAGACGTTATCGACTGGGGCATCGAAAACCATCTGCTTCTTGTGTCAACAAACACGCCTTCAATAACAGACTCTTCAAGTTGCAATCTAAACAAAATCCAAATTTACGATTATCAGGAGTACAAAAACATTTCCAGCCTCCCACTACCGGCTACAAAAACTTATTACTACTTCGGCGCTGTCGGCTCGCTGAAACAAAATAAAGTATTACTGACGGGGACCAAAGATGTCGTGCTTGATATAAATACCGGTGCCCAAACGATTCTAAAAGGAAAAGTTACTACCCACTTTTCAACCAGTATAGAGCGTTTCTGGAATTTCGGCCTTTTACCCCTCCAACTGGAACCTACCAAGGAAAACTATGTTTACACAATTTATAACGTGGCTGAAGAACACTATTCTAACAACCTATATTTTAATCGCGTAAAGCCGGAGGGAAATTATGTTTCTGACTACCTGGCTCCTTTTCTTTTGGCCGATGCCGGCGGCAGAATCTTTTTTGATCACACTATATACAATCCCTTTTTCAATGATTGCTGGTTCGTTTGGGAAAGCGGCAAAAATGTTGAAAAAGTCCTATGCTCGGATGAAATTTATTCCAACTTTTTTAACGACTTATCAGAGGATGAGTGGGATTCACTAAGAACATACCTTGTTTGGTACCCAAAATAGTTAAATTATGCAAACTGTATTCAATCAAAGCCTTTGGGGGGACGAAGCGTTTAGCGCTGTACTTTCAAGAAATTCCGTACCGAAAATTTTGGAAATAATCAGCCGTGACACCAGCCCACCGCTGTATAACCTCACGCTTCACTACTGGTATAAAATATTCGGCGACGGGGAAGTGGCAATAAGAGCGCTGTCATTTGTTTACTATTGTGTTGCTATCTTTTTCGTTTATAAAATTACGGCCTTGCTATGGAATCGAAGAGCCGCAATCTTAGCCACCGCTTTTACCTTTTTTAATCCCTTCTTCTTCCAGTATGCATTTGAGGGCCGGATGTATTCGATACTAGCTGCCGGTGTCACTATATCGATGTATTTTTTTGCAAAAATAATTTTTCCAAAAACCGACACGCTTGGAAGAGTACGAAAGCGAGCAAGTTTCAAAGATTATTTGGGGTATGTTATTGGTACTTCCTGGGCACTCTACAGCCATCATTTTGCACTATTTGCCATATTTATCCAAGGCTTATGGTTCGTAAAAGTTGCAGTTTGGGGACATAGAAAGACGGCGTTTAATATATTTAAGTCATATCTGGCAATCGGCTTAATTTACGCACCCTGGCTGTCTGCACTTTATTACCAAACAACACTCGTCGGCTCCGGGTTCTGGCTCGCAACACCAAATCTAACCGACCTGCGCGGACTCATACAAAAATATATCGCGGAGGGGTTGCCAAATAAATTAGCACGCTACGGGCTGTATTTAACATATACCACATATATTGTGCGACGGTGGGGCACAAACGTCGCCAAATCAACCTTTTTGCTCTCCTGGTTTTTGGGACCAATAGTGCTCACCTGGTCAGTCTCCCAAAAATTTCAGTCGATCTTTTTCGACCGCTACCTACTCTACACAATCCCTGCCGCGATGATCTTGCTTGCAACCAATACCAGAAAAGTCTCGGGTGTCTTATTGGGTATTTTGCTAATAGTATTCGTCTTCGTCGACTACCAATATTTCGTCCACCCCACAAAGAGACCTTTTCGGGAACTCGCCCAATATATCCACGAGGTCAAACGCGGCGACGACTTTCTCATTAATTGGAATGCTGCCGCCCATCACATTTGGGAAACAAAATACTATAAATTAGAAGCTCCTTTATACGTCCCAAGCGGAGCCGAGTTGCCTTTTTATGTAGGAACGGCTCAAATGACTGAAAACGACATTGTAAACGATATTCCCAAAAAAACCTTTCGGGTGGGTGTTATAACCAGCGGAAACCCCGACGAAGTTAAAATCGAAAACTATAGGCAAGGCCTTGTTAAGGAGTTTGGCGAATTAAAGTTTATTTTGCTGGCAAGATAATACCTGCTAAACTCAATTAACAATGAAACTCCTCAAAAAAATCGTCGGTGCCTCGCTACCCAATTGGTTAATTGCGACACTAGTTTTGGTTTTTATTCTTCGAATTCCCTCTTTTTTTGAGCCCTACGCTTATGGCGATGAAATGATTTATTTAACTCTGGGAGAAGGAATACGCCAAGGCTTGGTGCTTTACCGCGACATCCATGACAACAAACCGCCTCTCCTTTATGTCCTTGCTGCAATTGCCGGAAGCGTTTTTTGGTTTAGAATGATCCTTGCGCTTTGGAATATAGTCTACATCGTAATTTTCTGGCAACTTACCAAAAGGCTCTTTCCCAAAAACTTGAAGGCTCAAAAAGTTGCCACGTTTGTTTTTGCACTTTTGTCTACAATCCCGCTTTTTGAAGGTCAAATAGCCAATTCCGAAGTTTTTATGATTGGACTAAGTGTTGCTGCTTTTCTACTACTCTTGGCCGGAAAACTAAATACTCAAAAAATACTAATCGCCGGAGCTTTATTTTCGCTTGCAACACTGTTTAAAATCCCAGCTGCCTTTGATCTGCCTGTAATTATTATAATTTGGCTATTTAAAGAGACGTTTAACATTAAAGGACTACTTAATACTGCAAGAAAAGCTCTTCCATTAGCCATCGGGTTTGCAACCCCTATACTTCTAACTTTCGCTTGGTATTATTTTCGGGGCGGATTAAGCCAATATATAAGCGCCGCTTTTGCTCAAAACGTCGGATATTTATCTTCCTGGAGGCCAGATGAAACGCAAGCGCCGTTTTTAGAGCGTAACGCACCCATTCTTATTCGTGGCTTAATTGTATTAATTGTAACGGTTACTCTTTACCTTCTTCGCAAAAAACTGTCGCTTACTTTTACTTTTGCTACTGTTTGGCTTGTCTTCACGCTTTTTGCGGCAACTCTTTCCGAGCGGCCCTACCCCCATTATTTAATGCAAACGGTACCACCCCTTTCTCTGTTGGTTGCATTATTGGCAACTTCGCCAAAGAAAGAACAGGTTTACTCAATTATCCCGCTCTCGCTATTTGCAGTCGTCCCATTTTATTTTAAGTTTTGGTATTACTCCACCTCAAGTTACTATAACCGCTTCTTTGAATTTGCTACAAGCAAAGTAACCATAAACGATTACCTCAAGAATTTTGACTCCAATACACCACGAGACTATGAAGTAGCGCAGTTTCTAACTACTATAACGGACCGGTACGACAGAATTTTTGTCTGGGGCAGCACATCAACAATTTACGCCCTTGCCAAAAGGCTCCCGCCAATAAAATATGTAGCAGATTATCACGTAAAGGATTTTTATTCACCCGAAACAGTTTTAATTGATCTGGCTGCTAACCCCCCTAAAGCCGTGGTCGTACTAAGCGAGGCAGACAGTTTTCCTCAACTAAACCAATTTCTAAAACAAAACTTTATAAAAATAAAAACCATTCAGACGGCGGAAATTTGGTACTTACAACAAAGTCGAGGTAAAATCCACCAAGAGTGAAAAACACTGATCGTAAATTAGTTGCAAGCGGCTTGCCGTTTAAAAGAATTGTCACACTGAGCCTGGCAATTGACTCGCTTGCAATCTTTGTCAGTTTACTTTTCCAAAACAACCTTCCCCCCGAGATACCGCTTTTTTACGGGAAGCCCAGGGGGAACGAACAACTTTTACCTAAAATATACCTGGTTTTACCACCTGCCACCGCCTTAATTGCAACGATGGTAAACGTTGGGGTTGCAAAGATAATCAAAGATAAATTTTTACAAAAATTGCTCACCAGTACGGTTGCCGTCACCTCGGTCATGGCAGCCTTCGCCGTTTATAAAACTCTTTCGCTTGTGGGTAATTTTTAAGATGACCAATCTAAATAGATGAACAACTTTGTCCGACTCTTTATAAACCCGGTTCTATTGGCTTTCTTCCTCGCCTTCGTAACCACACCTGTTGTAATTAAGTTTGCCTGGAAAATCGGCATTATCGACGATCCTAAAAAAACAACTCACCCCAAGACCATCCACACATATCCTGTCCCACGCGGTGGAGGGCTGGCAATTTTCATCGCCTTAGCGCTCGCCATAGCTTCCTTTCTACCTTTAGACAGCCACATCCAAGCAATTCTCTTGGCTGCCACTTTCATCACCATCATAGGAATTCTCGATGACAAATATGACATCAATCCTTACTTCAGGCTTCTAGCTCAGTTAGTCGCCGCGACTATTCCTATACTTGCGGGCATCGGAATAAATTTTATTAATAACCCCTTTGGAACGGGCATAATCGACCTATCCAAATACCCTATTCTCGCCGACATTTTCGCAATCTTTTGGATAGTATTTTTAATGAACATACTTAATATGGGAGCAAAAGGAGTTGACGGACAACTGTCTGGAACCGTCGCCATAGCGGCAATCTTTATCGGTATTCTTTCTCTCAAGTTCTCGGCCGATATTGCACAGTGGCCTGTAATTATTCTCGCGTCAATTACCGCCGGAGCCTTTCTTGGTTTCCTTCCTTGGCATATTTATCCCCAAAAAATCATGCCGTCTTTTGCAGGGTCAAACCTCGCAGGTTTTATGCTTGCCATCCTCTCGATACTTTCAACGACTAAAGTTGGGACCCTGGCTGTTGTTTTGGGTGTACCCATAATCGATACCGGGTACACCATAGTACGAAGAGTACTTTCCGGAAAATCCCCCGTTTGGGGAGACAGGGGTCACCTTCACCACAAACTGCTCGACTCGGGATGGAGCAAAAGAAAAGTTGCCCTTTTCTATTGGTTAGTAACTGCGCTTTTGGGCGTGATCTCTTTGAGTTTGAATGCAAACCTTAAGTTATATACAATTGTGGGAGTCGCGTTCTTTGTAGGTGGACTACTCTTATGGCTTACTTACCGATCGAAATAATAAAGCTGACCCGCCCAATTCATTGGATCAAAAACTTATCGGTTTTTGCTGCCCTCCTTTTTAGTGGTTCACTCTTAGATAGAAATTTGTTTGTTTTCTCATTCTACGCTTTCATCGTTTTTAGCATTGCCGCCAGCGCTACTTACGTTTTTAACGACGTCTTAGACGCCAAAAACGACAAGCTCCACCCCACCAAAAAAAATAGACCTGTCGCGGCAAATACGGTTTCACCGACTGTTGCCACTAGCATTGCTGCCATTTTGGCTTTTTTATCGCTTTTCATGGCAAACAGGGCAGGAGATCTTTTCTTTGCCCTCATTTTGGGCTACCTTTTTTTACAGCTCATTTATTCATTGGGGATCAAAAATATCGCTGTCGCTGACATTTTGATCATTGCATCGGGATTTATCATTAGAGTCTATGCAGGTGCCGTAGTCATCGACGCTCATCTTTCCGTGTGGTTTCTCCTCTGTGTCGTCTCGACAGCGCTATTTTTAGCCTCAGGCAAGCGCCGGGCCGAGTTGAATTTTGTAAAGGCAACCAAGCTTGAAACCAGAAAAAGCCTCAATCACTACCAGAAGGAATTACTAAACTCTTATGTTACTATGTTTGGCAACGCGTCTTGGATGAGCTGGGCACTGTTTACTTTCTTTGAGTCACCCAAGGCGTCACTTCCTATTTGGCTACTTTTAGCCGAGATTTCAAGAACCACAACAATAAACAAACTACTTATGATCACTATTCCAATAGTAATATTCGGAATAATGAGGTATCAGAAATTAATTTTTGAAGGCAGAAGCGAAGCACCCGAAAAACTGCTTTTAACCGATGTGTCACTAGTGGCATCGGTTATCCTCTGGACACTAGCGATGATTTTCATTCTCTATACCGGAGTGTCAGTAGCCGGTGTATGAAAAAACATCACTGAACTTGACTTTTCAAGTTATTATAGGATATAATTGGCGACTTCCCGAGATAATCGGGATTTTTTAATGTTAAATTATTCCTTTAATCTGCCCAAATATCGCCTTATTTTAAACTTAAAGGTAATTAAAAGGCGAAAGGTCAATGTACGCGAATTTCCCTTCATTCCAAAAATGAAACATCTTCGAAGATTTCGTGGAGGCAATATCGTCTCTAGGTTTTTCAGGCACATTTTTGAGCACAGTAAAATAAACAAGATCCTTGGCGGAAACCTGGCATTTGCGCTCATTACCGGGTCCCTCTTTACTTCAAATACTGCTTTAGGTTCAAGCCTCGAGGAAGAACTGTATGTGACTAGCAGCGAACCATTAGTAACTAAAAGCGGCATTCAGTACCCAGTCGAAACTATAAGAATCACACAAGGATACCATTTTTTCCACCCGGGGGTTGATCTCGACGGAATCACAGGAGACGTTATCAGACCCGTAATGACGGGAATAGTAGAAAACATTACTTATTCCAGAATCGGCTACGGAAACTCGGTCATCGTAAATCACGGGAACGGGATTATATCCCGCTATGCACATTTGTCCACAATCAAGGTTAAAGAAGGTCAAGAAGTGGATTTATACACACAAATTGGCGAAATGGGTTCCTCCGGCCGGGCATTTGGGGATCATTTGCACTTTGAAATTATCGAAAACGGTGTACCTATCAATCCTACTTCGATCCTAAAGTAATTTCGATATCAAAACCGGAGGCGGGCGGTAACGCTTCACCATCTGCCACAGCATAACTTTTCGAAAGAGTTCCCTTAACCAAACTTTTCACGGACTCGGGCACGCTTTCCTTGGCGGACACCAAAGTTTCAGCAAAGTCGAAAGCACCGGCATTATTTGTGCTAATAGACACAAAACCAGCTTTGGCTAAGTCTGACTTAGCTTGCGAGGCAACTCCGATTTTTCCGCTGCCGTTCAAAACAACAAGTTTATAGACTGACAAGTCAACTTGTTCCTTGAGTGTAGGAGCTGGCCCGGGGGTCCCTGTCAAAGGCTCTTTATCCTCTGGGTGTGGCGTAGACGTAGGCGTCACTCCTTCAGTTCTTAAAGAACTAACACCATTAAGATAAGTATAAACAGCTCCGGATATGACTGCGACAAAGACCATCGAGGCAAATGCAATTGCAAACAATTTAACAACATTGGGGTGCGGTCTGTCATCGGCTTCCTTCAGATTAGGCTCCACGTCTTTTTGGGCCACTTGACCTGCCGTTTCCACGGTACTTTGTTCGGCAAGCGTTTCCTCAATAACAGCTTTGACCCTCTTTTTATGCTCCTTTTTTTCTTTGTCTTTAGACATACTTAAATTCTACAAGAGATCAGCCACTCCAAAAAGATGTTTCTTCCAGTTTGAAGCCAAATCTTCTACTTCGGCGCACATCTTTTTATCAATTTTTCCGATTTTTTGCCTCTCTAAAAAGTACAAAAAACTTGCGCTCCCCAAAGCGTTAAAGATGTCATAAGCAAGCTGTCTCACATAGGTCCCCGAAGAGCATCCAATTTTTAGGGTAATTAGCGGTGATTTAAACGAAACAATATCCAACGAATAAATAGTTACTAGTTTGTTCTTGTCGACTTCTATTCCTTTTCTGGCTAATTCGTAAAGCGGTTTGCCGTGATGCTTGGCCGCAGAATAAGCAGGCACACTCTGGAGAAATTCACCTTTAAACTTCTCCAGCCCAGCTTTTATATCAGAAACGGCAAGATCTTTATTTATTGCTTCGCGACTGAAATCCCCCTCAACATCCAATGTTGTAGACTCTACACCCAGCCTGACCCCAGCCAAATAAGTTTTTTCAAGTTTCTGGATATCGGCAAACCTCTTAGTCGCTTGATCAAGAAGAAGCAGCACAACGCCACTTGCAAAAACGTCTAGTGTTCCTCCGTGGCCAACCTTGCCTTTAAACCCTGTTTCTTTTTTAAACCACCTAATTATGTCGTAGGTGGACATACCGGGAAGTTTATAGGCGGGGAGAATATTATTAAGCATGGTACAATAATAGCATGAATAGTAATTTTATAGTCGAAAACATCGGTAAAATAGCCGCTTCCGCTGGAATCATAGTTGCTACTTTTGTCATACGGTTTATCACAAAAAACGCTTTAAAATTTGCTTTCGCAAAGGTGTCTGGTCGTTTTAATGAAAAGCGCCTCGCCAAAACAAAAACCGTTCGTTCACTCCTCTTAAACATTATTAATTTTGGCATTTTACTGATTGCAGTTTTAATGATTTTGGGTCAATGGGGAGTAAATATCGGACCGTTACTCGCCGGGTTGGGGGTGCTTGGCGTCGGCCTTTCATTCGGTTCACAATCTATGGTCAAAGATTTCATTGGCGGCTTTTTCATAATTATGGAAGACGTTTTTAATATCGGAGATTTTGTCAAAATCGGCGCCTTCGAGGGCGAAGTGCGCAAAATGACCATTCGCTCGACAGTTCTTCGTGATACCGACGGCAATCGCATCTACATCCCTAATTCCAAAATTGATATTGTAACAAGGTTCAAGCCGAAGAAGAAAAAGTAATTTTAGTAGTCCATTCCGCCCATCCCACCCATATCAGGGCTTGGCATCGCCGATTCTTTCTTCTCTTCGGGAAGGTCTGTCACTAAAGTCTCTGTGGTAAGGACCATCATCGCGACCGAGGCCGCGTTTTGCAGTGCAAAACGTGTCACTTTCAAGGGATCCAAAATTCCCGCTTTTGTCATTGACCCGAATTTCCCAGTAAGTACGTTATAGCCGTAATCTTTGTCGTTGGCTTCTTCAATTTTCCTGACAATAAACCCGTCGTCCTCGCCTGAATTTTTGACCAGCCAGCGCAATGGCTCTTCCAGCGCCGAGTAAACTATATCTTTTGCGACCCGTTCGTCGTCGTTGTCAGCTTTCAAAGTGTCAAGAATACGCCTTGCATAAAGAAGTGCAACTTCTCCGCCGGGCAAAATTCCTTCTTCAATCGCGGCTTTGGTTGCACCAACAGCATCTTTTACTCTTTCCTTCTTCTCATTTAGCTCAATTTCTGTTGCAGCACCAACGTTTATTTGGGCAACCCCACCCGACAGCTTGGCGAGCCGTTCTTCCAATTTTTCTCGGTCAAAATCCGAATCGGTTTCTTCAATCTGACGT
>MGGS01000012.1 GCA_001792535.1 Candidatus Woesebacteria bacterium RIFCSPHIGHO2_02_FULL_42_20 | reverse complement strand
GCTTTACTTACAGCTCAAAATATCAGGCAGAGCGATTGTTTAGTGAGCCCCAACATTTTGTTGTGTCTTTTGCCAATTCTGTCTTAGTTTTTTTCTTTGGTTACATTATTACAATGCTGGGGATAACCGGTTGGGGAGGATTTCCACTAAACCCAACAGTCTATCCACTTGTTATTTTTTTGGCAATTTTGCTTGTGGGAGCTGATTTTGGGAAAACAAAAATCAGTAAAAATTTATCACTTGGACTTTTTGCGGGGTCTATGTTATCTATAGTGCTTGTTTTTGTGAGCATGTACATACTGGATACGCCGAAAGACATAAAACCGTCGTTGATTTTGGGTGTCCAAGGAAGATACTTCTTGCCATTGTTGCTGCCTTTATTTTTGGCGCTACAATCGCTGGTAAAAAGAAAGTTTTTTTGGTTATATGCCGGTAGAGCCAAGTGGTTAAGTGCAGCTATTCTGTTGCTGATAATTTTAGGAACAATAGAATCTTATATAAGAAGGTATTATGTATAAGACATTAAAGCTGCTTTTGGTTGTCATCGCCTTCGGCATTTTTGTCTACAAAGCTTACGTATTTCTGGATCCTGACTTTGGCTGGCACTATCGAATGGGCGAAGTAATAACAAACACAGGAATTCCAAAAACCGACCCGTTTTCCTACACGATGGCCTCTTTTCCATTTGTCGATCATGAATGGTTGACAAACAAGTTAGTTTATTTTTCTTACGACGAAGTTGGAATCTTCGGGTTGTCCCTACTTTTTGCCTTCGTCGCTTTTTTGGCCGTTTTTCTTGCCGCAAAAAACAATATCTTGCTTTTTTTGCTGGCTACCTCGGCGATAATCCCGTTTTTCGGCGTAAGGCCGCAGGTACAGTCCTGGTTTTATCTTTCTTTTTTATACCTGCTTTTAACCAGCCATAAATATTGGTCGAAATTGAGATTACTTATGCCCCTTTTTATGCTTTTTTGGGCCAATATGCACGGAAGTTATGCGATAGGCGTGGCAACACTTGCATTATTTTTAGTTGCAAAAATGGCTCGTTTAAAAAGGGTTGAGAAAGCGGATTTGATTGTGATAGTGTTTTCTGTTTTTGCGACTCTTGTAAACCCGTATGGTATTGGTCTCTGGAGGGAGGCTTGGATGCAGTTTACGGACACAAATTTGCGTTGGAGCATTACGGAGTGGATGCCTGCTGTTTTTTCTTTCAACTTTCCTTTTATGGCGTTAATCGCTTTGTCCGGAGTTTTTATTTGGATATATCGAACAAGTTTGCACTTGGAGAAGAAAGTCTTGTATCTCGTTTTTTTAATTCAGGCGATTTCAAGTGTAAGGCACGTGCCTTTATTTGTTATCATTGCCACGCCAATTACACTTGAAGCTTTTAAGTATTTTGTGGGTGACTTAAAGAAAATCAAATTCGGGATTAGCCGCCTACGCAAGGGAGTGAAATTTGCCTTAATCGGGAGCTTGGCAATATTTGCAGTTCAGGCGTATTTTGCGTTAAGAGGAGGGGAGTCCCTAAGCGAAAATTCATTTTATCCAAAAGAGGCAGTTGTCTTTTTGAAAGAAAACGATGTTTGTGGGCGACTGTTTAACGACTATGGCTGGGGAGGATATCTTATTTGGAAATTGCCAAGTGAGAAATTGTTTATCGACGGCAGAATGCCCTCTTGGAGGTGGAATGCGAGTTTGCCGACTGAAGCAAATTGGGCAATGAAAGAGTATTCCGGTGTCTTATCGGGTGAGAACAACCTCGAGAAAGTATTTGCTAAACACGGTATCGGCACTGTTCTTGTGCCGGTCGACAGACCGGAGTCGCTTTTTAGTAAGTTTGCGAGAAAAATCGAGAATATCTTTAACAAGGAGAAGCCTTATAAGTTTAAAGAAGATTTGGTTGATAAAGGCTGGCTGGAAGTTTTTAACGATGGCAAGGCAACTATTTTTAAACACCCTGATTGCCCGCTTGAGATATAATCGGTTTAGTAATGGACCAAGTTGAGGAAGTCAAGTCGAAAGTTGACATTGTTTCGCTAATTGGCGAGTACCTTCAACTTACCCGTGCCGGCCGCAATTTCAAAGGCAATTGTCCTTTTCATCAGGAAAGAACCCCTTCTTTCATGGTGTCTCCGGAACTAGCTATTTGGAAGTGTTTTGGTTGCAACCTTGGGGGAGACGTGATCTCTTTTGTGGAACAAATCGAAGGACTTGAGTTTTGGGAGGCGTTAAAGTTGCTTGCTGATCGGGTGGGGGTCAAACTTAGGCGAAGTGATGACGCAAAGTATAATTACAAAGAGAAGCTGGTCGAGATTAACAGGTTTGCAAGCGACTTTTACAGCTATATTCTGCTTAACCATGACTTGGGTAAAAAAGCGCTTGACTATCTGACCCGTGATCGCCTTTTGCATAAAACCACAGTAATGGAATTCGGCTTGGGATATGCGCCAGATAGCGCCCAGGCACTTTTTACCTTTTTGACCAAAAAGAAACAATTCAAGCCGGTTGATATTGAGCGTGCCGGTGTGGTAGTCAAGGTGCGGGGATCATATATAGACAGGTTCCGTGGGAGAGTGATTTTTCCTCTTGTTGATCACAGGGGCTTGACCGTGGGCTTGGCCGGGAGAATATTGCCTAGTCAAGACGGCGGAAAACTGGCCAAGTATATCAACTCACCGGAAACGGAAGTCTATCACAAGTCGAGAGTTCTTTATGCGTTTAATTTGACCAAAAAAGAAATAAAAAAGGCAGGCTCGGTAGTTGTGGTGGAAGGCGAATTGGACGCAATTTCGTCGTGGCAGGCCGGTGTGAAAAATGTTGTTGCAATTAAAGGCTCTGCATTGACGGAAGACCAGGCGGGCTTGATTACCCGTGTTGCCGATGCCGCCATTCTTGCGCTTGATTCTGATGTTGCCGGGAATATGGCCGCAAGGCGGGGAATTACGATTGCAGAAAACCTGGGGTTAAGTATTAAAGTTGCCCGCCTCGGAAAATACAAAGACCCCGATGAGGCGGCCAGGGAAGATCCCGAGTTTTATAAAGGGGCGTTAGGTAAGGCCGTTGACGTTTGGGATTTTCTGGTCGACTCGGTTTTTGACAAACACAAACATCTTGGTGGCAGGCAAACGGCATTAATAAGTAAAGAAGTATTGCCAATTCTTTGGGCCATTCCGGATGAGATTGTCCGCGCCCATTATATAAAGATAGTTTCCATGAAACTGGACGTGCCGGAGTCAGCCGTAATCCTGGAATTGGAAAAAGTTACTAATATCGGGAAGGTAAGTAAAGAAGTCGCGCAAAACCCCGTAACGGACCCGCTTTTGGTTAGCCGTGAAGAGTTACTGGAAAAAGAAATTTTTTCTCTGGCAATAAATTTTGATCCATCGCTTCTTGTAACCAAGCAAAACTTGGCACTTTTTAAAACTCCGCTTTGGAGCAGGATCGCCGGCTATTTGGCTAAGTATTTAAAAACAAGTAAGAAGTTTGCTTTGTCAAAGTTTGCAAAGTCGTTGCCTAAAGAGCTTGTCGACGGCTTTTCCTCGGTTGTCTTTGTGGATAGCCAGCTGGATGAAAATAAACTTAAAAGAGACTTCGCGAGGGCTGTTCGCGAACTTAGACTACTCCGGATTAAGCAACTTGAAGCCGGGCTGGTTAAAAAAATTGCCGTCTTTGAATCAAGTGATGAAAAAACAAAGCTAAAAAGAGCAAACGAGGAATTTCAAAAGTTGTCGGATGAGCGCTCCGTCCTTGAAGAAGAGTGAACTTGCGATATAATTTCATTTATAGATGCTGAAAAAAATAACCGAAGGGTTGCTGAAGAAAGCTCGCGAGCAGGGATTTCTTACCCAGGAAGATATTTTAGAGGCTTTTCCTGATGCCGAAAAAAAGATAACTGAACTGGACAGTTTTTACGACAAGCTGTTGTCGGAAGGCATTGACGTATTTGAATCGGTCAGCGCGGATGAGCTTGAGACCACTAAAGAATCTCAAGAAAAACTGGAAAGAGAGATTGAAATCCTTTCCAAGCTTGAGGGGGGGGAGTCGACGGACCCTGTTCGGCAATATCTGCGTGAAATCGGGAAAGTGCCTTTGTTGGATGCGGAAGAAGAAATAGAACTTGCAAAGCGTTATGAGAAAAAGGAAAGACGTGCAAAAGACAAGCTGACGGAGAGTAACCTGCGTTTGGTTGTTTCGATTGCCAAAAAATATATTGGTCGGGGGTTGTCGCTACTTGACCTTATTCAGGAGGGTAACCAGGGCTTGATCCGAGCCGTTGAAAAATACGACTGGAGAAGAGGGTTTAAATTCAGCACTTATGCTACATGGTGGATTCGCCAGGCGATTACTCGTGCAATCGCTGACCAGGCCCGCACAATCAGAATTCCTGTACACATGGTGGAGACTATCAATAAACTTTACCGAACGAGCCGTAAGTTGATGCAGGAGCTCGGCCGCGAGCCCACACCTGAAGAAATCGCCGAGGAAATGGAGCTCACCGAGGAGCGAGTCCGGGAAATTTTTAAAATTTCCCAGGAGGTGACAAGTTTAGAGACGCCCGTAGGCGACGACGGGGAAAGCGTCCTTGGCGACTTTATTCCGGATGAAAATCACCTGTCCCCGGTAGACCAGGCAAGTAAGCAGCTTCTCAAGGACCACTTGGACGAGGTTTTGTCGACCTTAACCGAGAGGGAGGCGCGAGTTCTTAAGCTTCGATTTGGTCTTGACGGGAGTAAACAAATGACTTTGGAGGAAGTTGGCAGGGTGTTTGGGGTAACAAGGGAACGCATTCGCCAAATTGAAGCCAAAGCGCTTCGGAAATTGAAACACCCAAGTCGTAGAAAGAAGCTTCAGGATTATTTAGAGTAAGTTATGGTATTATAAAAACCATTATGAAAAAGTGTGATTGTGTTCTGTGTTCGTTTGAAAATCCCAAAGTCTGTTCAACCGCAATCATAATCAAAGATCAGAAAATGCTGGTTGCCAAAAGAGCAGGGTCGCCTTTCAAAGGAAAGTGGGATTTTATTGGCGGTTATATTAATAAAAACGAGTCTCCTGAAGATGCGATGAAGCGCGAAATAAAAGAAGAACTAGGAGTTAACTGTAAGTGTCGCTACCTCACTTCATTTTGTGGAACAGCATCATACGAAGGTTACGGTTATCCTGTTTTAGCCATGTGTTATTTAGTAGAATTGTCTGGAAAAATAAAATTGAATAAAAAAGAGAATTCCAAGTTGTCATGGATTCCTATAAAAAACTTGAAGACTATAGCTTTTGACTCCAATCAAAAAATATTGAAATACGTAAAGTCTAAATTTGTTTGTGACTTAAAAGGGGTTAGGAGTTTATTAAAACAACTTAACCCCAATATCGTTTTTGATGAACAGTCATTGTATAGAGCAACCTTGAACGGTTATATGAGTAAGGTCGAAAAGAAGGGGAAATTAATCGGAATGGGTTGGATATACCCCAGGCAGACATTACCCTGGAATAATGCGACAATTGAAGACATGATAGTGGACGAAAAATATAGGGGACAAGGTTTGGGAGAAAAAATTCTTTTTGATCTAATTGGATGGGCAAAAAGAAATAATATTCAAATAATTGAATTAACGACAAACCCCAAAAGGCTTGCAGCTAACTCCTTATATAGAAAAATTGGTTTTCAACAATTTGAAACAAATCACTATCTTCTAAAGCTAAAGAAATGAGTCAATTGTAAACTTCCAGAAGCAAAAATTAACTGATATAATACCCACGGAGAGACGTTCCCCTGTAGCTCAATGGTAGAGCGAGTCCCTGTTAAGGACGAGGTTGTAGGTTCGAGTCCTACCGGGGGAGCACGAGCGTTTTCTGTATAACCTGACGATTGTCCCGTAATGTCGCGAAAATCGGCGTCGGGATCGTTTCAAAAATTACCTTGTTTTTGATCGTTATCTTCTCATAAAAGAATCTCAAGTAGTGGCGTTTCATAAAGGGTGGCGCGTCTTTATACGTCGTGTAAATGTTGCGTGTAAAGGCGAGGGTTTCATCAATCAGGTTCATATCTATTCGGCAGCGATTTTCTACTTCCTGCATTTGTATATCCATATGTTCGAGTTGTTTTTGTATCTCGGTGTGCTTTCGTTTAAACACCTCCCGGTCAATTGTTCCTTCAATTAGCGCATCTTCCAGCTTGTTGCGCTTGCCTTCCAGCGCCAGTTTGCGATTAAGGATACCCTGTTTGATACTTAAGGCGTTTACGCGGCTCTCGTCGAGCTTCTCACGCGTCTTTCTGACTACCGCTTCGATAAACTCAGGCGCAAACTGCATATTTTTAAATTCTTCTTCAACTTGTGTTTCAATATCTAACATTTCTACATATGGGGCGTGACAGCCGTTCCTTTCGCGCTTGGGGCAATGATAATAGGCAATCTTGCCGCCTCTGGCGCGGAGTTTGTGCGCATTATTATGCCACTCGGCCACATAACGCTGACCGCATTCGGCACAGTAAGCAAAACCGCCTAATAACCAGTTGTGAATACGACGGCGCATCAGGAAATTGCGATGTTTAGCCAGAACATACTGGCAAACGTCATAAAGATCTTTGGAGATGATAGGAATGTGGTTTCCTGTCTTTGACTCACCGTGCCAGCGGATTATGCCGAAGTAAAAGGGGTTATTAAGGATCGTGTGGATGACGCTATGTCCCAACCCGGTGCCGTTGCGCGAGATGATGTTGCGATC
>MGGS01000011.1 GCA_001792535.1 Candidatus Woesebacteria bacterium RIFCSPHIGHO2_02_FULL_42_20 | reverse complement strand
ACAGGTTTCAAATTAAATCACCTCCTTAAAATTAAGTTCCTAATTATATAGAAACTTTGTGCATTTTAAGGGGTACCTGTCCCGGCGTACTCCCAATGAAATAACCCCCGGCCTTAAAAAGACGCTCGAAGAGTGCAATTTGTGAATAATTTGCCTCAACTTCAGCTTGGGAGTAGAATTTGACTATGGCCAAGGTACGCTACGAGGAAATGTTTCCCGAGGAGTTTGAAGTGGCCATTAAGAAAAATCCAGTTGCTTATCTTCCGCTCGGGAGCATGGAATATCACGGATACCATAACGTTTTAGGACTCGATTCCCTCAAGGCTTGGAAAATATGCGAGTTGGTGGCAAAAGTGACTGGAGGTATTGTCTATCCGCCGCTATATCTCGGAGTTGATGCGTGGTCTGACTTGGACTTTAAAAAATATCCAAACAAGCGTTTTGACAGTTATCATATCCCGGCAGATGTTTATAAAAAACTTTTGAAAGAGTACTTTTATCGAATAAAGCGAATTGGATTTAAAACTATTTTCGTACTTTGTGGCCATTATCCAAATACTGACGTAGCGAGGGAAGCCAGCAAAGAATTCCAAGGCTTAAAAATAATAGTCAAGACAGAAGCGGATTTAGTCGAGGGCGAAAAGGGTGATCACGCAGGAGTTTGGGAAACTTCTTTAATGATGGTTCTCTTTCCACAGTTAGTTGATTTAAAAAGAATGGATGGAAAGAAAAATCGGTTAATGGCCGTTGATGGCGACGATCCGATAAAATCATCTAGAAAATACGGAAAGGCTGTGTTGATAAGGATTATTAATGGAATTAAGGAAAATTTAGAGAAATAGAACTTTGCTTTCAAATTAACTTCAAGGTAGAGTAGAATAGTGAAAGTATGGAGGTTAGAATAACCTATTTCGTTCACGGAACAACGACAGATAATGGAAAAGGCATTTCTTCTGGGTGGTCGGATGTATAACTTTCAGAGTTAGGAATAAAACAATCAATAGAATTAAGAGACCAAATTGATATTAAAAGTTACGATGTAGTTTTTTGTTCTGACTTAAAAAGAGCAGTTGATTCCACAAACATTGTTTTTGGTAGGGAAGCTGAAATAATAACTGACAAAAGACTTCGCGAATGCAACTACGGGGATTTTGATGGTAAGGCCTCAGAAGTTGTCGAGCCTATGCAGGAAGATAATATTACAAAAAGATTTCCAAACGGTGAGAGTTATGAAGATGTAAAAAAAAGAATTCAGGAGTTTTTGGATTTTCTTAAAGATAATTTCGACGGGAAGCACGTTGCCATTGTTGCTCACAAAGCACCCCAGCTTGCTTTGGACGTTTTGCTGAAAGGCAAAACCTGGGAGCAAGCCTTTCGTGATGATTGGCGAAAGAAAAAAGCTTGGCAACCCGGCTGGGAATATATCCTAAAATAATTTGCCTCAACTTTAGCTTGGGAGTAAAATTTAAGGAGTTAAAACTAATTTGTGATCACTTCGAAACTAATTGGCGACATTGAGAAGTTTGTCTACAAACAGGGTGCGCCGTCGATCTTTCATATCGATTTAGCCAGAAATAAGGCTGTCGAGTTAGCCAGGAAACTTAAAGGAGATGAAAAAGTTGTTGAGTTGGGCGCTTTATTGATGGATTGTATGATTGCAAAAGCATTGGCTTTGGGGAAACTTCCTGAGCATGTTAAAATGAGCGAAGATAAGGTTGCCGCTTTGTTGGTTAAGTCCCGGTTGTCCGATGAAGAGAAAGCAAATGTCTTGCGGTGTGTTCGCGAACACCACGGAGTAAAAAAATTTTACTCTCTGGAGTCAGAAATTTGTTGCAATGCAGACTGTTATAGATTTGCCTCCGTTTCAGGAGTAATTGGTGGGATGATTAATTCGCCAGGTATTCCGCTTGATGAGTTAGCTAAATTGTACAGCTTAAAAGCCGATGAGAAATGGAATGCTTTAAGCTTGGGTATTTGCAAGAGGGAGTTGAAAGACCAATACAGAATAATCAAACTATTTTTGGGTAGCTATCATAAAAACTAATCTGCGAGGCAAACCGGGGAGTGGAAGTTGGTTATGAAAAAGAAGCTTTTTTCTGTCGCAAAGTCTTGGCTGGGGCCGCTTTTGGTCCAGCTTGGGTTTGCCACTCCGCTAAGTAAGATATTACCGGTTAAAAAAGTATATGAGGATGCAAAAGTTTTGGCTTTTTACCACCCAAAGCCGTTTTGGGAAATTCACATCGTCATTGTTCCCAAAATGAAAATTTCCGTTCTCGATACTGCAAGAGAAGAAGATTTTGCTATAATGGGTCACATTTGTCGGGTTGCTTCAGAAATTGTTCGAAAATTAAAACTGGATTCCAAAGGGTATCGCTTGGTTACCAACGGTGGGAAATATCAGAAAGTGAAATATTTGCACTTTCATTTAGGAGCAGGTAAACAAATTCAAATTGACGAGGGTAGTTCAAGGCATTCAATCCCAGATCACTGATTTACTTCAACTTCAGTTTCAAGCGGGTAATGGTTTTTGACACCCAAAAGTGGTATCAATTGGTGTTGACTTTATGATAAATTTGTCATAAGATATGAAAGTATATTATTTCGAGGAAGTTCTTGAATTTTTAGCGAGACTTAATGAGAAAGAGAGAGCTAGAATCTCAAGGACAAGGGAGTTTTTTGAGAAATACGGCTTTGGGATAGGGCCGAAGTATATTAAAAAAGTTAAGTCTAATTTATGGGAGTTGAGAGCAGGGAATGTTCGTCTTTTTCTCGGCGTCATTGGCGGGAAAGTTGTGGGGGTTCATATAGTTCGCAAGAAGTCTCAAAAATTGCCTTTAAAAGATGTTAGACTAGCTGAGAAAAGGAGTAAAGAAATATGAAAAGAAATATTCGTGAGTTGGTCAGTGCCCAAGAAGTGCATGAAAAATGGATGAAAAATCCAAAATACCGTCGTGAGTATAACAAGCTTCAACCGGAATTCGAAATTGCAAGTAAGATGATTGAAGCAAGGCTGGAGAAGAAAATGAGTCAAGAGGAATTAGCAAAGAAAGTTGGTACAGGCCAGGCCGTTATCTCGAGACTTGAAGGGATGAATGCAAGCCCATCACTGTCTTTATTAAAAAGAGTTGCTTCAGCTCTTGGAACAAAAATAACAATTACTATCCAATAACCCAATTTGCTCCAACTTTAGTGGGAGAGTAGAATTTTAGATAATGAAAGTAAAAGTTGCAGTATTGCAATATGACTGTCCGGAAAAACCAAAAGATTCTTTGGTGAAACTGGAGGAAATGGTTGCCAAAGCTGCTAAACTTGGTGCCCAACTTATAGTAGCTCCCGAAACTGCAGTTGGTGAAGCGATGGATTCAAAAAAGTCAGGCAAAGATTATTTGCCCGAGCTTTCGGCGATGGCGACTAAAAATAATGTTTATCTTGCAAAGCCCGAAATTGAAGACCTAGGTGTTATGCCAGGAAGTGACTTGAGAGTAGGCAAGTCAAAAATAGGCAACTGTTGATGTTATCTGTGTTCCGTCAATGAGTTTTTAAATTCTTTCGGGAGGTCACTTATCATTAGTCCTACAAAAGGAGTTTTGAAAGAAGGCTCGCCAGATAAAGAAGAGATATTAATTGAGGAACTGGATTTGGAAGAGGTTAAAAAGGCGCGAGAATTTGACTCCTGGTGGCAACCTAAAAAGAGAGTGATCTAGTGATAATTTGCCTTAACTTCTGCTCGGTAGTAAAAAGATGGTAGAATGAGGCAGTGGAATACGCATTAATTACGGGGGCTTCTGTTGGCGTAGGGAGAGCAACAGCTTGAACTCAATCCAGCTTTGGGGTAGAATTGTTTTGATATACTCCAATTATGAATATTAGGAATGTAGAAGCTGCAGACATCGAAGCACTAAAGAGAATTAAACCTTCAATAAGCAACTCGACTTTTAAAGGAAGGTTGGAAAGATAAAAGAGGTGAAGGTTATGGAACTACTTTAATTAAAGAGTGTGAGAAGATGGCGAAAAGTCATACGTGGACGCAGTTTATGATACTTCTGAAGATTTGGTGGTTGATTTGGAGAAAGATTTATTATTTTGAAGGAAAGAACAGTATTAAGTTTCTTTTCGACCTTTTCAATTCTTACTTCGTGGTCATGGACTTGAATTTGCAGTCCAGATAAAGTTGTTATTTCTTCACGCACCGCTTTTAGTTCACCCATTAATTTATCCGACTGTTCGAAAAATTCCTTTTTAGTCGGCAAGTGCCTAATGTCTGATTTTGTGGCTAAGGTAGTTTCAGCTTTCTCTTCTATTTTTGGTCGATTAGATCTTCTAATGCCCTAGGGTTGTCATCGGTTAATGCCATATACCGATTTAATTACATGGAAATTCTTTTGTTAATGACTTATTAAGGAGTATGAAGTGATATAGTCTGATCTCTTGAATTGAGATCAAAACAACAACCAGCCGTTTGATATTTCTGGCGAGCAGTGGCTGAATAGGTCACTACGGCAGGACTAAGGCGCTTCGACTTTAAAGAGTAAGGTTGTATAATTGACTTATGAACGTTAAAAATCTTGCCAGAAAATATGATTTGGCCAAAGCTGTGAAAAAATAAAATTCTTCAAAACCATTTCCTCCGTCGTTCTCCTTACACTTGACACTACCTCCTTGCAATGATACAATCTCCTTACTATGCAATACACGGCGACAATCACCAGCAAAAGACAGTTGACGATACCTTCGCAGTTATTCAAAAATACCAGACTAACAAAAGGAGATAAGGTGTTGATGGAAGAGAAGCAAGGAAGTATTGTTTTGAAACCGGCAACTGCTTTAATTGAAGAACTAGCCGGTTCTGTTAAAGTCCCGAAAAACTTGAGGGGTGTTGATATCGATGAAGCAATAATGATTGCAAAGAAAAATTATTTCGGCAGGGGCGCTAAATGATATTTATCGATACGAACTACTTTGTTCGCTTTCTCTTGAAAGACCTCACCGTGCAATATAAGGCGGCGAGAAATTTGTTTGAAGCGGGTGCGAAGGGAGATAAAATCCTGTTTACGTCGACGATAGTTATATTTGAGATTTACTGGCTTTTTAGTTCCTTTTATCAAAAAACAAAACCGGAAGTTGTAGATATTTTAAGAAAAACGCTCTCGTTGAGTTTTATAGAAATTACTGAGAGAAAAATTATTGAAAAGGCAGTTGAAATTTTTGAAAGTTCCAATTTAGATTTGGAAGATAGTTACAATATTGCATATTCGGTAGAAAAAAAGGCCGAACATTTTTTGACATTTGACAGGCGACTTGATAATTTTTTAAAGAAAAATAAGTTCGAGCGTACTTAATAAAAGGGACTAACTTTTGATATACTTATCATATGGGCAAACCTCCAGGAATTTTTAATGTCGCGGTTGAAGGGATTATTGTTAAAGCGGCAATATATTGATAACCCAGCGTTCATTTGAGCGGCCACACGCTCCGGGCGAGTGGTAAATATTAACCGGTAGGATGGACCATGGGGAAACTTTTGAGTAATGAGTAAAAAGAGAAGCTGATAACCGACAAAAGCATAGTTGCGCCAGTTAAGAAAGCGCGAAATTACATAAAATAAGAAAGTTTCCATCATTGGAGTTTTGGTATAATTCATTCGTATGAGGAAAGTGATTCTGATTTCCGGCGGTAGTGACGGTCTTGGCAAATCAATTGCTGGTTATTTGGCGAATGACTGTCAGGTTGTGATTCTGTCCCCAACTGAATCCAAGTTAAAAAAAGCGGCCCGCGAGATTGGGGTCGATTTTGTTGTCGCAGATGTAAGAAATTACAAAAGTCTTGAAAAGGCAGTAGAGAGAGTTATCTTAAAATATAATAGGGTTGATTGTCTTGTAAATAATGCCGGGCTATGGATTCAGGGAGAGCTTGACGACAACAAGGCAGAGGATATTAAAGACGTAATAGAGGTTAACAATTTAGGGGTTGTCCTTTTTTCAAAAGCAGTAATTCCACAGATGAAAAAGCAAAAACGAGGCTTAATAGTGAATATCATTTCCCAAGGTGGCTTATATGCCAAACCGGAAAGAGCAGTTTATAGCGCAGCTAAATGGGGAGTAACTGGATTTACAAAGTCTTTGCAGGGGGAGCTTGCGAAATACGGAATTTCAGTGACCGGTATTTACCCCGGAAAATTGAATACTAAAATGTTTGAGAAAATGGGAATAGAGAAAGATATGAGCGACGCGTTAGCGCCGAGAGAAGTTGCTAGAATAGTGAAATTTTTATTAGAAACTGACAGTAAGGTTATCTTTCCGGAAATAGGAATAAAGAGTCTAAATAACTGATTTATGGCTGTTAGGAAAACTATTCAAATTGGCGATCCAAGACTTAAAGCTAAAAATAAGAAAATTGTAAATTTTGGTGACCCCAGACTCAAAAAGGTGATAAAAGATTTGATCGATACGATGAAGAGGAGAACTCTTATAGGAATGGTTGCACCCCAAATAGGTTATAACTTCAAAATTTTTGTTACTCAGCCGAGAAAAACCAAATTTAGAAAACTTCCTTTTAAAGACAAAATCAGAGTTTATATTAATCCCGAAATTATTAAGTCTTCAAAAGAAAAAGTAATTATTTGGGAGGGGTGCGGATGTGTGGGAATTAAGGATATGTTTTTCGGTCCAGTAAAAAGACCAAAGGAAGTTACACTAGAAGCCTGTGATGAAAAAGGTAAAAGATTTCAGTTAAGATGTAACGGAATTTTAGGTCGCGTGATTCAGCACGAGCTGGATCATTTAAGAGGTATTGAGTTTATCGAAAAAGTTGACGATTATAAAAAGCTCATGCACGAGATGCACTACACAAAGACGATAAGAAATTCCAAAGAGCAAAATGAAGCTACAAGGGTGACGGTTTTGGAGTATAAAAGAATAAACTGACTAATTCAGATATGCAGATATTTGACGTTGTAGACAAGAGAGAAATATACAGACATGGCAAAATATTGGCTAGAAAATATTGACTGGAATAAATTTTTCTGAAAATGAAAAGACTATTTTTGGCATCTGAAGCAAAGCATCCTGAAAGCATGCAAAAGCTTGAAGATTTTGTCGGCGGGCTTAAGAGCAAAAAGATTGCCTATATTCCAACTGCTGCGAATGGAGAAAATTCGTACGGTTCTTGGAAGACAGGTAGTGATACTTGGAAATTAGTAAACACACTTGAAGCAAGCGTTGAGGCAGTAGTTTTAGAGGAATACAAAGGCTCAAGTGTAATGGAAGTTTTGAAAAGTAAAGATATTTTGTGGTTTGCAGGCGGGGCTTGTGGGTATTTAATGTATTGGATGAGGCGTTGCGAGATAGATAAACACATTAATGATCTTCTTGAATCCGGCTCTGTCTATGTCGGTTCAAGCGGAGGAAGCATGGTTTGCTCAGAGACTTTGGATATTGCGGAAGCATTTTTAGGTGAAGCAGAGCATGGTGCAAAAGTAATTCCCGGATTAGGATTAATTGATTTTAATATTTACCCTCATTATGGAGATGAGCTCCTGCCGGAGATTAAGAAGGTTTGGAAGGGCGGAGATTTGTATTTAATCAAAAACGGCGAGGCGATTACCGTTGTAGATAGGAGAGTAGAAGTCTTAGGCGAAATACGAGTTTTGAGAAATGGTAAGCTTCTATAAGTGTATGGGCTTGGGCAGACCGGGAAAGTTGCAAAAAGGTAGAGTAATTGGCTACAATATGCCTGCCTAATAGGCAAAAGGGAAATAACTATATGATAACCGTAACCATAAGGAGGCTGCGCTATGAGGTACAGAACTCGGCGGAGGCTATACTCACAGAATTTTCTCGTCAATCGGGAGCTTACCTCTAAGCTAATCCGCAGATCTTCTATTGGCAAAAACAATACAGTACTTGAAATTGGTCCGGGCAAAGGCATAATTACCCAAGAATTGTTAACGGTCGCGGGTCGTGTGATTGCAGTTGAACGCGATTGGAATTTATATCACTTCTTATTAAGGAGATTTCGAAATGTTAATAACGTAGAACTTCACTGTACAAACTTTTTGGACTTTAATTTATTAAAGTGTCCCTACAAACTTTTTTCCAACATTCCTTTTGCAATCACGGCGGATATTGTAAGAAAACTTACATCGGACGGAAACTTCGTCGAGGGCTATTTAATAATCCAAAAGGAAGCCGCTGAAAAATTCATCGGCATGCCGTATGCTACCAAAAATACAATGATGGCAATTCTTATTAAGCCGTTTTTTGAAATGGACGTGGTTTGGAGGTTTAACGAGTCTGACTTTGTCCCACGGCCGAACGTAGATAGTGTTTTACTAAGAATAAAAAGAATCGAAGAGCCCGTGATCGAAAAAAGTATGAGCGATATATACAAAGACTTTGTTGTATATGGTTTTTCCCGGAAAAAAGTTGGGAAGTGGAGTTTTGGTGAATGGATGAGGAGGTTTGAATATTTTGTCCGCAAAGTTAGCCCGGAGCAAAAGAGAATTGTCAGGCAAAAGGCGCGGAAGTTCTTGGCCGACCAATCAAAAAACCAAAAAATTAATAGAACGAGAAGGGACAAAAACTGGAGAGAGTAAAATAAGTGTATGAGTAAAGAAAGGGAGGGGTTTATTGACAAATATGAAAAATTCAACTGGATAACCATGTTTGGTTCGCTTCTTCTGATTGGCGGAGCGGTGGGGACAGCACTTGCCATGTTTGATGCCGCACAAATTGCCCTTATCAGGTATTACAAGAAAAAGAGAAAGCAAAATTGACGTTTTGTCTAAACTTGCGTGACCTAAACACAGTATTTATCCCGCTTAGCTTCAGATTGCACCTTTTCAAGTTCGCTCACGGTAGTCAGCTTGTCTTCTTAGACCTGCCAAGGGGATTCTTTCGGCTAAACCGTATCTTAATTGAATTAATTTTGAACGATGGTTGAGCATTTAAATTCTTACAATACACCCGAATTTTCTGATTTCTGAAACCCATTTGACCTCTCGAAGACCTACGACATGTTTTGTCATCTCGTATTCATTGGATCTGACCATTACCCAGTTGTAGTTCGGATTGGGTATTGGAGAAGGTTTTAAAAACCTTTCGCTTCAGCGGAGATTTCTGTAAAAGTTAATGGCTTGGGTGTCATATGATCATCCAATGTAAAATCATCGTAAAGGTCAAGACTTGCTCTCTTTTTTAAGGCGTTCCCGCTGATCCAGAAATTTTCTTGAAGCGGAGTTTTAGCTATAAGTTTGCTGCTTAGGTCTTTAACCAGAAAAATAAAAAAAATCACGTCTTGCACCCAAAGCCCGTCTTTCTTTCTCATTTTCCGGTAAATTCTCTCAAGATAAAATTTTTTAGCTTTTAAACCTGTTTCTTCGAAAAGCTCCCTTTCGGCAGCTTCTTGCACTTTTTCTCCGAATTTTACTTTGCCGGTTGGGTGCCCGACCTTACCGAAGTATGGTTGCCTCAATCGTTTACTGAGAAGGTGTTCCACTTGGCCTTTCGGGTTCTTTCTTTTTGCATGGATGATAATTGAGGTTTTGGGCTGTTTTTCGGGGAGAGAAGAGTTCTCATCAAGCATATTCGAGTAGTCTTTGCCGATATCGGTTAGTGTGTACTTAGAGCTCATCTTTTGGACAAAGCCTAAGTTAATTAACTTTTTTAGATGGTAATTCATGTGTTCGCTCTCTAAGCCTTTAATAATAAGATCGTTAAAGCGAATAAATACAGCTTGCGATAATTTTTTAACAAGCTCGATTTGATAGTAGTGAAGTTTGATATTGGTTGTGCTCATGAGACTATTGTAGTGAATGCAAATCACGCGTCAACTGAAGAAAGTTTTAGTTAGTTTGCCGGTAGACTACTTGGGTTCCCAGACAATTGTTGTTTCATCGTAAACTCCTGAAACTTTGTAAGTATCGGTTAAAGTAATTTTATATCTGTGGTATATTGTGGGTAGAATTTCTTTGTTCACGTCCGGAGTAAAGTAATTATTGAGTATTATAAAGTCGAAAGCCTGGTCGTTTATAGCTACTTTCATTGCCTCAACTCCCTGAAGGCTTTCGTATTCCAGGTACCAAGTGCTGCTCCAAGAGGACGGGTCTTCAAATCCGTCAAAAAGATGATATTTATAAATAGCGCTGCCTTCGGCAAATATTTTGTCGGCACTACTTCTGTTTTTCGCAAGGTAAGTAAGTGCCTTGGTGCTACTCGGCCAAGAGCGCTGAAATCTCCAGTGTCTGCTGAAATTTACCCAAACGGAGGTGACTACACCAAGCAAAAGAAGAGTAAAGACTATTTGGGAAAGATTTGCCAGGGTCGTGCTTTTACCCCCCGCTTTTTTAATGAACCCTGCTATTTTGGAAAGTGAGTAAGCCGACAGCGGTACCCAAAAAAAGGAAGTAATTACCATATGCTTCCAAAGTGAGCGGATATTGGTTGCGCCGATGTGATAAATAATTGGCAAAAGGCCTGCCATAAAAATAATCAAGATTAATTTGTTCTTGTCACCTAATTTACCTTTAACTGCCAAAATGAAGGCCAGTAGCGCGCCCAGGATAGATATATTAAGATTGCCTATTATTTCCTTAGAAATTTCCAAGGTTGAACTGGGTTGGTTTGAATAGGGGCCGTTTATGTATGAGAAAATTTCAGAGTGGAACTTAAGCAAATAAAATCCCAGGATTAAACCTGAAAACAATAACCACAAAAATGCTCCTCGGCTATTAAGCAAGCCTTTTTTAAAAAAGGCTACAAGAAATAAAGGTAGTATAAAGACAATTGCAAAATACTTGGTAAGTACCGAAAGAGCGAAAGTAGTTGCCGAGAACAATATCAATAATCCGGAATTTATGTTGGTGTTTTTCCTGATTAGGATTGCCGAATAAAAGCTCATAGCAAGAAGAGTAAGCGACAATGCGTCGTATGTTCCCATTTGGGCAATGTCGAGCGTTACCGATGAGAAGAGAAAAATAAATAGCGATATGACTTCGATAACCTTGCCGCCTAGTCGTTTGCCGATCTTGCCGGCAATTATTCCCGTGACAAGTACACATACGGTTGAAAAAAGCCTGACGCCGGCAAGTCCCATGTACCTGTTTAGCAAAGCACTTATGACAGGGTAGATGTACGAGCCGCCCATCCAAAAAAGGGCTTTTTCCCAAAATATGCCCCTTAATACTTCTTCGCCGATAGTCGCGTAAATTGCTTCGTCGACAAAAGCGGTGTTATATGCCAAGTCGCGAACAATATATGTTGTAAAGCCGAGAAATACTAAGAGATAAAAAACTGCCAGCCAATTTACTTTAATTTTGTGCTCATTTATTATGATTTTCATTTTCTTTTGCCTTTCTCAAAGGGTGTGGCTTCAATACTCAAACTTGACCTTGTCGGATAAACTGTTCCGTGCGAATTGTTGATAACCCCTTTCATTTGAAATTGGATATTGACTCTTGGTGAATATTTCCACGACGAGACTTTAATTATTTGTACAAAAAATGATGCTTGGTAAAACCCCCAAAAAACCGTGGCCCAGTCGAAGCCCGAGTAAAGGGGCGTGGAAACGACTACTTTGGCAAGGCTTAGACAAATGAGGGCTAAAACCAAAATTTGGGGTAGGACCAGGTGGAGATAGTTGCCGTATTTGTTTACTTTTTTTGTTACTTTGTAGGTAGGTTTGTTATTTGGGCCTGAGATAAACACCTTGAGGGCGGCCAAGGCAAAGTTGGGCGAAAGCCCCACCCAAAACTGGCGAATTCTGGTGTAGGCAATATTTGCATTGTTGGTTAGAAAGTATGCTTCCAGGGACAGGAAGGAGGGAAGAAGATATTTTGTGTGGGTTACGGCGTCAACTGTAGTCGGCCATTTCTCAAAAAGTAAACTCAAAGACGTCAAAACAACAAGTGCCAGAACAACAAAGCCGTTTAAATAAAAAAGTGGCGTTTCCAAAAAGTGAAGTCTTTGGCTAATAGTCAACCCGCTTTTAAAAAGCGGGTTGTCCCAGAAAAAAATTCGCAATGCGTCTGTCGCCCAAGTTACTCTTTGTTTGATGAAATTGGGCAAGTCTTCGGGAGCCAAACCCTCCGACAGCGGCTCAAAATGGTATCTTGAGTCCCAGCCCTTGGCCAGTAAATTATACGAAGTGGTTAGGTCTTCGACCATGTTCCAAGTGGAAAAACCGCCGACGGATTCCAGCCCGGAAATCCGCCAAACAACGCCCGAGCCGCAGGCAAACATGGCGTTGCCGGCGTCTTTTGAAGCGGCTGTCCTGCCATACCACACTAAGTCGCGGTTACCAAACGGGTCGTGTTTGGCAACTTTGGATTGTTTGATTGTCTGGACGTAGGCCACGTTTGGGTCTGCAAAATAGCCGACAGTCGCATTTAGAATGTCGGCATAGGCGACTTCGTCAGCGTCTTGAGTTAATAATAGGTCGAAATTGGGGAAATTGGCCCTTAAAAAAGAGATGCCTTGGTTTAGGTTTCCGGCCTTGGCTTGGGTGTGTTCTGTGGTGTGATAAAGAAAAAGCCTGTTACTTCCCATGTCTTGCACCATTTTTTCAAGTTCATACCTTTGTTTAGGGTCTTGGTCGTCGTTACTGACGACCAGCGCGATTTCACCGGGGTAAGTAATGCGAAGCAAAGATTTAACGGTTTTTCTGACTATTTTTACAGGTTCTTTATAGGTTGCCACAATAATTGCAACCGCGGGGGGACTTGCACTCAAGGGTGGCCGTCTAAGCCGATATTTTGTTTTCCAGTGGTTAATGACGGATAAAGTAACCAATAAAAAACTAAATGTTTGAGTGACAAAGAAACCCCAACTAATTAGTTTTGCATTGCTGTTAAGGTGTTTTGAGAGCCAAAGTAAATATATTGTCGTTGAAATGATAAAGAAAATTCCGGCTATCCTGTAATATTTTTTTCTAATGACGTACTTTTCGGCTTTGTTTTGCATGGGTCAAGCACCATATCAAATACCACATATAGTATTCTTTTTCAATCGCCATTAAGGTAAGGACATTGAGTATTTCGGGTATTCAGGCCAAGATAATAATTCTAAAAATTTAGGTTGGGATGAAATTTCAGGAAGAACAATTGTTTTTTGACAGATGGCTGAAATAAATTAGAATAGAAATGTCGTGATTATCAAGAAACGTATGAAGTTTGACTATACCGTGGAAACTTATAAAGCCTTTGACGAAGCGGTCGAGGCGGTTGAAGAAGAAACTACTAAAGCGGGATTCAAAGTGCTCTACATTCATGACATCAAAAAAACCATCGGAGCCAATGGTTTTGAGATTGAACCGTTTAAGATAATCGAAATTTGCAATGCTGAATCTGCCTACACAGTTCTTAAGGTAAATATTAAAATAGGCCTTTGCTTGCCTTGCAAAATTAATGTCTACACTAAAGACGGCAAAACCCATATTTCCGGCATGCGGCCTATTGTTCTACCACGGTTCTTTCCAAAAGCGGATTTGGGGAGTTTATCTGAGGAAGTAGATAAAGTAATAAGGAAAATAATTGATAGCTCTAAATGATGACGAAGGGAGGTGAGTATCCTATGATGGGAAGTTTTGGTACCAATCCAAAAAGAACGCTACGCAAAAGGAGAGATTGATAAAAAGGAATTTGAAGAGAAAAAGAAGGATTTAAGCTAAAAAGCTTCTCGCTTATTCGAAATTTAACCTCATAGGCTTGGTCTTTGACCCGATAAAGTTTATATTAGAGTTATGGAAGAAGTTGCACCAACGCAAGTCGAACCTTCAACTGCCCGACTCTTCCCAAAGTTTAATTTAAAAGTTAAAAGAAGATATACCATTCTCTTTGTTTCATTGACACTACTAGTATTTACAGTTGTTATTACTAGCCTGTTCTTCGGAAATAAATCTAAAATGAGTGAGGGGTACCAGTTAGCAAACATTGACTGCAGTTTGAGTGGGCAAAAGGAAGCACAGGAGAAACCTCTAGAAAAATTATCCAGAGAAGCGAGTGGCTTTGATGAAGAATATAATTCCAAAATAATTGCAAAACTTCTCAAACGTGACACTCTAGTGATTGAGGTCTTAGACCGTGAACCATGGTCTAATTTTGTGAGAGACTCTTTTGGAATTGAGGATGAACTATCTGTTCGAGAAGATGCTTTAGGTGAATTAAACAATTTAACATTTGGCGATATTTTTGAAGCAAAGCAATACAGTTACTTAGTCGGGGGTATTGAGCTTGGGATGGCAAGTGGCATATATGATATTAAAAGATTTAAAGGAAGGCCTAGTTACTATCATGAAGACTTATCCGGTTTTCCAAGCTTCAGCCGAAGCGGTACTTTAATCCGTTATCATTCTTTTGAATCGGGAACGCTTATTATTTATAGAGACAGTATTGTTTATTACAAAGACAAAAACGGAAATATACTGGAGGGAGAAAAACTTTCAGCTTCCGAGATAAATAGTTTGCTAACAAGCTTCGCTAGCGCTAATTTCGATATTCTCGAGAGCAAAGATAGTTATGCACAACATGAACCTGCGATTACTTTGATTTGTAACCGTTATCAAAATGTGATTTTGGAAGGCAATGAAAACAGTTTAAATCCTGTTCTTGCAGAACTTGAGCAAATTATATCTAAATTTCAAGAAAAATTTGACTTACTAATTAAATATGAGGAGAAAAAGCAAGTTCAGGTAATTGACTGGCCAATGACTGATTACCCCTTGTCGCAAATTAAAAAATATCATGATGAAGCGCTGGTGATATATAGAAGCACGGGTAAAGTGCAGGAAAATCACCCTGCTTATACAAGCGTACCAGAAGAAGTATTATCAACACTTTCCCCTCTGGCAAGTGTTGACGAAGGACCTTTTTATAAATCAGAAGGTAAAGTGTATCTTGTATCTAAAGGATATGGGTGTACTCCAAGCTCTGAAGTTTGTAAGGATGGAACTTTGTACACAATAGGAGCAAAGGAGATAACTGAACCTGTGGACAAATTGGGAGATACTCATTTATGGCCAAGTGCTACGGAAATAAGTCTCAAAGATGTAAAACAAAATGGTGGTGTGTTACCTCAAGAAATCTACATGCGAAACAAGTCTTTTTTTGACAAACTTGCAGGAGGATTAGGAACAAGATTTTTAGAAGACGAGTATATATATGTGCGGGTCAAAATGTATCGTGTGGACTTAGAACAAAAAAGCAAAACACAAGATGTTGCTAATTATTTACTTAAAATAAATGAGGGTCACCTTCTTAATAAATGGCAAGGAAATAAGCCGCTTTCGGTTTATGAGGGAATGTATTCAGCTCGCGACCAAGGTACCAATACGAGATTCCTTGAACTTAAAAGTACTATTCCTGACAAGATAAATCAGCTCAAAGATTTCGAAACAAAATTATTCTTTGAAGATGACGGGGGTTACTTTTGGATATCCAGCCTTTCAACCGATACAATATTTGTCAACAAACTTTCAAAATCAAAGGCAGATGAAGGATTTTTTACAGGTTATCTTATCTGGAGTGACCCCGATGTCAAATTGTCTGAAATTCCTGAAGGGGGTTTAAAAGTGTCACAAAGGTTTGTTGATAACAACGAACTAAAAATTCAGTTCAGAGACGATAAATACTATATTGAAGGAGATAGCCTCTATATATTAGAGCTCTCAAATGAACCTATTAACTAGGTTCATTTGATTAAGCCACTGTATAGAATCCTTAAACATCCTTATAATTTGCTTACTGTAGTTCTAATAATCTCGGGGCTGGGGAGATCTGAGAAAACAAAGAAAGCTTGTTGTTGGATCTCGCCTTGTTCCATGTAACTGAATATTGTTATTATGAATATAGAAAGAGAGGTGATAGGTCTATGGTGGGTGGAGCCGGAATTAGAGAAAATTTACTCCGTAAATTTGACGGGATGGACTGGATTCTGCGAATAGCCGTTGCCGGGGAGTTTATCGGTCACGGTGTATTTGGCTTGCAAGCAAAGCAAAGTTGGATTCCTTATCTTACTTCAGTTGGCGTTTCCACGGATACTGCTGTAATACTTTTGCCGCTTATCGGAGCTTTAGATATAACACTTGGCATCTTAGTTCTGATAAGACCGTTCAGAATAGCTTTGCTCTGGATGACGTTTTGGGCGTTTGCCACCGCGTTAATCCGGCCAATAGCAGGAGAGCCTATTTGGGATTTTGTAGAACGTTTTGCCAATATCGGCGCGCCGATGGCACTTTTATATCTGCGGGGGATCCCAAGATAGGCATTAGTTTGAATATATGACCATTTTGTTATTTCTAAATATTTTCTGAAGTGAAAAAGGTTGTTAATCTTGGTGCGTTATTTCCTTATATATTTCAAGAATTTATACAGTAGCCACAGAGCCACCAGAGTAAAGATAACATCAAGTCCTGGTATCTTTTGGACAAGGGTAGTGGTCGAAACAGCCACAGATTGAATTAGTTCGGTTACGCTTTCCTCACTGCGATTCATGGCTAATTTTCCTGATAAGGTGAGGAAAATGATTAAAACCCCCATGCCTGTAAACATGCCAAAAGAGATTAGATTTGAAACGGTGATCATGTGGGTTTTACCGAAGAAGGCCACCTCTCTAAACGGTCTTCTGAAAATTGGCCTCTCAAGTAAGTTGCGTTTATCAATAAACAGACTGGCAAGATACAAGGGAGTGACCATACCCAATACATAGAAAAAGCCGACCAAGAGTGATTGGATTGTTGTTGGACTCAAGGAAGATAAGGCAATCACTCCGATTAGGACTGGCGCGCAGCAGGCACTGGTAATGCCGGAGATAACACCCAAAATATAAGTTGAGAGCGGGTCGTCGGCTTTTTTTGTGAAGTTAAAATTTGGCATGGGTAGCTTGAACCCAAGAAGCGTAGTAAAGCCAACAAAGATTAAAAAGAGTCCGCCAATGACGTAGGTTTGGTCATGGAGGTTAAAGAAAACTTCTGTTAGTGCTCGGGCGCCCAATACTACTGGTAACATGATAGTAAAGATTCCCAGAGAGTAGATAAAAGTCATCAAAATTACCCGTTTTTTCTCTTTGAAGACATTGGCAAAATAAGCCGGTAAAAGGAACGTGATGCAGCAAGGGGCAAACAGGGCAACCATCCCAGCGATAAATGAGGCTAAAAGTGAAAGCTGAAAGAGTGTGTCCATCTTAGTTATTCTTAACGACCGTGGCGGTGATCGTGCTTTCTAAATCGGGAAAATTAGGATTATCAGTTGCTATGTAGATTGTCCTGATCAAGTCACCTAAATCGGAATCGTCTTTGTGCACGGCCGGATCAAAAGACACGTTTACGGAGGTACTTTCGTAGGCAGCCAGATCTTCTTTTTCTACTTGAGCTTTGGTACAACCACAGGAAGTTGAAACGCGGGTAACTTTCAAGGGTAGGGGTGTATAGTTTGTTAAAGTGAAGGTGGTTGTTGCCACATCTCCATATACGACGGTTCCCAAGGCTTTGGTATCTGGATATAATGTCACGCTAACATTACTTTCTTTATATGCATTGGTTCCTCCTTCAAGATCATAAACGGTGGAATACCCCATGGCGGCAATTTCGGCAGAGGCTTTGGCACTCATGCTGCCTGAGCGGCAATAGACAAAAATAGGAGCCGATTTGTCGGCTGGCAGCTTGTCTTTGTTATCCTGAATTTGGTCAAAAGGGATTACGGCATCTGTACCGGGAATGTGTGTTTGCCCCGGCGTATGGACGTCGACTACAAATGCTTTTTTGTCTTTGGCAAGAGAGGCAAATTCTTGTGGTGAAACGAGCTTAACTGCGGCATTCTTTGGTGATGTTCGGTAGCTAATCCAAACTAAACCCAACCCAACCGCAATAAAAACGGCGACGATGATAATTTTTTGGCTCATATATAGATTTGCTATTTTTTGACCACATTGGCAGTCAAATTAAACGACAGAACCGGGTTTTTTACATCGTTTGTATTCATAGTAATGGTTCTGGTAATTGGCCCCACTCCGCTAGGACCATGAAAGGCCGGGTCGAACTCGACGAGAAGTTCTGCCGTTTCTCCGGGTTTAACCTCAAAAACGCTTGAACTTTTTTCGTGCATTTTAAATCTCGGCGATGTTTGGGAAGCGGTTCTTAGTTGGGCGGTTGTGCACACACACGAGGTTTTGACGTCGTAGAGCTTGAGTGGGGTAAGGCCCTTATTTTCAATCGCAAAAGATTTGCTGACGATACCGCCATTGAGATCTATGGTTCCCCAATCGTATCTGTTGGAGTCAACCGACATCACCACTTGGGTATCCGCAGTCACTTGGGTGGTTGCCCCCGTTTTGGTGCCAAATAAGACAGCTCCCCCAAGGATTAGAATTGTTATAATAACAATTCCAGCAACAAACGGGTCAAGCCTTCCTTTATCGTGACTCATAACAGTGTTTAAGCTCCGCAGCCACCTCCGCCTTGTTGTGGTTTGGGCAGACTTTGAATCTGTTGACGGGTTTGCTGATATCCTTGAGCACTGGAGTACTCAGAACCAAGCACCGTCTTGGCATCTACCTGGTTCCAATCTTTGCCTTGTTCCTTAAAGTAAGTCGCCAGATCGATGTATGTCTGGGGGAACCAGAAAGAATTAACTTTCAGGGCAACATTATACATTTCTTGCTCACCGGCGCCGTTTTTGGCTAGTAGCTCCAGAAGACCCAGCATAGCCATCCCGTGGTTGCAATCGGGGAAGTGAGTGGAATTGCCGCAGCAGGGCCGATAAATCCCGCTAGATACTTTATCAACCAGTGTTTGCTCCTGCTTCGTCAGAGTGATATAGGCATGTTTGCTGTAGTGATCCATGCCGGCACCTTTGGCTAGAGACCAGCCACCAGTTGAGGCAAAGTTGCCCGCTCCGCCGTATTGTTTGTCGGTCATTTCGCCGTTTTCCAAAATGGCGTTTTTATTGGCCAGTCCGAACGCCCAGAGAAGATCCAGTAAATACCGGCTGTTTTGCTGATTCATAACGATAGGCTGATTGCTGTTACCTGATAACATCTGTTCTTCCGTATTGGTTAAGCCGCCTTCAAACAACGCCCTGAATTTTGCCTCGTCAATCACTCCATCAGCAAGCATTTGCTTGCCCAAGTCCCCCCAACTGATAGGGAGTGCCACCCCTTCATCCGGTAATACGGCTTTAGTCAATGTTGCAGTATCAATACTGCCGGACCCGATTGGAGTTTGTGCGGTTACGACTTGTTGTTTAGTCAAAAGTGAATTTCGTAAAAATGAAAGCTTAGGAGTAATGGAGATCTCAAAAGTTTGTGTCAGAAGAATAATAACAAAGAGCAAGAGAGCCGTTCTTTTCCAAATTTTACCGCTTGTAGCAGAGTCTGTTTTAATTGTCATGCTTTGCATGAAGACTACCAACACCAAGATGAAGCGAAGATGAAATCCTGTCCGCCGACAGACAGGATTTAAGAGAATGTGACGGAAACGCTCGTGCCTTTATTTAAAGAAGAGGAGATAGCAATTTTTCCACCCAAATTCTCAACTACTGCCTTTGCGATGGCCAAACCCAACCCTGAGCCTTTCTCCTCGGCGTTCGTTCCCCTGAAGAAACGCTTGAATAGTTGCGGCAAGTCATGTTTGGGGATACCGATACCGGTATCCTTGATGGTAACCATAATGAAATGCGACTGTTCCACCAGTTTTAAACCTATTGATCCGTGTGGCAGGTTGTAGGCTACCGCATTGTAAACAAGATTGCTCAATGCCCGTTGCAGCAGTTTCTTGTCTGCGCTGACATTTACATTTTTTTGAATGTCTGTTGAAATTTTTAAACCTTTGTCCTCACCTAAAGTGGTAGCCAGTTCAGCGAGATTTGTCAGGATCTCAGTCAAAGAAACGATCTCTAATTTTTGCGGTCTGCCACTGACACGGGACAAGAATAACAGATCGCCAATTGTGTCACTGGCTTTGTCGATAGTTGTTAACATGGCTTTTCGACTTTTTTGCCCCAGGTTCGCATTCTCGGTTTGTGATCTGAGCACGGCCAGTGGAGTTTTGAGGGTATGGGCAGCGTCTAGGAAAAACTGGCGCTCGCCGGTAAAAATGGTCTCAAGCCGTGCCAACATCCCATTGAGGGCTTCTTGGATTGTTCTTAGCTCTCGGGTAGGAGAAGCGATGCTAATCCGTTTGCTAAGAGACGAGGTGTCGGTAACGTCTTTTGCCTGGCCGGCAATGCTTTCCAAGGGTTCGAGCTGTTTTTTTAGGAGTTTGTATCCCCAAAAGGCTATGGGCAATACCAGAAAAAAGACTACTCCAAGGACTATGAGTAACATTTTATACAGTGACGCATAAAGAACTTGTGTAGAGTAGCCGACTGCCACAATGCCCTTGCCGGCATTGACGGTTGCCGGCATGGCCGCAAAACGGATATTACTCTCCGTAAAATGGACAGGGCTTGACTCGTATAAACTACTTGAGGTGAGAATCTTTTGAAGTTGATGTTCAGTAACCAGTGCTATATCAGGACTATTTGTTTCCAGAGTAGCTGCGCCGTCGGGGGAAAGAACAATGACCGTCATACCCCGGGCGCCAACAAGGTTCTTGATTAGTTGATCACGTTCTTCACCACGATAATTTTGTACGATTTCTCTGGCCTCATTGACAGCAATATGTACATGGTGGTCAATCTGATCTTTAAGTGTCACCCAAAATAATCCACTTACGGCCGTCAAAAATGAAACAATAATTAAACCAACAGATGTCATGTACCACAAGGACAAGCGTCCTGCCAGAGTAGTAGTCACTTTTTGACGGATTTTATTCTTCATTTTTCCCCAAAATATAGCCTTTGCCACGGATTGTTTTGATGAGACCGGTTGGTGTATGGCTTTCCAATTTTCTTCTTAGGTTACGAATATAGACATCAATGACATTGGAAAAAGTTTCAAAGTCGCTGCCCCAGACATGTTCCATGAGCATGGCTCTGGTAATAATCTGACCATTATGTTGTGCTAAGTATTCAAGCACGGCAAACTCTTTAGCGGTTAAATCAAGCACATGCTTGCCTGCTGTTGCGGTGTGTTGCGCCGGTTTTACCACCAGATTGCCGATAGTAAGCACTGGCAGGGCACTTTGGGTGTTTCTCCTGATAACCGCCCTGATGCGGGCAATTAGTTCGTTTGAATCAACCGGTTTGGGAACATAATCATCGGCGCCGATGTTTAAGCCTTTGATACGATCTTCCACTTGCCCTCTGGCCGTTACAATAATGACCGGGGTTTTGTTTCCAGTGTTTCTTAGGTCGTCAAGGAGATCAAAGCCGCTGCCGTCAGGCAGGTTGATATCAAGCACTATACAGTCATACTCGTTTATTTCAGTTTCAGCCAGGCCATTTTCTCGGGTATTCGCTGTATCAACGGCGAACCCGGCCTTTACCAATACCTGTTTGAGGTTCTTGGCCAGAGTCCGGTCGTCTTCAATAATCAGAACTTTCATGTTATTTGAGCATATTGTATATCATTTGCAAGGGAGTTCTTTGTCAGGCCCCTTTTATTGTAAATAGGGGTTGACAATGTACCTTATTTAATATAAATTAGGATCATGTATATAAAAAGGCATCTAGAAGAGGTGTTAAAGGCCAATTTATTTCAGGGGAAGGTAGTCATAGTATATGGAGCTAGACAAGTCGGAAAGACCACCCTGGTAAAAAAGGTGGTTGAAGATTTGAAAATACCGAGTGGGTATTTGAATTGCGACGAACTGGATGTGTTGAGTCGGTTACAAAATGCACAAACTTCAGAGGCGCTGATGCAGGTAGTTGGAGGAAACAAATTAGTGGTAATCGATGAAGCACAAAGGATCAAAAACATAGGTTTAAAACTGAAACTGATGGTTGATAATTTTCCCCAAATACAAATTATTGCTACAGGATCCTCGTCTTTTGATTTGGCGAATGAGATAAATGAACCTCTGACCGGTCGAATTTTTGAGTTTTGGTTGTTTCCTTTGAGTTTGGGGGAACTTTTTAACAAGGACCAAGTAATAGAAGCGAAGCGAAAATTGGAGACCCTTCTAGTTTACGGTTCATATCCAGATGTTTATCAACTGGAATCAGAGGAGACTAAAGCACAAAGAGTGAAATATCTGGCAGCTAATTACCTTTATAAAGATATTTTAAAATTTAATAACGTCAAAAATTCCGATACAGTCCTGAAGTTTATTCAGGCTTTGGCACTGCAAATCGGGAGCGAGGTTTCTTATAATGAGCTCGCCAGTATGGTTGGAGTGGGGAAACGAATGATAGCGGAGTATGTGGAGTTACTGGAAAAGGCCTTTATTATATTCCGACTAACGCCGTATTCAGGGAATTTAAGGAAAGCGATAGGAAAAATGCGAAAAATCTACTTTTTAGATTTAGGGATTAGAAATGCAGTAATAAATAATCTAAACCCAATAAACATCAGAGACGATATCGGAAAATTGTGGGAAAATTTTGTGATTGCTGAAAAATACAAACAGCAACTGGGCTTGGGGTTCGCAACCAATTATTATTTTTGGCGGACTTATGATCGGCAAGAGGTGGATTTGGTGGAAGACAAAGGGGGACAGCTCCATGGTTGGGAGATTACTTGGGGTGATAGAAAGAAAACCCCCCCCAGAGCTTGGATGGGTTATAAAAACGTAAATTGGCAGCTAGTAAATCGTGATAATTATTTAGATCGGTTGTTGTAACCTTTTTATTTTCGTTTGTAGGATTACGAATTATATGAAGCCAGCAAAATATACTTCAGAAGATACCAATAAAATCGATTTGGGTACGAAAGTAATTTTCAAGTATCCAACTCCCACAAAGCTTATGGATATCGCCCGAATGGTGGTAAAAGGTCGTCACCCTCAACAGAAGACAAAATTCTTATTAGAGCACAATTGTAATTTTGTTATCTATGTTATTAAGGGAAGGGGGAAGATTTTTGCGGGGGAAGAAATATTTAATGTTGAAGTTGGAGATGTTGTTTTTGTTCCGAAAGAGAACAAGTTTGCAGCAGAAGGTGTTATGGAATACATAACTGTTGATTCACCGGCGTTTTATATGGAGCAGTCGGTGGAAATCGAAGATAAAAAAACATAAAATGAAAGACAATTACGATTTTATTTCTACTACTAATATGCTTATCGTAAAAGACGGTAAGGGCTTGTTTATTAAACGAAGTGAAAAGTTAGTAAATTTTCCAGGTTGGTTAATGCTTCCTGGTGGAAAACAGGAAGTTGATGAAACCCCACAACAAGCAGCTATTAGAGAGACTTGGGAAGAGACGGGTTTAAAAGTATTAAATCCCAAACTTAGAGTTGTTGCCACACACAATCATTTTTACAGAAGAAGTATTAAAGGATCCCAAATTATATCCCGATCTCAAACGCCACATTAAGTTAGTTTTGGAAGCTGAGAATGACCAAGTGATATTTACTTACCATAAATTCAATAAAGATTTAGAAATAATCGAGGAGATATGAGTCCAAAATTAGTTGAATTTAGTACAAAAGATAAACTTTTACTTCCAGGACTTTTGTATGAAGCCAAAGATTCAAAAAAAGCCGTAATTTATCTTCACGGGAATGGAAGTTCTTCGGTTTTTTATGATGAAAAAGAGAAGAGAGTTTTACCTAATGAAATTACTAAAAAAGGTATATCATTCTTAAAATTCAATAATCGTGGTGCACATATTATTAAGAAATTAAATATTAAAAAAGAAAACGAAGTTGAAAGACTGAAATTTGGATGTGCTTACGAAATAATCAGAGAATGCGTCTTAGATATCGATGCTGCTGTCAAATTTTTTCAAGGCTTAGGTTATAAAGAATTCTATTTGATGGGTACCTCAACTGGTGCAAACAAAATCTGTGTCTACAATTACTACAAGCCCGACAATCTCTTTAAGAAGTATGTTTTGATTTGTGGTGGGGATGATACTGGAATTTATTATTCGGAGCTTGGTGATAAAAGATTTTGGAAACTATTAAAAGAATCAAAGGAGAAGATTAGAGCAGGCAAAGGGGAAGAAATAATAGAAAGTCTAATTAATACAGAGGTATTCTCTTATAAAGGGTTTTATGATATTGCAAACCCCGATGGAGATTATAATGTTTTTCCTTTCTCTGAAGCACTTGGTAAGGTAAAACTTTCTAAGAAACCACAATTCAGATACTTTAAATCAATTAAGAAGCCAAGCTTAGTTGTCTATGGCGAAAAGGACGAATATGCTTGGGGTGATATACCTAAGATTATTGAAATACTGAAGTCACATCAACCTAAGTTTGATTACAGAATAATAAAAGATGCCGATCATGGTTTTACGGGAAAGAACGAAGAATTAGCAAAAATTATTTCAGAATGGATATGAATATTCTAGATATTGTAGATGAAAATGAAAATATAATTGGTGAAGATAGTAGGGAAAATATCCATAAAAAAGGGCTTCTGCATAGGGAGATTCACGTTTGGTTTTACACCCCGAAAGACGAGATAATCTTTCAATTGAGAGGAAAGGATAAAGTTACACGTCCTGATCTGCTTGACGCAACTGTTGGAGGGCACGTAGAGCTAGGTGATAGTTATGAGGACACCGCAATTAAAGAGGTATATGAAGAAACTGGTGTGAAACTGACAAGTACGGACAGGTACCCCTTAAAATGCACAAAGTTTCTATATAATTAGGAACTTAATTTTAAGGAGGTGATTTAATTTGAAACCTGTTATT
>MGGS01000010.1 GCA_001792535.1 Candidatus Woesebacteria bacterium RIFCSPHIGHO2_02_FULL_42_20 | reverse complement strand
CCGTTGGGACAATTCCGATTCGCAATGGGAAAACACGTCAGGGCAATTGGTGCCGACCAATGCAGCTGACTCAATTGCCACAGGCTTTACCGGAACAGAAAATAATATGAGCGCGGTGATAGACGCAAACTTTGATATCCATTTGATTTACATTGATTCAACGAACGACGTTGATTACATTATGTTTGACGAATCAGTGCCTTCCTGGGGATCAGGAGCTAATGTTGCTACAGGAACCTTTGAGTATCCGACTCTTTCAAGAGACTCCACAACCGGTTATTTGTATGCGATATATATGGATAGTGGCACTGGCGGTGATAACAGTGTAGATTATGCCCAGTACACTACGTCTTGGCAAACACCAACTTCCAACTGGAATGCAACAACTAACGGCAACTTCACTACCTCAAACTATCAGGCGCCGGATCGCATATTTGTCCATTGGAGCGAGTCTGTTGCAGGGGACTATGGAAATGTCGACTGGGCATATATTATAGTACCTGAGTATTTGTTGATATTTTTGCCTGCAATTATTGGTGGGGTTGCCATGATTAAAAGGAGAAGAAGGAATGGAAGGCATGGATAAGAACAGGACAACTGCACAATCTCCGTTTGGACAGAGTATCTTGACCGGTTTCAGGGGAGTATCTAAAAACCTCTTTATAATATTGGTTTTTCTTCTCATGAGTCTCCCTCTGTTTACGACTTTTAATGAAATTTTGACCAAGATTGTGGAAAAAACCGGTTTGTATACTTTTTTAACTCGAAACGTGGTTCCTTTTGAAACAAGAGCAGTTTCCTTGATTTTGAGGCCTTTTGGGATAGACGCCAAGCCGACTGTATCACACCTGTTTATTGAGCGACCCGATGGCTCAACAACCGGCATATTTTTTTCTTGGAATTGCCTTGGTTGGCAATCTGCAGTACTGCTTCTTCTCACCCTTTTTACCGGCTTGTCAGGAAACTTCCCTTGGGGAAGGAAAATCGAAGTAGTTTTACTGGGCCTGTCTGGTACTTTTCTTATCAATTTTATACGTATTGCCTTTGTAACTGTCATTGCTTATTATTTCGGCCAGATTCCTGCAACTATTGTTCACGATTACGGCGGAACCTTGTTTACTGTGGCCTGGTTCTTTTTTTATTGGTGGTTTTCGTATAAATTTATACTTGAAGGTGAGTAGATGGAACAGGTACCTAAAGAGACAGAGACAATAGCAGTCAAGCGAACGGTTAGAATTACAAAAAAACTGTTAGATGCAAAGGGTACTTTTGGTACAGCCACGGCTTGGTGGACAAATGAGGCGGTGGAAATATTGGGACTTGGAGTGATTGTTTTACTGAACTTGTATTTGGTTTTGCCATTTTTTAAAGTCTCGATTCCGGAAACTTCGTATTCAGGTCCGATAATTCCCTTCGTAGCAAAGATATTTAGCATTTTTGGGATAAATTTTTCTGATTCTGTGCATGTCGTAGCTTTGGTTTCATTTCTTTTGTTTCCTCTTTCGATGTACGTTTTCGTGAGACTACTTACGGATAGAAAAATGTCCGCGTTTTTAGCTGTATTGATAGCCAGCTTACCGTTTTTTCCATTTGCAAAGACGAGAATTGTCTCTGGATTTCTGTCCCAAGATACGCCGCATGTTGTTACGCTTACGCTAATTCCGTTGGCGGTGTACGGGCTTTTGGCGTTTATCAAAGAGGGCGGAATTAGAAATTTGGTGTTATCGGCATTTGTGGGGGCATTGGTGTCACTTAGCTCGCCGTTTTCGTTTACTACGTTTTTGATGTTTTCGGCTATTGGTTGTTTTTCTGAAATGTTACTTGGTCAAGGTAGACTGAAATTTATGCGATTTTTGATTGTGTTGATTTTCGCAGCCGGCCTAAACTCTTTTTGGTACAATCCGGCGTTTTTCAATTGGATGATAACTGGGCCAATGGGCGAAGAAATTAGACTCACTCTGGGAAGGCTCATTCCGATGTCTATGTTTGTAGCCCCGATTCTTGGAGTATTTGGTTTTTTACTCTTTGACAGAAAACCAAGTTTGCAACCCATGTTTCTGGCCGTGTTTTTTACAATTGCTTTTGCCTTGGTTGTTATTGCCGGGGGAGGTTTTATGCCGTCGCACCCGACGAGGTATACGAGCGAATTTGGGATGTCGCTGGCACTTTTGTTAGGACTTGGCGTTCTGAGGCTGTCGGAATACTTACGACTGCAAAAAAAGACAATCTCTTCGCTAATTCTTCTAGGGACGTTTGCGCTTGTCGGAATCGGCATCATAGTTGGGCGGCCCCAAATTGAGTCTTATACCAGTGTTTTGGGAATATTTTCTGAAGTAAATCGGGGGGAAATTTGGGAGGCGAGGGATAAGTTTAGCGGTTTATCGAGTCTCGTCGGATATGTTATAACATTTGTTACTGCCTGCACTCTCACGTTATTGGCTGTAAGATCAAAACAGCAAATAAAAAGCTAATGGTCAAAAAAGTGAAAGGGAAGATTGCGATTTTCCACTGTGGGTTTATCTATTCCGGGGGCGGGGAGCGGATTGTCTTGGAAGAAGCGAAAGGGCTAACTAAGCGGGGTTGGGAAGTAAGGGTCTTTGCCCCGACAGTCGACAAGAGAAAATGCTATCCGGAAATGGTGAAAGAAGTGGGTGTAAAAATGTTTTTTCCGTCAATTTTCAATAAGCTGCCGCTTCGAAACGCCCTTAGGATGATCTCGTCCAGCTTTTTGGCTCCTTTGCTTGCTATCAATTTCCACGATATAGACGTATTCGTGGGTGCCAATCAGCCGGGAGCTTGGATTGCTTTTTGTATGGCGACAATGCTCCGCAAACCATACATGGTATATCTAAATCAACCAAATCGTATCCTTTACCCCAGAGCAGTTGACAGGGAATTTGGCTGGTATACTACCGAAAGGGATTACCATTTCTTATATAAACTTCTTCAAAGGTTAAACATTTTTTTAGTCAAGCTAGATTGGCTGTCGGTGACAAAAGCGAAGAGTTTATTGGTTAATGGTGACTACATTGGGAATATTATTGCCAATGTTTACGGAAAGGAAGTGGTTTATGCACCTGCTGGCGCAAATTATTTTCCCAATGGGTTAGTAGATGTGTTTAATGGTCATGTTAATGTCCTTGTCCAAAAAATAACAAAGCCCTATCTACTTATAACTAACAGGCACGATCCGCAAAAGAGGTTTGACTATGTAATATCTGCCTTGGCTTATATTTCTAAAAGTGTGCCCAAACTGAGCCTTATAATCCCCGGACCATTTACTGATCATACACAAGAACTTATCGATCACGCAAAAGACTTAGGAATTTCTAAGAGAGTTAAATTTATTGGTAAGGTATCCGAGCGGGATCTCCAAAAGTTATATCGTAACTGTGCTGTTTATTGCTATCCGTCGCCTGATGAAGATTTTGGGCTTGGACCCTTGGAGGCTGGCGGTTGGGGAGTTCCAACCGTGGCATGGAATCATGCCGGGCCGACAGTGACAGTGAAGGACGGGGTAACAGGTTTTTTGGCTGATCCCTACAGCGTGAAAGATTATGGACAAAAAATTTTAACATTGATGTTCAGTTCGAAATTACGGAGTAAAATGGGTCTTACTGCATGGCGGAGAACAAAGAGTATCTTTAATTGGGAGAAACATGTCGATATTTTGGAAAAGGAGATTTTAAGAGTATTAGGTCAGTAAGGGTAAGTGAGGTTATGCTGGGACAAAATCGAAACTAATTATTGGTCTTTGCAGATAATATCTCATTATTTAAAAAAGCCAGTGTCTCGTTTTTTAAAGTCTTTCGTACTTTTTTAAATTTATCATAAGGCAGTAGGGTATTTAAGTCCTGATTAATTATAGTTTGGGTTACTTTGGTCTCAACGAATTTTGCAAGTTTTTTAAAATAATCTGTTATGGAAAGATTTGTTCGTTCAGTAATTACACCGCCATTATAACGATAACCACTTGTGTAAAAATGGTGAATATCATAAACATCACGGCCTGCGATACTTTTACGTTTATCGTACCTGTCCGTAAGCGCCACTAATTTATTTGCGAACATTGTCTCGATTGTTTGGCATTTGGCATATCTTACTATTTCGGGCAAGAAAAAGTCTTTGTAAATGTTAGCTTTGGCGTGCAAATCTAAAGCGTCAAGCTTGATTGTGTTTCTCTGGTTTGCTGGAGCTTCGTATTTTAGAATAAACTCAAGAGCTTTTTTGCTTTCATCTTTAACAGACGAGTCAATTCGCTTGAAGATTTTATGAAAAAGCGACCTTAATGTGGCTTTGTCAGCGCCTTGTTTTAGATCAAAATCCAAGTCGACTGAAAATCTGTCCAGGTAGCCTAGCATGGCGGCACAGGTTCCTCCTTTGAAATACAAATTTTGTGAAAGAGTTGGATTGTCAAGAATTTCAGTTAAAAGTCTTGTAAGTTGGACTTTGTGTATAGTATCTTGAGGCCGTAGCAGTATCATTTGCCGTATACCTCCTTTTGAATTTTAGTAAGTAACTCCAGATTAATGTTGACATTGCTGTCGAAATGGAATTTGGGGTCAAAGTAAAGCGTGTCAGCGAGGGCCCGCTCGGTAGTCGCTATGAACACTTTGTTGACTTCACTAATACCTGCATTTCTGAAAAGACACTCGTCTTTCAAGCGTCGTGAAATATACTGGTTGCCGCTGATAGTGAATTTTTTTGAGACGGAAGAAACAAATGTATAGGCGTAAACCACTTGTGAAATAATTCCGGATTGATAAAGAACGTGTTCACAGGAAACGTAAGAGTAGGTATGTAGCACAATTGCCCCAAGTTTCAATGGGTCAATATCCTTCAGGGGGATAGTGGAGTAAAGACCTTTCTGGACAGGAATCAGGATTCCTTTATCGGTGTATCTTTTGATAGTTGTGTAAAGTGTGTTTCTGTTTGCGGTTTGCCACAAAAGGGCCAAGTCGTTTGTGTGGAACAAATTCTCACCGGATTTGATAAGTTTGTCTATCTTGTACATTTATGTACAGGATACTGTAATGTTACTTGGTTGTCAAGAGTGGATAGTTAGGGGTACTTCTTGAGGCGGGGGGAATGGAGGGGAAACAAAGGGATAATTGCAAAATAATTTGCTTTGTTGTCCCGATTTAATCGGGACTCTCCAAATCTCCCCGCCGGGATGAAACTGCAATAAGTGCGGGCTCGCCCTGAGCGAAGCCGAAGGGAGGGAGCACCTCCTCGATGACGAAGGCACTCCCTCGAGAGATCCGCTGCTGCTGGTGGGACTTAGGGGATACCCGTCCTGAGTATGACCGAGATACGACCATATAAGACCCGCCCTCTAGTCGCCGTTTCCTCGAGCCGGGCCTCTATTACCCGGGCGTAAGGACACTTCCCTCCGGTCAGGTTGTACTTGTGCGTACCCCCGGCCCAGTAGATTGCCCACCATTGTCCATTTCTGGCTTTGGCGTAGGTCTTGGCGCAGAAGATCGCCGGCCTGTAGCCCGGCGTGATCTTTTCGACCGTCACGGCGTAATATGAATCACCCTGACGGACGATCCTTGCGGTCCACTGGCCCTTCGGGGCTGGCGGGGCGGCAAAGGCGACGGAAACACTGGCCAGAATCAAAGCAGCCAGCACCACAATAGAAACTACTAGCTTGGCTTTCATTTTGCCCTCCTTTCAAGAGCACGGGAACTCTAAGTTCCCAATTGAAAACGGATCAGCCGCTTGTGAGCGGAGGCTGGAATTTAACTTTTTAAACCTCAGATTCCGCTCACAAAAGAACACATTTCGCAGTTTCGTTGTTGTTAAGGTGCAAAACCAACTAATAAGCCGCAATTAGCCTATAGTTGCGATATTTTAGTGAAGGTTAACAGAAGAAGAAGAAGAAGTCAAACCAAAACTCCAAAGACTTAGATTAACTTATCCAAAAGAAACAGAATTAGGGCTTTTTGGCTGTGGAGACGGTTTTCGGCTTCCTGGAAAACTACCGACTGGGACCCGTCGATGACTTCTGAGGTAACTTCATATCCTCTGTATGCTGGTAAGCAGTGCATAAAAATCGCGTCTTTCTTGGCAATGTCCATTAATTTCTTATTAACTTGGTAACTTGATAACTTAGTAACTCTCTCTTTCTTTTCTTTTTCATCTCCCATGCTGATCCAGGTGTCGGTAATGACGACGTTCGCCCCTCGGACAGTGTCCTCGGAGTAAACCCCTTGTATTGCTCCTGATTTTTTGAGTATCCCTGATTTCATCCAGTAACCTCTTGGCCCGGCGGCCGCAAACTCAAAACCTAATACTTTTGACGCTAGTGCAAAAGAGTGGGTGACATTGTTTTCGCAATCGCCGACATAAGCGATTTTTAAGCCCTCAAGCTTCTTTTTAACCTCCCAAATTGTCATTAGGTCAGCCAGTATTTGGCAGGGGTGCTCCAGGTTTGATAAACCATTGATAACAGGAACAGAAGAGTTTGCTGCTAGTTCCTCAATTGTTGAGTGTTCAAAAACTCTAGCCATAATAATGTTTGCCATGCGACTTGTGACTTTGGCCACATCAGCTACACTTTCGCGCTCTCCCATTTTAATATCGCCTGGCGCCAGATAAATCGCATGGCCGCCGAGCTGTGTCATGCCAATTTCAAAAGATAGCCGAGTCCGAAGTGAAGGTTTCTCAAAAATCATGACCATTGTTCTGTTACTTAGTAGTTTGTTATATTTTGATAGTGGTGAACTTTTGAGTTTTTTGGCGAGTGTTAAGATTTTCCAGATTTCATTTATGCTAAGGTCTGTGATTGAGAGGAAGTGCTTTGGTTTTTTTAGCATGATACAATCATAATATGGGAGTAACAGAAGTCAAATTGTTGCCAAACTCAAACTCGGTGCGCTTCCCTGAGCAACAACTTTGTGTCATTTGTCAGAGCTGCTGTTAATTAACTTAGTCCACGGCATCTGGTATATTTAAAAGATGCTGGGCAAGTTTTTTGATAAAGTTCTCCACGAAGATGAAAATGAACATCAAAAACAAGTAGGCCATAAAGAAGAAGAAAAACAAGGTTGGTCTAAAACACTGATACTGGTAAGCATATTAGTATTTGCTATAGCTTTTTCTTCCAGGATGGTCTTTTTGTTTTTCTTCACCGATCCTCATGTTGTGGGTACTGATTGGTATGGTGATGTCTATCACCACTGGCAAATAGCTCTGCTTTCCAAAGAAGTAGGATTTTCTCACGGCTTTTTGCGTCTTTGGGACCTTAAAGGACTTGAGTATTACTGGGGATTAATGCACCCCTTGGTTCTGATACTAGGATTTATTGTTTCCGGATCTATAGACATCTTGGTTCCGAGAATGGTTTCTGTAATTTTTAGCTCTCTTGCTATCTCTTTACTATTTCTAATTATTACTCGCTATTTTAATAAAAAAGCAGGTTTTGCCGCAGCAATTTTTGCAAGTTTTGTTCCGGTTGCTCTTTTTTCTGACACACTTGGGATGCAGGAGCCTTTAGGATTGTTTTTTCTCCTTTTTGGTGTTTTCCTTTGGCCAAGACACGCTTTCTTTGCAGGACTCACTTGGATGTTTGCAGGGATGGTCAGAAGTGAGTATTGGCTCTTTGGTGCGGGACTTACTCTTGCGTTAATTTTGCGCTCGAGGCAAACCCACAAAAAAGTAATTTTATTTCTGGGGTATATCTTACCGCTTGTTTTTTATATGAAGTACATGTTGGATTACACAGGAAATCCAATTTACCCTATTTATTACAACTTTATGGCAACGGTTGTGGGAGACTGGTTTATTAAAGATGGAGTCGAGCTATCTTCCAAGGTTCTTTTGATTAAATCCGTTTCTCAGGTGTTTACTATTGTCTTTGTTGCTTTGGGAGTTTTATTTCTGTGGAGGAGGCCTCGAGGCTATTTGTACTACCTTGTTGGTTTGGCGAATTTGGTATTTATTTTTTTTGTTTTTGGTTTTGGATCTTATTTATTTGGCTATCCTGAAGACGGGTCAATTTTTATTATAGACCGAAACTGGGTGGATAGGATTATGGCTTGGCAATGGGTGTTTATAGGATCAATTATTAGTATCGTCCTTTTCTATTACACACTCGAAATACTGAAACACAAGCACGTAAAAGCCGTGGGTTTATTTCTCTCAAGTGGTATTTTCGTCTCAATACTCTTGGCTAGCCAGCTTTCCTGGCCGTCGATTAGCTATCACTATACTAAAGCTCTGGCTCCGATGGATGGTGAAGCGGCAAGCGCAAGAAAAATAGCTGAAAATTATCAACAGGAAGGATCAATTATTGTTCCTGACGGGAGGCCATTACTTACTTACGACCTGGTTGTCAAAGAAAATATTCCGGCCCAAAAACTGGTGTCGGCGCTTTATGGCCCTTTTTATTATGCGAAAGTAGACCCTTTCGAGAATTGGGGAGATTTTCGATTGGAGATAATCAAATGGCTCCAGAAAGAGGATGCCCGGCTTTTTGTCTTGGCTGGAAGTTTTGGTTTAAGCGATTCACTTGGTCAGTACTCTAAAATGATGGAGTACGAGAAAGATAAATTGTTCACGCTTGTCGAGGAATTTTCAGGATTTAGAATTTATAGAGTAAATACAAATGAGCTATACAAACAAGAGTTCTAAACTCCGTTTAATTCTGCTTGGCACCGTGGTTGCGATGATGATTCTTGAGGCTTTTTTAAAACTTGTTTCGGTCAAGGATCTTTGGGGTATCTCCCGGGCCTTAACAGGCGAGAAACTGACAGATTGTGTTGCCCGAGACAGGCAATTTCATCACAAACTGATGCCTAATTGCAATGGGGTAATAAAGACATTAGACTACACTGTAAATTTGGCCACAAATAGTCTGGGCTTCCGGGATGAGGAAATTAATAAAAAGAAAAAAGATTACCGAGTTCTTATACTTGGAGATTCATTTGCCGAAGGTTGGGGGGTGGAGGTAGATGACAGGTTTGATAACGTCGCACAGGAAGTACTTACGGCTAGGAACAAGAAAACGGAAATCATTAACGCGGGAGTGCGAAGCTATTCTCCGATACTTGCGCTGACACTGTTAAAAGACAAGTTGATCGACTTTGATCCTGATATGGTAATTTTAATATTTGACATGTCCGATCTTCATGACGATTTCTATTATGGTGGATGGCAGAGGCACTTTGATAAAGTAAAAGAGATCGACCCTGGTTGGTCGGCAGAGATTGAAGTCTGGCCGCCAGAATATACCGGTTTAAAGCAAATATTGATGAATTCAGAAGCTTTCAAAACTGTTTACAGAGAAGTCGGGACGTCATTTTTAAATAAAAAGCACAAATTGACTCTTACAAATCTTTCTTGGGATATAAGCCTTTTTGCCAAAGCTCAAGGTTGGGAAAATTTTGATAAAGCTTGGAACCTGAATATTGCAAATATATTACTAATGTCTCATTTTTTAGATCAAAAAGGGATTGAATTTGCAATTGCTGTTGTGCCCAGGGGAATTTATGTCTCGGACAGCGAGTGGGGAAGGGGAAGAGAGCCTCTGGGGATAGAAAAAAATAAGCTCTATGAACCTTTACCAATTGAGATTATCCAAAAAGCGCTTAGCATAAGAAACATTAAAACTATTGATTTGTATGAGTCCCTTGGAAACTCCGGAAAATTCCCTCTTTATTATGGATTTGACGGGCACTGGACAGTTGAAGGAAACAGGATTGTGGGTGAGGTCTTGGCAAACTACCTATATGATATTTGATAATCAGGCTAAAATTTGGGGCGGAAGCATTGTAGGGCTTGGTCCTTCTTTTCTTGGTTATTTACGCCTAAAATATTGCCTTGATGCCCTTCGATGCACTCAGGGAAATATTTTAGACGTTGGTTGCGGTGGTGGTGGATTTGCTGCCTCGGTTAAAACTTATCGCCCGGATTTGAACATTTACGCGATCGATGTTAATAAAAGGGCAGTTTTTTCAGCCTCAAAAAAGTTTCCAGAAGTCCATTTCAAGACGGCAAGTGTTTATACACTTCCTTATCTAAAACAATACTTTGATGCAGTTATTGGTGAGGATGTACTAGAGCATCTAGACGACCCCCAAAAAGCGTTAAAAGAAATCCATAGAGTACTAAAACCAAGAGGCGTCTTTCATGTATTTGTACCATTGGAGGGGGAGTGGTACACGCTGCATAATCTTCTGTACAAATTCGGGTGGAAGGCAAAAGAAAGGTTGGCGGGGCACGTACAGCAGTTTAAAATTCAAAATTTAAAATTAAAAATTGAAAAATTCGGGTTTAAGGTATTGAGTGTTAAGTATTCGGTACATTTATTCGGCCAAATAATTGATGTTGGCTATTTTAGTTTCTTAAGTCTGTTTAAGCAATACTTGAATATCGGGTTGGAGGAAAAACTTGAAAGTTGGCCTTCTGTTTTAAGGCTTGCCAAAAATTTGTTGACTGTTGCTGTAAATTACGAATCTATTTTGTTTCAAAAGATTCCGGGCGCAGGGGTTCATATCACGGTGGTTAAAAAATGAAAATATTAATCATTCAACCATTTCTTTCCTGGGGAGGGGCCGAAGCGGTGAGTCTGCAATTTGCAGGCCACCTGAAGGGTGCAAAAGTAGTCGCCCTTTATAAAGATAAAAACTTGCCATATGGCGCTGGTAATACTCAAATAATTACTTTGCCTGGGTTTATTTCGAATTTACTTCAGAATTATAGAACATTCTTAATTATTTTTGGTTTTCCGATGCTTTTGTATTTGACCCTCAAAAATTCGAAAAACTTTAATGTTATTAACCCTCATAATTTTCCATCTCTGTGGATTGCCGTTATTGTCGGAAAAATAAGAAAGATTCCCGTTGTTTGGACAGTGCATAATTTTCCTCAGTCACAGTTTCCGGTGTTTTTAGATAAATTTTTTGCAAGACGGTGCAAGGCGATCGTCGCGGTATCCGAGAAAGTTGCAATTCAGGTTTGGGATAGTTATAAACTGAAAGCTGAACTTTTATATCCGGGTATAGATTATAATTTTTTTGGTAATGGGAAAAAAATCCCGGGATGTAAAAATAAATTTGTTGTACTAACTGCCGGCCGACTTAAGAAAGAAAAAAGTTTTGACTTAGCAATCCGCGCATTTGCCAAAGCCTCGGAGAAAATTAAAAATGCCGTTTTTGTTGTTGCCGGCACCGGCCCAGACTTAGTGCGGCTAAAAGCTATGACCCACGAACTGGGTGCTAAAGTGGAATTCGTTGGCTATCGGACACCCACGCAGTTACGGGACTGGTATAAGACAGCCGATTTGTTTGTTTTGCCCTCCTATAAAACCGAAGGCTGCAATTTATCGCCTTTGGAAGCCCTGTGTGCCGGTACTCCGTCATTGGTCGTAGAGGGAAGTGGTGTTGATGAGATAGTGAAGAAAAATAGATTGGGGTTTGTAACCCAACCAACGGTAAAGGATTTTTCAGAAAAAATACTATATTTTTATAGGTATAGAAATCCTGTAAGACTTGGTAGCGTTTGGATTAAAAACAATTTAAGTTGGCCAATTTATGTAAAGAAATTTTTGCAACTATTATGAGAATAGCTATCTTTCATTTGGCCTTTATCTATTCTGGTGGTGGGGAGAAATTGGTTTTGCAGGAGGCAGAAGGACTTAGTAAAATTGGTCACCAAGTAGAAATTTTTACATCAGTTGTAGATGAAGACAAATGCTTTCCCGATTACATTAAAAAATTTCAGATCAGAACGTTTCTGCCTCAAATAAGATTTCTGGTTGAAAACCACGAATCGACTTTGATTTTGCTTTCTTGTGTTCTGTCTCCATTTTTCGCATTCAGATTTAGAAAATTCGACGTCATTTTAGCGGCGAACCAGCCATCCTTGTGGATTTCGTTTTGGGTCAAAAAATTGTTTAGAGTTCCCTATATTTCTTATCTTGCTCAACCGACACGAATATTACATCCGCGAAATATTGATAAAAAAACAGGACTAAAGTTTGCAAAAAAGACTTTAAATTCCTTATCAACACGTCTGCTTGAAAGATTTAAACCTTTTATTAAGTGGGCTGATCAAACCAGCGTACATAATTCCAACCAGGTCCTTTGTAACGGCGAGTATGTAAAAAGTATATTAGAGAAAACTTACAAAATACAAGCTGTCTCCTGCCCTGCGGGAGTAGACTCAAGATTCAAGATAGGATATGTAGGAATTAAGTATAAAAAACCTTACTTATTGATGACAAATAGACACTATGGCCAGAAGCGATTTGAATACGGTATTTTTGCCCTTTCATATATACTACATAAACATCCTGAATTTGAACTTCTCGTGTCGGGGGAGGAAACCGACTATACAGACCTACTTAAAGCTTTGATAAATCAGCTTGGCTTGATGGAGAAAGTAAAGTTTTTGGGTTATGTTAGCGAAAAAGAGCTAAGTGCTTTATATCGAAAGGCCAGTATTTACCTATATACTGCCCCTGAAGAGGATTTTGGGATGGGCATCATTGAAGCAATGGCAGCAGGTACTCCGGTTGTGGCTTGGAACAATGCCGGCCCGGCAGGAATAATTGATAACGGACGATCCGGGCTTCTAGCTAATCCTTTTGACGCAACTGACTATTCCCATCAGGTTGAGCGACTAATCGCTAATAAGAACCTATATAGGAAAATTTCGCAAAATGCTGTGAAAGAAGTCAAGACAAGATTTTTATTCAAAAAGCATATAAACTTCTTAAATAGCGAACTTACAAAAGATGCTACCTAAATGGCACAGCAGATATTTTCACACAAAATACGCTTTTAGTGCACTTAATAAACTAAAGGGAAAAGTTGTTGATATCGGCGCCGGTCAAGGTGGTATAACCCGGGCTTTAGCCCTGTCACTACCAGATCTTAAATTCTACGCCTGTGATAACGATTACAAAAAGCTTGAAGTTTTTGCAGGCTTGCGGGAACGAATTGTTTTACGTCGCGGCGATGCTTGCAACCTTCCTTACAAAAGTAGATATTTTGATGCTGTCGTAATGTTTGATGTCTTGGAACATCTTGAGGATCCACCGAAAGCCATTTCGGAGGTTAGTAGGGTTTTAAAAAAGCAGGGAGTATTTCATTTAGTTGTCCCTTGTGAGGGTGATATCTGGACGATTGACGGAGTAATTAATAAATTGGGAATAAACCTCAAAAAAGACCCAATTGGTCACATAAACCAATTTACTTTTAGACAAGTTAGCAACGAATTCGACACTCACGGTTTTAAGATCAAAGATGTGAAGTATTCATATCATTTTATTTATCAGGTGGTGAGTTTTTTATATTTTTTGACAGTAACGCTATTTAAAAAGGGGAAGTATATGAATTTGGAATCGAATATTAAACTGGTTAGCAATTCAATAAAGGTAATTAGTAAGATAGTTGGTTGCTTAGTTTATTGCGAAGATGGTTTATTAAGTGAAATCCCTGGCCAGACGGCACACATAAGTGCAATTAAAAAATGAATGTTTTATTTGTTCTGCCGACAATAAGTTACAGAGGGGCTGAACGATACGCGCTAAATTGCGCTCTAGGGCTAATCAAAAAGAAGCATTTTGCTGCTATTTTAACCGGAAGAGTCGAAAAGGATAACCTTGAAATAAATAAATCAATAAAGCTGTATCATCCTCCGGAGATTATTAATAAACTGATACAAAATAACTTTGTTTATTTTGTTTTGACTTTCCCGATTATTTTTTGTTTATTGATTGCCCGGGCTTCTAAATTTGACATTACTGAAACAGATTCAGGATTTTCTCTTTGGGCGAGTGTATTAATAGCTAGGCTTTTTTATAGAAAAAAGGTTATATGGGTAGTTCATTTTTCGGATATAGATGAGTCGAAGTCGATATCCTTTAGAGTCAACAAGTTTTTTGCAAGGTTTGTCGACGGAATAAAAACCGTTGTTCCGGGTGATGAGGCTAAATTGCGAAAGGTTTATGGCGTTAATCATGTGGTCGGTCTTTATCCCCCGCTTGACTTAAGTCGCACGGCGGTTAGTGTTAAAAGTAAAATTGACAGGGGCATATTGCTTGTCATTTCAGCCATTCACCCCAGGAAAAATTTGGAGTTGGCGGTCCGTTGTATGCCGTCAGTATTAAAGGAGTTTCCTGGTTTGAAGCTTGTGTTTTTGGGAAGTGGGGGAGATTTTGGCAGGCTTAATAAAATCATCCAAGAAAACAATCTGGCCAAAAATGTGTTTTTCCAAGGTGCTGTCAGCTATGAACGAATTTCAGATTACTTGAGCCGATCGCTATTGGTTATCGTTCCCTACTTTCAAGGTGAGGGGTTTACAGTTGTTCCTTTTGAAGCGCTATGGGTTGGAAAGATGTGCGTTATTGCCGAAGGTTCTGCGGCAAGTGAAGTTATTAAAAGGCAAAAGATTGGAATAGTGGCAAAGGCTACTATAGAAGATTTTTCAAGGGCAATTCTTGGCTACTTGCGGGCACCCTCTAAATTTGAGATGCTAAAAAAGCGGGGTAAAAAGTGGGTTAAGGCAAATATGAGTACGAGAAAATTTTGGAAGCAAAACTTAAAGTTTTACAGAGAAATAACATGGGAGGACTAGCGAAGGGCAGCCGTTGGGTGTTAGGTGTATTTTCAGTCTTGGTAGTGAGCTTATTTGTTCTATTAATTTATAATCTGATTGCCTTTGTACTTGTCGGTCATGAGGTGATATCTGGTGGTGTGCTTGGATCTGATTCGTGGGCGTTTATCACCAGATTAAAACTATTGAGCGACTATTTTCCAGATTACCCTTTTTGGAATTATCTTGAAGGAGGTGGTGTATCGCTCACTTACAGTTATCCGATATTAACCCATACGATTGTAATTGTTACGGCAAAGTTATTCTCATGGACCCTAGCCGAGTCTTTAAAATTCTGGATTTACGGCTCCGTGATTGTATTTGGGTTAGGAATATTTGTATATGCGTGGGTTCGTTTGAGAATTTTTGTAGTAGCATTTTTGGCAGGACTTTTCTATATCATTTCGCCGATTGCCTGGATGTGGCCTTTTGAGTGGGGATTTATAGCGGAGCATATTGCTGGAATGTTCTTTCCATTTACAATCTTGTTTTTTGATTTATTTATACTTAGGGCTTTGGATAAAGATTTTTCTATCAGAACCAGAATTTATTTACTGTTTACCGTGATTTTTCTTGCACTTTCCTTTTTAGGTCACCCATTTGTTTTTACGGGAGCAATAGCATTCATGCTTTTTTATGGGGTTGTTGTTTCTATTATACGGAAAAAAGATAAGTTTAGGACAGTTTTGAGGTTTGGTATATATTTTGCAGGAGTGTTTTTCGCGTTTATGCTGCTTGCCGGTTTTTGGCTGTTTCCATTTTACAATTACACTGGACTTGCGGGAAGCGGAGGTAATCAATCTAGTAATCCGCCCAAGTGGACTGAAGAATACGACAGAAATGATTTAACTCTCTCTCATGTTTTTTCCATAAATCCGCCAAGGGAATATGACAAGGTAAAGTATTTAAAAGAATACGAAACTCCCCAGGAAGGTGACTCAGTATTTGATGTGCATGTGCTTGGGAAAGGATATATATTCAGAAACCTTTCTTTTCCACTGGCGATATCAATACTATTTTTAATTTCTATCCCTACGAGCATTATTTTGTGGAGGAAAAAGTTTCCGATGTTGATTTTAGCAGCTTTAATATTAATTTTTATTTCAGTTTCGATGCCTTTTATATTTTTAATCCACAATGTTAGTTTCTATCTTGCAAAACTCCCTTTGTTGGGGTTACCTTTGGTCACGGTAATCAGTTGGTTATCGGGCTGGAGAGGAAATATGTTTGCCGCAAGACTGATGGTACCAGTGGGTGCGGCATTTGGCGCATATGGGATTTTGGCGCTGCTTACTTACCCTATAAAATTTTTGGAAAAGAAATTCGTTTTTCGGGTCTTAAAGGCGGTAATTCTATCTGTTGCTGCTTTAGCTGTTGCAGCTAGTGTGCTTTATTATTTCCGCTATAAGCCAGCCCTGCTTCCGTATCAATCGAGCTACGGTAAAGAGGTTTCGTTTTCCGGAAGAGCCACTAACATTCGAAATATTTTGCATGAAAAAAGGTTTGAAGAAATCGAAGCAGAACTCGGCAAGGGTATAAATATAGATACTGTTCTGAATAAAAGTTTGGGGTTGTGTACAGCGCCGGAGCTCAAAGACAATTTTATTTGCGCCAACGAAAAACTTTCTTTTTATTTTGATGCATCGAGAATTATGGCCAAATGCAAAGAGAGTAGTGTAAGTATATGCGGTGGATTTTTTTCTGACCTAGACGTTGATAATTGGGCCTCAAGTTGCGACAAAGGCATAGACCCATTTCCGTCAATTGATCTCTGTGGTTCCAGGTCAGACCTTTTTGGAGTAGTTGCAAATGACTTAAGTTTAGAAAAAATCAACAAGAAAGTCGCTGAATTCAAACAAAATGACTTTTTGCTTAATTTTGACGAAAAGGTAGACAAGCAACTCAAAGCTACGTTGGATGAAATACCAGAAGATGCTTTTATCCGCTATGATCAGTCCCCGATGGTTGCGATCTTTTCGATGGCCGGGCCTTATTTCAAGACTACACCACAGATGACTTCATATATTAATAACGCATCTTTGATAAACAGGATGTGGGGTTACCAGGTAAGTAATTTTTACCCACCCAATGAAAAGGTTTATACAGACCCCGCTTCGATTCCAGAAATATCAAAGTATTTTGGAATAAGCTACTTAATTAGCCATCCATCAGACCCTATTGATAAGCTTGAAAAAGGCGGTTACCAAAGATTGAAAGATGGGTCGGCGATCTTTAAATTTAGCGACCCCGAGCCCCTCATCACTATTTCAACGAGGCCTTCAGTGCTTGTCATCGGAGACGAAGCCAAGAGAGTCTTTGAATTGGTGTTTCGAAAAGCCAATTTTGGCTTGGTTTCTTATGATAAAGCAATTCTTGTTAATGGAGGAGAGTATATAGACAGTTATTCCGTTGATGAGCTAAATGAATTTGAGGTGATATTTCTCTACGGATATAAGTATAGGAATAAAAATAAAGCTTGGGCTTTGATTGATTCATTTGTCAAAAACGGCGGGAGGCTCTTTGTGGATACCGGATGGCAATATGTATCTGCCGACTGGAAGGCAGATAAGACTCCTGATTTTCTGCCCTTGGAAAAACTTGATTGGACAAATTATGGAAAGACCAAGGACTATACATTAAATCGCGACCTAATCGAGATGTCCGGCATTGATATTAACGGTTTTAGTCCTTTGGTTTGGGAAGATGGGCCTTGGGGAGTGTCTTCATCCGACCTGCTAAAAAGTTGGGCAAGACCGATTTTGACTGTTTCCGGCCATCCCCTTGTGGCGGGAGGATATTTGGGGGATGGTAGGGTAATTTGGTCCGGGATGAATTTACTGGGTCACTCAAAAGTATATGATAGCACTAACCCGGAGAATACATTTGCAGCAAAACTTATTGACTGGCTTTTTGAAGGATTGTCCGGTCAAAGCTTAGTTTTCAGAAGGGACTTTAATGCAGCACGCATCAGCCCTGATCGCATGGACGTATCAATAAACAAACAAGTCGGTGATAAGTCATTTTTATATTTTAAAGAGTCTGTTCATCCTTTCTGGAAAGCAAAGTTGTTAACTGCAAATAGAGAAGTGGATTTAAAAATATTCAAAGCAGGTCCTGGTTTTGTGTTTTTGGAGCTTCCACCAGTTAATATAGGTGACAAAATATTGTTATATATAGAGGAGCCAATTAAGCACCTAATTTTCAAATTAATTTCTATAGGCATATTCATTTTACTTGTGGTTTATGTGGTTTACCCAAAGGTGTTTAAAATTAAATTAAATCCTAGGTTTAGGCAAATCGTACTTAGAAAAAAGTCGTCGGTCTTGTCTTCTGAGGAAGAGGATTATTAATACAAAGTGGCTAAGTTGATTAAGCCTTTTAATTATTCGGTGAAAGCCTTTTTTTCATTGATTTTGTTTGCAGCTATTATCCCACTTGTTTTTTATATTTCATATTCTATAGGTCATCTTGTTTTGGAGGGGGAAATGATGGGAGGAGACACAGCCTACCACCTCTCCTGGATTCACACTTTGCAAAGGTATTTTCCTAAAATTCCGATGTGGTTTCCGTTTGCCGGTGGCGGACAGTCCATAACAATGGGATATTGGGTTTTTCCGTACTACATTGCGATAGTAATAGACTGTTTGTCGAACCTGACTGTTGAGCAAGCAGTCAGGCTTTTGGAGTTTCTGGCTGTGCCTGTTGTGGCCTTACAAATTTACATTTATATCTGGATTAGGCTGAAAAATCAGTTTATAGCCAGTGTCGGCGCACTGCTTTATCCTTTGTCAAGTCTGGCTTGGGGCTGGGTTACCCAAGCCGGCTTTTTCGGTATGCATCTTTCGACCGTTACTCTCCTTCCGGTTTTTTTGTTCTTTGATCTCTATTTAAACAGCGAATTAGTTGAGCCGCAGAAAGTGTTAAGAAAAAGGCTGTTTTTATTGGGATTTTCAGCAAGCTTGACTATCGCAATATTAATGCACGGAAGTGCAATGCCAAGTTTGTTATTGGGCTTTCCGCTTTATACAATGGTACGCTCTCAACTTAATCCGAGAATAAAAGAAGCAAGATTATACTCTTTTTTTCGATCCGTAAAAGCTTTGTTAATCTGTATTATTTTTGGGATCCTTACCTCGTTTTTCTTTCTTTATCCGCAGCTTAAATATTTTGCCTTCCAAACACAAGGTCAAAAGTTTGGTTATGGGCTGGACATTCCGTTTTTGACTTGGAAAGGATTATTGGGATTTGAGTTAATGGACCCTTATCTAGTAGGTTCTCTTCATACCCCTTTATATCTATCAACTATCGTGGGATTATTTTCGGTTGTTGGAGTGGGGATGAGTATTATTAAACGACATTTTATCTCTGCCATGGGGGTAACCTCTCTTTTTTATTTAGTTTGGATTACTAACGCCTCTTTCATTAAGGAACGCTTGCCTTTTCTTGATGCTTTTTTAGATCCGACTAATGTTCGTTCGAGTTCGACAGCAGCAATTTACTTTACGATTCTTGCGGCTTTTGGAATCTGGTCTCTTGTAGATATACCGGGAGCCGGGCTCCGGTATTTTATTGGAAGATTGGGTAAGATACCAAGATTGGTGATAACAAAAATAACCTTGGTTTCAGCCAATATTTTGGTAATACCGTTTGCAATCTGGATGTTTATAGAGTTTCAAAACAACAAAATATTTCCTGGGACTGACAAGGGAAGAGATTATATAAACTACGGCTATGCTTCCTACCCCGGGTTTAAAACATTAGATCCGACAGCTCCGTTTTGTAACATTTACAAATGGCAAAATGGAATCAGTGACGCGGAGTGCGGAAGTTATAAACCTAAGTATACAATAGACAAGGCCGGAAAAGATTCAGCTCCGCAAAATTTCGAGGCAGATGTTGCCAATCTTGATTTGGATAAATTAGCCCGCGTGAGTGTCTCGCCAAACTTGGGCAGTTTGGCATTTTCCTGGGCGGATCATTCCCGATCTTCGATGCTTCAGACACCTTCAAGCCAGGCAACTCCCATCATAAGCTGGCTTGGTATCCATAACGAAGCCATGTTTCTTTACTCATCCGAGGGAAATTCCCAGGAGGTATCGGAAGTTGCCAAGTGGTTTGGTGTGAAGTACGCATTCTTAAATCGAAACAAGGATAAGTTTGCGCTGGACAATTATTCCAGCGATTATTGGCTAGACGCGGCTCAGGCAGGTAGTGGAGAGAATGTTATCAAGATAAAGGAACTAGAAAATACACCCGGAATGATTAGCATATCCGATAAGCCCTCTGTTTTAGTTATTGGCTCGCTAGGTAGAAAAGCATACACGGACGTTTATAGAGTAGCAACAAAGGGTGCTTTCTCTTTTGACAGAGCATATCTGATCCAAGGCACAGAGAAAATTGACGATTATAGCTTAAACGAGATTAAACAATTTTCTGTCGTAGTGCTGCATGGTTATTCTTACGACAATTTTAATGAGGCATGGGGGATGTTAAAAAAATATGTTGAGGATGGAGGATCTCTTTTTATAGACACAGGATGGCAGTATGTTTCCAAAGATTGGGGAAAGGACGAGGATACAACGCTGCCTGATCCAGCCCCTATTACAAAAACTTTGTGGGGAAATGTGGGTTTAAGTTGGGATGGTGCAACTTTGGCGGGCGATTATGGTGAGTCATTTAAATTAGAGAAGTTTGCCCCGCCGCTTTGGTCTGATATGCCTTGGGGAATGGCTATTGGCAAAATGTCGAGTTTAAGACCTTGGGCCGAGCCTGTACTTAGAATAGGAGATAAAGTGATTGTTGCTAAAGGGAATTATGGCAAGGGTAGAGTGCTTTGGTCGGGAATGAACATGCTGGTTCACGTTTTACAAAGCGGGAGTTCGGAGGAGTTCCGACTTTTGAGGGAGTTGTTTAATTTTCTTATTCCCAAAGAGGAAATAACAAAGGGAGAAGTCATGGTTAATTGGGATGATCCGGATAGGGTTTATATTTCGCTCCTTACTGTCCCTACGAGCCCGTCATTTTTATATTTTACCGATTCATATACTCCCGATTGGAGAGCATATCTTTTGAAAGGTAATCAAAAAACTGATTTGAAAATATATAGAGCAGGACCCGGTTTTAAGGGTGTGTGGCTTTCACAGCTACAAGGCGGGGAAAAAGTAATTTTTGAATATTCTATAACGAAAAATGTACTTATAGGAGCTTTTTTTTCTATTACATCGGTCTTAATAATTATTTATTCGATAATCGACTCGTTGTTTTTAAAGGGGTTGGTTGAAAAAAAGATCAGAAATTTCAAAAGACGAATACATTTGTGGGATGAGGAAGAGTAACCGTGTATAAAAATAAAAAAATTTCAGTAGTAATTCCTTGCAATAATGAAGAAAGAGGAATAGAGCTTACCTTTAAAAGGATACCTCGGTTTGTAGACGAAGTTATTGTTGTCGATAATCTCTCTAGGGATAAAACAGCATTGATCGCAAAAAAGTTAGGCGCGAAAGTGATTTCAGAAAAGAGTAAAGGATATGGATTTGCTTTAAAATCGGGTATTGGAGCCACCAAAGGAGATATTATTATAACCGTTGATGGTGATGCAACTTACCCGGTCGAGGACACTAAACAGCCGCTGGATTATCTTATCAATGAGAATCTGGATTTCGTTTCCTGCTCTAGATTTCCCCTCAGAAATCACTCAAGTATGCACTGGCAAAACTTGTTGGGAAACAAAGTGTTATCTTTTCTTATGAAGGTGCTTTTCCTGCGCGAGTTTAAGGATGGACTCTCCGGAATGTGGATTTTTAAGAAAGGCATTTATAAATATCTTACGCCACTGTCTAGCGGGTGGAATATATCGGAGGAGATTAAAATAAAAGCGTATCTGTGTCCGGAAGTAAAGTTTGATGAATACAGGATAAACTACCATCCGCGATTTGGACAAAGCAAGGTGTGGCCGCTCCCGGTGGGGTTACAAAACATTTTTTATCTGTTTTATTTAAGGGTTCATGGCGTGTAATCTCTGCGGCAGCCAAAACTTTCGAGTATTTCTCAAGGGTACTGCCAGTCGGAAGTATTTTCTCTCGGCAACCAGCCAGGAGTATGTCGGCGGGCAGATTGTTCGCTGCAGCCGCTGCGGGTTAGTCTACCGACACTCGATTCCTCCCGCCGCAATTTTGGAGAGGGAATATTCACGCCATGCCGAGACGGCTTATTTGGAATCCCAAAAGGAACGCTCAAGATCATTTGCCCGTTCTCTTTTAGAAATAAAAAAATACATGCCGTCAGGAAAGCTATTGGATGTGGGCTCGGCAGCCGGGCTTTTTTTGAATGAGGCTAAAAAAGTAGGCTTTGAAGTACTTGGAGTGGAGCCGAATAAGTATTTGGCGAATTATGCTCACAAAACATTCTCTTTAAAGGTTTACCAAAAGACATTTGACAAGTTTGATATTCCAGAGCGGTCGATTGACATCGTTACTTTTTGGGATGTTTTAGAACACTTGCCTAACCCTTTAGCAGCACTCAGGAAAACCCACCGGATTCTTGCACGGGGGGGAGTAGCCGTAATTAATTACCCCGATATAAATTCGCTCCCGGCCAGACTTCTCGGCCGGCATTGGTGGTTTGTTATTTCGGGACACCTTTACTACTTTACACCTCAAACAATTTCAAAAATGCTCCGCGAGGCAGGTTTTAAGGTAATTAGAGACAAAAGACATTTCCAAATTTTAAGTTTGTCTTACCTTTTTACAAGGCTGGGCCGCTACAGTAAAAATGTCGGATCAAAACTTTCATTGTTTTCCAAAAAGTTAGGAATAGGCAATCTTGCTATTTGCTATTGGGCTGGCCAAAGAACTGTCATTGCAGGGAAAGATTAATCTTTGTAAGCCCAAAAATATGCTATATAAAATTTATTCTTGAAGGGAGGGAGTGGGGGGCGTACATCTCCGGATGGAATTATTTTAAATCCATTATTGTCCAGGATTTTTAGAATTTGAACAAGTGAATTTTTACGGTGGTGATGATATTCCACAAACATTTCTTTTATCTGCTTTATTTTTTTTGAATTTACCAAATCCTTCAAAACAGCAAGTTCTTCTCCTTCGATATCGATCTTAACAAAGTCCACTACTTCATTACTATTGATATAGTTTGATAGCTTTACCGCTTTGGTTTTTTCGCGCCTTACCTTTATTTTCTGCCAGCGGATTTTGCCAATTTCAGGGTTTACAGACGAGCTTATGTCTGCGTGGGAAGAGATACTTGGTGTTTCCAGAAATACACTTTTAACGTTTTTTCCAACCACTGCAGCATTAATTACTCTACTCCCTTCAAATTGTGACAAGTTTTTTTTAAGATATTTAAATGCAATTTTCGCCGGCTCGAAACAAATTATTTGAGAATTTGGGTATTTAAGTTTAAGGTAGAAGCTTGAAAGACCGATGTTTGCACCACAATCGATTATAAAAGGATTGGGATTTGTGGTTTCAAGAGCCTCGATTTGTTTAATGAATACATCTATAAACATCATTTCAAAAAGATCAAAATCAGGAAAATAAACCATTTTGCCATAGATTTTAAAAGCTCCGTTTTTTTTGCCCAAAATGTCGTTAACTATTAATTTTTTAAACTTGAGAAGGCTGTAAAGGTAAACTATATAGACTGTCTCTTTTAAAGGTTTTATATTTTTAAGCGCTAATATATTATTTTCGAAAAGCGCATAAATAAATTTTATTAAGTACATAATGTAAACTCCACTTACTTGAGTTTACAACTCTCGCAAGTGATTTTGATCCCCCAAAATAATATTTTGTATGCAAACTAAAGTATTTTGGGTATAAAATTATATCGCATGAACCGGAAAACCATAGCAGTTGTCAGGGGAAACAGACAGAATGTGATTTCTTTTTACGAGAACTTTGAGGAGTTAAACGTAAAATTTATTTCAGCTAGTTTTAAACCCTTTAAATATAGAAGCGGCAATAAAAACTTTGAATTCATTAATTTGCCTTATTATAACTTTTTGAAATTTGATCCCGCGAAACTTTTTAATCAGTACGGAAACCTTTCTTTTGCCTTTATCAGGAACTTGGAAGAGTACTTAGAAGGGGTTGACATCATAAATATTTCCGACACTTATTATTTTTCCAATCTGCAGGCAGTTAATTGGGCAAAGAAAAACAGAGTGCCTGTGGTTACCGTTGTTTGGTGCACAATTCCAAACCACATTACAACATGGTTTCCACCTTATTCTTTTATTACGAAAAAAATTGTCGAAGCGACGGACCTCTTTATTTTGCGATCGAAAACAGCGCTTATATTTACAGATTCCTTGAATATTCCGAGATCAAAAATAAAAGTCATTTATAAGGGTGTTGATTTACAAAAATTTTCTTCCTCACCAGTCTCCAGTCACAGATCACAAATCACCATTTTATTTACAGGAAACTTGAGTAGGGCAAAAGGACTGGATGATCTGCTTTATGTTTACGAAATGATCAGAGGGCGCTACAGAGGCTTACGATTAATAATTGCTGGCGATGGTGAAATGAAAAAAGAGATTGAGAAAAAAAATAGAGATAAGGTTTTGGATTATAGGGGTTTTGTTTCTTATGAAAAATTGCCGGATTTGTATCGTGAGGCGGATATTTTCTGTGCACCTTCAAAGGAAGCAAAAATTTTTGGAATCAAGTATTGGGAGGAATATTTTTCTTACGCTTTAATGGAAGCGGAGGCCTCCGGTTTGCCTATTGTATCAACCGGCTCAGGCGGCATTGGTGAGGAAGTGGGTAATGGGAACTCATTGGTAGCCTGGGGGGATTTAAGCGCACTTAAAATAGCACTTGAGAGCTTGATTCTTGATAAAAACAAAAGAGAGAGAGTTGGCAGGCAAAACCGCGCCCGCGCTGAAAAATTCTTCGATGAGAAAATTCAAGCTCAAAAAACCGAAGCGGCGATAATAAAGTTATTATTATGAAAATTGCCATTTTTCACCCTGAATTTGCTTTCGCCGGAGGCGCAGAAAGGATGACTTTTGAACAGATCAGATATTTTAAAAAAATAGGTTGGGAGGTTGATTGCTTTACCGCCTTTATCGACCGCGAAAACTGTTATCCGGATAAAATCGGCGAGTATGAGATCCATCAAATCCTCCCGGGGGCTTTGAATAGGATTATTCCACATCAGGTGATGGTGGTTTTGGCTACTCTTTGCTTTGCATTGGCGTTTCCTGCGTATTGCTTGCTGCATTCTACATATTACAATTTCTTTTTCGGCTCGAATCAGGCTGCCCCTTGGTGGGCGTTTTTCGCTTCCAAAATGTTTAAAAAACCCTTCGCTGTTTATCTTAATTACCCTGCCCGCCTGAAAGGTCCTTTAATGGTAGTTGACAAATTTATTGTCAAACAAGCGAACACCTGTTTTGCAGATGGCAAGTTTGCCAGGCTAATGTGTGAAAAAACTTATGGCAGAAAGTTTATAAATTGTCCCGGAGGGGTAGATGGGGGAAAGTTTAGTAGGAAAATTTGGGAAGCACGCTGGAGGGATCCCTATATTCTGATCACCAACCGCCACTTTCCGGCAAAGAGGATTGACTATGGTATAAAAATTCTCAAATCGCTGGACACTGGACATATGCCACCGGTCACTTTGAAAATTACTGGTGCGCAAACAAAATACACACAAACCCTTAAAAAACTTGTTAAAAAATATGAATTAGGGAATCGTGTCAAATTTCTTGATTTGATTGCCGATAAAGATCTAAAAACTCTTTATCGTGGCGCTCTTGTCTATCTCTACACAGCCCCAAGTGAGGATTTTGGCCTTGGAATATTGGAAGCGATGGCTTGTGGTGTGCCGCCAGTTGCATGGAATAATGCAGGACCAAAATATATAGTTGAAAATGGGAAAACAGGCTTTTTGGCAAAACCTGGCGATCTTGATAACTTTACTGATAAAGTTAAAAAGCTGCTGGTTTCTAGAAGAATGAATTTCAAAATGGCTTTGGCTGCTCATGTATATTCAGGAGAATATCCTTGGGATGCCCACGCGAGGATTTTGGAGCATAATATAAAGGGTGAAATTCATTCCTTGGTATAAACTTTTTTTCAAGCGGGCGTTTGTCGGGCCGGCACAACTTGCGTTGCAAGAGGTTAGCGGGCGCGTTTTAGACGTTGGTTGCGGTGATGGGATAATCACCCGCACTCTTAAAAAATCCAGCCCTCATCTGCGGTTTTTTGGCATCGACATTAATAAAAATCAAATCGCGAAAGCCATATCCGAGAATTCTGATATCAGGTATACGGTTGCTTCCGGCGAGAAGCTGCCTTTTGCAAAGGACCACTTCTCCGCAGTTGTTTGTTTTGAAGTGCTTGAGCACGTAGATAGGATTGATAAGGTGGTACACGAGATAGGCAGGGTTTTGAAAAAAGGCGGAGTCTTCTATCTGACGACACCTTTGGAGGGGGATACAAGTAATCTTTATGGTCTTTTAAATAAGTTTGCACATTATGACACCCACAAAGGCCTTTTTGGTCATATTAATAAAAACACACTGGAGGGAATCAGTGCCACGCTTATGACAAACCGGTTTAAAATTGTTAAACAAACCTTTTGCTCGCACTACGCCAATCAGCTCTATATGATCGTTACGCATTTTGTTCAGAGCAAAACAAGGAAATTGGATATACTTATCAAGCCTTTAGATCTGATGATTGCTTTTGTAACCGGAGTCGAATCTGAGGTATTAAGACATTTTCGTGGAGGGTTGGATGTGCAGATAACGGCAGTTAAACAATGAAAAAGATACTAAAATTTTTCTGGAAGGGTTTAGTCCCCGCGGAATTTAATTATCCTGTTAGTAGGATAATTCCGAATGCTCTCTACGGTAAGGGCGCGACACTTACTCAAAACCTACGGTTTGTGATAGGCTTTGTGCCGCTTTTGCGTGAATTTTTACTAAAAAGTTCTGTCAGTGAGCGCATTGTTGAGGATCCGTTCGTGCTGGCGAATGTTTTTACACTTAAAAAAGGAAGCAGGATCTTGGATTTTGGCTGCTATTCAAGCATGGTCCCGCTGCAACTTTCCAGTCTCGGCTATAAAGTAACCGGTGTTGACCTTTACAAATATCCGTTTAAGCACCCGAACTTTGTTTTTTACAATAACGACATTCTAGACTTAAAGCTTAAAGAACATAGTTATGACTGCATTTACGCGATTTCCTCACTCGAGCACATCGGACTTGGTTGGTACGAAAAAGAAAGGGTAGGTATAAGTGATAGTGCCGTAGTTGGCGAACTGGCGAGAATTCTCAAACCCGGCGGGGTTTTTTTGGTTACGCTGCCTTTTGGCAGGTTTAAA
>MGGS01000009.1 GCA_001792535.1 Candidatus Woesebacteria bacterium RIFCSPHIGHO2_02_FULL_42_20 | reverse complement strand
TTTTAAGATGACTGATCAGATCAGAGATTATCTGATCTAGTCTGTATTCCGCCTTTGTGTAATATTTATCGATCCCCAATTTTAAATAGGTATTTACTTTATCGCTGCTTGCGGTATTTGATACCACGAAAATCGGGACCGACCTGTACTTGGAACTCTTGGATTTAAGCTTTGCCACAAAATCCAAGCCGTCGAGTTTTCCGAGTAAATAATGATCTAGCCAGATCGCATCGATGGCGGTGTTTTTGGCTATATATTCTAAGGCTTCCTCCGAAGAACGAGCGGTAACAACCTTTATTTTTTTGGATTCCAACTTTTGAGATATCGCATCCAAAAGCGGCCTCTCATCCTCAACAACCAACACTGTTTTTTCCAAAAACTCACCCATAATCAAGAATGGTATACCATAGAAAACTCAATGTGGCAAGACCACTTCAAGCTCACGCCTGCCCTTTTTTGATCTCATGCCGTAACAGGGAAGTGTAACAAAAAAGTTAGTACCCTTTTTTTCCCTGCTTTTAAACCAAATTTCGCCTCCCACATTTGCAAGAATAGTTTTTACAATGTATAAACCCAACCCCGTACCGTCAGGATCAAGAACCCGCGCATTATCCGCCCGAAACAGCTTGTTAAAAATATTAGATTGCTGGCCCGCGGGTATTCCACAACCATCATCTAAAACGCTTATTAAAATTTTGTCCTTAACTTGCCCTACAGCTATTTTTACCCAACCACCATTTGAGGTATATTTAATGCTATTGCTCACCAAGTTTTGTACGATTATCCGGGTCAGTTTGGGATCAAGCAAGTACTTAGGAAAAGACTTGCTGATAACAAACGTTATTTTTAGCTTTTTTTCGTCGATCTTAACTTTAAACTCGTCTAAAACGCTTCGAACAATTTTTTTGAGGTCCACTTTTTCGGGTTCTACTATAAAAGTTCCCAACTCCAATCGCGAAACATTTAGTAAGGAGTTAACTAAGTCGACCATCCGGTGCGATCCACGAGCTACTTCATTTATATAACGCCGTTGTTTCTCGTTTAGCCCACCGGCATCACCGTCAATTAACATCTCCGTATACCAGTTAATTACGGAAAGAGGTGTTTTGAGTTGGTGTGATGCTAAAGACACGAACTCGGTTTTGGCCCGGTCGATATCCCGCTCGACGGTTATATCCCTAAAAACTTGTACGGCACCAAGCCGCCTGCCGGCAAAAATAATGGGTGTAACCACGGCATTTACCGGAAAACGGGTACCATCGCGTCTGACATAATAATGGGCTTCCCTGCCGCTTCGCTGGTAATTGGCACCCCCAGATAAAATTATCATTATTTTTCGTTTTGCACCAAGAATTTTGTTTCCCTCTTCATCTTCTGATTTCACAAGGTCCATGAAACTTTTTCCTTTTGCTTCCGCCTCAGCCCAGCCCATCATTTCTTCAAAAGCCTTGTTAACGAGAATTATTGTGCCTTTCTGGTCTGTAACAACCAAAGCGTCACCTATGCTTTGAAGTATGGCTTCGCCTTTCGCCTTGGCGCTTGCAAGTTCTTTCCCTTTTTCTTCGATTTTGGCTTCAAGTCTGTTTATTTGCTCGGTTAACTTATAAATTATTGCGGATTGGTTTTGGGCAAACTTTGTCACTAAATCTAGGTTAGACGCTATTTTATCTTTCGTCTAGAACAAAACTGTAACTGAACCACCAGAAGAATAGGCAGTTTTTTAAAGAAACTGAGGATAGATAATTTTTTTCTGGTTTTTAACAAAATTTTTGGAAATTATGTAATAATTTTTTAATCTCAAGTTTCCGGAAGTTCTTTCAAGCCGACCTAAATCTGCCCTTGTGGCAGTTTCCTTAACCTCAAAAGCCACACCACCGTCCAATATAAAATCAATTTCAAGCCCGCTTCTTCGTCTTTGATAATAGTTAACTTTCCCATAGAATTTAAGCAGATTAAATACGCTGTTTTCCAAAACTTGGCCTAAGTTTTGCATAGTAATTATCCGAGCTATGCCGCTATCACAAAAATAAAGTTTCCGGCGAGCCGATATCTCACGATCAACACTTCTTGAGAAAGGAGAAACAAGTCGAATAAAGTAGGTGTCTTCTAAAAATTGCAAATAATTATTAATGGTTATTCTTTGCACGCCTAATTCCTGCGATATCTTTGTCACATCTAATTTTGATCCAATTCTGCCTGCCAAAAGAATAATTAAATCCCTAACTTCTCTTTTCTTCCTAAAATAAGACAGTCCTAGAATTTCTCTTTCGTAATAAGAAGAAAAAATATCTTTTAAGCGATTATTCTTCTCGTTTAAATCCCTCTCTTTTACAACCTCGGGAAAACCTCCAAATTCCAGATATTCGTCGAATAATTTACTAAATCTCTCGTACTCAACGATTGAGTTTATCTCGGTTTTCTCGCTAAAAGACTTAAGGTACTGATATTCGACACCCTTGAAAGTAAGGAACTCTTGAAAGTCGAGTGGATATAGCTCAAATATCTGCTTTCTTCCGCTCAAAGACTCGGGAAATAAATTCCTTAAATAGTAACTGGCAGAACCCGTTACCACAAACTTAATCCGGTAATGATCTATAAGATATTTAATAATCTTACTGATCTCTGGGAAATTTTGGATTTCGTCTATAAAGATATACATCCTCTCATCTTTATCCAATCTTAAGTTATCAACTATATGGTTGTAGTCAACCTCCTCGAAGTTTTTAATATCCAGGGGGTTTTCAAAATCAAACCATCTTTTATTCTTAGTCTCAATTTTGTCAAATATCCTTCGCATGAGTGTTGTCTTGCCGGTTCTTCGCATACCGGTTATTACGCTCGCCGGAGGACGTCTTAGATGATCATAAACTTCCTTTTCAATCTTTCTGGGAAAACTAGCCTCCATATGTAAATATTACTATACAAAATAGTACCAAAAATGTAAAGAGGTATTTTTAAGTCTCTGTATTAGACTCCAAAATAAAACTGTAACTGAACCACCAGAAGAAAAAGAGCCAAGCGATAACAGCAAAAGTTGATCCATAATCATGAAAAATAATTGCTACATTTTGACCAAAATAAAAAGCAATTAAGGCAACTACGGCAATTCTAAATAGATTTACCAGAAATGTCCCTAAAAGGCCAATTGCCAGAGCTTTGACTTTGGACAAATTTGTATATTTATCCCCCTGCAGTCCCACAAAGGTAGTGATGACAAAAAAAAGCAAACTTTGCCAGCCGACACAATTCCAGGCAATCTCGATAAGAAATGGGTTATCCTTCCCTATTGCTAAATACTCTCCCACCACTTGCGGTTGAAAACCAAACGGCCAAAGCATCACTCCAACCAACCGCACTTCCCACGGCACCACATAATCTCTTATATATCGATAACTATCTAACCGCATAACAGTTCGAGTCAATATATCATTAAACGTCGTCATCAAGGGAAAAAACATCAGCACAACCACAAGGATGAGGAATATAAAGATAAAATGATCACGCTTTGAACTTATACTTAAATCTCGTAATTGTTTCATAAAGGGCTATTGCTATGCCTGGTTGACTGCCGGATTTATTAAGGTCAAATATTCATATACCATTCTTGAAATTTCCTGCATCAGGCGGCTTGCTGTATCTTCTTCTTCCGATTTGACCATCACGCATAGTATATACGGCCTTTGAGGAAGATAGACTATACCGCAATCTGAAAAAACATCCTGATCATCAGAAAAGGATTTACGGATACCGAATTTGTGTGCTGCTTTGACACCTTCGCCTAAAGGACCGGTAATGCCTTCCGTAAATGTACTCTGGGTCATAAGAGTTAGCAGCTCATTTGAGTGTTCGTAGGTCAGGTAAGCAGAAAAAAACAAGCTGCGCAGGATTGAGGAGTAGTTGCGAGGCGTCACATCAAGCGTCAAACCATCAGTATCACTGGGAATATCCAGGTAGTCGTATACATCACTGATGTTTCGTTCCTCACCCACAGGGGCTTGAAGCAACTCATTTACCCTGTCATTCAAAACTTCATAAGCCGTGTTGTCCGACTCAACTACTGCAAGACGAATTGCTTCCCTAACCGTTACTTTCGCGCCTGCACCCAGTTGCCAAAGAGAGCCGTACTCTTTATCTAAATGGTACTCCTCAAGTGTTAAAATGTCGGTGAAGGCAAGTTTCCCCTCTTCAATCAGCTTATATGCCCGCATGACTGCCGGGATTTTGACGAGACTTGCCCTGAAAAATGGTTCGCGGTCGTTCACCCCTATACCGGTACCGGTAGGCAAGTATTCAAAAAATATGCCCGCCTTTTCCGCAACGCCGGCTATATATTCACGCAGCTTCTGCCGCAGAGGCACAAAATTGATGATGATATCGTTGGGGTTTTCAATAAAAATCCGCTTAGCCAAGAACGGATAGCCGACGGTCTGTGGAACTGTTTCTGGATATCTGCTTAACAAGTCTGCAACCATAAAAACATTGGCTGCCAAACTAACAATCGCGATACCGGCTACGATTTTGTTCATCCGTCACGGCTCCTTTTCCGTAAAACATTAAGTATTCCAGGCATAAATGGAGCAAGAAAAAGTAATATCATATTCTCCGGTACTGTGGCAAATGAATAGGTGGCCACATCCCTTAAAGTCACTGCAGCTTTGCTGGGATCGGACACCGTGTGAGTCGAGCTGATATAAGCCAAGTCTGTGCTGACATAACCCAAATCCCAAGTAGTTCCCTCCCAAGTGGAACCCATGTCGCTTGACGCTCGGAAACAAGCTCGCTCGTTGGTAGCATCGGTTGCTATTGCAAATAGTATCAAATCATTATTGGTTGAATCATACGTCAAGCTATGTGTCGTGATATTTGTATAACTGGCGGCGCAATCGGTATCCAATATCGCTGTCCCCAGGTCAGACCAGCTGCCGGTGCAGGTCGCACTGCACCGATAAACATGCAGTTCTCCTGCTGCACCTTCAGCACTGACGTACAAGTTATTGCTGGCGTCTTTTACCATTGAAATTTCATCACTGTTAAACGAGTTGACGGTAAAAGGCGCGGAAGTGTTCCATTCTGACCCGCTATAAATGCCATGTCTGACTCCCGAAGTTGTCCGCCACACCGCATGCAGTTCGTCTCCGCTAGTGACTTCAAATATGCCTTCGCCGCCGGCTGTCGGGCCGTCAGTGGTATTGGTGATTGAGGTAAAATCGGTTGACTCGCAGCTTCCCGGATACTCACTTTTTGTTATCCTGTACACATCGGGGTCATTATCATTGTAAAAATATAAATACGTACTGGCTACCCCAAAGGCATTGATGTCAACAGCTCCGACCGCCCCCATATCCGGTCCCGTACAAACCGCTTCATACGTTTCAGAACTGGCATCAGTCGTGATCCGTCTGAACTGCGGATTATCACTACTATTGTCATTCCACGCCACCCAAAAAGTATTGTCGTCCATGACTATGGTCGGATCATGATCGTCATTGTCATCGTCAATATCAGACAACTGCGTCCAGGCACTCCCTGTATTGTTATCCGAAATCCACAATTGGATACTGCTGCTGACATTGGCCACAGCGTAATACCTGTCTCTCGTTTCCATAAAAACTACCTTACGTTGGATACCTCCATAGTCATCAGTTCCGTTTGCATATCCGCTGCCCACAATTGTCACCGGCGGGTCCAAAACCACAGGATAGGCTCTTTCCGAAGCATTCAGCCAAGCCAAACCGTTAGTATCTATCGTTTTTTCCACATCATAGCCAAACACGCCTTTTGTGAGTGTCAAAGCAACATCCTCATTTTTATTATCTCGGTTTACCAGTTCTTCCAAAAATGCATTACCAAATTTGAATATTTCGTTGTTCTGATTGTCAAAAAAGCTAAACGTTGCCGGCTCGGAGGACAAAACGTTGATTTCTTTTGTCTCAAGTCTTTGAACAACACCGGTGACGGGAAGCGGCCGTTTGATCACGTATTTTTCCGTAAAGCCGCGGCGGCCGAGCTGATAGACCAAATCAACACCCGGAACAATTTCCTCATACCGCACTTCGCGCTCGTTGGCTATCAGACTGCGGACAGGCTTGACCGGCCCGATACCTTTTATTTCAGTCGTCGTCAGCTCAAGCTCCTTTATCCCCAACTTCAGACGCACTCTCGGCTCTTTATGGAAAATCATTTCAAGTATTTCTCCGCTCGGCGTTTCAAATTGGATCTGAACCGGAGTTGTGATCTCTTCTATTTTTTCTGGTGTTTCCGGCTGTGTTTTGGTGAGTGAAGCAAGCCTCGGCGGAGCCGCAAACACTGGGTTCTCGGCAATTGGGATGAAAGGTGCCAGTGAAAAGAGGAGTACGGAAAAAGACATCAGCACCGAAAGAGCAATATTTCCCCAGCGTACCTGTCGTAGTAATCGGCGAGGGGCTTTGAGGTAAACAGGTGATACTGTTGCCGATCCCGTATCGGCAGTGTATGTACTATAATTATAGGTTGCGACCACGGACTCTTTAGCTGGAAATATCCCTGAAATAAACCTTGCCAAGGCCCCGCGCCTGAATATATCCGTAATTCTGCCTGTCTTGGGAGTCCGAAACCATGGACCTTCTTCTTTTTCAAAGAAGCCTTTGATGGAAGCGTAGGCCTGGAAGGGTACCATGATATATGAGAGGGCGACGAATGAGGCAAGGCCAAGATAGTCCCTTTCTTCCGATTCCTCCAGAAACATGCCAACTGCATTCATCAAGGGCAGGGAGATCATGTTGGTTAAGACTAAGGACCAGCCCCAGAGGGCTGTCCAGAAAG
>MGGS01000008.1 GCA_001792535.1 Candidatus Woesebacteria bacterium RIFCSPHIGHO2_02_FULL_42_20 | reverse complement strand
AAGGTAGAACTCCGCAGCAAAGAATTGAAGACTGGATACTTGCAAACAGGACACAATCAACCCTGCCCGATGTCAACGAAACCCTGATACTGTACAACAGTAGCACTATTGACAACAGTGTTATATAATACAGTTGGTCGCGGGGTAAAAACCGCGCCCATCGAAAGAAGGCCTCACAAGAAGAACTTGAGGTCTTTTTTCGTTTTATCAGGGAAAAATTTTAATCCAAATCCATCAATTTCGCCTTCGTGTTTATACAACTTTGGCAAACTTAACTCTTTAAACCTCCAATATTCATTAAGTTTTTTATCATATTCAAAAACATGATAAATCGGATAGCAAAACAGATCAGCAATTTGAATACCAACTGTTTGATCGGATTGTGAGAAAAGCAGTTTTTCAATAATATTCGGGCATTTTGTCCAAACTGAACCATCTCCATGACGCATTTTTTCATGCAAAGAACTTAATTCATTACCCATAAAATGTTTCTCTGTTTGACCTTCCCTCGGATCAATAATACAAATCCCTAGAGAATCCTCTTGCTTTAAATACTTTTGGAACCTTTCAAGCAAAAACGTGTAGGCAATATGGTAAGGATTTTGTGCAGGATACTGAGACCAATAAGGCTCTTTATGAATGACAACAGAATATAAAGTCACATTTATGTCTTTCAAAAAGTCTGCGATATCTTTTTCTAATTCATCGTATTTCTTTTTTGAGTTTAATTTTAATGGAGAATTCTCCATTAAGTCTGGATTGGCATACCTTAAAAAATTAGACTTAATCTCGATATCTGGATCCTGGTAGTACTTGCCTTTAATTTTTCTAAACTTCTCTTCAATATTGTGTATATCGTCTTCTCGAAATATACACCCCGTTAAAACTAAGAATTTCTTTCCGCTTTGAGACAGCGGAATCGTATCTCCAGACTCGTCAATATACATTAAGTACATATATGAAACATTATATCTTTATTTCCTAACATTTTTAAATTCAGTCTAGGGAGTTCCATTATCATCTACAAATAACATTGTTCGCGCTGGGCTGGGTGGGGCAAGAACAATATCCTGCATAGCAGGATCAAATCGCGCGCAAAAAAACGGAGGCGAGGACGAAGGACGAGCCGGAGCTAAGTCATTAGAGCGGTGCAGTAAATTGGGTTCGGATTTTGGTGTAAAGACCCTGCCAAAATTAATTTTTGGCAATTTGATTTTCTAATTTTGAGACTCTCTTCTCTAATTTGTCAAACTCTCCAATCGTCGGGGCATCATCTTCAAAATTAGCAATCTGCAAACCCAGCTTATCAATTCTAGATGTTAGCCTTGTTTCTGTTTTTTCCAACTCTTGTTTTACTTCATCAACCTTATTATCCATAGATTTTACTTTATCCAATATCGCTTGTAATAATTTTACATTTGACATGAATAGATTATTACACCCCCCGTTGAAAAAATATAGATGTAATCCCTGTAAAAAATTTATTTGAGCTTCGGAGACAGATACTGTATAGTATCCCTCCCGTATGGTAACCTGGCCCCCACCACCCCCAGTTACTAAATCTTCATTTCTTGCTATTATTTATTACGTCGCAAGAAGAAAGCTTTATTATTACTTATCCCACTTACAGTCGTTTATCTCTTGTTTATTTTTCTTCCATTTATCATGGCCCCTGGAAGTGTGAGTGGCAGCATTGGTATTAGCCCGCAATCACACCCCGCTGCCTGTTATATTATCAATAAGTCCCAGACTTTCTGCACGGCAGACTCCACGCACTTCCACCATAACCTCCCTGTTATAAATCATTCCTCTACACAAAGCCTTACACCCAATGACACTCCACGGGCTCCGTTTCACTACGCCCGTGGTACCAAGTTTGGAGTTGATGGACAAGTAACAGCAGCACTACCTAGATAATATGTTTGATAAATACGTTATTGAAGTTGAATATTTGATTTCGGATACATCCGAATACGCCGGGAACGACGGAACAAGCCTGCATTTGATCTTTTAAAAGTCAGAAGGTAAGTGGTACCTACGCCACGTCGCCACCCAATTCTGGTCACCCTAAAATCTTCCCTTTTCGTTCATTAAAGACAAATTCCTCGCCTTTATTCTTTCCCGATATCACGGCACCCAAAGGGGAATTCGAGGAGATTAATTTAACACTGTCAACTTCTAAGCCCTTAGTCAGCTTTGCTTTCTTTTCGATTAATTTTTGTCTTAACTTCCCTTCAAAATTCATATTAGTATTATATAATTAAACATCATGTTTAAAAACAAAACATTCTACGGGGTAGTCGGAACTGCAATTATTCTGCTTACACTCGGTATTTACGCCTCGGGGAAAAGTAGGCTTACAAATAAATCAACCAGCCCGACACCCAGCCCAACCATAGTCGCCAAAAACGTCCCGGAAGGATGGAATACTTACAGCTCAAACAGCTTAGGTTTTGCCATTGGCCGCCCTGCCGACATGGAAGCTGTAGAACATTCCGACAAAACCGTTACTTTTGTATTACTCGGACTGAATCAATCCAAAGAAGCCGATCTTACGAATGCAACAAGTATCAACTTTGCAAATTACAGTTATCAAGGTAACTTCAAAGATACAATCCAGAACGGCTGGACACAAAAAAAAGAAAGTGAAGACTATACCAGTGTCGGTGAAATTAAGGAAGTAAGTTACGCCGAAAGGAACGGGTTTTTGTATTCTGTAAATTCCTCGGGAAACTTTGATCTAATTTTTCTCCCGATAGACGAAAATAACTATTTGCAAATTACAGTGCTTGTTGCCGACCCGGGTAATCTTGGGTTTGAAGAAATTGCTCAAAAAATATTAGAAACACTAACAATGTCGCAGTTTACAACCCCGTAAGTTTCGCGTATTCAACACGACAAACTCCTTTCAAACCTCTATACTCACTTGGAATCTTTTGAAGATAACCCACTGCTACTCGGTCACACATTTCCATTGACTCAGGTGCCACTGATCTCGGTGGTAACTTATCAGTATTTCCAAGTAACCGACCAAGCTCACCTGTCCCAACTGCAGCAGAAGTGAAATAGTTTAAATTACCGAATCTTACATCTTCTCTCCAGTCTCTAACATCATCTGCAATTTGCATAAGCAATAATGCATTCACCATTGATTCTTCAATAAATATTTTTTTTTGTTGCGGTACTTCAGAAAAAGGTAAACCACAAACTTCAGATGCAATTCGCGCATTTAAACTACCAGTTAACTCCTTATACCCTACAACCTCATCAAATGAAAAAGTTTTCCAGTCACGATCACCAGGTTCAAACTCCTGCAGCCATTCATATTCCTGTCTTCGAAAATGTGCCAAATTACCAATGAATTTAATACGCTCACAAGCGGGAGTTTTTAGCTGTCTATGAACTATATTTACAACGCTGCAAAGAAGCTGGCGAGCATATTCACTTGATGCAAGTTCATCTTTTGTTGGCAATGGCACACCTCCATCTCTTTCATCACACAAATCGTCGTAGAAGCAGACCAACCTGTAACTATTAGCAAATAATTCATATAGCGGAGAGTTAATAAATCTGCGTCTATCTATCCCTGCAAGGTTTCTCCAAATATGAGGTATTAAGGCATAAGCAACCCTGTGTCTGATATCCTTGTCCATATCTCCGGCAATTTTATTAGTATCAAAAGCTACTAAACCATCCACAGTTGAGCCAATAAATAACCTCACAGTAGCGACTTTATCTCGCAAAGTTGGCCTCAAATCAGAAAACTCAATCTTGTCTCTTTCTGTCATAATTTAACTGTTATAATACTACAAAGTGTTTAAGAAGTTATTGATCATTAGATACGAACAATATAAAAAATATTAAAAAAATTTCGATTATTTATCAACAATATTTCTGATAACTTTCGCCGGGGGCTTTATGTCGGTTAATATTATCTACAATATTATCGGTAAAAAAATATCGCCAGCCTCATGGCAAATAACATTTACTCTGCTTATCGTCTTCTGGATAGTAGTCGGATTTTTAATTGAGCACAGGAGACAAATAAAGAAGGCAAGACAAAACGGGTTTTAATTCTACCCCGAAACAATCGCGCCGGGAACATCGCGAAAATATTTTACTTCCTGTATGCCATCAATTCGCCCGATGTTCGCGTGAGTATAGTCTGTCATTACTCGAATAATATTTTGAGGTAAGACCTGGTTTTCAAGAGCGGGCTTCACGTCTGTGGCCCAACTGTCCCCAACAATCATCGCGTGTGCTGGATCAATTTGGTATTTCCCAAAAACATAGCGCCATGCAGGGCCGTCTTTAAACTTGGTCGTGTCTACTCCATAAATCTCATTAAAAAACTTTAAAAGACCATTTTGCGCAAGCTTCTTTTCTGTCCAGTCTTCTGGAGAGTGACTCATGGCAATTATCCTAACCCCAGACGCGTGAATAACTTCCATTGCTTCCAATACACCATCGAAAGCCGGTGGCGCGCTAGTATACAGGTCCATCAGCCGCGAAACTTGGCTAACTGATTTATCGCTGTAAAAATCGACTCCGTATTGTAAAGCAGCAAGTCGGGCTGACTCTTTCAGAATCGTCGGATGAACACGAAAAGTGCTTCTTAAACCTCTAATCGCGTTTCCCATTGTTTCCCGCACAACCTCGGAATCTATCTTTCCGTTTAGCCTTGCGATATAGCTGGCATATTCGCTCATGAATATTTTATAAAGCCAAGAAGTATCGACTAACGTGTCGTCGACGTCGCAGAAAAAGACAACAACGCCTCTTCTTGTAAAACTTTCAGTAAGTAAATTCGCCGTTCCCAGCCTTTCCGGCCCGAGCATGAAGCAGATTATATCAGAGAAACTTTATAAATCTCTTTGCTTTGCTCTTTAGCGATCAATAAATAATAGCTGGTTGCGTCTTCCGGAATTTCGAAAATCAAACTTCCTGAAACATCAATCGACGGAGATAAATCCTTGTAGTTTAAATAATCGTCAACTGCACCAATGGAATCGGAATAAGTTTCGTATTCCCTGCCAATACTATCCACCAACCTGATGTTTTCGTCGGGTCGGAAGGTAAACTCACTGGTAGTCGTGTTTGCCAAAGTCAAATTAACCGATACAAATTTTGCCCCGTCCTTGGCCGCTTTCGGGCTGCCATAGCGGGCTGACAAAGTCGTTTGCTCACCTGACTTATTGACGACAACGGCCATTGTTTTAAGGTTAATTGTTTGGCCAACACCGGCTTCGATATAGCCTATTAAACCACCGACTAAAACTCCGATAATTAAACCCAAGAAAAAGGACTTTTTAGACATTAATCAAATTGGAAATAACCAAAATTAAATTTAATTTTCCTGAAAAGCATTTTCCAATTAAATTGAAAATGTTTTTTAAGTAATGGTTCCTGATTCCCTGGCCAATCAGGGCTTACCGTCGGCAAAGGAAAATAACCAGGTACCGGCAAGATTGTTGACAAAGGACTGGCTGATGGTTTCGGGCTAGGGATGGGAATTACCGACGACCTGGGTACAGGTGTCGCATAGAAAGTCGGTGTTGGTTTGGCCAGACAATCAGCCGGACAGCTGCCTTCTAACAGAACGCACGGTCTCATCGGACACGGCCGACCCGGCTCGCATATTGGACAGTTATCATAGTCTGCCTCACCTGGTTCGCAAATGTTATTACCGCAAATTGGTGAAACTGGTACCTCAGTGGGTTCAGGCTTTATTGTCGGGCTAATATGTGGTGTTATGTCAGGAGTTTTTACCGGCCCACCGCCGACACACAATGTATATTCAAGCCCGTAAGTCCAGCCGCAAACACCCGTTGATTGCACTTCACATTTGGCATATTTCAAACAAGAATACTCTTCACGATACAGGCAAATGCTCTCCATTGGCCCGCGGGTTTCATCGACACACAGCTCCCCCGAGCAACCCCCGACAATGCATACCGAAACAGTTACCGGTAAAGGTTTAACTTCAACCGCACTACTCAAATTTACAAATGCCAAAAAAGAAAGGGTGGCTAGAAAAGCGGCAGGTATAAAAATGCTTTTTAACTTGGTCATTTTTTTACCTTGGCGCAATCCTAGCACTAAAATTTTAACAATTCAACCTTTGCCAATAACCCTATCCACAAAATTCATTCCATGCTTTCGTTTGATTAAACTCTTTCCGATTTTTTTAGCTTCCCGAACCAAAATTCCATTTTTCTTGCCTTTGTTTTCCAATTCATATTTTTTATTTTTATAATCAATTTTTAGCAAAATTTCGCTGCCGTTAGCGTCGCCGACAAAATATTCGGCCCTTTTAAAGTAGAAAGTTTTAATCTGGTTAGCCAATTTGTATCACCTCCTTCATGAGCCTCTGGCTCATTGATTTACAAATTGCTATTTTCTTGGCGAAAGTTTGAGGTTAGAAGACACTAATCTGTAAACCAATTAGCGTTTGGTTTACAGCAACAAGAAGATAGTATTACGATATCCACCACTAAGCACCAGTATAATACATCTGCTATACTTGGGGCAAATGCTCTACATTCCGCTTATTCGCCAAGACCCAAAAAGTGACGACTGCCTGCGGTGCTGTGCCTTAATGGTTGTCAAATTTTTTGGCGACAAAATTACCAGAGACGAAGTATGGAGAAAGCTGCACGTTTACAAAAAACATTCAGGCCTCTTTGGAGCATACTTTTCAGATCTCGGGAGGCTAGCTTTAAAAAAGGGCTACAAAGCAGTCATTTATCACTATGATTGGCATTTTTGGAATATTGAAACCGTTGAGTCGCTGCATAAAAGCACCAAATCGCTTTTAGCTTCTCTTGCAACACTACGAAAGGAAAGCAAGTCTTTTGGTGTTAAACGCGAGATTTCAAAACAGCTGTTATACGTTAAAGACGGCGGAAAATATATTTTTGAAATACCAAATTTAGAAACCATTGACGGCTTTCTGCAAAAAAAAATACCCGTTATCATTAGCGTATGGGGCCAAGACTTTTACAAAAACCCCAAAGAAGATTACCGCCACGTAATTATAGTTTCCGGCAAAGACAGGGATGAATATATCATCCGCGATCCCTACCTTGCATTGGAAAGAATTAATGAGCAAGAACTTGATTTTGCACTTAAAAGAAGGGGTGGGTGGATGATGGTCATCGAGCCAAAACTGGACACTTCAAAACTAAAACAGGGAACTTTGAGGTTTTAACTTAGTATATTTCCGGTTTTACTTGCCGCAATAGCGGCAACCGTCCAGCTGGGCAAGTGGCCTTCGTGTTCTTTTTGGAAGTCGGGATCTTTAAAGTCGCCTGGGGTAACTGAACCGCGACAATTCGCTGCCCCGCAATTGCAGGCAAACTTGTGCATTGTTTCTTCCGTAATTTCGGTAGTCGCATAATCATAAGTAACTTCTTCATCCGCTTTGATATTGCGTTTTGCAATTAAGGTTTCGTCATCTGCCCACCAAGTGTTGGGGTCGCAGCTGTGGTTGATGTACATCCTGTCATCCTGGACAAAAATAAACCTGTCTTTGTAGTGATGGATGAACTTGTGATACTCGCTCCGTACTGTTGATATCTTGTCGGGGGTCAACTGAATTGTATCCGGCTCCATTTTCCAAATAACAGCTCCCACCGGAATGTCACGAGCCGCAATTAAACCGATTCCCTCTAATTCACTTTTGCTAACCGTTACGTCAGGATTAAGCATATTTATATTATAATACATAATACATATATGGACACAAAGAAAAAACACGCTCTGGTCATAATCCTGCTCTGGCTTTTTGCCCCCGCTGCTTGGGTATTGATGGTCCGCGACAAGCGCTATTGGAGCTGGCTCCCGACCCTGCTCATCATAAACGGAATTGTTTTTACTTTAATAGCGCTGTATTTAAATAAGTTTTTATTTTTACTATTTGCCACACTTCAAATCCCCTACGGATTGTTTTTACAAAAAAATTCCACTTATCTAAAAGCAAATCTCGCAGTCATTATTGTAATTTTTACACTAGACTTACTTTTCGGTTTAGGAACCATCTCCACTCTTTTTGACATATCGCGCCTCCTCTACTAAAATAGCTTCTTACTATGTCAGCTGAAATACAAATTGACGATCGTGTAAAAAAAGATTACAGGTATCTGGGAGTCGCTGTGGTAAGCGATAACAGAGCCACCTTCGCTTATTGCACGTTAGCTATTGAAGCAATCGCTACGGGAAGCGGTTGTGATTTTAATTTCGTGTCCACGCTTCCCTAAAGATGATCCTGGAATACCGACAATCCCATTTACCACCAGAAGTCAATAATCATTCAATTACTGCAGCTTCGGCCAGTCGAATAGACAAATAGGTGCCAAAGGATGAGTTTGTCAACAAAGACAAACGCTCATGATAACTAAATTCTCCCCAAAACCCGCATTACAGAAACAACTTTGGAGACTGCATTAATGTAAGCGCACATACGAAGGGACAATCGTGGCTTATCTAAATGAACATGCCACATTTCGGCAAATGCCCTATCCATAATAATTTTTAATTTTTCAAAGACTTCCTGCTTTTCCCAGTAATAGCCCGATAGATTTTGCACCCATTCAAAGTAAGAAACTGTTACCCCGCCTGCATTTGCCAATACATCCGGAACCGACAAAATTTTTCTTCTCAAAAGTATTTCATCTGCTTTGGGTGCGACAGGACCATTTGCCAACTCGATAATTACTTTTGCTTTGACATCCTTGGCGTTTTCACCAGTGATAACATTTTCTAGTGCGGCAGGAACCAAGACATCTACGTTTAGAGTTATTAGTTCCTGGTTAGTCAGTTCATGATACAAACCCAAAACTGACCCTGTCTTTTTTTTGTGTTCCATAACTTTCTCTAAATCTATTCCCTTCGGATTGTAAACTCCGCCCTTGGAGTCGGAGATTGCCACGACTTTATAGCCCCCGTCACTTACAAACTTCGCAAACCAGTAACCGACATTGCCAATCCCCTGAACAGCGATAGTAGAGTTACGAGTGACGAGTGAAGAGTGATGAGTCAACTTTTCCAATGTATAAAAGCCGCCCAAGCCGGTTGCTTCTTCCCTACCCTGTGACCCGCCTATTTCCAGAGGCTTACCGGTAAATGTTGCCCGCGGGTTCACTTGGAGTTTTTGAGTTTTGGAAGTTTGGGTTTTTTCTATCTCGTCTACCATCCATGCCATAACCTGACTGTCTGTATTTACATCCGGCGCCGGCACGTCAGTCCACGGACCGATAAACTTTCCCGCCCAGCCGGCGTATGTTCGGGATAACCTTTCGAGCTCCCCAACTGACAATTCCCCGGGGTCAACGACAACTCCGCCTTTTCCACCACCATAGGGAATACCGACAACGGCCGTCTTCCAGCTCATCCACATCGACAAGGCCATTACTTCGTCTTGGGAAACTTGAGGGTGAAATCTTATCCCACCTTTATATGGCCCACGGGCGCTGTTGTGTTGCGACCTGAAAGCTTTAAATTGTCTAATTGCTCCGTTATCCATTTTCACCCGAAGAGTATTTTTGTGGAAACGCTCGGGCTTTGAAAGGTAGTCAACCTCTTTTTTGGAAAGCTTTAGTAACTTAGCTACTTCTTTCAGTTGAGAAACGGCATTTTTATATAGGCTTTCAGGCATGAAAGTAGTCTAGCACTTTTGTAAAGATTTTGTTAGAATACTTGCGGATGGTGATTTTATGAATATAAGCCGCTTGTCATGTCTCATAAGAACCTCTAGGAAGGGGGCGATTATTCATGGTAGTCGTCAAACGACTCAAGGGAGAGTCGGAAGACAAACTAATTGCTCGCTTCAAGAAAAAAGTCTTGTCGGAGAAAGTTTTGATTGACTATAGAGAAAGGGAGCGCTACAAAAGTCCCTCGGAGCGACGCAAAGAGAAAAAATATAAAATAGAGCACCTTCGCGAGTTGGAGAAAAAAAGAAATTATTAAATATAATTTCTAATAAATAATTTTCTATGATGCTTAGTCGGCCCGAACCTCTCTAGTGATTTAATATGATCCACTGTACCATAGCCTTTATTGTGGTACCAAAAGTATTCAGGGTGCTCTTCATTTAATGCAACCATTAAACTATCGCGATAAACTTTGGCAATAATTGACGCAGCTGCTATAGTCATACTTTTAGCATCTCCTCTTATTATAGGTATTTGTTTAGACTTTCTAATATTAGCTACATTTGGGACATAAAACCCATCTATGAGTAAATAATCTATACTCAACATGCATGAAATTGTAAACTTTTTAATTGCCGAACGAAAGGCGAAATTTGTCGCTTTGACTATTCCCGCACGGTTAATTAGTCCGACACTGCCCACTCCAATGCCATAACCAATACAACTGGCTTTTATCCAACTGTCGGCACATTCTCGCTGGCCTACTGATAATTTTTTAGAGTCATCAATTCGTATTTTTTGTTTGAGCAAAGAAGCTCGATAACAGGAATGCGGAGCAAAAGCAACGGCGGAGGCAACCACGGGCCCGGCAAAGCTTCCCCTCCCTACTTCATCCGCACCGGCAACCGATAAACCTTTCCGCCAGAATGTATTTTCAAATTTATAACCAGTTAAGTGCATTTACTTGAATATTTTAGCAAAGAACGCTACAATTTTAACTTGTGAAACCAAGTCACCCGATAAAAAACACCCTAGGCTTCCTGTCGGAGGTAAAAAGTGAGATTTCAAAAGTCACGTGGCCAACCCGAGATGAGGTAACAAAACTCACACTCATTGTGGTAGCTGTTTCTCTTATTGTAGGGCTTTACTTAGGAGGGCTGGACTACCTGTTCACAAAACTATTAGAATTAATCATCTACAAATAACATGGACAATACACAAATACATGATTCCGGAGTATCGGAGCGCGGCACTGGGTCCAAAAAAATTCCGGGGCACATCAAAATAAGCGACGAGCAAAACAAAAACGCAAAATGGTTTGTGGTCCACACAACCAGCGGCCACGAGGCAAGAATCGCCGAGACACTGCGCCAGCGGGTAGAGACCATGAATCTGGTCAGCAAAGTGCTTGAAGTATTAATCCCGACACAAGACAGAGTAGTCATCCGCTCCGGAAAAAAGTCGACAGTCAAAGAAAAAATATTTCCGGGCTATATGTTAATCAAAATGGAATTGGACGACCCGACATGGCTCGCCGTGCGAACAACGCCAGGGATAACAGGCTTCGTCGGATCCAGCAATAAACCTACGCCGCTTTCAATTGAAGAAGTGAAAAATATTCAAAAGTTTGTCTCCGCTCCTGCGCCAAGATTTAAAACTAAATTCAGTGTCGGCGAAGCGGTTAAAATTACTGACGGGCCTTTCGCTGATTTTTTGGGTTCTATTCACGAAATTGACGAAGAGAAAGGCAGGATCAAAGTATTGGTAAGTATCTTTGGCCGAGAAACGCCGGTGGAACTTGATTTCTTGCAAATTCAAAAGGTTTAAATTTTTATTAATAAAATGGCAAAAAAAGTTAAAACAGTTCTTAAAATTAACCTTCCTGCGGGCGAAGCCACTCCGGCGCAGCCTCTGGGACCTGCCTTGGGTCAGCACGGCGTGGCAATCATGGATTTTGTCAAGGCCTATAACGACAAGACAAAGGACATGAAAGGGAACACAGTCCCTGCTGTCATAACTATTTACGAAGACAGAAGCTTCGATTTTGAGATAAAGCTTGCCCCGGTCGCCGATATGATCAAAAAGAAGCTGGGTATTCAAAAAGGTTCCGGAGTACCGAACCGGGATATTGCGGGAACTCTTTCCGTTTCCCAGGCGGAAGAAATCGCTAAAGAAAAAATGCGCGATCTTAACACCGACAACGTGGAAGCCGCACTCAAAATTGTTATCGGGACTGCCAGGTCGATGGGAGTAAAAATCAATGGGTAAAACTAAGACAGCTTTTGTTGCCGGCGTTGAGGAAAAACTTTCCGGCAAAGAGCTTTATGAAAAACGAAAAAAAGCAAAAGAAGAGAAAGCCACCAAAGTACACATTCCGGGCCTTAAAGGCGGACAACGGGTAGTTGCCGTACAGTCCGACTTGCCGCCAGAAAGCGAACTCCACTCCGAGCAAACTTCGGGAAACGAGGAAGCCAAAAAACGTAAAACAAGGCTAAAAGTCAGAAGCAAAAAATACAAGGACTCCAAATCTAAAGTGGATCCTGCCAGACTTTATAAATTAGATGACGCGGTCGCTCTTTTAAAAGAAATTTCCTATTCTAAATTTGATTCAACTGTCGAACTTCACCTAGTTGTGCGGAAGGATAACTTAAGCGCAAACATCACACTGCCCCACTCTACCGGCAAAGTAAAAAGGGTTGAGGTTGCCGGGGACGAAACAATAAAAAAACTTAAAGACGGAAGGATAGATTTTGATGTACTTTTAGCAACGGGCGACATGATGCCAAAATTGGTCCCGTTTGCAAAACTTTTGGGTCCAAGGGGTTTGATGCCAAATCCCAAAAACGGGACGCTAATCAAAAACGAAAAAGAAATCAGCAAATTTTCAGCCAACTCAATTACTTTAAAAACTGAAAAATCAGCGCCCATCATCCACACAACTGTTGGGAAACTTTCCATGCAGAAGAAAGAACTGGACGAAAACATTACCGCGATCCTGGAAACGCTAACTAGCAAACAAATAATAAAAGCTTACATTTGCTCGACAATGAGCCCTTCGGTCAAACTTGCTCTTTCCTAATAAAGATATGGTCCACGAGGATTATAATTGAAGACCGATATCATGACTACTATTATCAGAACACAAAAAGCTGTCCAGAAAACAGTCATCAAAAAAGTCGCCAATGCCCAATGAAGCCCACGCTTTAGCCCGACATATAAAGCCGGGAAAAAGAGCAACACCCCGTAGACGGCTATCGACAAAATCAAAATGATTATAAAAAGTATCGGCCCCAAATAATTGCTGCCAAAGTAAATGAAATTACTCGAGGTAGTCAGGAGAACCAGAGCAAAAGTATAAGCCATCATAAGTAGCGGTGAGAAAAAGGTAACGACTGCCACAACCAACCCCGTTTTGACATAATCCTGGCCCGTCAACATACCGGCTTTACCGACACCCGCTTTAGCACTCGGTTTCGCCGCTTGTGCAGCCGCCTCAACATTGGCTCTCCGTAATTGCAATCTCCTGTAAACTGCGCGGACAAAGAAAACAAAACCAGCCAGAAATAGCACCACTACCAGCAACCCCCACAAGATTTCCTTGCCATAGAGCTTAATTTGTCTGTCGGCATATACGCCTTTGACCGAATAAGACTCCAGGGCGGCCAGATTTGAGGCTGTCTTTGTCACCGTACCACTCCCTATCTGACTCACAAAACTTGTCACCTTTGGGTTCCTTAGCTCCACTCCGTATGCCGCGTCGGACAAAGGCGCGAGACTTGCCTCTTCAAATCTGTAGTTGACTCCGCCCTTGGCGTCTTTAAGGAAAAGGTCCGAGTCCACGCTTATCCCGACAGTCATGCTTCGAATCGACTCATTAGCCTTAAGAGTTTCAAACGTGTAATTGTAGGCCCCGACGATGTTTTTCTTCGCATAGCCAAAAGCCCGATAATAGACAAAAAACGAACCGGACCCATCGGGCCGCACGGACTTGGGCAGATAAACTGTTAATGTGTCACCGCTATAATCGGTTCTGGCTTTGTAAAAAGTAGCGTCCCCAAGGTAACCGCCGAAATAGTCAGGACTACTCCACTGTTCACAGTTAAGGTTGTTGTAGTAGTTGTAGTAATAGTCTACCGGAAGCTCGGGTGTCAAAACATTTGGGAGATATCGAAGGCAAAATTCAGGTTTATAAATCTGATAGACCATGACTTCCCTTGGCTCAACCTTAGGCACGCGCAGGTAAACCTTATTCATGCTCGAGGTCGTTACGTTGCTGAAGGTAACTTTCAAGGTCACAACCGCTTCCCCGTTACCCCGCATGACGACAGAGTAGGAGTGATCCTGACCGAAAATCGGATTACCGGAAGGTACGGATGTTGGATATGGATACGGGGGTATTATCGACTCAGTTACAACATCATTTACGGCACGGCCTTGGCTGTCTGGCGGCAGTTGGGCAAAAACGGGAACAGCAAAAACAAAAAGAAAAGCTAATAAAAAGAAGAATAGTATCTTGGTCTGTTTCACTGTATTACATATTAATAGTAGTACTACAAGTGTTTCCTTGTCAATCTTTGATATCATTAGTTAATGACAGATTTCGAGCCTCAAACAATACCGCCTAGACTTGATATAACGCCTGTTCGAGACTATTCCCAGAAAGAACATCCGCTCCCGAGTGAAAAAGCACTTGGGCTGTTAGATAACATCCGAAAGTACAAAGAGACACTACCCGATGCCGATAATAACAGACTTGCAGTTATTATCCCGGCGAGGAGAGCTTCTCACCTTCTTCAGACAGGATTGCCCATACTTAACCGCCAAATTAAAGAGTGTGTTGATAAAGAAAAAATTGACGGAGCAGATATCGCAATTGTTCTTAACCGTGGCGGTGACGAAGCTGATCAACAGTTTGCAAACGACTTTCAAGTTGAAGCTGCAACTACTGTTAATCTCTACGAAAAGGGTGGAAGACTATACACGGATTCACAATACACACAAGAAGCAAATCTAGCTGAACTTAGAAAGAGCACTATTAATTTCTTCTTTATTCATCAAGAAGACGTTGACGTTAACTCTGGAACTGCCAATGCCCTCAGAACTGGTTTCCAAGCCTTTGTTGATTCTGCTAAACGAGAAAACACCGTACACAAATATTATCTGACTCCTGGCGCTGACAATAGGTTATACACCGGTAAACAAGGTGATAACTTTACAGGTAACGGACTGTTGCGAATGATGGAAATTGCCGAAGCAACCGGGTGTTTTGCAGTCGGAGCAAAACTGGAACCGGTTGTGATGGATGAAAATGGATATATTTTGCCAGACAAAAAGATTGCGGGTTTAGTTAGGGCTACTGCCAATTTACACACCTACTCGCCCGGAGCAAAGTGGTCCCCAGGAGGCGGCACATTATCAGCTGGCCGAGACGCGTTGGCAGCTCAAACCGCAATTATGGATGGCGGCCTCCAAGTCGAAGATGTCAGTTTCGACATTGTTACAAGTGGTTTAATGGGAAAAGATATAAGGTTGACTGATCAAGTACGTGTAGTTTACTCAGCTCCAGCGGATCGAGGTTTATCGATAACAGAACAACTTAAAGAATTAAGAATACTAAAACCGATTATCTATGAGTGGGCGCGGGCAAATGAGCCTCTGGAAAATTTAATCAAAAGACCGGAACTTCCGGAAGATTGGGCAAAATTGGTTAGGTGGTTACAAGGACAAAAATATGCGGAAAATTATTTTGGGCAAGCGTTTGTGCGGGCTTTGGCCGGCCCGAATCTTTTTAATATTATAATCGAAAACATCAGAACAATTTTGAAAGATTGTGGCTGGAATAAGAAAGCAATTAAAGAAGCTGTCTCTCTTGCCAGAGAGCTTCCTTCATATTTGACAATAAATTCAGGGTTGACCAGAAAGGATTATGATAAAGAAGGCGGAGTCAGTTGGTAACAATCTCATTCTCCCTTGATAAAGGAATAAGGATCTTTGCTAAAATGTATCAATGGCAGAAAACTCGGCCGCATCTGAGCCAACTACAAAACATCTACCTAAAAGAGGGTTTTTATGGCTTAAGGTCGCAAGACGAACCAACCCCAACCACAGAGTCAAATCCACTAAATGAAGTATTTGCTGCACTCGAGCGCGCTTCCGTCAAGGTCGACCTGATTCGCAAATCGGGTGAAAAAGAGGTCGAAAAACTACAAAGCGGGACCGCGACAGTAACCGAAAACGGCCAAGACGTGCCATATGCAGCAATCTTATTAAGCTCGCATCAACTGGCTGTTCTAAAACAAATGCTTACACTTGGTGAACAGTTCAACCTTTCGCTTACCGACTCAGGTGGAAACAGGGTAACCAGATCTTTGAAACCGGAACAGATAGGACTGCCAGCTGAGCCTTACAATACGGGAGAGCCATTTTCTGATTTTATTTCAGGTCTAACCGAGCCGGAAAACATCAAGGACTGAGGGTATCATTGTCATACCAACCGATAATCCTTTACCCTATGGGGAAATAGGGGTTATTGATAACTGGAATCCGATACCCGGCCAAAAAACAGGGTTACACCACTTCAGTTTTTTGGCAGTCGACTCCGGATTTCCAAACGGTGTGCCTGATGAACTCGCCGTAGCCTCGAAGGACGTTGACGAAAGTAGATACAAATATCTAATAAAGTTCTCGGAGAAACCTTAAACCAAGTGGGGCACAAATAATTCAGGTCAGTAACTCACTTTCAGTCCACTTTAAAAAACCCGAATTGTTTTTTTATCCTTAAAAATTTATGGACATTTAAATCAAGTTCATTTATTTCTTTGGTTTCATCAATTAGCCCAGAAACTTTTTGAGCTTGCTCGGTTAGTTGGTATTTTTCCACCATCGCTTTATATTTGGACCACTTAAATCCGGGCAATCTGAATAACGAAACCAAATCTACCAAATCTTTCCTGCCTTTAGTACTCCTTACCCGCTCTACAAAGGCTTTTTGCTTTAATATTGCAAGTAATTCAACAGCCGGCAGACGAAAACCTTCTACCAATACTGTATATTCTTCAATCTTTTCAGCAGGGATACCAGGATTGGAGTAAAAAGGAAGGTATATGTCAATTTGCAATTCCTCCACTCTTGCTTCATATTTTTTCAGCCGTTCATTTTTACTTAGCTCAAACTCCTGCTTTAACCTTTCCAATTGCTCATACTCGACCACAACATCAATATCTTTTGATTTTAATACCCGGGTGTAAAGATAAACTGCCCAGCCTCCAATCAGGATAAACTCATAGCTTTTTTTAAGCTTTTTTAGTAGTTCCCAACTTTTGCCGGTGATAATATCAGTGTAATAGGTCATCGATTCTGTCTTTCAATGCTTGTGTAAATTCTTTGGCATACCAATCATTTAAATTCCAGATATCAACAAATGTCTGGGCTAATGTAGTTTTACCTCCATAACTGCTGATAAAAGGATCAGACTTAAGGATATACAAATTGGGTTTACCTTCAACAAAATCAAATCGTGAAGCAAGATCTTCCTTGCTCTTTGCGTAGACAAAAACTTTATCGTAATCAGCCGGAGCTTCTTTTAATATGAACCGAGCAGTACTATAGCCGGCAAAGATACTTAAAGCAGGCATCATGCCTTCAATCTCCAGTAGAGGTAAATCCACCCGACCCTCAAAAATTGTGTCATTGGCGAGGTTGCGAACACTTGCCCAATAATAAAGAAGCTTTTCAGGATCTTCAAGCGTAAAGTTTCTACCGGTTACCCGTGCTGCACCCATAGCCCGTGTCGGCTTTAAAGCTTGAAAAATGGTGCTTGTGGAAAAATTAAACTTAGCCGCCAAATCCTTTTGGACAAAAACGCGCTCGCCTTTTTCAATACTCCAATAAAGCAACTCCCGCCACACCATTTCGATTTTCTTCATAGAAATACTACCTCATTTCTACAGTAATCGAAACGGCAAGTTTTGTCAACACCCGCCAAAGAATATAGTTGCCAATAACGGATGATGCTCAGAGTTTACCCTGTCCACCATGCCGATCAACACTCACACCTGTCCCTGGGAAATCTGCTCCTGATTCTCCTGGCATATTAATCACCCCCTCACAGGCAAAATCCTGACTCTGTCCAGTAAACAAAAATGCTATAATCGGAGTGTGAAGTTAAACAAGTCGGCTATTGATAAAATCCGCAAAAAGTATAATCTCGTGCTTATACTTCTGCATGGATCCCAAGTTAGTGGCAAAACCCACTCAGCCAGTGATATAGACATTGCAGTATTACCAAAGCCGGGCGTCAGTTTTGATCTGCTTAACTTATATACGGATCTGGGAAAGGTCATTAAACCGGCAGACAAACTGGATATTACGAACTTAGCCAACGCTGACCCCTTGTTGTTGTTCACAGTTACCACTGAAAGCAAACTTATCTCAGGAAGCGGGAAAATTTACACAAGTTTAAAACTGACTGCATTCAAGAAATATAACAATTATCTACCCTATCTCGAAATGGAGAAAAAAGTAACTCTCACAAATCTGAATAAATATGTCGCCGGTTGATATCCAAATCATTACTAGAAAAGCAAAGCTAATCGAAGTCGACCTGGCCATTTTGGCAAAAAATCAGCCGAAGAGCTACAAACAGTACTTAAAAAGCGCCACATCACAACTTATTATTGAAAGACTTCTGGAGCGAATTGTGGGAAAAATGATTGATATTAATTATCACCTCTTAAGCGAGCGATGTGGGTTTGTACCTAACAACTACACACAATCGTTTACTGAGCTTGGAAAGCGAGGAATAGTATCAGAAAAACTCGCAAATGAACTGGCAAAATCTGGTGGCCTACGTAACGCACTCGCGCACGAATATGATGAAATTGATCCCAAGAAAATTTATGAATCAATCGAAATGGCCTTAACCCAAGTCCCCAAGTATCTAAAGTCTGTGCTTAAGAAAATATATACTAGTTGCCATGGTTGAGATAAACACAGAAGTATCAGAACTTACGGATGCTGTTAGTGCTGAAATTATACCAGAGGAAGCTAGGTTAGGTGCAGATGAAGCCCTTTCGAGATTGGGTCTTGAAACTAAAAGGTTAATGCTTTTACCTTTCATTCATGACGAGCAGCATGTTTTTGTTACAAATAATCCTAATATCTACACCAGATTCCACAGACCTAGAATTGATAAAAATCAAGAACTCCCACCAAGCAACATAGTAAAGATTGAAGAGTGGATTGCAGGCATAGCCCCATTTATTGCAGTTGTGCCAGAAAAGTCACAAGATAGAATCGAGGCGTTTTTTGCTAATGATGTACTCGCCGAAGGCCAAGTTGCACGAGTTGAAGGTGTAGTAATACAGCAAAATTATTCCAACCCTTTATTAGACGCTTTTGGCTTAAGCCGATACTTAAGGCATCCAGATATTGGTATCCATATCTATGACGAAAGTGGAGCGTTCGCTCAAAAAATAAACATGCATTTTATAGATACTAAGACAGCCAAACGAATAGATACGATCAACGATCAGGCGCAACAGATGTCTCCGGACCAAATTGCTACAACAAAAGAAAGGCTAAACAGAGTTTTCACAGCACTGGAAGAAGACGGTGTAACTGAACGCTTAGTTGAGAATCAACACTCGATAGGCCAGATAGCAGACATAAGAGGTTTATCCGTAATAGACCTTGCAGAAATATGTTTGAAATACAAATCAGAGCAAGAGTGGTTAGAAAATACAGATCTTAATAGTATTGCCAACATGACACCCACTCAACTTGCAGTGTTAAGGCTAAGGAAACAAGGCTATCAAAAAGGGGTAGTTACTGATGGTGAACCCATCTTACCTTCAGATATGGATATTATTAAGCACGCTGTCGAACTAGCGAGGGAAAACGGCGATGAACAAATCGCTGATAGCCTACAAATGCAGTTACTAGAAGCTGAAGGTGGATTAAAAAGATACCAGCATAATATTGGTAGGGGTGGAATTTTTAGAAAATTAGATCACGCTGAAATTGAAGAAGGATACCTTACTTTTTTTGGTCTACTTGATAAAATATTAAAAAGTGGCCGACTTATACCAAGAAAAGCCACTTACTCCAAAGGTACATATTTACAATCTGTAAGTCTTCACAAAGACGACCCAAACGATCTTTATAATTTTGTTCTTTATGCTATGAACCCAGGGGAAAGAGTAAAAAATATTCGAGCTCGCCCACTGATCATAGAAATTGCCGACAGACACATGCCCACTTTTAAACACCAACAAAATGTTGTTAAATACGTACCAACTTCCCTTCATGGATCGCTTAGAAGAGTAATTGTTCATGGTGATGAACAAATAGACAGAGTTGGCAATATCCTTAAAGAATCTGGTTATGAAGATGTATCGGTTTGCAGTGTAGATATTTGGTCTAGAGAAATCGAATACTTAAAGGCTGCCAAAGATCGATCTATGGCTGATTTGATTAGCAGAGTTGACAAAAAGTAAGAGTCTTATCATGACTCACTCACTGACTTTGCAAGACTACTTGAAGTAGAAAGTGCCAAAATTCTGCAAGAGACTTAGTCTGCTAAAATACGTCAATGACTGAAAATTCGGGCGCGCCTGAGCCAACTACAAAACAGCTACCTAAAAGAATGAAGTGTTTAATGCTCTCGAGCGCGCTTCCGTCAAGGTCGACCTGATTCGCAAATCGGGTGAAAAAACGGCCAAGACGTGCTATATGCAGCAATCTTATTAAGCTCGCGTCAACTGGCAGTTCAATTCTGCTAAAAAACTACATGAGCGATTATACGGGACCGCAACCGAAGAGCAACAGGCAGCCCAATATCCTCCAGCCAAGCCGACACAATAAGAGCCTTTAGGCCCAAAAACTCTTGAAGTTATTGTATTGTGGGAAAGACAATTGATATAAACTATCACATATTAAGCGCGGACTACAAAATAGTACTTGAGAAATTAAACTAAGCGGTTGGTTCCGGCTCGCCTACGGGAGATCTACCAGCTTCAACTTCCCCAGTCAGGGCAGCAAATATCTCCTTATCCGATACACCGCGCCCTCTGGCTCCTAAAACGGCTTCATTGACATCCGCTGCATCTTCCTCGCTCAACGACTCTAAAAATTCATCGAGTGGAGACAAAACTTCTATTTCCTCTGGACCATGTATCATATAATCACCTCCTAGATAGACCTACGATTTATAGTATATAATAGTTTTCAACTTGTATGACACCTGAAATGCGTAAAAGCTTTGGAATAGAGGTATATCGAATAGAAAGCGCTAATCAAAAGGAAGCCGAGCCGTTTGTTGGCCGAGTCGTAAAAAGGGTCAAACAACTTCAGGGAAAAATTGAGAACCCCCACCCAAATTTTGATCCGATTGAACGCGCACGAACATTAAGTGACCTTCTTTACGAGCCAAATTTGGCAACCCAAACAAAAGCTGGTGCCCAGGCTGTTTTTAGTGAGCTGACCAAAGAATATTTCTTTGCGACTGACGACTACGATAGCGCGCTTTTAGTTCTCAAAACCGGCTTGGAGATGCTAACTAGTCCGCTAGACAAACAGGGAGTTGAAGCTTTTGAGCTTAAGCTTAACACCGCATTCGAACAACTAAAGGACACCGAAGGCCAAGCACTTGCTTTTTCTTTTGATTTAAAACCAACTGAGAACCCCAATGAAAAAGAAATTGAGCTGGTGGCCATAGGTATTCCCGAAGACTTAGTGAATTTGACTAGCGTACCCAATTTGGTATCTATAGAACAATGAGCGGACCCGGAGAAACACCAGTGGAACTAGGGGGCAACGCTGCCGTGCCGGTTGCCACAGAAATAAGACAGCCCGGCGGGGCGTTAGTAGAAGCTCCTGTAAAGATTGTCTTTTTAAGGCAGCCCGTCGCAAAATTGAGAATGGCTTATGAGGGAACACCAACAGCTCTTCGAGCTAAAACCGCGGCTGAACGTGGTTCTCTGGCGCAAAGACTTCAATACGTAAAGGGCTGGAGAACTCCACAAAACGTGACAGAAGAAGAACGAATACAAATGCTTGAACAAAACCTTAGCCAAAATATCCAAACTTACGGAACGGAAGCTGCGGCTGGGGCTTCTGTGGAACCAACCGACAAAGGCGTACTAGACTTCGCAAGAAGGCATGCCACAGCTCGTCGAGCAATAACAGTCAACACTTCACTTCAGGCCGGTAAGACTGCCAGAACTGAACAACAAAGAATAGAAGCTGAACTTCACGCCCAATGGGAAGCGCAAAAAGCTTCCCTGCCGCCTGGCTTACGCCAAGTCGCTGAAGATGCCGAAGCAAGAGGTGCTGCAAACGTAATCAGTCCAGAAGCCAGAAGAGAAAACCTCACCATGGAGGCTGTAACAAAAGACGGCACGCCAATAATATTTAAAGGGGTAGGTAAATTTACCGGTAGAGATGTTCCAATATTTTTCAATACAGATGATGTCAAAGCTAGTTCAGTAGTCGCAATCGGCACAGGGCCAAACGGCGCCGACAATATGAAAGTATACGAGGCCACAACTGTCAGCATGCGTGATGCTAATGACAAGAAGGCTAAATGGGATGGCCAAGTTATACTCAGGCCGGTTATTGACCCAAAAGAAGAAGGTCAGCTGTATCAATCAAGGACTGTGTTTTCTACGGAGCCTTCGGCTGGAACGCTTGATGTTCCCTTACCAACCGATGTTCGAGAAAGGCTAGGTATTCCACTAGAAACAAAGCAAACTATTGAACGAAGACTTCAGCCAACCAGTATAGTGGGAAGATTGACTAGAAAGTAAACTTCAGAGCTTCCCCAAAAAATCCTCAAGTTCGCCTGCAATTACAGTTTCAAGACTTTCGCCTTTGTCATTAACAACTAAAGCTTGCGCTTCCTGCCATTTTGCATCGTTTTTAGGATCTCCCAAAACGCTTTTACCTAAGTCTTTCACCTTATCTGTAATTCCGCTCTTTTGATCTTGCAAACTATTGATTACTCGCTCCATTGTAACGTTGGCAGCAATAAAAATTGTTTTATCTATTTCTTCTTGAGAATAACCGGCCTCTTTCTTTTTGAAACTAAATTTTGAAACAACATCGGCTACTTTATTCATAGTCTTTATCCCCCCATCCTTTTAGCTGTATCAATAATAATCGGCATTCCATCGCGTGCTGCAGCTGCTAAACCCGCTCCTGCAACGGCTCCTAATGCAAAACCAGACTTGCCTTTGCCTGCCACCGAGCCAATACCACCACCTATCAAACCGCCCACCAACGCACCTGCCAATATCACTGCGTCCTGCATTTGAGCCAAATCTTTAGCTTGCTCTAAAACCTGTCCGCTTAGGCCTTCGGCAAAAGCGGCTTTAGCTAAAATAAGATTAGTTGTTTCAGCAAGCACGACTGACAACCCCACTTTAGCTCTAAGAGGTGCTTCAATTAATTCGTCTAATGCAGCTCTCCCACCTTTTATAACAGCATCCCAGACCTTCGAAGCTCTGTCCGCGACTGGTCCGCCCAATCCAACAGCTCTTTCCGCCAAACCAACGCGGGGTGCCTGCTCAACCTGAGGTAATGCTTCACCAACCATATCTACCATGTCGTTATTCTATACTTTATATTTCATCCTTGCAACTGACCAGCCTTCATTTATCCTTTTCGAGTAGCTTTGATACCGCTTTTGCAAACTCTCGCAAATTATCTAAATCCTCATTTTTAGTCTTGTAGACAACATTGTAATCGACGTCGACGCATTCATGAACCAAAACGTTACGCAAACCACAAGCGTCTACTAATTTTTCGCTTAGTTTCTTTGAGATAATATTAGCACGTGCTAATTCGCGAAAAACATCTGCAGCTTCGTCTTGCCGCTTAAGCGAAAGCGCAGCGATAACCATGGTCACCATATCAATACAAGATTCAATAGCAACCTGCAGCCTTCTATCTACCAAACCCTGTATATCTTCGTCCTCTCGAATTTCATCCAGGCCAAATTCCATTGTCTCGAGCTTGGCCAGTTTATGCTTAAGTTTATCCAAGAGCCTGGTTAAGGTCACTTTGTCCACGATCATATTTATCCTCCTTAATCTGTTTATATAAAAAATACTTATAAATCTCGCGTATGTACCCTTGGTCGTAAAACTTGCTCATAGCCCCAACTTCAAAGCGAATCCTGTCTAACTCACTTCTTTTATATAGAACGCTGGAGTCTTTGATTATACTCCGCAAAAAAATTTTTGAGCTACTTTCGTCCACGACTCTCACGTCGGAATTGGAAAATGGTAAATTACTTCCCACTTCAGACATCATTTCGAGCTCTCTCCTTAGAATGTCATGCTTTTTATCAACCACAACGGCAACATCCGTATCGCTTGTTGAAATAGAATATCCTTTAACCCGAGAGCCATGCAGATAAACCGCAATTACACACGGATAGATTTTGCGAACGAAACGGTCAAATTTTTGCCTCTGTTCCCCGGTTAATTTCATGTCTTGATTACACATTAATTTGACTATATAATTCATTTTGTCCTAAGACAGCAAGCATAAAAATAAGTCTTGCCGAGGCAGATATTTTTACGCGCCTCGAAGCGCGTTTTTTGGTTTTTTATGAACAAGAAAGACAAACCGGTTTTTGTCAAGAAATTAAGCGATGAATTAGCAAACGCTAAGTCGGTCGTGTTGGTTGACTTTTCGGGGCTGACCGTCAAGGCCCAGCAGGACCTTAAAAAAAGGTTTAAAGAAAGCAACTCCAAAATGCTTGTTGTCAAAAATACTTTGTTTAAATTGGCTGCAGAGGATGCCAAACTTCCAAAAGAGACTTTAGCAGACACAGTTTTGACCGGCCAGACAGCAGTTATCACGTCGGGCACCGACCCGGTCTCCCCTATCCAGATATTGGGTAAATTCGCTAAGGAATCCGTCAGTGTAACCGGCGAACCGCTTCCGAAGTTTAAAGTCGGAGTGATTGAGGGAAAATTCCAAGACAGCGAAAGTTTGGTTAAAATTTCAACTCTTCCGGGAAAAGATGTCTTATTAGGCCAGGTGCTTGGAAACTTGATGGCACCAGAATACGGATTAGTAAGTGTGTTAAATGCAAATATGCAAAAGCTAATTTTTGTATTAAGTGAAGCCGGTAAAAGGGGGTGAAATCTATGGCAGACGAACCAAAGAAAGACATGCCTGCGCATGCAGGATCTAAAAAACTATCAAGCAAAGTCGAAAAACTGGTAGACGAAGTAAGCAAACTTACTGTTTTGGAATTGTCCGAATTAGTCGAGGCTCTCCAGGATAAATTGGGAGTGACCCCACAAGTTGCCGCTGTCGCGGCACCAGCGGGGCAAGGCGCGGCAGCGGGTGAAACCCCTAGCGCACCTGAGTCCGCCGCGGGTGCAAATCAGACTGTTGTCATGACAGCTGCAGGAGCCAATAAAATCGCGGTTATTAAAGCACTCCGGGAAGTCAATCAGAACTGGGGTCTTAAAGAGGCTAAAGACATGACGGAACAGGTTCCGGTAGAAATTTTGAAAGACGCTAAGGCCGAGGATGCGAAATCCGCTGCGGATAAGCTTAAAGCGGCAGGTGCCACAGTCGAGCTGAAGTAAAAATTGTCAGGGGTTAAATAATATAGAAAGACACTTCTAAATATAACCCCTGACGGGTTGGGACAAGAAAGAGAAACTACAGCAGGCCTAAGGCCTGCTTAACAATATTGATCAGGACTCCAAGACCCCTGCCCTTTTGTAGCACGGCCATCACGCCCTTTCTGAGTGCGATATCCTGAACGGTCCGGCCACTTTCCATCCGGGTAACATCTCCTGAATAGAAAATAATCCTGGTCGTTGGGCTTCGGACTTGAGTGCATCGATGCACTCAAGTCCCTGAATTATACCGGCGAGGTTTGATACATGTCGGCGATAGTTACATCAATTCCCTTCCAGATAAGACGGCTACTGAAATTTTTCCAGAAGAAGATCTCCAAGAACTGTATAGAAAAGCTAGACTCAATAATAAATCGGTTGCGTCCTTCAAGCACGAGCTTGTTCTTGCAGCTTTAAGTGAAACAATTGAATTCAACTACTACTAGCTAATTACGGGGCGGATTTTTTATCCAAGAAGATTATTAACCGACGGCAAATTCCAAAACTTTCTTTGCCACATTCACTCCGGTTGCTTTTTCAAAACCTTCAAACTGACAAGCCCTATTAACTTCCAAAACTTTCCAGCCCCCGTCTTTTCCCCTCATCAAATCCACCCCACAATAATCCAGAGAAAATGTATCGGTTACTTTTAGTGCAATTTTCGAAGCGCTAGCATCCCCTGTTAAATCATAATTTTCAACGCTTCCGCCCCGCGAATAGTTAGTCAGGTAGTTGCCTTTACTCGCAATTCTTTTCATTGCACCAAGTACCTTGCCATTTAATACAATTACTCTAAGGTCTTCACCACCGGGCAAAAATTCCTGAAAAAGCAATCCCTTGACTGTCCTTTTATTGAAAGGTTTTAGTAGCCTTTTCAAGGCGCGTCTGCTTTTTATTTTATAAACTTCGGTGCCGCAACTTCCAACATTACTTTTAACAATAAACGGAAACCTACTTGGGTTTGCCCACGCAGTGGCAGATTCCTGGGAGCCGAAGACAGCTGAATTAATGAAAGGAATATCGTTTTTTAAATACACCAAATGTTGTGATGTTTTATCTAACGACGGCCACTTTTTAAAAGATGCCGAATTAATCACCTTTGCACTTTTTGATTCGAACCAATCTATTAGGAAATATTTATAAGGATTATACTCCGCCATTTCCCCCAGGGCACGCAAAAAGACACCCTTGGCTGGAGGAAGTTCTCTGCCCTTATACGAAAAAATATAGTTTTGGGGAGCTCCATTTAGTTTGATGTTTAAATATTTATAAAGATAAGCACGAAAAATTATGTTATTTTTTTTAGCTTCTTTCCTGAGCCTGTTTGGGGCATATGCTCTTGGACCACCTGTAAATACTATAAAATCAATGATTTTCATTTTATTTTAGATTTAAAATTCACAATCATTTCATCCAAAAATAAATCTTTAGCTCTCATACCAGGCTTTGGGAAACCGACTTGGTCGTTAATTTCAAAAACAAAGGCCTTACCATTTGCGTCCACCCCGAAATCTACGCTGAATAATGGGTTATCATATCTCGTATACAGCTCTTTTGCAATTTTTTGAGTAACTTGTTTAATCTTTTCCGGAAGGATTTCTGTATCCACTTCCATTATTCTGCCTCCTTGGGCTACATTAGCTTTCAAATTTCCTTGAGAGGGGGTCCGGACATGGGACCAGACGATTTTTTGATTAATTACAACCATCCGCAAATCATGAAAACCGCTGACAATCCCTTCAATACCCTTCTTGGTGTCTACAAATTCTTGAGCAATATAAAGAGGTCTCTTTTCTAAAAAATCAAATTTCAACGAATCTACTTTGGATCCGATAAATATTCCAAGACCCTTCAACCCGTTATTAGGTTTTAAAACTATAAAATCGGTTCTTACTTCAGGCAATACTTTCATGAGATTAATTTGTCTACCAATCCAATAAGTTTTCGGCATATACTCGCCTATTTCTTTGTATACCAGCCATTTGTCGCACGACAATCTTTTGAAGTCGTAATTGTCCACAACCCGGAGCGTATCAGATTTGGCGGGAAAAAACTTGCTTGCCGACCTGTCATAAACTAAGTCTAATTTGATTAGCTTATCCCGGAATTTCAAATGCCCTTCTCCTATAAATTCCCAAAACCCTTTGAAAAGTGCGTTTCCTTTATAGGTCCTTGTTGTAACCACAACACAACTAAGGCTCTTTACAACACATTTCATTATAAGATCTTCATAAACAGACCTTTTTTTGCCCAACCGGATAAAAGGATCCGTGTCCGTGTTATTTGAAAAAGCAATTCCTATTTTCGACATTCTTTTTCCAAAAATTCGGCTATTGCCTTAAATTCAGGTGAAACCGATTCGTCGTACGTTAATCCAGGACCTCTGTTTACTTCCAATACAAAATACTTTCCGTGGACATCCACTATCACATCTACTCCGGCAACTTGAATTCCCAAAGAATCTGCTGCGTTTATAGCTAGCGTTTCCAATTTGGAAGGGATGTCTTTAACGTTTAAAAAAATTTCTCTAGCACCCAAGGCAATATTATTTCTAAATTCATCTTTACTTGCGGAAATTTTCTCTTCCCAAACTCCAATTTTTTTGCCTAAAACCAAAATTCTGTATTCATGGTCCTTCTCTATGAACTTCTGAAAAAAGTATTCATTTTCACTACCCCTCTTCGTTTGAGCCGGTAAAGTCCTTAGATCTTTCAAACAATAAATCCGATGTACCCCTTTTCCCTTTTGAAGAGACATTTCTTTGGCAACAAACGGACTACCGAGCCCGCATGAAATTTCCCTATAGTGTTTTGTATAATTTTTGTCGGCAAAATAAAGCGTTTTAGGTATACAAATTGTACTTCCAACAAGTTTGACAAGTGAACCAAGTTTACTTCTATGCGGACCCGCTTCACTGTAAAGTGTGTCGAAATATTTTATACCAAGTTTTTCTAACACCATCGCTACAGTCGTAGCAATAAAAATATTTCTGCTTGTTATACCCCTCAAAAAAACTAAGTCATATCTGCAAATATCAACCCCCGATACTTTAAAAGAGATTTCATTTTTACTTAAGCTTAAACAAATAGTGCTGATTTCCTCGATCGAGATTTCAGTTTGTTCATCTTGAAAGTTTTGCTTGACCAAATTTACAAACGATTTCTTCGTATCAGTTAATTTTGAAGTAAGTATTAATATTTTTGCCATTTTTAGTTGATGGTAGCATTCCACTTCGGCGGAACCCAATGATGTGGTTTGTCTTCAATACCCGGAACAACCAAAAAACCTTGGATATCCCTTCTACCTATGATAATAGGCGCCCTCATCTTGGTTCTATTCGATATACTTGCAATTGTCGAAATTTTTGTACCCGATAGATAGTACTTTAAGTTAATAACCGGCCTTTCTACAACACCCAATGAAGTACGTATTTTCCTCATCCAGAGGATGTTCTCTTTCTTAAGAATACCAAGTTTTGCTGCTAACTCTTTATCTATCGACGTCCTCCAGGCACCCGTGTCGACTTTGGCAAGTACTCTTACTTTCTTACCCGTATCCGAAACCAGCGTTATTTCTTCCCAAACGCTTATTTTTTTAACTTCTTTATCTTTTTTGACTCTGCCGGCAAATCTCTCGCCAAACAAAGCCTTACCAATATTTACCCCGTGTTCGACGTCCCTTACATGCAAGTCTTCAACTCTCTCCAGCCTTTTTTTTAATCCCGCCATATTCGCAAGCTGAATCTGCAACCCCGGCTGGGAATTGAGCTCCAGTACCATGGGGCCTTTTTCGGGGTGAAGTACGATATCCACCCCCAAATAGCCCAGACTGGAAACTTCCTGACAGGAAACGGCAATTTTCAAAATCTCCTCCCATTGAGGAATCTTTATTCCGTTAAGCTTCCTTTCAGTTCCCGGCTTATACCTTATAAGATTACTGTTGTATACGGCTTTTGTGGTAATCCCTGTCGTAATATCCACTCCGAGTCCCAGCGCTCCCTGGTGTAGATTAGCCCGGCCACCGGATTCTTTTGTTGGAAGGCGCAACATTGCCATGACAGGCACTTTATTAAAGACAATTATCCTGATATCAGGAGTACCCCTAAAGCTATATTTCCTGAATGCATTGTGCCGGTCGACGAACTCCTGAATAAAAGCCACGTCCGGGTAATTTCCAAGGCTATACGCACCCTCCAAAATGTCCATTACGTGAAGCTTAAGGTCACCAACTCCAATTCTTTTTTTCTGGATGGTTATCCAAAATCCAAGCTCCTTTGCTCTTTTTTTGACAACGATTATCCCCTCGCCGCCAAGGCCGCGGCTTGGTTTTACAGCAAATGATGCCGGAAGACTATCCCAATTAAAATCATAAACATCATGAGTAGTCCTAAACCTTTTAAAAATTGCGGGAGTGGGAATCTGTGCTTTTTTCAATACTCTATATGTCGATATCTTCGACCTTGCGATTCTTTTGCCTTTTTTAGAATTATAAGGGTAAGAAAAAAGTTTAGTCCTGGCATTTAGACCTAGTACCGATGAAACCTTCATAAAACGTTAATTTTTAAAAAGCTTTCGAAACCGCCAAAGTTCTCTAAGTCTAAGTCCAATATACCGGCCCAAAAGTACGTCACCTGCGGCAGTTAAAAGCAGAAGTACTTCAGGATTAAGAAGTGCAAATTCCTGTATCGTCTTTAAAGTCAATAAGATATAGGACATAAGGGCCAAAATCAGAGTCTCGGTTGTTAAGTTTATAGCTGTCTTGGCACTCTTGCCTATTTGGGTCTTGGTAAAGTCTTCGGCCAAAAGGGCAAGAATTAAAACCGGAAAGATTGAAATGTTTCCAAAAACAAAGCCGCCCAGGAAAGGGGACAAGAAAAGCATTCCCAACACTCCCACAACCACCGACCAGAGAATAAGAGCCATTCGGGGAAGGTACTGAAGCTGAATTTTAAACTTTCTTAGAGCTAACCGAGTGGTCGTAGACAAAAGAACAATTAATAAAAATAAACCTATACCGATAATCGGCCCCAAAGCCACAAACACAACAGACAGAGCCGCGGGAAGAAATATACCGAAACCCCGAAGCCCCACAATGTGCCGAGAGGCGGCAATGACAAAGGCAATTACCGGCAAAAGCAAAAGTAAAACTATTGTATTTGCCGGTACACCCGAGGCAATTGATGCACGAATAGCGTATTTGAGAGGATTTACCGGCCAGACAGGACCCAAAACTTGTTCTTCCAAAAGCCTCTCTAAGTGCCCTGAGGTTTCTTCGGACTTTTGGGTTAAATCAGCTCTGAGCACCGGAGTCGGTACGGAAGTAGGTTGGGGCGACGGAATGGGAGAGGGTGATGACGAAATAGTTGGCAAGGCACTAGCCGCGTGAACAAACTGCGGTTTGACCGCGAAGAGCGAATTTATGGTTAAAACCGCAGCAAACAACAATCCAATCTTTTTCAACATAGTAATGCCAGGAAATCAACAGAAATTAAGGGTAATTATACTACAGACTGGTAGTTACCTGTCTAGTCCTTGCTCTGCATCCCCAGAAGCCACAGCACCGCCTCTTTTTTGTAGCGCCGATCCCCCCGGGAGTTAATCCTAATTGCCGGAAGTTTACCGCGCTTGCCCCAACGCTTGATGGTAAGAGGAGAAACCCGCAATAACTCTGCAACTTCGCGGACAGTGAGAAGATCAGGGAGATTTTCCAGTTTTAGATCTTTCTTATTTGCCATACTAATTGGTACTTAGACCACCTTTGTTATACGCTTGAAGCTAAAGGCTTACTTTAGTCAGTCACAAGATAACAAAGTGTTGCATGTTATGTCAACATGCAAAAAAATTTGAGCTTAGGCTATTCTCTCCTTCAAAGCTCTATAGAAGCGCTCGGTATAATCCTGTGATTTGGCCCAATGAAGTTCTGCCTTTAGACCTGTTTCTTTAATGGCAAGGTCCCTCTCGGCAGTGGCTAATGCTGCTAAGTGCGCGGCTTTGCTTATTTGGTAATTGGAAATTCTATATGTTTCGGCATAAAGCTGTTTGTATTGCTCCTCGATCATCAAACCTTCCTGAGTTTCACTGGCATTGCCATTGACTCGCCAGAGATTTACTTCTAGGGAAGCGACCAAATCCGGTTCAAATGCCAAACCCAAAGTCTTTTTGACTATTTCATACAAACCCTTAAGCGCCCGCTTTGCCTCGTCCCACTCCTTATTTTCACCATACAAAATCGCTTTGGCGAGCGCTTTGCCGGCCACTTTTGCCAATTCTTTGGAAAGCCCGTAGTGCTCACTCACATAACGGACCACAAGGTCTCTGAATCTATCCCCTTCCCCCATGGCTAGGGCGTGCCGCCAACCAAGTTCCAATTTTGCCACCATTGAAGGGTCGAACTTAAAACTAATAGCTTTATCTTTTTTACCGAACCGTCGTCGGCGTCTTGAATAATCAAGAATAGCTGCTTTGAGTTTATCAATATTGATATCAGGAAGGTGGTCCTGCTCGAAGTAAAATTCTGAATATGCGCTTTGCCAAATTAAAAACCCGCTAGTTCTCAGTTCCCCTGAAGTCCTGATATAAAGATCGGGGTAAGGATAGGGTTGATCACCGGTATCCAGATATTTCAAGAATTTTTGCTCATCAATATCTTTTGGTTTGACACCGTCTTCAACTAACTTCCTGATGGCCCTCAATATCTCGTCATGCCCACCATAATCAAGTGCCAAATTAAAAACATATCTCGAGTTATTTCTGGTTTCATTCTCAGCTTTGGTTATAAGATTTAATAGTTCCTTTGGTATTCTGTCCTTTCTACCCAGATGTATGAACCGTACGCCTTCTTTTTTAGCTTCATCCAAAGTCTCCTCTATGGTTCTTTTGACCAGTTTCATAATTTGTATAACCTCGTCTTCGGGACGGCCCCAGTTTTCGGTCGAGAAACCCCACAAAGTCAATGTGTGCACTCCCAAGTCTCTACAGTTGCGTACCAATTCTTTTAGGGCCTTTGCGCCGGCTTCGTGGCCCCGGGCAACCGGAAGACCACGGGATCTGGCCCAGCGGCCATTGCCATCACAAATGATTGAGATGTGATTGGGAATAACAGTTCCCTTTGGAAGCGAGAGATCTTTTTTAAATTTCTTCATCACTAAGTATCAAAAGTATAACAGAAAAGCGCAATACTAAACAATTGATATGATATACTAAATTGATGAAATTTAAGCTTGATCACAAAGTTATTAAACAGATAGAAACTTTACTGGCCAAAGAGTCTTATGCTGTCGCAGCCTATATTTTTGGTTCCTACTCCAAAGGGACCCAGTCATCTAAAAGTGACATCGACATTGGAGTTTTATGTTTAGACAAAAGTAGTCTAAATCAAATCGAAACAAGCCGCGATATTCAGCACCTGGTCAATCACAGACTTCACACCGCCGTTGAAATATGTACTGATATCGCAATGAATATTGCATCGGCCTTGGAACTTCCCGGGCGAGATAGTGCAGTTGACGTTGTGGCCCTATTGGGAAAAGAGGAAATAATCACAAAAGACCTGGCCAATCGATTTCAAAAAGCACCAAAACTTAGAAACCTTCTAATTCACTGATACGCGAAAGTGGACTATGGAATAATTTAATCCTCATGAGCACAATCGAGCAAGTCGTCAACAAAACCAAAAGTGAGAAAGCGCTTCGCGCTAAAGAAACTCTCATAAACTTTGTTACCAAGATCGAAAAAGAACTTGAAAGTTACTTCGACGCCGAAATCAAAAATTCATTTGGGGTTAGTAAAAAAGAGAGAGACTTATCAATCCATGTTTGGAAGCACATTAAAGAACACAACCTCCGACCCGCAAAGCGCATTCGGGGCTCATTTGTTTACTACGGTTACAGACTTTTTAAAAATGACAAGGAAGAAGATCTTTTAAAAGCATCTATGTGTATTGAACTAGTACACACTGCTCTACTAATGCACGACGATTTTATGGACCAAGACGACACCCGCCGCGGGAAACCCACAACCCATGAGTATTACAAAAAAATTCACCAAGACAGGAAATATAGATTCGCCCCCCTCCACTATGGCGAAAGCATGGCACTTAACATCGGAGACGTTGCTCTTTTGGCTGGGCACCAAATCTTGGGAGAAGTCAACTTCCCGGAAAACCGGAAACTTGCTGCCTTAAACAGACTCCTTCAAGGACTTGTCAATACGGGGTTGGGGCAGGCATTCGACGTAACTTTGGAAGCCGGAGGCCAAGCACAAGAAAAGGACATTTTTGATCTGCATTTGGCCAAGACCGCAATATATACCTATGAAAATCCGCTTCATATTGGCGCAATCCTCTCAGGGGCAAGCGGGAACGACCTTAAAATACTTACAAAATATGCAATTCCGGGTGGTATTGCATTTCAACTACAAGACGATATTTTGGGGCTTTATGGTGACCCCGTTAAAACAGGTAAACCCGCCCACTCGGATCTCCGCCAAGGAAAAATGACTCTGTTAATCATTAAGGCTTTGAAAAACGGTTCACCCGCCCAGGTAAAAAGATTGAAAGAAATTTGGGGTAAACGTGATTTAACCGAAAGCGAGGCCGGGGAGGCCAGAAAAATTGTCAAAGATACAGGGTCACTTGATTATTCTCGAGACATTTCAAGATCCTGGGCCAGGCGCGCCCAAAAAGCAATTCCTGACATGCTCAAAAAGGGCTGGAACAAAGAGGCAATTAACTACCTCGACGGCGTTGCCCAATATATGGTTGAAAGGGACGTTTAGTTATAACCCCAATCCAAGCACATCTACTCCAATTACTTTAAGGATGATGACTGAAAAGAGGACGAAGGCTAAGCCGATGACGGCCGCAGATATTACATTTTTGCCTGACTGCAGGCGTTCGGGATCGTTTTGTGAAGTCATTACTTTAAATCCGCCAAAGATGATGAGAAGGAAGGCAATTCCGCCTACTATCGATGCTCCCGCTCTAAGCATAGTTATTGCTACTCCTACTCCACCCGGGCTTCCAAAATCAATGCACCCCAGTGCGGTATAAAGGAGGCCTGTTGGGTTTGTAGTAGGATTGCCCGATGCATCACAATATAAAGCTGGAGAGGTTGCTTTGGGTGCTCCAAAGGCTTTTACTCCGATTTCCGGTGTAGGAGCTACACAACCGGGTATATGTCTACAAGTAAACCGGAAGTCTCTGCACTGTTGGCCCATTGAAAGAGTCCCAGGGCAACTTCCTTCCCGCTCCCAACAGGGTGGACAAGGCTCATTTTCATTGGGAGCAGTACAGCTCCCCGGTTCGTATGAGAAACACTGAACATCAAAGTCATAATTAAGAGGGGTTGGAGTGGGAGCGGGAGTAGCGGGAGCGGTTGGCCTAGGAGTAGGCAAGAAAACTGGAGATTGATCTGTTACCAAAATCGCCGCCTCGTAACCCCGAATCGTCAGTGACGCGGCCGTCTCTGCACCCAATCCCCTCCAGTCCAGTCCTCCACCCCCGTTTCTGTCTGAATAATCCACAAAAGGTTGGTATGTCAAACCGGGATTCAGCGTTTCCGCTGTTGCCGATGGATTCACCAGTACCAATGCTCTATCAAACCATCTTGCGAACACATTATTTGTCCCCGGCCACTGAAAATAATTTCCTTTAGCATAACCGATATCTACATTAAATCCCGGCCATGCTTCATACTCTCCCGAAGCATGGCGAAAATAAAACTGATCTCCGGGAGCACCGGCTGCCAGCAAAGCGCTTGCGTATGCAAACATCAACCGGCTGGTACCCGGCCATGGTTGGCTATCACCCCATGCCTTACCCAAATACACCATCGGTAGTTTTCGCCGCATTACCTCCGCTGTCGTGTCCACATCCCGATTCCAGCGCGCTTGTGAATATGTGGCCATATCTGAATGAGCAAACCAACCCCCTCCTTCTGACAACACCGCTTTATATTGTTCAACTACGTTCCACTCCAAGTCACTTATCCCCGAGCCCACGTTCGGTTGAAGGAGAATTGGCAATCCGTTCTTCGACAATCCGCTGGGAAATGCTTGGTCAACCGCAGTTCTCACCGTCTGTGCCATTGCCAGATACTCCTGGTATTGTTCAAGTACGGTGTATGTCTTCCCGGTGCGGGGATTTAGCGGGTTCATGACCACTCCATCCCGAAAGCGTTTGATGGGCATAACATACTTATCATCACCTGACGGAGGTCCTGCGTTATCCATCCACAGTCCGTCTAACCCCTGTTGGAGGGCAAATACAACTTTTTGGGCAAAGAAGTTCCTGAAATTTACATTCCCCATGTCATACACCCATTCGTTATGGGCGTTCACATCGGGATTAATAGTCCACCAAAAAGTTACTACTCGATCTTCTATCCTGTTTGAACTGACGGGATCATGCAAGTACCACAATTCCGGGATCTCCTCTTGCTCAAAAACATTTCCTCCCCAGTTCCTCGGGTTGGCATATTCTTGAAGATAAATATCCGGGTTGAGGTTTTTGAGGATCGGGTATACCCATGTAGCGTATGTCTTTGTTCCGTCCTGCTCCCATGTAGCCCTCAAGGGAAATATCAGGTCGTAATTCCTGGCCAACCCTTCCAGATACTGCCGCGTTGCCGGGGGTACAGGATTGACCCGCAAGTCCGGTGCACGAGCCCGACTCACGCCACTCATAAATTTGAATGGAGTTTTGGCAGATTGAGCAGCTTTTGCTTTTGGTATAACTGTTTTTTGTGAAGGAGAAACCAAATAACCGTTTACCCCCACAAAAATCGCCAGTACTATAGCCGCCAAACTCAACAGCGCGGTAAAATCATGGAAATTTTTAGGCTTATTTACACTACCCATGTAGTCCTTCAATCTTACTATTGATCATTGCAACTATTGGGGTTCATGTCAAGGCTTGTAAAGTAATCTGGGATCTTTCAGATAATTTGTGACCCAAATTTATTTTATTTCGAACTCGCAAATTAGTCAATTCGTGGCTGCGATGAAGGAATTGAAAGAAGCTTCTAATAAATTCAGCCCTTTATTCTAACTAAGTCCGAGATTTGCTTGTTTATTAGCTTTTTGTAAATGGAACTTTACTCAAAACTGATCTTATAATCTCAACCACTAATATTGTTATAAAGTAAGCCGTAACTGCCGACTTAATGGTTCCTAATGCGTCGAGTAAAATAAAATATAAAACTGTTAGTATAATCATACCCAATAATGATAATAATTTCCAATTTCTCTCAAAATAATATTTCTCGATGTATTTTTTATAATTTTCGGTGTTGTGGTTGGATAAATATATCAAAATCAATAGAAACAAAATGGAATTTGCAAGGCTAAGATAAACACCCATATTTTTAAGAACACCCTCCATTAGTACAGTTTTTGAGAAGTAATCTTGGAATAGTACAATGGTGGATAAAACGATTAATATAAGATGATACATCGGACTTAAAATTTCCAGCGTATTTATGTCGTCGTTAGATAACAGTGCTCTCAGACCCAGTAAATACATAGGCGGAACGGAAATTAATAGAATGGCACCAACTACAAAGCCGAATGCTGAATCTATATTTCTGAGATAGTCGAAATTTATAAACACGGAAAATATTGAAGGTATCGAGTTATAAATTGACTTTATATTTGACAGAAAAAGTAGAAATATTAAGTAGGTAATCAATAGTAAATCTACCTTTGATAGACTTCTTAAAAAGAAATCAATTAATTTATTTTGGCCTCGCATCAATTAAAGTTTATTCCTTATTGTGCAAATAAAAACCTTAGGTTCCTCATTACCCAAGCTTGAGTCGAACGTTTCTAGCTTCAGATTTTACCAAAATTTTGCAACTTTGAAAATTCTAACCTCGTGTGACCCAGGGCGGAATTTTACCCAAAGGTTCCAAGACTGCTCTTTGCAAATACAAAGCTAGATTTTGCGGGCTTGGTATCCAAAATCCGACGGCAAATCTATCAGGTAGGTGTGTCCAAACATGTTCTTTTTCGTGTCCGTCCCCCCAATCAACGGGCTTTATGTAATAGGATGAGCCGGGTGGGTAATATCCGACCTTAGAGTACCAGGCCCCGTCGAGTCCGTCGCTGTCGGCTAAAACTGGCGCTCCCGATAAATAACCTGTGTGAACAGACCTTTCGACCCAGACACTCGGATCCAGCCAGACGGCTCTTCTTATTACGAAAGGAAATTCGGGCGCTAATTTTAAATTAAATTCTTTTATCTCGTTTGCATAAAATGCCTGAGGTGTCATTCCCGTTCCTTCTTGAATTCCGACCGCATCTCTTGCATAAAGAATTAATGTGCCATAATATGGACCTTGCCTCATCTCGGCGGGTGCGCCGGTTTCCGGAGATCTTCCCGCTTTAAATTCCTGATTAAGGTGAGCCACAAAAGCTGCGTAGTCATTATCTGAGGAAATAGGGTCGGCTTCAGTCGCATAAGTGTAAATTCCATCTACCAGTCTCATTGGGGGCAACTCTTGTGTTGGAACTTCTATTCTAGGCAGGAATCCGACAGCTGTCACCGCAGCCAGTATGCCAAAACGTCTTCTACTCATTGGCGACTCAGGTAATTTGTCGACCATATTATTATAGGCAAGTATAAGCTCTTTAATCTTGATATACAAACTAACCCGGGACTTTGACTAGCGGATTGTGGTTCAGGAGAAGATAGAACTTTGATATTGATGAAAAACTCACAGTCGTGCAAAAAAACATCATGATAAGACTCGTGGAGTTAGGACACCCGGAAGGTGTACGGGTTGAAGAAGATTATTTTTCGCTAAATACATAACCTCTGCCTGGCTGACCTTGAAATACGCGATCCCATCTATTTGGATCAGATTTTGGAATGTAACGGTCTAGGGTTAAAAAAGTATCAACTCCGAAACGTGTTTTTACGTCGCTATATATCACTCTTCTTCCTATAATTGAGCATAAATATGCATATAAAACAATATCCGTTTCGTGATTAGGATCAAACGGATTTATAACCGCATCACAAGTCCCGACTGCAAACATCGCGTTCGCTTTTTCAATTGCAGTCCTATATTTCATGCCGTAAGGGTCATCAACCGGCATGCCTCTGTCAATCGGAATTGTCGTTTGGGTTGATCCATTGCCAATATTAAACCATGTGTGAACTCCAGCACCTGGGCCTATAGCGTAGTCGCTAGGAGTGTTTATTGCATCAGCTCTCTCTACAACAAAAAAGGTATGCCGTTTGAATTTTGTAGGTTCGAGAGTCAATTGTGCAGCTTCCTTAGAAGGGGTAATTAAGTCTAGTCGGGTTCCTGACATGGCGAGTTGTTCATAGAAACCTATTAACTCTATAGCTTGTTGATGGTTAAATTTCATTCCTGCTGCATTATAAACCGTCGATTGCGAATATCCTGTTGATATTTCCTGCATTCTTACTGGTTTATTTCTAAGACCAGGGTAAACCCTCATTAATTCTTCATAGCTACCTCCTGTGGCACAACCTTCACAGCTGTCGGGTTCGAACTCGGTAATTACAATTCTTCTGATAACTGGTACTGCGGCTTCCGTTAAAACCTTACCTGCTATCAAACCTAATGTCGCAGTTCCCACGAGTTTTAAAGCATCTCTATGTGTAAATTGACGTCTTTCGGTTTGCGGCATAGTTTTAAGTGGACGTATTATATAGTTCGTAATTGTATCACTAAAGTGGGGAATTCTCTATCCGTTGCTAAAGTAGAAAAAACTTAGTTAGAACTCCGGGTAAAAGGTTTTGACGAGAAGGGAATAAGAGTTGACGATCTTTGGACCCTTGGAGATAGTTAATTCAAAAATAATTAGGTATTCGTTACCATTGATGGATTTTTTATAACCGCAGCTTTTGAAGAAAATAATAGTCTGCTTCGAATTAGAATTGGCATTGCTATCGCAAAAACTGTCAACAAAGCCAAAATAAGAAGCCGGGGGGAAAGCTTAGGCGAAATCAAATTGGGTTTTGACATAAATTAACCCTAAATAAAGCATTATCTGGACTTGGCTGCATGTCAAGAGTTAAAATAAGTCTATGGAAAAAAAGCTAAACCTACGCTTGGTCGCGGTTGCAGTGATAGCGCTTATTCTACTAATAATTGTCCTCATCGGGTTACTTCCCATCTTAGGAAACAACAGCTCTATTTTAAGACAATGCAGATTTAACGAGTCAAGCGGCGGCTACGACAAATGTTTCTGGCGCTGGGATCCTGCCTTAAGAAATCCATCCATTTATTTTTAGGTGGTTTAAGAAAACTATTGTCAAATTTGTCTCAATAGTACTTTGGAGTTAGATGCGTGAGCTGGTAAATAAATTCTCTTTCGGTTTAATAAGTCCTGCTTGATAAGGTCTGATAATTTTTAACAATGCTTTTGTCAGCACGATTAAACACAAATGAAACGCGGACTTGTGAAAATGTATTGGGAAGTCCCCAATCTCCCATTACGTCCTCCTGATATTCCATTTCCAGCACTATTTTTGTTCCGCCAGAGATGAATTTTGCAGTATTTCTTGGTCCGGGTCCGTAAGCCAGCCAAAGATAGGTAAGTAAATCCTTAACGTCGTTTTCAGAATAACTCTTTTTATTGAACGTGCCGAGTTTTGAAGAGGAAATATTTCCGTCCAGTGAGATTTCCTGACCGTAAAACCCGTATTCATCCGGATAGAAATAATCACATCTGTGCATACGCATTGGCTGAATATAACTGTTGTCCTGAGTGCTACTCCTTTGATCTGAAAATTCAAAGTACTTTTGTGTTTCTTTAGTATTATAAACAAGTCTTTCTCTAACAATACTGTCATATTTCTTTATATATTCCTTGTAAATAGACTCAGCGTTTTCCAAAGTGTCGACACAAATAGGATGCTCTGGTGGATTATACTTGGGAGCGGTTAAATCATAATTTGTAAAATAATAGCCCCTTGTGTATTCAGAAAACACGGAGTCGTCCAAATTAATTATTTCTGTCCTACCTGAAAGTGTAGTTTGCTTGGAAACGAAAGTAAAAAGAACTATTACAGCGGAAGTAATAATTGAACCTAAAATAACTTTTTTAACTACTCGGTAGCTAACCACATCAATGTTAATTTACTACTTTAATTTTTAAAATACAACAACCCACTAATCAACTGCCACTAACTTTATCTTTTGAAGCTCGCCAATTGTTTTTGCCCCCACCCCAAACATTGCAATTTTTAGTTCCAGAGCCAATCTTTCAATTAACTTCTCCACTTCCTCAGCCGATATTAAAGCTGCTTTGGCAAAGGGTTGAGCGATACCAACCATATCACACCCCAAAGCAATACACTTTGCTACATCAATTCCGGTTCTTACTCCTCCGCTACCAAGTATTGTCACTAAGTCACTGAATAATTGACTTACTGATTTCACTGACTTTATTGACTCACTGGTTGGTATTCCCCATTCGCCAAAAAGCTTGCCTAATTCGCGATCTGCCTTGCCGCGCATACCTTCGACTACTGACCAATTCGTCCCTCCCCAGCCTGCAGTATCAAAGTATCTAACCCCTACTTTATATAATCTTTCTATAACACTTTTAGAGAGCCCAAAGCCCACTTCTTTAGCGATAACAGGCTTAGACAATTTGGGTAAAACTTGTTTTAATTTCGGCAGCAAATTGGCCCAGTTACGGTCGCCTTCGGGCTGGATAACTTCCTGAATGGGGTTAATATGAACGCTCAGAGCATCCGCGTCTATCATTTCGATTATTTTTTGATATTCGGCTGCTCCGAAACCATAATTAAGCTGGACCAAGCCGACATTGGCAATCAAGGGGATGTCCGGCGCTACTTCGCGAGCCGTAAAAAGGCCAGCCAATTCAGGGTGCTCGATAGCCGCGCGCTGACTCCCGACTCCCATGGCAATACCCCATGTCTGAGCCGCAGCGGCCAAGTTACGATTAATACGCTTACCTTGGCTAACTCCGCCTGTCATGCAGGAAATAAAAAACGGATAGTTTACTTTCTTACCCAGAAAAGTTGTCGAAGTATCAATAGAGTCAAAATCTATTTCGGGCAGTGCGTTATGAATAAAGCGGTACTTGTCAAACCCCGGATTGCCGGTTTGCGAAATATCACTCGTCGCAATTCTTAAATGGTCTTTCTTACGATTTTGGATGTTATCATCCTCTTTCTTCACAGTGAGAGCATTTTAACAAATTTTATGGTAAAATTCTTTTCCAAATAAACTAACCATGCCAGAACATGAAATTGGTGGCAGAAAGTTTACTGTGGGCGATCGGACAGAAGAATGTCTCTTTCTTTTGGCTAGAGGAAATTCATATCAAGCAATCGCCGAAGCTTGTGACATCAGCATATCGACTGTTGGGAATCTACTTTCTCAGGCAACCCAAAAAGCAAGAAAAGCTGGTATAAATGTTGCAGGCGCTCAAGACCTCGCCAGCTGGATTTTTCCTAAGTAGGTTTTACTCTCGCAGCAAAATATCTTTCTGTTTTTCCTCTTCTTTTAAATTCCCTTGTCCAAATCACTTCGTCTACTTTAAAGCCTCTTCCGATCACATCACCGGGATCGGGAGGCCGCCAAGCCATATCTTTAGTTTTTGGATCCGGAGTCATTCTTGAGATTCGCATTACATAAGTTTCCCCATCCGGTTGTAACCCTCCTCTAATATTCCTTTCTGGCATATAAACTCATCTCTTCTTACACTTACAACCTGAGATCTTTTTTACGATTAAGGCATTCTTCAACCACTCTATATCCTACTTCAAATCCTAATTTATTTACCCCGTCGTGGTATCTTCCGTGCGGTTTTCCGGAAACAATACCACGGCCAACTCTGGTTATAAAAGCGCCGTTTTTGATAAGAAGTGATCCAATAGCCGAGGATAAATGCCCCCTTGCAACGGCTGCCATACCCACAGCCTGAGCAGAAAAATAGTGATATAAATTACCCGGATCGGGATCCTCATTACGGGTATCGAACCTGCAAACACTGTTATTCCATGCAAGCACAGTGTCCAGGGGAAACCGAAGTTCTTCACCTAAACCATCATCCTTCCGCCTGCTGACAGCCCGTGACCCCAACATTGCGACAACTGAGGCCGCGACGGGATAACCACCCGCCAAATCCAAAGCAATTCCAAACTGTTCATCCACACCTAATGGCCGATTAATCCTTCTACTCTCTTCGATCACTCTATTTACATATTCGCCAGCCTCGCTAACCGGATAGAGTTCCAGTCTTGGCCGAACACCCCGATCTCGTAAATCATCCGAAAAAGGAATAGCAATTTCAAGTAAGTATCTGACTTTCACAGGTTTATTCGTCCAAGAAAAATACAACCAATTTTTTCTGTCTCCCAAATCAAGATTGTGTAATCCGGCTTCGATACTACTTTCCATTCTCTGGACCAGAACATCAGCGGGGGGTGAGTATAGTTTTGTATGGGGGTCGGGAGGATCAGCGACAAACTCTCCTATCGGCGAATGGCCTCCATTCATAGCAGCAATGCCAGAGTTCAAAAGTCTTCGAAAATCCCCATGAACTTCTATTGTCATAATAAGTATTTTATCAAACCTGAGTCTGAAGCTTAAATTTAAACACCGTCCATGGAAATATAAAAATTGCGTTTACCACCCTTTTTATTCTCTTTTTTGGTTCGCGGGCCAATCTCCAGAACCACTCCAGCCCCAATCTCGATAACACTTTGGGAGGTAGTTTGGCAACGCCGGCATAATAATCCAATGCTCCGCCCACTGTCATTGCACATTTGACATTAAGACGTGACAACCACTTGGCTATCCACTTCTCCTGTTTCGGACAGCCAAAAGCAACAATCAGAATATCCGGCCTAAATTTATTTATCTGATTTATAGCATCTCGGTTTATTTTCTCCTGAAGTCTACCAAGTGGTTTTGCAATATCAGTGATAATCGGCCCGGACGAACCCCTAACTTTTGCGCCCGGATATTCACTTTCAAATTTGTCAAGCGCTTTCGCATTCACCCCTTTCGTCGCCCCCAACAAATAAACTTTCTTTTTTCCCTTGTTCGCTACGTCAAAAAGATCCAGCATTAGTTCCCTCCCCCTTACAACACCATCTCTGCCAATGACGGCACAAAGCAAAAGTTGGCAGGGATAGACTAACTTTCTAATTGTTTTGCTGCGAAATTTTTGCATATTTAAAAACTTTGAAGCTATCGGCAGGCCCACCCCGTCAGGAATTGCAATTAAAGACTGTCCTATAATGTCTTTTAACTTTCTGTCTTTTGAAGCCTTTAAAACGATCTCCGGGTTGGGCGTAGTAATATAAAACTTTCCGCCTTGAGTCAATTTTTCTTGAATTTGATCTAGCACTTCCTGTCTTTGAGTGCCATCGACTCGAACATTAAGAACTTTCCAGGTTTCAGGCATTTTTAGTACTTAATACTTTTAACCGTAAAGATGCCAAGGTCAAATCATTGACACCGTTTTACTACTACGCTTAAATTGCTTGTTAGCCAAGTATGTTTTCTACCTTTAAACATTATCTTATAGTAACTCTGACATCCAATTAGTATTCACCAAAACAAACCCTATAACTATAGGAGGTGTAAATATTTTTCTGAAAATTATTAACTAACATATTTGTTCACAATTTTTTTTCAAAATATTAAGCTCGCTGCACGCCTATTATCCTCAAACCATCCACAAAATATTTTAAAAAGAGCAAAACTACTATATGCGGTGAACTAACTAACAACTGGCTATTTAGTTGTTACACTTCGCTTCCAAAGATCAAGGTTTTCCATCACAACACCCGTACCTTTTACTACACAATACAGGGCATCCTCGGCAACTTGGCACGGGACACCTGTTTCCTCCGTCATCAATTTGTCAAAATTCCGAAGCATACTCGTTCCGCCGCTCATTGTAATGCCCTTATCGATAATGTCCGCGGCAAGTTCCGGCGGTGTATCTTCCAAAACAGCTTTCACTGTCCCGACGATTTGAGATAATATCCCCGATATCGCTTCGGTAATATCTGTAGACGATACTGGAATTGAGCGCGGAAGACCAAACACCAAGTCGCGACCCGAAATTTCCATTTTCTCTTCCTTGGCAAGTTCCACAGCTGAAGCCAGCTTTATTTTAATCTCTTCGGACGTCTGGTCACCAACTATGATATTATGCTTCTTCTTTAAGTACGACTGGATTGCTTCGTCGATCTTGTTACCCGCCACACGAATGCTTTTATGTGTGACAACGCCACCAAGAGAAATTACAGCCGCCTCGGCGGCGCCCCCACCGATATCCAAAATCATGTGACCCGACGGCGCAGAAACCGGAATCCCGGCTCCGATTGCCGCCGCCAACGGTTCTTCTATCAAGTATGCATGCGCTGCCCCCGCGGCCAATGTTGCGTCCAGCGCCGCTCTACGCTCGACTTGAGTGCACCCCGCCGGCACACAAATCATCACATCGGGCCTTAAAAAATAAACTTTACCGACAACCTTACCGATAAAATAAGCAAGCAGGGCTTTGGTCACCTGGTAATCCGCAATTACACCGTCTCTCATTGGGCAACTGGCGAGCAATGCCTCAGGAGTGCGCCCGAGCATTCTTTTAGCCTCCTCGCCGACAGCAACGACTTTGTTATCGTCTGTCGAAATTGCGACAACTGTGGGCTCATTGGTAACAACACCTTCCCCTTGCACCCATACCAATGTATTGGCAGTACCAAGATCGATTGCGATTCGTTTTCGAAGCATTTATGTAGCTATTATATTTAGTTACAACTTGCCAAACAAGAGAGAAAGCAACACGGCTTTGGTATAATAGGCAAATGACCAAAGTGCGCGTTATCGTTTTTGTTTTGACAATTCTTATTGTGGGAACTGTAGGCACACTGGCTTCGCTCTATGCGCGTGGCTACAGATTTAATCCCAAAACAACCGCGATTGAGCCGCGCGGTATATTGGTTGCAAACTCGGACCCAAACGGAGCGGCCATACTTATCGACGGTGACCTCAAAACAGCCACTAATGCAAACATACCCCTTCCGCCGGGGACCTATGACGTAACCATCAAAAAAGACGGTCTAATCACTTGGAACAAAAGACTGACAATTAAAAAAGAGGAAGTAACACAGATTGAAGTCAGCCTTTTTCCGCAAGCGGCCTCACTTTCGGCGATAACTTTTTCTGGTGCATCCAATCCGATTGCTTCAACTGACCTGACGAAGGTTGCCTACGCAGTATCGGTGGATCCGCAAAATTTGGAGTCGGGCGGATTATGGGTCACCGACATTTCCGCTTTTCCGTTTGGATTTAGCCGCGAACCGGCGCAAGTAACAGATGGTGACGCGAGCGAATCCAGCTGGCTTTGGTCTCCGGACGGCAGAGAAATACTGCTTACCACAAAAACCGGTGCTTTTTTGCTCGACTCGGGCAAATTTACCCCCCAAGCCCAGCGCGTGAATGTATCATCGCAAAAAAAAGAAATACTTGCGGACTGGCAGCAACGCGAGACTCTAAAAACTAAAGCTAAACTGAACAAACTGCCGGACGAAATCAGACAGGTATTCGAATCTGCAACACAAAACATTACATTTTCTCCGGATGAAAATAAGATTCTCTACACGGCCGTCAGCGAAAACAGCTTACCGGAAGGCATAATTCCTCCCCTTCCCGGCTCCTCTACCCAAAAACAAACCAGAGATATCAAAATAGGTAATAAGTATATTTTCGATATCAAAGAAGATCGGAATTTCGAAATAGCTAAGGCTACCCAACCCGTTTTTTGGTTCCCGACCTCAAGTCACGTGGTCATACCCGAGCCAAACAAAGTTTATATTACGGACTACGACGGGACAAACAGGCAATCTGTTTACTCCGGCCAGTACGTCGCGCCCCACGCATACCCATTTTCCAATACATCTAAACTTCTGATTCTCACAAGCCTCGGCGCAACAGACACAGCCCCAAATCTTTATACTTTGAATCTTAAGTAGTAGAATAGAATGGTTTCCTGTATGAAACGCCTTCATAGCTCAATGGATAGAGCAAGCCCGTCCTAAGGGTGAGATGGGGGTTCGACTCCCTCTGGAGGCACCATTTGGGAAATGGCAAAATCATTGGGTGCGGCGCTCGCAACGCCGCCGCCCGATGCGAGCGCCGCAAAGGAAAATTCAAATTCGCCGAGAGCCGCCGATTAAATAAAGAATAGTTCGAGACACTCTATGTCAACCCTAAGGGCCGCATTGGCGATGCCATCGTAGGCGTGGCAATGGATAACATTTTCACGACTCTGGGTGCCTCAATAGTAGCCATCATGGGCGGCATCTTTTTAGGCGGCAACACGCATGGGTGGAGACTTTCTGACAACAAGCCAGCTGCAAATAGACACGGACAAGACTGATCATTGGTTCGGGTATAAACAAATTCCACAGGGAGTGTATATAGCCTGATTTCCTAAAAAAGCAGAAGAATTCGTCGCCACCCAGGAACCCTATAATTTTGCCGGTTCGGGGGTTTTTACCGATAAAGGCAAATTAACAGCAATTGTTATGGGGTCTCCCTGGGATATAGGCGACGATCTATTATATTTAGAAGTTGCTGTCTTCAGCGAGGCGACGTGGGGCAAAGGCCGCAATGGCTACACAGGGGTACTGGCAAAACTTATCGAAAATTCACCAAAATAACCTTTAGGTTGACCCCGCGTTGTATAATACTGCAGGGAAAAGTATGCCAGGAACACCAGAACTAATGGGCAGGCACCCAATTGAAACAAACCAGTTCTTGCAAAGATACTGGACCGGTATAGGAGTAGACAATCTACAACCACCCGAGCCCGAGGAAGCCCATAACCCTCAATCCCCAAACCCAAGAGATTTGCTCCCCTAAAGCGGCCTATGAAAAGAAAAAAGTGCGGTATGTGATATTATTAACTCCACCATACTTCAATTAGTGCTAAAATACTTTGTCTGCGGAGTGTGGCTCAGTTGGTAGAGCGCTCGCTTCGGGTGCGAGAGGTCCCCGGTTCGAATCCGGGCACTCCGACATATGAAACAAACTGATTGGCAAAAAATATTCCGCTGGCAGCAGAAGTCCGACTGGTGCGGCCCGGCAGTAATTCAAATGGTCTTGGCCGCAGGTGGCATAAGGGCAACACAGGCAAAAATAGCCAAAGACGTATTTTTGCCTTGGTGGGGCGTAACTCAACAAGCCATTTATGCATATCTGTCAAAGTACTTCAAAAGCTTAAATTTCAAAAGTAATGGCACGATAGCCGACCTAACCAAAAGACTTAAAGAAGGGAAAGTAATCATTGTCAATTGGTGGGACGATCTGGAAGGCCTGGACGACGAAGACGGGCATTATACCCTACTTCTTGATGTAGACAAAAAAAATAAAAAAGTGGTCCTTGCAGACCCTTCGGAAGGCCGCGGTATTTGGAAAATGGACATTAAGAAGTTCAGAAACCACTGGTATGATTCGCTTGATCTTCACAGAAAGAAATGGGTAGAGGGCTGGATGCTTTGGGTTGATCCGGAGTCTAAAATATAATTACTCTAGTGACCACTGGGGATCCGCTCTCTCAACCCCATTAGTATTCCCTAGCACCGCATTGTTTCCATTGCCTGACAGGTCCGCCACTGCTTGCCCACTCCCTTCATTAAATTTATAGAGCAAAAGCGTATTAGTATCCGTCTCGAGTGAGTTCCTTACCGCAACAAAGTCAGCATTATATCGAGCCACTTTTGAAATTCGCACGTCGTCAACATAACCTTGAAAGTACTCGCTATTGAATCTTCCTGCACGACCTAAGTGTAATTGTGTATTACTATTTGTGGGAGAAGGCGAATTCAGTGCCTCGGACACCATATTGCCATCAATAAATATTCTTCTAATACCACTTGCCTCCCTGACAACCGCTACATGGTGCCAGTTGCCAAGATCGGCAACAATTCCCGAACACTGAGTATCATCACCATTAACCTGGTAATATGCAAATTCATCTTGGTCACAATCCTTGTTCCCGCCATCGATAAAAAGTGTCAACATAGCTTGGCTATAGTTTGCGTTAGCATCAGAAAGAAATGCTTCATAATCTCCAGTATCTTTGACTCTTTTGACCCAAGCCTCAACCGTAAATTCGCTGAGAAGCGGCAAGTCAACAGATTTCGCAAAATCTCTGCCATCAAATTGTAATGAGTAATTTTGTGAAGGTACCGTACTTTCTACATACGTAAAACCTCCGTGTGGCAATCCATGATAGTCCTGGCTAGCTGAGTTAACAAGATTTCCATCAAAATGGTACAAAAGTATAGTATTTGCATCACTTGCAAAGGGAGTTGTAGGGATGGAAAAATCACTGTCATACCGTACGATATTTGAAATCCTCAGCTCATCCATTTCTCCCTTATATTGGCCATATAAAGTGCTGCCATCCCCACCTAAGCGTGCGCCGACTGCGCCACTGCCACCTCCATTACACGGACTTGCTATGCTTGTTGACGCACCTTTCTTCTGTCCATTAATAAATAACTCACTTCTGCCATCATTCTGAATTACCGCAGCAACGTGCTTCCACGAAGTAACTATAGAGAATGAATCTTTCGGAATTGTCTCAGTGTATGACGTAGTGGTGTTTAAACAATATGTACCATTTGCTACCGAAAAATGATAAGCCACTCTGTAACTTCCATCCTGATTGACTGAGTTTGAGACTAATAACTCAGGGGAGTAGTTATAAATTGCGGGAATATGTTTATTAAAAACTGACATCGCTGAGGTTGTTATCTCCGGCACTCTTAGCCAGGTTTCTATTGTAAATCCATAATTTGAATTTAAAGTCCCCGAGTTATTAAGACTTATATAAGCTGTCGAGCCATCAAATGAAGCTGCTTTGCCAAACGCACCACTTACGGGCGGCACTGGCTCACCTGACGCAGCTTTCGTTTTAAGTGAATATTGTCTTGTCGTTAAAGCAAATAGTAACAATGGTAGAGTGATTACAAGCACCAGTGTACCCGAAAGTGCCACAACCCTGTCATTGAAATCCATGCCCTTTTGAATGTGAACTATGTTCCTCACTTATATTAATATGATTACATCAGGTCCAAATGTCAACTATCTTCAGATTAATAATAATTTGGTCAGCCACATTACCGCTTGTGACTCTAAATAATTCATATGAGGGGCCAAAGATAGTCTTCTTTCTAATTGGTGGGGTTCTGCTCTTTGTCTTTTGGATCCTTTTTTTGTGGAGTAAAAAAGTCAATTTAAAAAAGGTTGATTATGCATTTTTACTCTGGCTAGTCATTATGCTTGCCTCAAGCCTAATGGGTGTACATCCGATTGACTCAATTTTAGGAAGCAGCTACCGGCACCAAGGAATACTGTTTTTTCTGGTTCTTTTTGTCCTGGGCAAAACAATTGAAGGGTTCAGCCTAAAACTAAAAAACTTACTGATTAAATCCATCATTATTTCGATCGTTATTCAATCTTTGGTTGTAATACTAATAAGCCCAATAGGAACAATCGGCGAGGCAAATTCAGTTGCGGGGTTTCTGGTAATTGGAAGCACTTTTGTTCAAAAAAGCCGTTACAAGATAGTCTTACTTCCAATTATCCTCATAGCTATCATTGTCACGGGTTCCAGATCAGGCTTAGCTATATTCGCAATTGTCACTTTCACCAATTTAATTCGCAGTAAATATCTTGTTTCTCTTGCGGGAGTTGGATTTGTACTGATATCGATCCTGGGAGCATACCTCGAAAAAAACGTTTCAGCATTTGAGAGCAGGTTTACTATCTGGTCACTGGCCTTTAAAACAATTAGAGAAAGGCCTTTATTAGGTTTCGGGGCCGAGACAAATGAAGTCGTTTTTGGCGAAATGTTCGCCCGGGTCAACTTGCCTTTGCACGAGCTTATTGTCGAGCGCAGCCACAACCTGTTTTTGGATGTGGCAATTTGGTCAGGCCTGATAGGGTTAGCGGCATTTACATTGTGGCTAGTGATGGTGGCCAAAAAAATAGCTAAGCATGATCACGTACTCTTTATCGGGCTAGTTGGATGGCTACTTTTTGCCTTTGTCCAACCCATCGGTGTCAGCCACTGGGTAATATTAACTATCCTAACATCGCTTCCTCGTCACTTCGTTTGTAGGAATGAATTTCCGCTTTATGAAACCACAACTCCTCTTCAAACTTTGCCTCCTCTGCATTTCCCGAAGCGTGGACTAAGTTTCTGGCGGCTCTTTTCTTCTCGTTTGCAAGGTCAGTTGAATCAACCGAATACATTCCTCTGATTGTCCCAGCGTCTGCCAAATCGGGGTGAGTAAATCCAACCATTTTTCTGACAACCGATATGGCGTGATTACCCTCCAGTAAAATTGCGACTAACGGCCCTGAAGTCAAATAATCAATATTCCACCGGTTTATCATTTTACCTATTTCCAATGGATTTATTGTTCCCAAAAACTCATCAGGGTCTTTGCCAAACTCCCTGTAGGCTTTTAAAGTCTTTTCCCCGATCTGACTTAACCACTCAGTGCGATCACTTGAATAGTGCTTTCGGACATGAGACTTGTCGACGTGAACCATTTTCAGAGCAATTAGCTTTAAACCCACTTTTTCAAAACGGGATATAATCTCACCAATCAAGCCCCTTTGAACTCCGTCAGGTTTTATTAAAATGACTGTTCTTTCCATGTTTACACAAGAAGTTTAGCAAAACGATCCTCGCTTTTGAAAGGGCCAATTACGGCAACGTTCGCAAGGTTGGGCACAAAAATCTTTTTTGCCAGTGAAACTACTTCATCTGCTGTTACCTTATCTATTTTGATAAACATTGACTCGGGAGTTTCAATGGGTAAATTAAAAAGCGCATCCTCACCAAAAAAATAGTTCACGTCTTTCGTGTCCTCCAAAGAAAGGGCCAAATGCCCTTTTAAGTACTCTTTTGCTTTGGTAAGTTCCGCGGATTCGATTTTATATTTGCCGGAAGCAAGGCCGTAAAATTGGTCCGCGGTAACTTTTATTGCTTCATCAATTTTAGTCAAATCCACTCCCGCGTATGCCGCCGCGTAGCCTGTTTCCCTATATCTTTCCAAAATTGTCGTCACCGAATACGCAAGTCCACGTCGCTCCCGAATCTCGGTAAAAAGCCGCGAAGACATGCCCTTGCCTAAAACAGCTGACAATACAGCTGACACAAAGCGGTCGGGAGCCCCCCTGCCGCCTACCGGAAAGCCAAAAATAAAATGGGCTTGGTCACTTTTCTTGGTTTTAAGCAGTACCCTGGGCTTGGTTTGTTTACTTAAGTAAGGCTTTGGGGAAAGTGCCACACCACTAGGAGGCAAATCCAGGAAAAATTGTCGGGCAAGTTTATTAATTGAGTCAGGCTCAATACCTCCCGAAACAGTAAGAAGCATATTTTGCGTAAAATACCTATTACTAATATATCGAACCAGATCACTTCGTTTCAAGCCGCGGACGGTTTCTTTAGTTCCGGCGATGTCCCATCCAAGCGCATGATCTTCAAACATTACTTCCTCAAAAAGATCCCCGATTTTTAGCATCGGAGTATCCTCATACATGGCTATTTCCTCACAGATAACCCCCTTTTCCCGCTCAATTTCTTCGGCCAGCAAAAGCGGGCTGAGTAACATATCCGCTATTACGTCAAATGCTACCTCCAGCTTTCCGGCTCTACATTTTATGTAAAAATTCATCCACTCTTTCGATGTGCTTGCGTTAAATTCTCCGCCAATACCGTCAACTGTTTCGGCCACTAATTTTGCCGAGGGCCGCCGCGCACTCCCTTTAAACGCCATGTGTTCCAAAAAATGGCTGATGCCGCTTAATTTTCGTGTTTCGTTGCGGGAACCTGTTTTCACCCAAATAGTCAGGGTGGCAGACTCCACCGAAGATGTGGGCACACACAGCATCCTCAACCCATTGGCCAATTTGGAAACTTCATACCTCATGTTTTGTATTTTAGCAAAAATTGGGATTACAATGATATTGTATGTCAGAAGACAAGCCGGAGTATAAAACCCATTCCATAGGCCAGCATACCGTTCCATGCAAACTCACTTTTGCCAGGCGGGACAAAGTTGCCCATGTAATTAAGTCTATCCGCGAAAGCCGCAGCGACTGGCCCAATAGTGAAAATGTTTTTGTGGTTAACTCAAACGGTAAACTGGTCGGCGTGGTTGACTTTCAAAAACTTCTTTCTGCCAACCCGCAGTCAAGGTTGGAAGAAATTATGGACAGGAAATTTGACAGCGTTACAGATCATTCCCACCAGCATCACGTAGCCCGCCTCGCTATTCAAAAAGGCTGTCAGACTGTTCCCGTAACAAACCAAGAAGGCGTCTTTTTGGGTATAATCGATGAAGGGCAGATACTCAAAATCCTGCACGAAGAGCACGTTGAAGACTTGATGAGATTTTCCGGCATAATTGCAAACGAAGCCGACTTGGACGTCAACAAATTGAGCATCACCAAGATGCTTGCAAAAAGAATCCCTTGGCTGATTCTGGGGCTTATAGGGGGAATGATTGCCACTAAAATAGTCGGCAATTTCGAGGGCACACTGCAAAAAGAGCTTGCCTTAGCATTTTTCATACCGGTCATTGTCTATATGAATGACGCGGTAGGAACACAAACTCAAACGATTTATGTAAGAACCGCGGCATTCGAAAAAGTCAAGATAAAAAAATACCTGGTCAAAGAAGCCAAAACTTCATTAATGCTGGCCTTTATTTTGTCTTTTTTGGTTGCCATCTTTTCTTTTGTCATTTTTCAAAATAACCAAATATCAATCATCGTTGCTATTTCCATGTTCATCGGGGTCACCAGCGCCAGCCTAATTGCGACAATCATCCCGTGGCTATTTACCCGTTTCAGGAGAGACCCGGCAGCAGGAAGCGGTCCTTTTACAACCGTCATCCAGGATATCGTTAGCCTAATCATTTACTTTCTCGTTGCCACGGTAGTGCTTTCAAAATGAAAGACAGTATCGCTTTATCATCCTCTACGAAAGACAACTCAAAACTTTTTTCCTATCTTCACTCATCATCAGACGGACTTACCCACAAAGAAGCCGGGGCACGACTCAAAAAATATGGTTTGAATAAAATCAAAGCAAAAGAAATTCACTGGTACCACATTTTGATCCGCCAACTCACCTCTCCATTTATCTACGTCCTTATAATCGCCTCCATTTTTACTTTTTTCTTGGGTGAGACGGCAGACAGCGTAATAATTATAGGCTTCGTAGTCATCAACACCTTCTTGGGTTTCACCCAGGAGTACAGATCGCACCAGGCGGTAAAAATTCTCTCCACTTATACCACAGCCCACTCAATGGTAATCCGCGATAAAAAACTAATATCTCTACCGGCCGAAAAGTTGGTCCCGGGCGACATTGTCGCAATCGAGCCCGGAGACATTATCCCCGCTGACATGAGGATCATTACCTGCAACAACCTGATTATCGATGAGTCAATCTTAACAGGAGAATCAGACAGGGTTTCCAAAACCTCCGAAAAATTAAGCGGCGCAGTCGATCAAATTGTCAAAGCCAAAAATATCGCCTTTAGCGCAACCAGCGTGATGCATGGAAACGCCACCGGAATTGTCATTGCGACAGCCAAAGACACTGCATTCGGCGAAATAGAACGCCTGACTACTCAAACCACCCACACCGGAAGCTTCGAAAAAGGCATCGCCAAGTTTTCAACATTCACCCTCAGGTTGATTGTAGCAACTTTGGTTATTCTTTACATTATAAATCTGGTCATAAAAGGCACCGGCACCGATAAATTCCAGCTTGCAGTCTTTTCCGTGGCCTTAGCCGTCAGCGTCATACCCGAGGCCCTCCCCCTTGTTACCACTTTTTCCCTTTCAAGAGGAGCTTTAAGGCTTGCAAAAAAACACGTTGTGGTCAAAAGGCTTTCAAGCGTAGAAGACTTGGGCGGCATTGAAGTTTTATGCACGGATAAAACCGGTACCCTGACTGAAAACAGACTCACTTTGGATGAAATCCATCCCGCCTCATCGAGTGATTGCCTGAAGTACGCCTACTGGGCCTCAAATCAGCCTGGAGGCAGTGGTAGCGACCCTTTTGACATGGCAATAATATCGGCAGCAAATAAGGTCCTTGGGGGGTTAAACTGCCCGAAAACGGAAAAAGAAATACCCTTTGACCCTGAGCGAAGAAGAAATACTCTACTGGTCAGGTACAAAGGAAAATATCTGCTTATTTCTCGAGGCGCACCTGACACTATTTTCAAACTTTGCAAGCTTACTGACAACAAGTATCAAAATTGGGTCTCGTCAAAAGGTAACTTAGGAAAAAGAACTATAGCAATCGCTCACAAAGAGCTTCCGGGAACCAAGATCGACATTGAGGATCAGGAGAACTCTATGGAATTCGACGGAGTCATTTCCTTCACCGACCCGATCAAGCCTACTGCCGCGGCTGCAATCGCCAATGCAAAAAAACTAGGGCTTACCATCAAAATCTTGACCGGGGATAGCAGCGAAGTTTCAGGTACAGTAGGCTTGGCGATAGGCCTTATCAAGTCGCAGAGCCAAGTCACCTCAGGCAACAAACTCGAAGAATTAAGCACTAATCAATTTAATGAGGCGGTGGGTCGCTACACAATATTCGCCAGAGTCACGCCTGCGCAAAAGCACAGGATCGTCGAGGCTTTAAAAGAAAACCACGAGGTGGGTTTCCTGGGCGAAGGCATTAACGACGCACCGGCATTAAAAGCTGCAAATGTAGCCATTATTGTGTCAGGTGCAAGCGACATTGCCAAAGACACTGCAGACATCGTTTTGCTTCACAAAAGCTTGCGAGTCATAATCGAAGGAATAGAGGAAGGCAGAAAAATCTTTGCCAACACGACTAAATACATCCAGGCCACCTTAGCCTCAAATTTCGGCAATTTCTATGCGGTAGCGGTTGCCTCTCTTCTAGTCAACTACCTCCCCATGCTTCCGGTCCAAATCCTTCTGGTCAATTTACTCTCGGACTTTCCGATGATTGCCATTGCAACAGACAGCGTGGATACTCGTGAACTTACTGTGCCCAATAAATACGACCTCAAAGGCATTGCCCTAATTGCAACTATTTTAGGCCTGGTAAGTTCGGTCTTTGATTTTATTTTCTTCGCCATCTTTTCGCAGTACAGCCCGGAGACTCTCCAGACAATGTGGTTTGTCGGCTCAATTCTGACTGAACTTGTCTTCATTTACTCAATCCGCACCAAGTTTTCCTTTTGGAAAGCAAGCCGTCCGTCGGCAACACTGATTCTTCTCACTTTCGTCGCAGGGATCGCTACTATAGCCCTGCCGTTTACTGCTTTTGGCCAGCAGGCCTTCAAGTTCGCTAGACCCGAAACGGGCTTTATGCTAAGCGTCTTTATCTTGGTTCTGGTCTATTTTTTAACCACGGAGTTTGCCAAACGGATTTATTACAAGTTCAGCAGCACGGATTAATTAATGACATTCTCCCCGTACTGAGAGCGGGGTTCTCTTGAATGCTGTTATAATACATCATGGCTGAAATATTTAATTAGGCTGTTCATGCTCTTGTCAATGCCTATAGGGAAAGGGCTGCCCAGACTGTATCCTACACTTGCCCATGGAAGCAAAAAACAGGCGGCGCTTCCTGCAGTGGACGTTTTGTAAATGTATTTGACGAAAATGGAGGCGGATTGGCAGGACTTGCCAGGGCAACGGGAGACCTTGCTCAAAGATGCCCCTTGGGCGCAGGCTGCTTGGGAATCCTAGGAAGAGAAGCCGCAAAAAGTGTCCTATCTCTCCCTTTCTCGGCAAAAACCGGGGGGCAATCCAAACCTCAAGTTGACAATTATGGCAGAAACCTCCTGAAAGAAGTCAGAAGAGTGGCGCCACCTCCACCAGAGGGCTCGACCAGCGGACCGGATGACCGAGCTTTTATTGTTTTTGGTATATGGTCAAAACCCAAACCGGCGGGTACTTCAACATCTAAAACAGTCTGCTGAATCTTACTACATCCTTTCAGGTGCTTTAATTCCCAAAAGATTAAGGCTGGTTTTGAGAATTTGGCCGACTGCCAAAGTCAATGCCAATCTGAAGTTTTCACTTTTCTCCCCTAGTATCCGATTCGAATTATAAAAATTGTTATATCTTTGGGCCAGATCAAAGAGGTAATTGCAGATCAAGTTAGGTGAGTAGGTTTTAGCTGCATTTTCAACGATTTGGGGAAAACGGGGAAGAAAACGCAAAACCGATAGTTCAGGCGCTGAAAGCGCGTGATTGGTGATTGGTGGTTGGTGGTTGGTGGGTTTTGCTTTGCGCAAAACGCTCTGTGTACGAGCGTGTGTATATTGCAAGTAGGGTCCACTATTTCCCTCCTGAGCAATGCTTTCTTCAATGTCAAATTTTGTATCCTGTAAAGGATTATTTTTTAAAAACGAGTATTTGACTGCTCCCAAGCCAACTGCTTCTGCAATTTTCTTGTCTTTATTTATCTGGCTCACTTTTTCGACAACTTTATCAACTAAATCTACTGCACTTACAATCTCACCGGTTCTTGAGCTCATTTTGCCGCTTTTAAGGTTCACCATCCCAAAACCAATATGCATAAGTTTTCCTTTATAGGCAGTGTCCAATGTTCCCAAAGCCTTAAAAACCACCTTGAAATATTCATTTTGCTCGTGCGCCGTGGTAATTATTAAAAGATCGTAAGGCCACTCCTCCATCTTCAACTTTTGCAGATACATGTCCTTGGCTTCATAAGTCGGGGTGCCGTATTTTGTAACAAAAACTCTATCATGCAGACCCACTTTGCTGCCTTTGAAAATTAGTGCTCCTTCGCTTTTTTCAAAAACCTCGCCAATATTATTCTCAACTATCTTCTTCCCCATCTCCTCTACCTCACTTTCAAAATAATACCTGTCGTAAGAAACCCCCAATCTCTTCTCAAATTTTTTGTAATATTCAAGATTCCACCCTCTGGTTTTTTGCCAAAGACTAAACCAGGGTTCTTTTTTCAGATAGATTTTCTTGTTAATCTCCAAAATCTCTGTTTTTGTTTTCTCGTCCTTTTCAAACGCCTGCGCTCCTTTCTGATACATCTTTTGTAAAAGATTTACTTTTCCCTCCAAAGTACTTGGTACCGACGGATTCCCTCTCTCAAAGGCCCAAAGACACTTTGCCACATGAGGCCCAATATCACCTTGGTAATTCACTCGGCGAAGTTTAGAGCCCGCTAATTCCAAAATGTTAGTCATACTGGCGCCATAAATGTAAGAAAATAAGTGGCCTATATGTGGTAACTTGTGGGTGTTGGGCTGGCCAAACTCAAACATTATTCTTTTTCCCTTTAATAAATCTGACTTCCCGAATGCATCTTTCTCATTGTTAATATCAACTAGTGTATCAAGTAACGCCTCTTTTGACAGAAAGAAATTGATAAATCCGGGGCCAGCGACTTCGATTTTATCTACGATCTTGTTTAGATCTTTGTCCGTCTTAAGCTTTTCTATAATCTTTTCGGCAATTTGATAAGGTGATTGGTGACTGGTGATTGGTGACTGGTGGAACGCGACGTTCGTCGCGTAATCCCCATGCTCTTCCCGCTCGGGAAAATAGAGTTTTATTTCGCTTTCCGGCAAACCCGTTGCTTTCGATAGGCTTTTGATTATTTGATCTTTGTTTAACATATAAACGGCTTGCTGTTAATATATATTCATCACGATGACTGGATAGGCCTAAGGTTTCGACCGACCGCTGATGCCAGTCTTTATTTTGTGTTCTACGCTTCCTCTAAGCCAGTCAACTTGGACTACATAACCCGAAAAAGGTTTAAACAATCTTGAGTAAAACCTTTTCCGGTTTTATAGCCAATAAAAAGGTATGCTTTCCCAACCTTGTGCTTATCTCGCAAGTATTGGCGAAATTTACGCCAATCCAGCTTCCAGCCCTGACTTCGCACACCAAGATTTAGGTTCTGGCTATCAATAAAAGCGTAATTGCTTTGAATTTTTTGTTTTTTATACTTCATCACCCACAATTGTATTTCTTTTGAAGTCTAGGCGCAAATTACTACCCTTCCAGCACAAAGCCTTTCTTTTTCTTCGTGGTAATCGTGTAAAGATTTGTGTAAAGCGACAATTTTTTGCGCAGACGGGAAATCGTTTTATCTATAGCCCAATCCGAATATTTATCCTCCATTCGGCTTTCCCAAATAAGTTTGGCGACAGCATCTCTTCCCACAATTTTCCCCTCTCCTTCAAAAAGATGGGCAAGAATTTTGTTTTCTATGGGCGATAACTTTTGACTGATGTCAATTGACCCAAGATATAACTTTTCGTCCTTTGGATTAATGTTTAGCTCCCCTGCCGCTCCGCGCTGTACTATAACCTGCTCAATTATCCGCATTATCTTCCTGTCTTTACCCCAAAAATTCACATTTTCAAGTTCAAGTGCAATCTTTTCCATAGACTTAGGGATTTTTCCTTTGATAAACATAGTTTCCATCACTTCTTTCTCGCCATCGCCGTAAAGTTCATATTGGATTTTCGCTTTGAGCAGCAAATTCGGATCCACCACAAGATCATTAACCGATTTGGCGTCTTTGATACCCCTCAGGGCTTCTTTGATTAACCAACTGTCATGGCCACAAACTTCAAAAATTTTATTTATTTGTCGGGTTGACAACTTCATAGCCCAAAGTTTCTCATAATAGTTAACGTAGTGGTCGCACTCCTTTTTGTCAGGTAAAGCAACAGTAATCATGCTTTGAATAAGCACCGCAGGCAAAGCTCCACGATCAAGCAATTTCCGGTTTTCCCCGTTTATGTGCGTGTGGATTTTGTCTAAGTGTCGTTCTACGATTCTCGCCCAGGCGGAAAAAAGTTCTCGTTCTAGTTTGGATTTGAAATTCCCTACTTCAATGATAAAAACAACATCAAAGCCTTTATCAACGGCTTTAATACACATGTTTCCTATTTCCTGAATAATGAAAACCGTGGGAGGCGTGCGCCGTGCAAAATTCGCTTCCTTTACATTCGAAGTAATTTTGAATTTAGACAGTTCATCAGCCAGCTTCTTTTTGACGTACATAAAAAACAAATGAAGCGGATCAATCGCAAAGTCAGAAGCATCTATCCTGACCAAGATAGTTTTGCCGTACTTTTCCCCAAAGCCTATTTTCAAAAAACTCTCGTCTGAAAAAATCTGCATCATCCGCACGGTCATTCCGTGACCCGGGAACCAGCGACAGAAAACGCTCTCTCCAACTGTCACAGGAGCAAATATTTGCTTTGAAACCTGCATTATATAGTCGTCCGTAAAAGCGGTGTTAAGTTTCATGTTAGCTAATTAAACAATTTTATGGATAAAATCCTGCCGACTCTCGGCTTCGGTGGCTTCACAATAATTAGCGCCTGTTGAACCGCCAGAGCCAACTACTTGCTCAATTATCCTTTTATTGACTGACGTTAATTTTATTTTTCTAACCAAATCTATTATGTTTTCACCAAATTTTGCAGTTCTTTCTTCTAGATTAGATTTACTATTTGATACTTTTTTCATTGATCATTTATTGAAAATTGGTTATTGATAATTGATTATTAACCTCCAAATTATTGTGTATTCATTATTTATTCCACAAAGTTAGTCCGTTTACTACTCAATATTGTCAGGATTGTATCATTTCTGTCAAGTACTGTCAAGCGAACTGTTTGGCTAATCTATAGACTATGGGCTAATAACATCTTTAACTGTGACAGCCACAGTAAAAAAGATTTATTATTTAGCACTTTGACATTCCTGAAAAAATCCTTATTAAATATTCTTACCTTTGTTCAAAAAGCGGAGATGCTGGAAAGTAGATAAATTCATTGATAATTGAGAATTGATTATTTTGTCTATTCCCCGGCATCTCTGCCTTGGGCCTCAGCGGACAAAGCTGAAGGGACCCCTTGAATGAAGGGAGAGGAAGTCGCCACCGACTCGCGGGCTTTTGTCCCGTTTGATGCGCAACAAGCGCTATCTAACTGGGACAGGAGTCCTTATTTTCCTTTCAAAGGAGAAAAGATGAAGACCTTGCGCCGAGCGGCCGCCCTCGGGCTGGCCGCATTGTTCATCCTCATCGTGGTCGCCTCCCCGGCAACCTCAACCGCAGCGCCAGCTGCAGAACTGGAGCCACGCGCGTGGCTCCCGATCATAGCTAAAAATGAGCCCAAAGCACCTTGCGTGCCCGGGTTCATGTCGGTGCACAGCTACCGGATCGTTCCGGGAGTTGAGCGAATCGACGTGGGAATCCACGTCGAGTTGTGTGGGCAGGATCTGAAAGTTCAGATCCTGAATGGCACCCTGGAAGGGGTGCTGCCCACCGAGGGGTGGATCCCCTGTCCCCCTGGCAGATGCCAGGGTGGGCGCTGGGTCAACCCACCATCCGAATTTTTTTGGTTACAAATAGCCCGGAGTCCGGGCTACGACATAACTGAAATAACTCTGGTGATCCCCGGATCACCAGAGTTCACGGAGGTCTATGATTGGACCTCCTGCACGTCGGCACCGTAAGGGCGGAAAGGAGTCTTTCAGGAATAAAGGCGGGGTGAGAAGAGAGTTCAGATTTAGTCTGAACATTGAAAATGTCACGTTCGCGTGACCTCATTTTTTCAATACAACCCTCTTCCTCACCCCGCCTTAAGTAGTACCTATGAAATTTTGAAAGTTTGATCAAATCTTGGTCGTATTTGCAAAATTCCAAAGAGGAAATAATAGTTTAAAAACCATGAGAGAAAGATTAAATAAGTTATTCGGAAGCAACAAAGAACCTGAATCCGTGAAACAAGCGGAAGGGGTCGCTGTGGCATTTTTTGATGCACTTCCCTCAGTCGGCCCGGCAGTAGCCAACGAAGTTGAAGCCAAAAGAATCAGTCTTGCAGTCGGGCAAAGAACAAATATTGGACAAGTCCGCGACCACAATGAGGACAACGTTGACACAAAAACAATCGAAGATTGGCTTCTACTCCAAGCCGCAGACGGAATGGGAGGGTACCTCGCAGGTGAAATCGCAAGCGAGTTAGCCATCAAAAGTGTTCCTGAAAAACTAGCTCAACTAGTTGCAGAATCAGGCCAACTTGGCCAAAAGAGCATGCAACAAGCAATCCGCTACGCCGACAAGCAAATGACTGGTGATATGGGCACTACCTACTCCGGTGTGCTAATCAACCGCAAAACTGGCGAGGCGATACTCGGTAATGTTGGTGATAGCCGAACATATTTACTTCGAGCCGGTAAACTATTCGTCACTTTCGATCAAACATTTGTAGCCCACAAAGTCTTTGGAGAAAGCGGCCATATTGACGATATTAAAGACGAAGATGGTAAAAACGTACTTGCAAATGCATTGGGAGGAACATATGGCATGCAGTCGGACGCCGAAACTCATCAAATCGAAACTACAAAAGGCGATGTCTTTTTGCTCTGTTCAGACGGGCTCTGGGAAATAACGGATACACAAGACATTTTAGATGCAATGCAGGCGGTTAACCTCGGAGAAGATCCTCAAGAAACCTGCGATAGTCTAGTTGATCTAGCCAACAAAAACGGCGGTGCTGACAACATTTCGGTCATTATTGCCAGAGTAGATGCTCCCGAAGATAAACCTGAAGAAGAACCACCAGCAGCCGTAGCCGAAAATAAGGCAGAAGACAATCCTACCATTGAGACAGAACGCCTCGAGCCCCACAAACCCAAAAGATACGATCTGGAGGATGGTGAAATTAAAATAATTCTGGGAAACCCAGATAAGCCTTGGAAAACGGTTTTGAGGGTAGTTAATTTAAAAAAACACCCAGACTTAAAAAAAGATCACCCTGATTATATAGAATTCATGCTCATTCAAGAGAGGGTATTTCAAAAGGGAGACGATAAACCCGGTTTCATAGAGTTATCACCCAAAGACAAAGGAATTTTCATCGGACGAAATTGGTGGTCAAATGAAGTTCTTTCTTTGAACAACTTGGTAAGCCGGGACCATTTATTTGTGCAACTCATAAAGGATAAAGACGATAGATTCTATCTGCAACTAACCGATTTGAAATCAAAAAACGGCACATATGTGCAAATTCAAAAACCTGTGGAGTTAAACCGCCCTGTCTGAACAAGTTAAGATACATATGCGACATTAGATGGTTGTGGAATATTCGTCCAAGTCATATCCTCTTTGGAGTTATATTTCAGGCATTAAGGGGGTGATGAGGATGGTTCCAAGCCTAAGGAAATTCGACTCTAGTGAAGTTGCCAAAAAACGTATGGAAATGATCCGTTTTTATGATGCTCACGGCGAAGCCATCACCAAGCAGGCTTTCGGAGTGGACAGGAAGGTTATTTCCAGGTGGAAACAAAGGCTAAAAAATGGGGAAGGCAGCCTGTCGTCCCTGGTTCCCAAATCCACCCGCCCCCACCAAACCAGACAGCCGGCAACCAAAGCTCAAATAGTTGAGTTTATTAGAGAACAAAGAAAGAAACATTTTCGGTTAGGAAAAGACAAAATCAAAATATTTTTAGACCGGTTTTGTCGGGAAAAAAGTATTCCGACCATTTCTGTTTCCACCATCGTAAACGTCATCAAAAGAAACAAGTTCTTCTTTCAAAAGGCCAGCAAAACATACCACGACCCGGCCAGCAAATGGGCTCAAAATCAAGTTAAAAAGAAGAAACGGCTAAGAGTAAAGCATTCTCCCAAGCCTATTGACTGGGGATACATTAATTCCGACTCTGTAGAGAGGGTGACGGACGGGATCAAAGAGTATTTCATCTCCGCCATCGACGTCAAAATGAAGTTCGCCCTGACTCTAAATTACAAACGGTTAACCTCCCAAAACATGACCGATTTTTACCACAGGTTTAAAGATCTATACCCGGGCAAAGTCAGAGTCTGGCAATCAGACAACGGAAGCGAAAACCTGGGGTCATTCGATGAGCAGTTGAAAAAAGACGGCGTTCCCCATTGTTTTATTTACCCCAGATGTCCCCAAATTGACACTTATATTGAGCGGTACAACCGAACCATTCAAGACGAGTTTATCTATCCCAACTTAGACGCCATACACGACAAAGTTAACAGCATTGTAAACCGCTACATTTAATTTTAGATGGGATTGCGATCAACTAACCTATCCTCACTTATGATTTCACCTTGTGTATTCGGGCTTCCGTCAATTACTGCATAGTAACCCTCAACCCTCGGGTTACCATATAACCCGTGTATATGGCCAGGGTCAACGCCCTTTGTTCTAAAAAAAACATTATAAGCTTTTCTCTTTCTATGTCTAAGTAAATGCTCGCCGAAGCTGGTCCTATCGATCTGGGCACCTGGGTAGGTATGATCTAAATGTTCCCGCATCTGACCCCTGGTACAACCCAGCGGGTTAATTCCTGACAAAAATCTCCCAGCCGCCGCTTCTATATCCGGCAACCTTCTACCCACCGTACGGGCAAGACGAATATAAACAGGATCTCTTTCTATCATAATATAATTTATGAACTTCAAAAACTGATTTATGTTATACACAATTTCCCTTGAATAGACTATAGGTGGCTGACCTGCGGTTCTATTTCCCAACCACCCACCATTTCTCGCCATCTGTCACAACCTCGACACTTCCCATCTCGTCTGTTCTCAATATCTTTATATCTTCATCTCTTAGTATCTTGAGTGTTTCTTCATGCGGATGCCCGTAGGTGTTATCTTTCCCTACGGAAATGACCGCAACTTCCGGACTTGTAACATCCAATAGCTCTCCAGTTAAACCGTTGCGACTTCCGTGATGAGGCACTTTGATATATTCCACCCTTCGACTATCGCTCAGGGCAAGCTGTTTTGCCATCTGGTCTGAAATCTCAGGACCAATATCTCCGGTAAATAACGCATCGAAGCTACCATAGCTCAAATTAAAAACGACTGAAAAGTCGTTCAAGTCACGCTTGGGGGAGAATGCTCCGAGTCTGTTTTTACCTACAGTACCCGGTTCTTCATCCTGCAGTTCAGCAGTTGGGTTGAGTATATCTAACTGTATCTCACCCAACCTCATCTTCATACCCCTTTGGGGATTGACAATTTGAGCCTGAGAGGCCTTTACTAAATCTTTTAGCACTTGGTAACCTTGAGTGCTATTGTCCACACTCGGAGCAAGAAAAATGCCTACGTTGTAACGCCTGAAAACTTCTATCAGCCCGCCGTAGTGATCACTCTGTGGATGGGTCATTACCACCACCTCCAGAGTTCTGTCCCAAAAAGGCATATAGCGGGACAAGCAATCCAGCACTTTATTTCCGGGACCCCCGTCTACCAAAATCTGACTTGATGCATTTTGTAGCAGTATCGCGTCCCCTTGGCCGACGTCACAAGCGATGATATGCAAGTTGCTATCCGACCCAACGATAACAGCCAACCAGACAACAACGGTAACCAGTATTAATAAACCAAAAAAGTATTTCCAGATAGGCTTCATAAATTTTCAAGCACCAATTTTTGAAAATTAACTAAACAGATCAATTATCAATGTAAACCACAGTGTCAACGGATACGCCAACATCAAAACCATCTGTCCCAATGGCTCGAAAATTACTCCGACAATTCCGCCAATTGCGCCGATAATCATAATCGCCGGCACAGTCCAAAGAATAAGCACGTTAATAAGTGGGCTGAGTAGGTTCAAGTAGCCGAAAACAAAAAGCAGAAGGGGGCTGACAGCAATTTGAGCCGAAAGCGTCGCTGATAAGCTTTCTTTAAAAATCCGCGGAAATATATCAAGTTTTGAGCGTATTTTACTTTCAAACAAAACCAGGCCCAGTGTCGCCAAGAAAGAAAGCTCGAAGCCAGTATCGACCAACCACTCGGGCTTTGCAACGAGCATAATAAGTGCAGATAAAAATAAGGCGTTCATCGCAAAACTCAGCCTACCAAAAGCCCCAGCTCCAAAAGCGATCGACCCCATGACAGACGCCCGAACAATCGGCGCGTCAAAGCCGCTTAAAAGCGCATACACCCAAACTCCGAGAAGGCCGACTATCACTGCTCGCCTGCGATTAATAAACAAAACCAAAGATTCGATTAGAAATTTGGCAACAAAGGTAACGTTCATGCCTGAGGCGACAACAACATGGAGCGTCCCGGTCTTTCTTAATCCCTCCCAGAAATCTTGAGGCATGGAAGATTTTGATCCCAATGTAATGCCTGCAACCAAAGAACTATGCGGTTCGGGCAAGGATTTTCGATACACTTCGATAACTTTTCCCCTAAATTGATACAGAAAACCAGTGTTTTCCTTAACATCAATTAACCTGGGATTTTTGAGTCTGTCTCCGTCAACTACTCCCTCAACAACGACATTGTCCGCATAGCTTATGACCGGATATTTAGGCAAATAAATCTTCAAATTTTGTAAAATAATTCTCTGGGAACTGTCAAAATACAGAGGCTCGCTAACAACCTTGTCCGTGATTCTGATTTTATCCCCGTCTTTGAAAATTGACCTTGAGACATAAATTCGAAACAATACAAGAAGGACAAGAAAAGCATAAAAACCAAATCGCATGATTTATTCTACAACTAACCTAACCGACCCGACGAACTATAAAACAAAACACTTAAGAGGAGATAGGGCTTAATAAACACTTATCTGATCCTTTACCCTGTCGTAAACATTTTGCTTAATAATTTTTTTTGTAAGTAGTTCTTCCACAGATGAGTAAGGACGTTGTTCAATGATGTTTTGGGCGTAAACAGGGCCAATTCCCCATAGAGATTCCAGCTCGGATTGGCTAGCAGTATTTATGTTTATCAAATTATCCAAGACACCTAATATCTCATTATTGGAGTTTTGGGAATTTGGTATTTTGGAGTTTTCCTCTTCTGAGGGAATGTAAATCTTTTGGCCGTCTGAAAGGCGCGCTGCCCGATTGATTCTTTTTTCTACAAACTCCGTATCGGCTTCACTCGTAAGCCCTCCGGCCGCATTTATGACATCTTCCACTCTTGACCCGGCTGAAAGATTATAAACCCCGGGTTTATTAATTTGCCCCGAAACCTCAACCACAACATCCCCAAGATCATTTAGACTCGACTCATCGTTGATTATTTCCACTTTAGGAGAACCGGAACTTGAATTTCCTAGAACAAATCCCCCACCGATAAGTATTAATCCAACCAGAAGCATGAGTAACTGCCACTTGAACTTGGGCAACATGTATCAGATTACAAAATTTAATATCTTACTAGGCACATAGATCTGCTTTTTAATCTTCCCTTTAGCTAACCAGTTGGAAATTTTTTGGTCACTTTTTGCCAAAGCAACAACGTAGCTTTCGTCGGCAGCTTTATCCAACTTAACCGCAACCTGCCCCCGCAGTTTACCGTTTACCTGAACGGCGACAAGCACACTATCAGTACTTAAATACTTCTCGTCGTAACTTGGCCAAGTAGCTTTGTGAACTGAATATTTTTTGTTTAAGACCTCCACCCATACTTCCTCGGCCAGATGGGGGGCAAACGGCGCAACTAGCAAAGCTAAAACATTCAAGGTTGCCCCACTTACCCTCCCCGCGTTCCGAATTGAATTAACAAGCTCCATTATCGCAGCTATCGATGTATTGTACTTGAATTCCGATATATCCTTGGTTAGCTTTTTGACGGTTTTGTGGAGCTTAGACAAAACCTCCACAGATTCATGCTTTGTCCTCGGCAGGTTAACAAAGGTTTCCCAAAGTCGGTTCAAAAACTTCCTCATACCTTCGATTCCGGAATCCCTGAAGTCGCTTTTTGCATCCATGGGCCCCAAAAACATTAAATATAGCCTAAGGGCATCGGCACCAAATTTTTCAATATAATGATCGGGGTTAATTACATTCCCGCGGGACTTACTCATCTTGGCACCGTCTTTAATAAGTAATCCGTGCGCATAGAACGTCGGAAACGGCTCTTCGAAGCTCAAGTAACCCAGGTCTTTGAGAACCATGGTGACAAATCGGGCATACATCAAGTGAAGTACGGAATGCTCGGCGCCGCCAAAGTAGAGATCGACCGGCAGCCAATTCCGAGTCACCTCCTGTGACCATGGAAGTGATTGGTGATTAGTGATTTGTGTTTGGTGACGCTGAAGCGCAGATGAAAGCGAGCGATCTGGCCACGAAGTCCGAAGATCCGAGCTTTCGCTGTGCGAAACGTCAAGTCCAACAGATGGGTATCTCAAAAAATACCACGAACTGTCTAAAAATGTATCAGAAACATCCGTCTCCCTTCGTGCTTCGCCTCCGCAATGTGGGCATTTCGTCCTGTAAAATTCGGGGTGATTAGCAAGCGGCCCGCGGCCCGTCCCTTCAGGTTTGTAGTCTTGGATAACGGGAAGTTCAACGGGCAGATTCTCTTCCGGGAACCAACCAAACGATGACCAGTCGTCGTGGTGATTAGTGATTAGTGGTTTGTGTTTAGTGAAATACGAAATTTCTCTTTTGGCACAGAACTCGCAATATATCATCGGGATCGGCGGGCCCCAATAGCGCTGGCGGGAAATCAGCCAATCACGTAGATGATAACTGGTCGTCCGCTTCCCCCAGCCCCTGTCTTCCAAGTAATCCATCATTTTAACTGTTGCTCGGTGAATATCCAGACCGTTTAGGAACTCTGAATTGACCATTTTCCCTTCCTCTTCTTGGACTTGTGCTTCTTCTGCTATTTCAGACTCATCTCCGTCAGTTCCAATGACCACTCGTTTTATTTCAATTTTGAATTTCCTCGCAAACTGGAAATCGCGGATATCATGCCCGGGCACTCCAACAACAGCCCCCGTCCCTACATCCATCAACACAAAATCGGCAATGAAGATGGGCATTTTATAACCGTTTAGCTGATTTACGGCATAGCTGCCGGTAAACGCACCAGTTTTTTCCCTGCCTTCCGCAATCCGCTGGTATTTAGATATATTTTTAGATACTTTGATATAATCTTCGATTTCTTTCCTATGATCTGAATTGGTCAATTTCAGTGCGTCAGGATGTTCAGGAGAAATAACAATAAAAGTGGCCCCAAAATTGGTATCCGGCCTGGACGTCCAAACGGCTATTGAGAATTGAGAATTGAGAATTGGATACTTAATCTCTATCCCCTCTTTCCTACCTATCCAATTTTTTTGGGCAAGCTTTATTTTTGCTGGCCAGTCAATTTTAGCCAAATTAGCAAGTAACCTGTCGGCATAATCTGTAATCCTAAATAACCATTGCTCAAGATCGCGTTTTTCGACAACTGTCCCGCAGCGCTCGCAAATTCGTGCGTTATCTGGTTCGGCAACAGGCGAGCCGTCAAAGTTTTTTGGCTCCTTCATCGCTTGAGCAGGCGTCATTACCTGTTCGTCGGCAAGTACAGTTTTACACGAAGGGCAAAAGTTAACCTCCACTTTCTTGCGGTAAGCAAGGTCTGATTTAAACATCTCGACAAACAGCCACTGTGTCCATCTGTAATAATCCACATCGGAAGTAGTTACCGTTCTTGTCCAGTCATAGCCGTGTCCCAAGCTTTTAAATTGTCTCTCATAGTGGTTGGTTGTTCGCTTCAACATAGTCTGAGGAGTTTCCCCAACCTTTATCGCGTAGTTTTCGGAGTGGATTCCAAAAGAGTCATAGCCTATCGGCTGAAAAACGTTCCATCCGACCATTCTTTGAAAACGACCGTAGACATCTGACCCGGTAGAAGAAAAGGCGTGACCGGCGTGAAGGCCTTCTGCGGATGGGTAAGGAAACATATAGAGGTTGTAAAACTTCTTATCCGGAACAGACAGATTTGGTGAATAAATTTTTCCCTTCAGCCATCGCTCCTGCCATTTCTTCTCAACTTGCTTATTATTGTAGGTACGCTTTTTCTCCACAAGTCAATTGTAGATTGAGGTCGAAAAAATTGCAAATTAAAGCTAAAAAGCACTTTAGCCCGAAAAGTGGGTCACTATTTAAACAACAAACACTATTAGCAGTCAAACATCTCGTTTGCCAATATAGTCCTATATTATATTGTGGTGTCTACCATTATTCGCCGACCCAAAAAAAAGTATTCCTAATCTACTAGACTACAGGAAAGCATTACTGGTTATTATTCGCAAACTTTTTGGGACTGACTTGCAAACCGATTAATCCTTTAAATTTATTTCCGCATAATTTCCGTGCATGTTCAGATACAGAGATTTACTGACTTTAGTAAATACGGGCAGGTGAGTATTTTTCCTATCTAGTTAAACGGTAACTTTCAGCTTTCTCCTCATGAACAACTATTTATTACAGGATATTTTAATTTTTTCAAATAAAACGTATCGCATTAATTAGTTTTTAATTATTTGGAGTGATAGGACTGCACTTACCAGATATAGTAAGTAATCACCCTGTATTTTTTTGCATAGATAATACTTTACTAAGTATGTGATTGAAGGTCATATGAACATCCTCCACCACTCCATAACTGTTGCTTTTAACCACTAACGAAATGTCTGCCAGCTTGGCAAGTTTGCCGCCCATCATAAAACCCGTCAGGGCGATTACCATATTACCTTTTGACCTGGCAAGACGCACAGCTTTAATGACGTTTTTGCTTTCTCCACTTGCCGATATTGCGATTACAACGTCACCTTTTTCAAGAAATACTCTAAGCTGCTCGGAAAATGCGTCATCGTAGGAAACGTCATTGGCAAAAGCTGTAATATTAGCTATATTGGCAGTTAGAGCAATAGCCTTTATATTACATTTTTTGACTAAATCACACGCCATGTGGATTGCCGTAGCAGCACTTCCCCCATTACCAATAAGATATACATGCTTGTCACTTCCTTTTACTCTTTCAATATTTTTGATTATTCGTTCAATTATTCCCAAATTCAAGTTTCCGAGAGCTGTGTTCACTTCTTTAATATAAGAATCTATATCTTTATACATAAAATGCTTGACTCCCTTGGGCTTCAAAATTGAAATCAACTTTCTTGAGATCTTTTAAGGCAGAAATAATTCCAGCATGCCTGGAACCGGGGGCAAATAAAAGCAGAAAGCCTCCTCCACCTGCACCGCAAATTTTCCCACCAATTGCTCCCAAACGCCGTGCAATCAGATACCACTTATCTACTTTAGAATTACTTATCCCATTTGCCAGCTGCCTTTTCAGAAGCCAGTTTTGATGTAAAAGCTCACCAAAATCATTCAGTTTACCTTTCTCGAGCGCGTGTTTTGTGTCGGTTGCCATATCTGCCATCTTCTGCATTACCATAAGCTTTTTTGGGCTCTTGATAACTGCCGATTTTTGTTTTTTTAATACGGATGAAGAAGAGCGGGTCAAGCCGGTATAAAGCATGAGCAAATTTGACTGAAGTTTATACATAAGTTTTTGAGGCAGTATAATCGGATCAATGAAGACGGATCCGTTTCTGTTAAACTTTATGTGCTGTAGGCCCCCTTGGGCAGCAATATACTGATCCTGTTTACCGACGGGCTTGCCCAGAATGTCAATTTCGATCCGACTGGCCTCGCTTGCCAGTCGTTGCACTCCTACATGTTTGCCTTTAAAAGCATAAAGAGCATTTAAAAGTCCTACCGTGTAACTGCTTGATGACCCCAGACCTGTACCCTCAGAAGGAATGTCAGAAATCGAAGTAATCTCTATGCCACCGCCAATTTTTGTTAATTTCAAGGCTTCCCGCACCAATTCATGTTTAATTTGCTCCACTTTGTCAACTATTTCTGTTTTCGAATAGCTTACACGAACTTTTTGATCAAATTTTTTGTTGACTGTTATGTAAACAAATTTGTCTATTGCCGTCGAAACAACAGCGCCCGGGTATTTTTTATAAAACCAGGGAATGTCCGTCCCCCCGCCAACAAAACTGATTCTTAAGGGTGTTTTTGATATGATCACTGACTAAGTATACGTATAATACTATTGAAGCACAAAAACTTAATAGGTAAAATACTTTGAGATGAACATTTGGAACAAGTGGAAAAAAATCAGTAACGCTGTTTTAGATTTCCAAACTAAAATTTTTTTGAATCTCTTTTTCATTAGTATGATTAGCCCTTTTGCCTTAATCTACAAACTATTTTCCGACCCGTTAAAGGTTAAGGGAACCGTCTCATGGACTGACAAAAGAAACATTAACTTCTCCTCAATTCAAGCTCTTAAAAGAGAATATTAATGAAAATCTTGGGAATTTCTTGCTACTACCATGACAGCGCTGCTGCATTAATTGATAACGGTAAAATAATTGCTGCAGCAGAAGAAGAAAGATTTTCGAGAATCAAGCACGATTCAGATTTTCCCAAGTTGGCTATTGGTTTCTGCCTTGAACAAGCTGGTATTAATTCTGAAGACCTGGATTACGTCGTGTTTTATGAAAAGCCTTATGTAAAATTTGAACGAATTCTCCTTCAGACTCTATCCACTTTTCCCTCATCGAGGAAGCTCTTTGTGGAAGCTATGCGTGAGTGGCTCCCCAAAAAGCTTTGGATAAAAAGTTCAATAGCAAACCATTTGGAAATAAGCGCCGACAAAATTTATTTCTGCGACCACCACGTAAGTCACGCAGCATCCGCATTTTACCCGTCGCCTTTCAAAAAGGCTGCGATTTTGACACTTGACGGCGTCGGCGAGTGGACAGTCGCAAGTTGGGGTGTGGGTACGGGGAACACAATAAATATCTATAAAGAATTGCGGTTCCCCCACTCTTTGGGGCTCCTCTACAGTGTCTTTACTGCATATCTTGGCTTTGAAGTCAACGAAGGAGAATACAAAGTGATGGGCATGGCTCCGTATGGCAACCCAAGATTTACGGATAGAATCAAAAAAATCCTTGAAATAAATGATGATGGTTCTATCAAGCTTGATCTTGACTATTTTACTTTCCATTCCTCACCTCAAAAGTCCTTTAGTAAAAAATTCGTTGGTCTCTTCGGCAAACCTCGGGACAAAAATGATCTTTTCTTTACCAAAAAAACAGGTTATCCGAGGTTTTGGGGAGATAAACCCCGTGACTTTGAAACAAAACTTAAGGAAAACCAAAAATACGCTGATCTTGCAGCTTCTATTCAAAAGGTTACGGAAGAAGTGGTGGTCAGAATGGTTAACTATATCCACCAGAAAACCGGTTTGGTCAACTTGTGCATGGCTGGCGGAGTTGCTTTAAATTCGGTCGCAAACGGAAAAATTGTGCGAGAAACACCATTTAAAAACCTATGGATCCAACCAGCCGCGTCAGACGCGGGCGGTGCACTGGGCGCTGCGCTTTATCTATATCACAACGTATTAAATAACAAAAAAAGATACCAAATGACACACGCGTATCTTGGAAAAGGATACCAACAAATCCAAATTAAAAATTTTTTAAATAGCAATTCGATTCCCTTTACCCAATACAACATAGAACAGTTAATTAAACTTATCGCTAAAGCCCTCACCCAAAAGAAAGTCGTAGGCTGGTTTGAAGGAAGATTTGAATGGGGTCCAAGGGCTTTGGGTCACCGAAGTATCCTTGCCGATCCTAGAAGTGCCTCGATGAAAGATATCGTCAACAGCAAAATAAAGTTTAGGGAACCATACCGACCTTTTGCACCCGCAGTACTTGAAGAAGAGGCGAAAAAGTACTTCGACATAGACGATCCAACCAGTGGCCCGGCAAGGTTTATGATAATTGTAATTCCGGCCAAAAAACCAAAAACGATTCCTGCGGTTTCCCACATGGGAACATCCCGAATTCAGTCTGTAAATAAGAGACTTTCACCGCAATACTACGCTTTAATCAAGGAATTTGGAAAACTTACCGGTGTGCCCGTAATCATGAATACTTCATTCAACCTTAAAGGTGAACCAATTGTTACAAGCCCGAGTGATGCTTTTAAAACTTTCATGAAAAGTGGAATTGATCTTCTGGTCCTTGAAAATTTCGTAGTTGAAAAAAAGCTTGTCATGGACTTTAATCTTAATAACCTGAAATGAAAAAAATAAAAAAAATTGGGCGAGATGCCCAGCTTAAAATATCAAGTTTAAGAGAACTTATCACATTTCTTTGGAAACAAAAGCTATGGTGGATGATCCCGATGGTAACAATCTTGGTATTCTTCGGTATATTTTTAATAGCTGCCCAGGGGACTTCTATTATTCATTTTATTTATCCTTTGTTTTAACTTTTAGACAGCACCCCAGTTAAGTTGTTCCATTATCTCATGTATCGGTTTATCACGATACCTAACCCTCAACCACAGATTGACCAAATACTCATGGCCCAGGCGCACCATCCACTGAAAAAAAATTACTGCAGTAACCTTTGAAAAGATAGGCTTTGGATAAACTTCCATAAACAGATCAAAAAACTTCTTGGCTCGGGTAACATTACCTACTGACAGAAAAAAGATAGAGACACACAAAAAATACGCGAGTGGTTTCCTTACGAAAACCCTTTTTTGCTTTTCGTAAGGTGTAAATGATCTAATTATTAATTGATCCCTCTCAAAGTCATATAAAACCCGCGCAGAATCTCTACTCTCATTAATTCCCCTGGCATACTCTTCCCCTATAGGGACATTCGCACCCAGTTGGGCTGAGTGAACTCTGTATGCAAAAGTGGGTTTGGCAATGAAACATACATCATACCTTGGCAAAATTTTCATGGACATTTCATTTTCTCCAATTCTTCCATACTTCCTTCCCCAAAAACCAACTCTATCAAAGACATCCCTTCTATAAGCCGTCCAACCGCCAATCAGAAGGTTAAACCAACAATGGTTCCAAAATTCCTTTACGCATCTGGGTGGTCTCATATACATATCGTTTTTAAATGGCATGACTTTCCCCGTCACTGCATCCAGCTCATTAATCATAAATCCACCGGTAATGTAAACACCTGGTCGGCTACCATACACTTGCATCTTTTCTTTATATACACCAATAGCATCGGGGAGCATAAGATCATCCGCTTGACAAATAATTACATAATCAGATTTCGCTAGTTTTATCCCTTCTGCCATGTTTTCAAAATCACCTAGGTTTTTTTTATTTATATGAAGATTAATACCTTCGATTTTAGTAAGGTAGTTTACTACTCCAACATCTTCAGAATGATCATCAACAACAACAATTTCATCCGGAGCCGGGGAAAGATTTCGGATACTTTTCATTGTACGCTTAAGAAGACCAAGGCGGTTAAATGTGGGAACAACAACGGTAATGGTAGGCATTTTCATAATTTTTGAACATATCTATACACCTTAAATCCCTCATCCCCAAGACTTGCTTCATATTTATAATTCGTATCAAAAAAACTAAATGCTTTTTCCATTTCAGGTAAGATTACCCCCCATTGCCAACCCACCCTATGCTGCTTATCTAAAGGTGGCACACGGTAATGTAAGCTTGTGACGTCTGCAATTATCACAGGAGGGTTGGCAACAAGCTCTCTATAAAATTCATTGACTAAGTCTGGATTTGTATAACCACGGAAAAATAACGGATATTGATAAGTAAAACGTGTTGGCGAAAGCCTATTGGAGGCAAAATTGACGCTTCCGCCAAATCCCCAGATTAGCACCTTATTATCCTTATTGGTAGCAAGTTTTAAGTATTGGGTCAATTGCCTTTTAGAAGTGCCGCATTCGAAGAAATTTGACTGTGGCAGTAAAAACCATGCAATGTCCTGACAAACTGCTACAGTCGGTTTGGGCAAATACTCAAAAGCAACGACTCCAACGGGAATAATTGTCAGCGATAGTACGACAGCGGCGGCAATTTTCAACCGGATGCGCGAAAGTAAATAAACAGAAAAAATTATCAGTGGCATCAGCCATGGCATGTAATAGTGTGCAGCATGTATTCCTGAAATGCTCGACAGCATAACCTCGACAGGCAACCAAATTAGCGCAAATGACAGCAATTTCGATTTTTTCCTGGAACATAGCGCCAAAATGGCGCCGGGAATAGCTAGAAGAGCCATGCCGGACTTGGCCAATATCCAAACACCCATATAGACAGTTTTTAGTCTTGATAGAAAGTCGGAGGAGGAATAAACAAGATTGAACCTAACAAAACCGTCAAAAAACTGTGGTAAAGATTCGTTTAAGTAAAAGTAGACCACAATCACGCAAGAGACAGCCACAAAACCACTTGCCATGAGGAGAACAGACGGGATTTTTTTAATCGATATGATTTCCCAAACCGCAATGGCGACAAATACTCCAATCAGGTTCTGGCGCAGAAAAAACCCCGCGGCAGCAAGTGCACCAAGGAACAAAAACCTAACCCACTTGTTTCGGGGCCGGGCGTAAACATAGAGATAAACAGCAAGTGCCTGAGCAACAAGATAATACTCCTCAGTCAAATTTCCGCCGTCTAAAACAAAAACCAAAGCAAACAAAAATAAAGGAACAGCAAAAAGTGCAATTCGCTTGTAATCTAATCGCAACACTTCAATCATTAGAAGCACTGAAAACGCTATACCCGCAACTTCAATCAACCATATCCCCCAAACGGATCCTCCTCCAATCAAAAGGCCTAAGGCATTAACATACAAAATAACCGGCCCTTTGTGTTCCCAAGTATCACGATAAGGAACAGACCCTTGTAATATTTTCTGGCCGTGATACATAAACATACCGGAATCCTCGGACACCTGACGCCTAAAATAAGGACTATTTGGTAGTAACACAACCACAACTAGTATTAAAATAAACAGTACCTTTTTCATGATCTACCAAACTCTAAGACTAATTCTGCTGTTTTACAATATGCGCACCATAATCCGCTTCCCTGATTTTCGTAATTTTATACACATATTCGATGACGTCTTTATCAAAAAAATATACGGGGTTGAATTTGTCCAAAATCCCAAACTAATAGTTGACTGCGGAGCAAACATTGGCATCACAAGCTTGTATTTTAAACTCAAATACCCGAAGGTTAAATTAATTTGCTTTGAGCCATCTACTCTGGCTTTTTCGTACCTGACGAAAAACCTGAGTAAATTTGACAGAGACTGCCAACTTTATAATCAGGCCCTCGTCGGAGACAAACGTGCGCGCGCAAAATTAGCCGGCAACCCTGCTCATCCCTCCGCGCACTTAGCTGAGGGAGAAAAAATTGGTGAGTATGAGGAGGTCAACTGCACCCGGCTAAGCGACAAACTCCCCAAAAAAACCAAAATAGATTTACTAAAGATCGATATCGAAGGGATGGAGACGGAAGTGATATCCGAATTGGCAAAAAGCAGGCATCTTGAGAATGTGCAGCAGGCAATCATCGAGGTTCACCGCCAGATGCTAAATTCAAAACAAATCGCAAAGCTCATAAGTTTGCTGGCGAAGAATAATTTTGAAATTGTCTTCAAAGATGGAAATGTCCACACTTTTATGCTTCATGCATTCCAAAGTTAACCGCGTTAGGCGCAGCTAAGTCCAGCCCCATTTAGTAACCACAACCTTTCCGCGGACGGGAAAATAATATTTCATGAAACTATCCAGTGTTCGGCGACTGACAACCCTCCTTTTGGGCAAGGCCGTCGCAAGTACCCAAATTCCCTGTAAAACTCCCTTAATCATCCCAAGTCTGTTCACCTTTCCGGTGGCAAAGGCATCCGAAAATTGCCCCCCGTGGTGGAAAAGAAACCGCAACCAAACGTAAACAGGCAAATACATTGCATACAGTTTTATATGGTTTATTACAGTATGATAGCCCATCATCATTGAGCGGTATGGGTTTGCCGAGTATGTGTGGTGCATTACAAGACCCGGAAAATAGACGACCCTGTACCCAGCCTCCCAAATCCGTATCAAATGTTCCCATTCGTCTACGTACAAAAAAATGTCGGGGTTAAAACCGCCGACTTTGTCAAATGCGCTTGCCCTCATTGCCGGCAGTCCTCCTGCACAATCATATCCACCAGGGACAACAGAACGTGGGTCATAAACCGGCCGCCATTCAAAGGCACTATCTGTAGGATGAATAAGATTGGGGGCGATAAAATTTATTTGGGGATATCTGCTAAATTTATCTACAAGTTTCAAAATAAAATCCCTGGGCAAACGCATATCTGCATCGATTGGCACCAAAATATCCCCCTTTGCCATCTTTAAACCTTCATTGTGTGCGGAACGGCCCATACTCTTTTCGAGATGGACAATTTTGACACAGGGAAACTTTTGGGCAATTGTTTTGTACGACTCATCCGGCGTGGCGTCGTCAACCACAATAATTTCGACATTTTTGTAAGTCTGTTTGAGCACCGAGCCAACCGCCGCAAGGGTATCCTCTAGCTTTTTATATCGCAGTACCACAACACTAACTAATAGGTTGATTTTCTTAGCTTTATACATGTCACACAGTTAAAAACCTCACCGCGCTTCAATTTCGGCAATTTTGGCTTGGTATGGCCGATGTATTCCCAAACTGTGTCAGATTTTTTTTCATAGTACTCCATCTTTTGTAATATGAAATTCTTAAACAACCCTTTTATAGTTTTTGAGTCATAAACTTCCAAATAGGGGGTCTGTTTAAACCTGCCAAAAGGCAGCGTAACCAAAAAAACCCCGCCGGGTTTGAGAATTCTCG